>NZTP01000079.1 GCA_002696485.1 Altibacter sp. | reverse complement strand
TTCAAAAATGGTTCGCAATGCTTCGGCAGTTTTTACGATCACCGGAACCTCCCAGCCGTATTTTATTTGTATTGCTTCTGAAATATTTTCCGCAAGACCTTTCTCCCTTTCCGCAGAAAATAAAACATTACCACTTTGGATATAGGTACGTACCTGTGTGTAACCCAAAGACTCAAACAACAGTCGCAGATCGGCCATAAGGATCTTTTTGTGTCCGCCAACGTTAATGCCCCGTAAAAATGCGATATAGTTCATTTCAATACTGTAAGTTTTAATGACAATTGTGTCACTTAATTTGCCTGCCCATATTTCTACTCAAATAATGTACAACGAAAATAAAATAGGTATGTGATGACATATTGAAATATTTTCGATGTTACGATGAACACATACCCCATAATCATGAAAATGACAGTTTATTTTTCGATTCTTTTTGCGCTCTTAGTTCTTTGTTCTTCTTGTCTCTTTGGAAACAGTAAGGATGAGACTATGTATCATGCCGAAGCAGACACTACCCTTTTATTTCGCGAGACAGCCATGCAACAATCTTTGGAACAGAACAATGACGGTAAAAAATTCTTTTATATAAAGGATGCGGAGAACGGGATGGTCATGGCCAAAACACCGCTGCCTTCCAGTTGGACTATGGATGAAGCTCCAAATGCACACGTTCCCTATCGCGGTCCGAATAAATTAAAGGTTTACAAAACCGAGCGGTATGAATATTTCTATGCAAATGATCCATTTGTCAATCAGACTGCCATGCAAATGGGCAAACAAGTATCGCAGCCCATGCCTTTGGAAGATATAGTTACGTATCAAATAAAACCTTCTATGGAAGGTCGGGGTTATACATTCGTTTCAAGCAATTCGCTTCCCGGGGTCGTAAAATTTTGGAATACGTTTTCACAAGGAATGCCTCAAACGAACAGCCAAAGAACGTATTATGCCGTGGGGAGTGAATACCAAGGCCCCAATGGGGTAAACGTCTTCATCCTTGCGTTGCAAACATTCACTCAAAACAACGATGGTGTTATTTGGTCAATTAGCACTACTCATGTAGAGGCTGACAGGTCATACTTCAGCGAGGCAAAGGATGCCTACATTTTTGGCGTTTCGAATACCCAACTGAACCCGCAGTGGCAACAATATAAAAACGGTCAATTGGCAGCGAATTTTAAAAGGAATGACGCCTTTTACAGAGAGCAGCTAATGAAAAGTGAAGTGGCTCATAAACAGCGTATGAGCATTATCGAAGCTCATGGCAATACGACGCGTTCAGTTGGTAGTATTTACAGTGAGATATCGGATATTAGTCATGCAGGTTATTTAAATCGTAGTAATATTAATAGTGAAGGGCATTCCAAAACTGTGAATGTGATCGCAGAAAATACGGTGATCGGTAACCACTCCACAGGCGAGCATTATACCGTTCCATCCGGCACAAATCATTACTGGGTGAATAACCGGGGAGAATATATCGGCACGAATAATTCGCTGTATGATCCCCGAATTGACAATAAAATAAATGATGCCGAATGGACCAAGTTTAATGTAGAACAATAAAAAATTATTACCTTTCCTTTATCTTCAAAAGATGGGGGAAAGAATACAAATACAGGAACAGTTTGCGCTCGTGGAAGCCATAAAGAACAATAATGAGTTTGTTCTCAACAGGTTATATCAAGAAAATTTCAGAAAAGTAGAACTCTTTATCCTCAAAAACAACGGCACCATGCCCTATGCTAAAGATATTTATCAGGAAGCGTTCATAACGGTTTGGAAGAATATAAGAAACGACCGTTTCACACCGGAAAATGAAACAGCAATTCAGGGCTATCTATACCAGATCGCCAAGAATAAGTGGTTGGATTATTTGCGTTCAGGTCACTATAAGAAAACTGTTGCCCTGCAGTCGCTTCATTCCGCCTCTCAAGAAGAAGCACCGCCGGAAATACAGCCAAGGGAAGACCAAGCAGAGCCTGTATTGCGAAATGCATTGGATTCTTTTAATGCCATGGGAACATCGTGTAAACAACTGCTGATACAATTTTACTTTGAAAAGAAATCGATGCGGGAAATAGCCGATTCCCTGAAAATCGATGAAGCCTCGGCCCGAAATAAAAAATACCGGTGTATGCAAAAATTGCGATCATTGGTACATACTCCCAAATAAACAAAAAACAGTGAGCACACAACCTACATTTTCACAACAGGAGCTAGAAGCCATAGAACGGTATTTAACCCGTTCCATGACTTCTGTCGAGCGATCTCAGTTTGAAGAAAGGCTCGCCGCCGATCCTTCGCTTCAAGCAAAGGTGCGTGAGATTGGTCTTCTTATTGAAACCGTAGAAACGGTCGCATTAAAAACAAAGCTTGATCGTTTCCACCAGACTATTGAAGGCACACAGTCTAAACCCCTTCACACCCCTGAGATTATCAAGCGTCGCAATACCACTTCAAAACTACCGCTTTATGCACTAGCGGCATGTTTGTTAGTGATCTTTGGAGTATTCTACTTTATGAAGATGCCCTCTTCTTCAGAAAAATTGTTTGCAAAGCATTTTGTTCCGGACCCGGGCTTGCCTACCACCATGAGTACCCAAACCAACTATCATTTTTTTGATGCCATGGTCAATTACAAACGAGGTGAATACAATATTGCAATTACCAAGTGGCAACAACAAATGGATGATATACAAGAGAACGACACTTTAAATTTTTATTTGGGTGTAGCACATTTGGCTGAAGGAAATAGTGAGAAAGCTCTTGACTATCTTAAAAAGCTGGAAACACAATCGCAAAGCATCTTTATAGAGGATGCCATTTACTACCGAGCTTTGGCCCATATTAAAGAAAACGAATTAGATAAAGCGAGGCAATTGCTCATTGAAAACCCTACTCAAAGAAATACTGATTTATTGCAAGATCTAAAAGAATAAAGCATGAATTCAATGGCCGTTCGTACATTATTGTTAGCGTTCTTGACTTGCATCTTATTCTCTAGTATTGGATATGGACAAAATGGGCTTACCACCGGCCCGGATCATATAGAGATCCTAATTGCAGAAAACAAAATTACTGAAGCCAAAGCACAGCTTTCCAAAGAAATTGAAGCGTTTACGGCTCAAAAAGATTACGATACCTTAATCGCATACATCCCTTTAATGGGAAGTCCATCACTTTCTGACGGTGATGCACAAAAGGCCATTGAGAAAGCTACTTCCCTCGCTCAAGAAGTAATTCGAGCTTCCAACAGTACCATTTCGGCAAAAGCCATGCTTCAAATTAGCAACCTCCACTTTACGTCTCGACAAATAGATATGGCGCTTAAGACCTCAATGGAGGCGCTGAAATATGCTAAAAGCGCTGTGCCAAATGACAAGCTGCTCATCTCACGCATACAGTATAACATTGGGACTAATTATTTGAATCTAGGCCATATTGGGGAAGCAAAAAATCACCTATTCGAGTCAAAACGATTGTTAGAGTCTGCCAGAGGTAGAAATCTTCAAGAAAAATATAATCTTTTCAACTCTATTGGGAGATATTACGCCAGTATTTCGCAATTAGACAGTTCTACATATTATTACAAGAATGCGGTGAGAACTCTTGACAAAATGGATAGTACAGAGGTAAATAAGGATTACTGGAAGGCGATTGTAAATAACAATATCTCATTAAATCTACAAAATACCGGTAATACACAAGAAGCGATTGAGTACATCAAAGAAGCTATTTCTAACTATCAAAAGTTTATAGCTGAATCTAAAGACGAATCGAAAAAGCTGCGCGCTCAAAGATATCGACTTTCTACGATTGATAATCTAGGTACCTTCTATCATGGATTAGGAGAATACAATCGTGCCGTGGAAATATTTACATACAGCTATCAGCAAAAACAAAAATTATTCGGAAGCGAGGACCCGAATGTTATTTTCTCACTGGCTATTTTAAGTCATGGACACTTAAGCGCCAAGAACTTTGAGCAGGCGGGTCATTTTGCCGATAGGGCTCTGGAGATCATTGAACTGAACCCTGCAAATTATACATTGTTACACAGCTATACGGTAGGTTTACGTGCCTCGATTTATGAAGCCTTAGAAGATTGGGACAACGCCCGTGCGATGTATCAAAAAAGCGAAGCGCTGTATATGAAAGACTTTGATGGCACCTATACTAAAGATTATCTGGAGAGTTTAAAGACCATGTCGTTATTCTATACCAAAACAGGAGATGCCCAAAAAGGCCTTGCACTTGCAAGTACAGGGTATGATTTCACAAAGAGAAAGACATTCCAGAACGACCTTGTTCGTTTTCATCACATTCAAAACATGGCCGATGTCCATTATAGTTTAAACAATTATGCACAAGCCATCGAATACACAAAAGAAGCGCTCTCTTTTTTCGACGCAAAAGAATTCGCTTCCACATCCCTTTCAGATTCGATTCAAATCGAATTTGTAAAACCGCGTACGCTTTTGGTACACGCTAAATCACACTACCGCCTTCATCCTGATAAAACCGAATCTTTTTTAAAGGATTTATTATCACAAATTGAGAACGGGATAAGCATCCTAGAACGCAGAAAGATATTAATAAATACTCCCGAAGACTTGGAGATCCTTATCGATGATAATAACGAACTCTTCAGTTTTGCGAAACAACTTCGACTCGATCTATATCAATTAACTGAAAAAGAAAAATACCTCGAAGACCTTATTAGGGTTCATGAGTCCAGTATCTATAACCGCATACGCTCCAGACTCAATATTAGAAATAACATGGCGTTCTCTAAAATTCCCCAGAAGACGTCACAACGGGAACGTATCTTGAAAGAGGCTATGTCCGCTTCGCTTAAGCAAAAAGAGATTACAAATTTCAATACTTTTTTTGAAGCATCCTCGGCTTGGGAAGTGTTTTTAGATTCCTTAAAGCAGGACTTTCCCAAATACTATAAAATGCGTTATGCTACCATTGAAGAATCGTTGGAAAATCTGCAACAAAACATCCCAAACAACACCACAATTGTACGCTATTTGTTCATTGAAGATAGGCTGTATGCTTTTGTAGTTTCTTCTACGGAAAAAAAACTATACCCATTACAATTCGATACCGTGAAGGAGTATATTCCGCAGCTCATTGACAACGACTTTAGTGCCACCAAGATTAGTACAAAATTATACGATCTCTATCAACAGCTTTGGGCACCCTTTTCTGAAAGGATCACCACCCAAAAAGTGATCATCATCCCGGATAGAGAATTGTACAATCTAAGTTTCGAACTGCTTACTCCCAAGCCTATAAAAACATTTAGCGATCTCGCCACCAACAGTCTTTTGGCCAAACATAGTATCTCGTACAATTTTAGTTTACTAACACAAAATCAATCAAATACTAAGCTTAATGTTTATCCTGAGAATTTCGTTGGTTTTGCTCCTGAATTTTCAGAAAAAATGAAAGACGACTACAGAATAGCTGTGAAAGATTCTGTTTCATTAGACCGGCATTACTTGACCTTACTACCGCAACCCTTTAGTATTGATGTAGCCAAAAATTATTCCAGAACTTTTGACGGCTCCTTGTTTCTTAACGAAAAAGCTTCAAAGCAATTCTTTACTGAAAATGCCAAGGAACATAAGATAATTCATATTGGTACGCATGCCGAATCCAATAATGTAAGTCCCGAACTTTCCCGCTTGATCTTTGCGAAAAACCTTTCCGAAGAAAACCTAAACGATAATTTTCTATATACTTATGAGATCTATAATCAAGACCTTTCTTCACAACTCGCAATCCTCACCGCCTGTGAAACCGGAAAACCTACCTATCAAGCAGGAGAAGGGATGATCTCTTTGGCGCATGCGTTCACGTATGCGGGCAGTGAAAGCATCTTGACCAGCTTGTGGAAGATCGATGAAAAGTCCAGTGCCCAAATTGTCGCTTATTTTTATGATAATTTAGCCGCAGGAATGCCAAAGGATGAAGCACTCCAACAAGCAAAGTTGTATTATCTCGCCACGGCAAGGGGAAGGGAACTTGCGCCTCAATATTGGGCTGGCTTGGTCCTTATGGGTGATACTTCTCCCTTACAACTTGACGCAGGAACACCTTGGTGGTATTGGGCCATCGGTATTATAATACTAGGTGTGGTCTTGTTTTTATTTCTAAGGAGAAGAAAAACAACTTCTTTATCATCTCGTTAAAATAACACTGCAAAAGTCCGAGCGCAAACCCTTTTATTCTTCCTTGTTCTTCTTGAGTTCTGCCTGTCGCATAGGCATGGCATCGATCAAATCGAAAAACACTTCAGCCTTTTGAGGAGTATTGGCACTAAATTTCTCACTGCCATCCAATCCTACCAGCATCACTTTAAATTGATCTTCTACTTCTAATTGTGCAGGAGGCACCCTACTCTCGGAAGAAAAATTGGAGCGATAGCCGTTGTCGAATATGTGATAGATAAATAGTTTTCGCTCTGTTAACTCATCTTTTTTATTTTGTAACGCTTCTAGTTGTTTCCGTGCCAACGGATCGTCTGAAGTGGGTGAGATCACAAGGATCAGTCTATCGCTCCATTGATGCTTATCAAGATGTTGAGCGAACGCATTAAAGGTGAAAGCCATAAAAATGACCATTAAAAATTTCATCCCTAAATGTAAATCTAAGTACGCAAGAAATGTGTTAAAAGTAAATTAAAGTAATGCCGGGTTAGAAAGAATTTTTAAAGTGATCGTGCTACGATATAACCTCCTGTCCACGCATTCTGAAAATTAAACCCTCCGGTGATCGCATCAATATTGAGCACTTCCCCGGCAAAGAACAGACCTTTATGGAGTCTACTCTCAAATGTCTTGAAGTTCACTTCTTTTAGATCAACACCACCGGCAGTTACGAATTCTTCTTTAAAGGTGCTTTTTCCGTTTACTTCAAAGGTGGCTTGCGTCAGTTCGTGGGCAAGCCCCTGAAGCTGTTCTCCTGTAATTTCTGCCCAAGATTGGGTCTCTAAGATTCCCGATGTCTCCACCAATCGTTGCCATAAACGCTTTGGCAATTCAAATTGGGCATGTGATGCTACTAATTTTTTATTGAGACTCTTTTTTAAAGATTTTAACTGGTCTAGGGTGGTTTCAAAAGTTTGTACTGCGAGCCAATTCACTTGAATAGTAAATGCGTAGTTAGTGGGTGCAAGCACTCTAGCTCCCCAAGCTGAAAGCTTTAATATGGCCGGACCGCTCATGCCCCAATGCGTGAGTAAAAGAGGACCGTCACTGTACAATATCGGTTCCATCTCTTTGTCTAAAACACATACCGATGCTTGCGTTGCAACACCTCGTAAGCCCTCAATGCGCGGGTCCTTGATGTTAAATGTGAACAAGGAAGGAACCGGTGCCACGATACTGTGATCTAAATTTTCGAGCAATTTCCACACCTTTGTATTGCTTCCGGTGGCTACCACAACTTTAGGAGCCGTAAAATTCCCTTCGGTAGTGACAACCAGCCAAGCTTCACTCTTTTTCTGAATGCTCTTTACGGCATGGTTCCTTAATACCGTTATTCCCAGTCGGTCGGCTTCCGATAGGAAACAATCTATAATGGTTTGAGAAGAATCACTCTCCGGGAACATCCGGCCGTCGGACTCAATCTTTAATGCGATCCCGCGATCTGCGAACCAAGCGATGGTATCCCCTGTCATAAATTGGTGAAAAGGCCCTAAGAGTTCCTTTTCCCCACGTGGATAATGCGTCGTTAATTCTTTCGGATCGAACTCGGCGTGGGTCACATTGCAACGACCGCCTCCGGACACCTTGACCTTTGTGAGTACGTCTTTTCCTCGTTCCAGAATAATAATTCGCGATTCGGGGTTTGCTTCGGCTGCATTGATTGCAGTAAAGAATCCAGCGGCGCCACCGCCCAATATTAAGATGTCTGCAGTTCTCACAGAGTGTATTTTTCGGCAGCAAACGACTCGCAAAGTGCCAACGTTTCTTTTATATCCTGCATGGAGGTTCGCGGATTGATCAAACACATACGCAGGACGACTTGTCCGTTGAGAAGTGTGGTGACCAATAAGGCTTGCTTCGAGTCCACTACATGTTTGGAGATATATTGATTGAGGCTATCGAGTTTCTTTTCTGAAAGTTTATTTCCAATGGGGTTAAAACGAAAGTTGATGACCGCTAATGTCGCCGGCGAGATCACTTCCCAATGACTGCTCTTTCGCAGCAAGGATTCGGTAGCTTCTGCCAATTGAATATTGTAGGTGATCGCTTTTCTGAACGTCCTTAATCCGAAGGTCTTGATGGACATATAGAATTTCAAGGCACGGAACCTGCGTGTAAGTTCAATGCCATGATCGTAAAAGTTAATCTCGGAAGTATTTCCTTCAATATCCCGAAGGTATTCCGGTTTTTCGGTGAACGTGCCTTTTAACCACTGATGGTTTCTTACTAATAAACAGCCAATCTCATAAGGTTGATAGAACCACTTATGAGGATCGACCGTAAGTGAATCGGCTTTTTCGATGCCTTTAAGAAGTTGCTTTCCGTTCTTGGATAAGATCGCTGCCGCACCATAGGCTCCATCTATATGAAACCAGATTTTTTCTTTCTTACAGATGGTGGCCAATTCAGAGAGTTGATCGACCGTACCTGTATTGGTTGTCCCTGCTGTCGCGATGAGACAAAACGGTTGTAAGCCCTCGAGGACATCCCTAGCAATAGCATTCTTTAATTTGTTAATGGCAAACTTGAATTCTGAATCGGTAGGAATCACTCTTATTTGTTCCTTTTTAAATCCGGCAGAACGGATCGCTTTAATATTGGAGGAATGCGCTTGATCTGACAAATAGATGATCGCTTTCGAGAAATCGTCACCACACTTGACCTTTCGGGCCGTAATGATCGCAGTAAGGTTCGCCATGGATCCACCACTTGTAAAGATGCCACCCCCTCGTTTTACCGGAAATCCGAACAGTTTCAGTAACCAGTTCATCGTCACAATCTCCAATTCGGCGGCTGCCGGAGAAGCGGCCCATCCCCCGGAAAAAATATTGAATCCCGAAGCCAAAGAATCGGCCATGGCACTTATGTAATTGCTTGGTCCCGGGACGAAAGAATAAGATCGCGGGTGCGATACTACATTGCTCTTGGTCATTACCTCATCAAGGACAAACTGCAATACACTCTCGGGGTCCATGGCTCTTTCAGGCGCTTCTTCAGAAAACAAATGATCCATCTCCTCTCTAGTGGCGCTGGCAACCGGAAGTTTGCTGCTTTGCGTATCGAAATGTGCAACGATGGCATCAACCACCTTATACCCGTATTGGGTCATGGCTTCTTTTGAGATCTCGAGGGTAGCTTCGGTCTTTAACATGGGAATACAACATCTTTTAATTGTGGTGCAAAAATACCCTTTTTAAAAGAGTATGAGGAATAACAAATAGTATTTAAACGATAAATCCCTCTTAAATAAAAGCAAAACATTATAAAATATTCTAATTTTATAGACTATGATTCTGTACATTCTATGTATCGTATTTATTGGTTCGCCATTTCTTCCGGCCACAGGACATCCCCATTGGTTTTTTAGAACTCCGGATTTTGTAAGGCTACAATCTCTTTTTATTCAAGGGATATTAGTGGGGTGTTTGTTCTATTTTAAGGAAAATTTTTTGGTGTTTGATTGGATATTGATCGCAGCACTTGTGGCAAGCATGATCTATCAAATTGTAAAGGTGTACCCCTACAGTTCATGGTACCCAAGAAAAAAACCACAATTTCCGTATGATGGTTCGGTTTCCATTCTTGCCGCCAATGTACTTCAGGATAATACACATTGCGGGAAATTCATTTCTTTGATAAAAAAATACGATCCCGACTTGGTACTAGCAATGGAAACCAACGTAGCCTGGGAAGAACGCTTAGATGAAATTGAAGCCACGCATCCGTTTTCGGTAAAAATTCCTAAGGAGAATTACTACGGAATGCATCTCTACAGCAAAAAAGAATTGCAAAACGTTAAAGTGAACTATTTGGTAGAAGAGGATGTTCCATCCATCTTTTTTGAATATTCAATGTGTGAGAATGTTTCTGTTTTCTTTGCATGTCTTCACCCGGCTCCACCCAGCCCGACCGAGAATGAAACTTCCAAAGAGCGAGATGCCGAATTAATGCTGGTAGGGGAACACATTCGATCCCTAAAAAAACCTGTGGTGGTTTGTGGAGATATGAATGATGTTGTGTGGTCACGAACCACGCGCCTTTTTAAGAAGATGACCGGGATGATCGATCCACGGGTAGGTCGTGGTTTCTTTCCTACCTATCACGCCAACTATTTTTTTATGCGGTTTCCGTTAGATCATTTATTCCACACCAAAGACCTGTTTGTTGGAAACATGGAGCGCACAGCGAATTTTGGGAGTGACCATTTTGGAATGTATTATGAGATCCATCATAAAAATGGTGCAAAACCACCTAAAAACCCAAAATTGAATGGTGATGAAAAAAAGGAGATAAAGGAACTTATAGATGAAAAAGAATCTTGAGTTCTTGTGGGATTGATTGTACAAAATTGCTTCTAAATTATATGTAACTTTAATATCACTGACCAACCCCATTATAATGGTACATTCAACGACTATTTCGATTAGCGGCTTTATAACATTAATACTCAGTTATTTTTTTAATGTATTGAACCAATTCGTGCTCTTAGAAAATGACACGACCATATTAACTCCCCTTTCCATAAATATATATAATAGTAACACCAATTAATTTAAATTTTAATTTGATTACTATTGGCTAGGAGCTTCAGTGAGAACTGGAGCTTCTTTTTATTAGCCTTTAAAACGAAAGTCACTTCTTAGAATCTTTCTTTTACCTCTATGATGATTGCGATTAGAAAGCATAATCCAATGGTCGCTATTACAAGACTGCCTACTCCCATGATAAAAATGTTTTTAGTGGGTTAATTAAGATTCAAAGATAGCGAATAACCTAAAAACCCGGTCACCGATGTTTTTAAAAATTTCAGACTTTTTGATGATGACATTTTTAAATCATTTCGATGTAAAGGAAAAAACATCAAGATGGCATCTAAAAAATTACACTTCTGTCTACTATTTTTAATACTCGCAGTTTCGCTTGTAAAAGCCCAAACCAATACATGGACCGGTGCATCGGATAACAATTGGAATAATGCAAGCAATTGGAGCCTTGGAGTGGTTCCCACGATAAGTCATGACGCTGTGATTCCAACCGGTTTTACCGTGAATCTCAATGCCGCTGCGACCATCAATTCTTTACAGGTGCAGGGGACAGCTACTTTTAACTGGAGCAATCTCTTGTCCATAGCAGCCGCATCTAATTTCGGACCCAATACTACCGTAACCTGGAGCATCAATAATTTAGATGGAGGTGGAACACTTACCAATCAGGGTACCTTAAACTTAACAACCGCTTCAACCAAAAGCATTTTGGGACTCACTACGCTTACTAATGAGGGTACGATCAATTTTTTAAGCGCCGGAGACTTGTTCATCACCAGTGGTGTGGTAAATAATCAAATATCCGGTACCATCGATTTGCAGTTTGCCTCAGGAAATATAAGTTATGGAAGCGCAGGATCCAATATATTGAACAATGCAGGAACCATAAAGAGAACAGCAACAACCGGCACAGCAGATATAGCTGTAGAATTGAACAATACAGGTACTATTAGTGTAGAAAGCGGTGATTTACGATTCTCTTCTCTCAATAAAAACCTTACGGGAGGCACCTATAATGCTGTTAGTGGTGCATCTCTTACTTGGAGCGGTCCTGTGACATGCTCCGGAATCCTTACAGGCGTATTGGACGGTCCTCTAAATTGGAGCAGTGAAGTGACCGTTCCTACAGCTGCCACTTTTAATTTTTCAGGAACCTCAGGAGTGAATTGGACAACCAATACCTTAACCGGCGGGGGAACACTCTTAAATCAAGGAATTGTTTCCTTAACCACAGCGGCAACCAAAAATATATTGGGTCTTACAACATTTGAAAATGCTGGAACTATTAATTTACTTAATGCAGGTGATTTGTATATTACCAGCGGTATATTAAACAACCAAGCCTCCGGAATTATAGATTTGCAAGCAACATCCTGTGATATCAGTTATGGAAGTGCTGGGTCCAATATTTTTAACAATGCAGGAACCATTCGAAAAACTAACACAACAGGCACTAGCAGCATTGTTGCCGAATTGAACAATACGGGAACCGTCAATGTCGAAACAGGAAATTTGGCCTTTAGTGGCCTTAACAAAAATCTTACAGGTGGAACTTACAACATATCTTCAGGGGCATCACTCACTTGGACAGGCCCTGTGACCTGTTCGGGAATACTTACCGGAGTTTTAGATGGTCCTATCAACTGGAGTAGCGAAGTGAGTGTAGCGAATGCTACGACTGCTACATTCAATTTTTCCGGTCCGACAGCGGTACAGTGGACAACCAATAACTTAACCGGCGGAGGGACTCTAATAAATCAAGGATTATTGAATTTAACTACCGCAGCGACCAAAAACATTCTAGCAGGTACACTGCTTAATAATGAAGGAACCATAGCCTTAATGAATGCTGGTGATTTATACATTTCAGATGGAATTCTGAATAATCAGGCTTCAGGAAACATAGACATTCAAGCTGCAAGTAGCGATATCTCCTATTCCGGTGTAGGTTCACACATATTAAATAATTATGGCACGATTAGGAGAACCACCACTACAGGAAATGGTGGTATTGCTGCCGAATTGAATAATACGGGAACGATAAGCGTCGAAAGTGGAAACTTAGTCTTTTCGGGCTTAAATAAGAATCTCACAGGGGGCGTTTACAATGTTTTTACGGGAGCAACCCTAACTTGGGGAGGTCCCGTGACTTGTTCAGGTACACTTAGTGGTACCTTGGATGGGCCAATCGAATGGAGTAGTCAGTTAATCGTAGCACCTGCTACCACAGCCATTTTTAATTTTTCAGGGTCAGCAGGTGTAAACTGGACTGCAAACAATTTTAACGGAGGAGGTACTTTGATTAACCAAGGATTGTTGAATTTAACCGCATTTGCTACAAAAACAATACTCGATAATTCGATCCTTAGTAATGAGGGAACCTTGACCATTCAAAACGGAGGTGATTTGAATATTACAGACGGCACCCTAAATAACCAATCTTCGGGCATTATCGATATTCAAGCCGATGCCAGTAATATTAGTTGGGCCGGAGGCGCTTCTCATATATTCAACAATTCCGGATTATTAACAAAAACGCAAGGAACAGGGACAGCAGTGCTATTTGTGGAAACAACCAATACAGGTATTATTGATGCCGCATCGGGTGAAATTGAATTTAATGGTACAAATACACTCAACAATACATCATCAGGGATTATTAAAGGTATCGGCACGATTGATTTACCCGCACCAGCAGACTTTACCAACAATGGAACCTTTGCGCCGGGCGCTTCGCCGGGAACCCTTTCTGTAATAGGTGATTTTGAATCGACCAACACTTCAGTTTTAGATGTGGAATTAAATGGCTACAATGCGGGAACGGAATATGATGTATTAGCCATTTCGGGAAATGCTGTCATGGAGGGAAATGTAACTGTAACTATGGGTTTTGAAGGATTTGTGAACGATCAATTTACAGTGGCAACCACCTCGGGTACGATTACTACATGCAACTTGATGCAGCCCTCAAATAGTGTTTTCAATGGCATTGAATATGAGTTTAGCGCAGATTGTGCTACGGTGTCCAACCAACTGGTACTTACCATAACGCAAAAAACAGATATCGAACCTCCCACGGTAGTTACGCAGGACATAACCGTATTCTTAGATGGCAGCGGCACCGCCACCATTACACCTGCTCAAATTGACGATGGTTCTTTTGATAATTTCTCATTACAAGCCAATTTGATGTATTCACTGGATATCACCGATTTTGACTGCTCGAACGTAGGAAATAACACGGTGTTACTTACAGTTACAGATGAGGCCGGGAACAGTGCAAATGCTTCGGCCATTGTTACTGTCTTAGGCACCCCAACTACCTTTTCGGGAGCTTCATGGGATAACGGTGCTCCGAACGCAGGTAGTAATGCCATCATTTCGGACACCTATGATACCGCTGTAAACGGCTCCATCGATACTTGTACCTGCGAGATCGAAGCATCGGGCAGCGTGACGATAAGCGCGAACGACTATATCTATTCGGCTAATGATATTACCGTAAATGGATCCCTTTTCATTGCCCACCAAGGTAGTCTTGTTCAAGAATACGATTTTGCACAAGTGATAAAGACAGGAACTATTGAAACCGAATTAATCACTCCAAATTTAGCATCAAGGGACTTTATGGTACTGGGTAGTCCAATGACATCAGAAACCAGAAACGGTGTTTTCGCCAATGCCTTTCTCGTATTAGATCACAACACCTTAAACTTTATTCCCAATCCCGATGTCGCCATGCAGTTCCCCATGGCCGAGAATTTTGCCGATGACAATTACGATAACTGGACTGCCTATACCGGCTCAATCGATCCGGGGGAAGGTTATATTGTAAGACCACAATCAGGATATGGACAACCGGGAGGCATCTTTACCATAATCTACGATCAAGGGACCTTGAATAACGGGATTATTACTTTTCCGGTAGTGCACAACACCCCCGGACCTACCGCCGCTGACAACCGAAACGCCAGTCCCAATGCCATGGCCAACCCCTATCCATCTGCCATAGACGCCGATCTCTTTCTAATGGCAAACCCATTATTCAATGAAGTATATTTCTGGGAACATTTAACACCTCCCAGTCCGTCACTTCCCGGAGCAGGAAGTATGAATTTTAGCATGGAAGATATTTCTATGTATAACCTCATGGGTGGAACCGCAGCAGCTGCAGACCCATCGGGTACAAACACTCAGCCCAACGGAATCATTTCAACCGGGCAAGGCTTCGCCGTAAAGGCCATTGGGGCCGGGACCGCCACATTCAATAATAGCATGAGACTTACTAGCGGCAATACCACGCTACGCTCCATGTCGAACAAGGATAGAATATGGCTTAAGATACAAAGCGCCACCTATGCCTTGCAAAGCACCTGCCTTATTGGTTTTACAGAGGACGCAACCGATGCTATTGACGCAGGGTACGACAGTAATAGACTCGCTACCGTACTTTCAATATATTCAGGTATCGAAGGATCTGATGCCGAGTTGGGTATTCAGTCCTTAAGTCCTTTTGAAGACGAAAAAATCATCCCGGTAGGGTTTTCAACCTTAATCGACAAGAACACGGATTATAAAATTTTTCTTTCAGAAATAGATAGCGATATTCTCATCAATACCCCTGTCTATCTTTATGATACCTATCTGGACATTCTTGCACAGCTCAACAATAGTTCCTATAGTTTTGAAAGTGATTTAGGCAATTTTCCAGACCGTTTTAAAATCATTTTTGAACCCGAAAGTGTCCTTGGAATTCAAGAAAATCTCAATTCAAAAATCATAGTTTTTCCAAATCCAACCTCAGATCATATTTTCATCACAGGTCTTTCAGGAGATGTTCAGCTTACCCTTATAGATGCATTAGGAAGAACTGTATATACAGTGTCTGTACAAAACGATAATCATCCAAAAGTCTGGTTGCCGGAACTGCCCGCTGGAGTGTATACCCTATGGATGGAGTCAAACAACGAAAAAACAGCGAAAAAGGTGATTATTAATTAAGAATAGTAACACTCATGCCTGCACAGCCCATAAACATACGGCAGCGAACAAAAGAAAGGAAGGAATCTTCTGATACCGATCCGTGGCAAAATTTTCTCTGTAAACACTGTTTGGGAATTAAAAAAACGTTCGAGCTTCAGAAACTCATTTGATTCCGATCCATGTCAATAAAAAAACCTCAACGAACTCGTTGAGGTTTTTTTGTGCGGGCGAGAGGACTCGAACCTCCACACCTTGCGGCACCAGATCCTAAGTCTGGCGTGTCTACCAATTCCACCACGCCCGCGAACGTATTGGGGTGCAAATATAATCAAGAATTATAATTATCAAACAATCTTTCTCTCAAAATTACATCTTTTTGTACCTTCGTACTCCTTCAGAAATAATTTTTATGAAATACACGTTTACCTCACGTTCCCAAGAGCAAAAAATTAGCCAGGGACACTGCTTTTAAAGTAGGGAAAGAGATATAAAGAATGTATTCCAACGAACTAAAATACTATAAATGAAAAGTGCAAAACCGTACATTGAAGAACATAAACAACGATTCTTGAACGAACTTTTGGAACTGCTAAAGATCCCCTCCATTAGTGCCGATTCGGCCTATAAAGACGAAGTGATCAAAACAGCCCATGCTATTAAGGAAGCACTCCAAAAGGCAGGATGTGATACGGTAGAAATCTGTGAGACACCCGGCTACCCCATTGTGTTCGGAGAGAAGATCATCGATCCGAAACTACCTACTGTTCTTGTGTATGGCCATTACGATGTACAGCCACCGGATCCTTTAGACCTCTGGAATAGCCCGCCATTTGAACCGGTCATCAAAAAAACCGACTTGCATCCGGAAGGGGCGATCTTTGCCAGAGGCGCTTGTGACGATAAAGGACAAATGTACATGCACGTGAAAGCATTGGAGTTTATGACACGTACAGAGCAACTTCCTTGCAATGTAAAATTCATGATCGAAGGAGAAGAAGAAGTAGGGAGCGCAAGTCTTGGGTGGTTCGTAGAGCGAAACCGGGAAAAACTTGCTAACGATGTTAT
>NZTP01000078.1 GCA_002696485.1 Altibacter sp. | reverse complement strand
CTTCATCGTCAAATCTTAAATATTACTATATACGATTTACCAATAAAAGCCCGACCTCAAAAAAATCTCAAGAGTTTTTAACTTAGTTTAGTTTCAATACAGATCACAAACGTTTCCATCTGTAATCCATACGCTGTCAATTTCAATATTCCAATGAACTTTTAATCTCTTTTCAAAACAAAACAAATCGTGTTTCTATAGTCACTCATTGTTTTAGCGGGTGCAAATGTACAACAGTTTTTTAAACCTGCAATACTTTTTAAAAAATAATTTCAAAAAAAATTCAGACCGTTGTTTTTGCAGCTATTCGAACAGTTATTTGTTCTTCAAAGCGGGTGCAAAGATAGTATGGTTTTTATCTTGTGCAAACTTAAAACCATCTTTTTTTGAGATATTTTTACTACAAGATGATAAGGCTTTGAAAGTATTGAACTTAGCTTAAAACAAATTTTTATCCGCCATTATACCTATATATATACACTATTTTTTGCGCTAAGGATTGAGCGGTTGCTTGAGCTCTTTCTAAAAACAGCGTTTTGGGAAAAGCGAGCCGCGAAAGCCTGCCCTTTTTAGCCTTAAAAAGGGAGCGCCCAAAGTATTCTATTTCTTACACTTCTCGAATTATCTCTTAGGATTCTATTGTATAAGGCAGAAACTCGTAGTATCTTTGCCCCTGCCTTTTGGCACCCTTTTTAAACTATAATGTATGATAGCGATTACCTTACCAGACGGAAGTGTAAAAGAATTTGAAGCCGGCAGTACGCCCATGGATGTCGCCAAAAGTATAAGTGAAGGCTTGGCGCGCAATGTGATCTCTGCTTCGTATAATGGTACAACGGTAGAAACCAGTACTCCGCTCCAAAAGGATGGTTCATTAATATTGTATACCTGGAACGATGATGCCGGAAAAAAGGCATTTTGGCACTCTTCGGCTCATATTCTCGCACAGGCTTTGGAGGAATTGTACCCCGGTGTCAAGTTGACCATTGGTCCGGCGATCGAGAATGGTTTCTATTACGATGTAGATTTTGGTGCTGAAACAGTTTCTGAAAAGGACCTTCCGGCTATTGAAGCCAAGATGCTAGAGATCGCTCGAGGAAAGCATGAGTTCTCTATACGGGAAGCTTCCAAGACCGAAGCACTTTCCTACTACAAAAAACAAGGAAACGAGTATAAGGTTGAATTGATCGAAGCCCTAGAAGACGGCAGTATCACTTTTTGTGATCACGACACCTTTACCGATCTGTGTCGCGGGGGTCATATCCCTAATACGGGTATTGTAAAGGCCGTAAAACTTATGAGTATTGCCGGAGCCTATTGGCGAGGTGATGAGAACAATACACAGCTTACCCGTATCTACGGGATAAGTTTTCCGAAGCAAAAAGACCTAACCGAATATTTAGAGCTTCTTGAAGAGGCTAAGAAAAGAGACCATCGAAAGCTAGGAAAAGAATTGGAGCTTTTTACCTTCTCTCAGAAAGTGGGTCAAGGATTACCCCTTTGGTTACCTAAAGGTGCGGCCTTGCGCGAACGTTTGGAGAATTTCCTTAAAAAGGCTCAGAAAAAAGCCGGTTATGAAATGGTGGTTACCCCGCATATCGGTCAGAAGGAGCTGTATGTCACTTCCGGACATTATGCAAAGTACGGTGCCGATAGTTTTCAGCCCATTCACACCCCCAAGGAAGATGAAGAATTCCTGTTGAAGCCTATGAACTGTCCGCACCACTGTGAGATCTACAAGAGCGGACCTTGGTCGTATAAAGACCTTCCAAAACGGTATGCCGAATTCGGAACCGTATATCGCTATGAACAAAGCGGCGAATTACACGGCCTCACGCGCGTACGTGGTTTTACACAAGATGATGCACACCTTTTTTGTACGCCCGACCAGTTAGACAAGGAATTTAAAGATGTGATCGACCTGGTGTTGTATGTTTTTGGTTCGTTAGGATTTGAGAATTTTACGGCACAGGTGTCACTGCGCGACCCAAATACGCCTGAAAAATACATAGGTAATTTAGAGAATTGGGAAAAAGCAGAAGCTGCTATCCTAAGTGCTGCGAAAGACAAAGGATTGAATTATGTAGTTGTGGAAGGCGAAGCGGCATTCTATGGTCCTAAGTTGGATTTCATGGTCAAGGATGCATTGGGTAGACAGTGGCAGTTAGGTACAATACAAGTAGACTACAACTTACCCGAACGCTTTGAATTGGAATATAAGGGCAGCGACAACGAAATGCATCGACCCATCATGATTCACCGTGCTCCTTTTGGAAGTATGGAACGATTTATTGCTATATTGTTGGAGCATACAGGAGGGAATTTCCCGCTGTGGCTCATGCCGGAGCAGGTAGCAATCCTATCATTGAGTGAAAAATATGAAAAATACGCTCAAAAAGTTTTAAATTTGCTTGAAAATGACGAAATTCGCGCCCTTGTAGACAATAGGAACGAGACGATTGGCAAGAAAATACGCGAAGCTGAGATGAAAAAGCTTCCCTATATGTTAATTGTTGGTGAGCAGGAAGAAAAAGACGGTACGGTTTCTGTTAGAAAACATAGTCATGGAGACTTGGGTACGATGACCCTTTCTGAATTTTCGGAATTAATTAACACCGAAATTCAAAAAAATATCGTAGAATTTAATGTGTAACCATAATAATTTATAGTCATAGCAATACGAAGAAAAAGAAGCAGGGGCCCGGCAAGGGTCATTAAAGAAGATCAACACAGGATCAACCGAAAAATCCGAGCCGAAGAAGTACGCCTCGTTGGAGACAACGTTGAGATAGGAGTATATCCTTTAAAGAAAGCGCAAGAGATTGCCGAAGAGCAGGAATTGGACCTGGTAGAGATTTCCCCTAATGCAAACCCTCCGGTTTGTAAGATTATGGATTATAAAAAATTCGTCTACGAGCAGAAGAAGCGCGAGAAGGCGATGAAAGCCAAGGCGACCAAGGTCACTATTAAAGAGATTCGGTTTGGACCCAATACCGATGATCACGATTATGAGTTCAAGAAGAAGCACGCCGAGAAATTTTTAAAGGATGGCGCCAAACTGAAAGCTTACGTGTTCTTTAAAGGACGTTCCATTATTTATAAAGATCAAGGTGAGATCCTTTTGTTGAAGTTGGCTCAAGAGCTTGAAGATTATGGGAAGGTTGAGCAAATGCCAAAACTGGAAGGAAAACGAATGATCATGTTCATTTCCCCGAAAAAGAAATAATACTTCCTCGAATACGAGGAAGATCACAATAAAGCGAAGTAATACAAAAAGAAGAAAACATGCCGAAACAGAAAACAAAATCCAGTGCTAAGAAGCGTTTTAAGCTTACAGGTACCGGTAAGATCAAAAGAAAGCATGCGTTTAAAAGTCACATCTTGACAAAGAAGTCTAAAAAACGTAAGCTAGCATTGACTCATGATACTTTAGTTCATGAGGCCGATGAGAGTAATGTTAAACAAATGCTTCGATTGAAGTAAGCGTTTAACCGGTTAACACTAATTAATAACCCTGGAGTTGGGCTACATAGAAGACACAACGTTTTCATAAGTAAATAAAGTACACAGAATACGTGTCGCCTGCTACAAAAAACAAGTAAATTATGCCAAGATCAGTAAATTCAGTTGCTTCAAGAGCCAGAAGAAAAAAGGTAATGAAGCAAGCCAAAGGATACTTTGGAAGACGTAAAAATGTATGGACCGTTGCTAAGAACGCAGTTGAAAAAGCAATGTCGTATTCCTACAGAGACCGTCGCGCAAAAAAGAGAAATTTTAGATCCTTATGGATCACCCGTATTAATGCGGGAGCACGCCAGCACGGCATGTCTTATTCTCAGTTTATGGGGAAACTCAAAGCTAATGATATCGAATTGAACCGAAAAGTTCTTGCCGATTTAGCTATGAATCATCCGGAAGCTTTTGAAGCGATCGTAAACAAAGTAAAATAAGATTATCTAACTTATTATTTCGCCTAAACCCGCTCAATAGAGCGGGTTTTTTATTGTTCTTTATCCAAATTTCCTTAGCTCCTTCTCACTAACAAAGTTTCCGTATCTTAGTAAAAAGCTTCCAATGCATTTACGAACTATTGTTCTTATTGCTGTGTTACTAGTATTAGGTCCTACGCTATGGGCTCAAAAAGGGACCGGTAAGTCCTATCGCATAGATCGGTATTCTTCTATTTATTTGCCTTTGGGGAAGATTTCATTTGCCGACAGTATTGTTAGTTTTACCATTGGGGATCCCCCGCCTCTCGAAAAGTATGCAGATCCACTACAATCACTTCACGAACCTAATTACAAAAACTATCACTCCGGTAAATTTCTGTCCTTAGGCTGTAAAGGAAGTATTACGTTGGCCTTTACAGATAATGGTTTTATGAATCTTCCGGGGAATGACCTCTATATTTTTGAAGTAGGACCATCGAAAGAATCTGCCAAGATCGAAATTTCCGTGGACGGTAGCGAATGGTTTTACGCGGGCACCATTGCCGGAGGAAAATCTATAATCGATCTTAGTGAAGAGCAAATAGATCCCGAAATTGTCTTCTACTATATGCGAATCACAGACTTACAAGACTTGTGCAAGAGCAAAACTGCCGGAGCGGACATTGACGCAGTTGGAGCGATCAATAGTGTGATTAAATTATCCATAAATGCAGATGTTCTTTTTGATGTTGCCGAATTCAAGCTTAAGACCAGCGCACAACAAACCCTAGATACACTTACACAACTCATCAAACAAGTGGACAAAGCCACTATTGTCGTGGAAGGACATACAGACAGTGATGGAAGTGACGCCTCCAATATGACCCTTTCTGAAAACCGATGTTATTCGGTCGTAGATCAACTTCGAGCGCTACTCGGCTATGAAGCGCATTACGATTATGAGATCCGTGCTATGGGTGAAACGCGACCCAAGGTGGACAATGATACGCCTGAGAATAAACAAATGAATCGGCGCGTAGAAATTACCGTGCTTCCACCCAAAGATTATTACAATTCCTTACCGAAACAAGATTAGGTTTTCTGCTTCTTTTTCTTGGCTGCAGGGAATAAAACGTTATTGAGAATTAACCGATAGCCCGGAGAATTGGGATGTAATGCGAGTTCCGTCTTGGCGTCCCCTACCCTGTGCTGATAGTCTTCAGGATCGTGTCCGCCGTAGAAAGTAAAGAATCCCTTCCCTTTTATTCCGTGAATATACCGGGCTTCTCCATTTGATTTGTTCTGTCCCATGATCAAAACATTCGCCTTGATCTGATCGCTGTCATACGACGTAGTTTGTCCCATAAATCCTTTTACGAGTGCCGTATGGTTCTGAACTAACATACAAGGAATGGGGTCCCATTTAGCACTGTAGTCCATCAAGGAAAAATAATCGGTTTCTTTAGCAACATTACGTTTGGTGGTCATATCTATAGAGGAGAACTCATACACCATAGGACTACGCTCCAAAATAAAATCGGTAAAGGCAAATGTGCGGTTGTAGTCGATCTTACTTTGATATCCCGGTTCACTGGGATCACCGTCGAACATGGGTTCACAGATATCGACACCTTCTGCCGCCAATGCAATATCAAAACTATCGGTAGCACTACACATGGCAAACATGAAGCCACCGCCAATAACATAATCTCTAATCTTTAAGGCAACATCTCTTTTTGCTTCGGAAACTTTTGCGTATCCCATTTTTGAAGCAAGTGCTTCAGCACGTTCCTTATCCTCAATGTACCAAGGAGCAGCGCGATAGGCCCGATAGAATTTTCCGTATTGTCCTGTGAAATCTTCGTGATGCAGGTGCAACCAATCGTATAGTAACAATTGATCGCCTATGACCTCTTCGTCGTAGATGATGTCGTAGGGAATTTCAGCATAGGTAAGCACCATAGTGACCGCATCATCCCAAGGCTGATTTCCTTTGGGTGAGTAAACGGCAATACGAGGGGCCTTTTCCAATGAGACCGCCTCCATATTCTGCGACGGACTACTAATTTCCAACAGTATTTGCTCGGTAGCCGCATCGGAGATCACTTCAAATGATACTCCGCGAATCTGGCATTCTTTTTTAATCTCTTCAGAATCGGGCAAAAGGAAGGATCCGCCTCGATAATTGAGCAACCATTTTGATTTTACTTGCCGTTCCAGAGACCAATACACAATTCCGTAGGCTTTTAAATGCTCTTTTTGGGATTCGGCGTCCATGGGTATTAGAATATAGGATGCATAGGCTTGCCCCGTAAACACCATCAGAAAAAGAAGGAATATGATTTTTTTCATTCTGTAAATATAACTAATAACAAAAGCGATCCCAGCCAAGGCACCATACGATATCGTCAAAATCTAAGCCAAAAGGTGTATTTTTAAAAATAATTTGTAGAAACGTAATCTTAGAACGGTACATCGTCATCTCCATCGGCCGGAGAAAGATCATCATTCATAGCGCTGCCAAAAGCTTCTCCGGGTGACGGTAAATGGCTCGTTTTAAAGGTATCATCATTGGCCGCATCATTCATACGGGAATGTATCTCTGTGGGAAAGTCGAAGGTTTCCAAATTCTCGAAACGCCCTAAATGTCCTACGAATTTCAACTTGATCTCATCCAAACCACCGTTACGGTGCTTCGCTACGATAAATTCCGCCTGACCGGCTGTGGGTGTACGTTCTTCGTCATCCCACTCATCGATTTTATAATACTCGGGTCTGTAAATAAACGAAACAATATCGGCGTCCTGTTCGATCGCTCCCGATTCCCGAAGATCGGATAGTAAGGGACGCTTACTTCCTCCGCGGGTTTCCACAGCCCGACTCAACTGTGAAAGTGCAATCACCGGAACATTAAGCTCTTTGGCCAATGCTTTTAAGTTTCTGGAAATGGTAGAAATTTCCTGCTCTCTATTCCCCCCTTTTTGACTTCCTCCGGCTGTCATTAACTGTAAATAATCGATCATGATCAATTTTATACCATGCTGTGATGACAAGCGCCGGGCTTTGGCTCGTAGGTCGAATATAGAAAGTGAGGGCGTATCGTCAATGAACAAGGGAGCCTTTTCAAGACCTTTTACTTTCACGTTCAATTGCTCCCACTCGTGTTTCTCGAGGTTTCCGGTACGTAATTTTTCAGAACTCAAGCCTGTTTCTGAAGAAATAAGTCTTGTGATCAACTGTACCGAAGACATTTCCAAAGAAAAGAAGGCTACGGGAATGTTATGTTCCACAGCAATGTTGCGTGCCATAGACAGGGTGAGCGCTGTCTTTCCCATACCCGGCCGAGCCGCAATAATGACAAGGTCGCTGGGTTGCCATCCGGAAGTTAGTTTATCTACTTTTGTGAATCCCGATGGTATCCCGGAGAGCCCCTCTTTATTAGCGATCTCCTCAATTCGCTTCTTTGCCTGGATCACCAAACTCTGCGCAGTCTCGGAAGAACGCTTTATATTCCCCTGTGTAATTTCGTATAATTTCGACTCGGCATTGTCCAAAAGATCGAAGACATCGGTTGTTTCATCGTAAGAGTCTTCTATGATCTCGTTGGAGATTTTTATTAAACTTCGCTGTATGTATTTCTGAAGGATGATACGTGCATGAAATTCAATATGTGCCGAAGAAGACACTTTTTGAGTGAGTTGCACAAGGTAAAACTCTCCTCCCGAAGCTTCCAGCTTTTGGTCCTTTTTTAGCTGACTTGAAACGGTTAATAAGTCCACCGGTTCACTATTCTCGAACAAGGTGTGAATCGCTTCAAAGATGTGCTGATGAGACTCTTTGTAGAATACCTCGGCGTGCAGGATGTCGATCACCTCATCGACACCTTTCTTGTCGATCATCATAGCCCCCAACACAACCTCTTCTAAATCAGTCGCTTGCGGAGGAAGCTTTCCTTTTTCCAACGAAATTACCTGTGACGGGCGAGCCGAAAATGAAGTGTGAGGTTTCAGTTTTTCCATTGAGCGAATGTAAAGAAAATGTTAAGAGCGGAACGACTTTTTTAAAGAACGATGTTCACCGGTCGTTAACAATTTAACTGTTGAAAACTTTGATTTATTGTTAATAAGGTACAAAAAAAACCGAAGCTTTCACTTTGGTTTTTTGAAAGGGTTGGTATAATTGAAATTAGGATTTGAACTCCCCCATTTTGGAATATTTTTCCATCCTGGAATTGACCAATTCTTTTGGTGATAAGTCTTTTAATTCCAAATATACCTTTTCGATGGCATTGGCCACGGTACTGTAGGTCTTTTCCTTATCGCTGTGAGCACCTCCAACAGGCTCCTTAACAATCACGTCGATAAGGTTTTGTTTTTTCATGTCGCTGGCTGTTAGTTTTAGTGCTTCTGCAGCTTGTTCTTTGAATTCCCAGCTTCGCCAGAGTATGGATGAACAGCTTTCCGGGGATATCACAGAATACCAAGTATTCTCTAACATAAGCACCCGATCTCCTACACCAATCCCTAAGGCCCCGCCACTCGCACCTTCGCCAATGATCACAACAATTATTGGGACTTTAAGTCGTGTCATTTCTAAAATATTTCGTGCGATCGCTTCTCCTTGTCCGCGCTCCTCAGCTTCCAATCCGGGAAACGCTCCCGGCGTATCGATGAGCGTGACCACGGGCACCCCGAATTTTTCGGCTGATTTCATAAGTCGTAATGCCTTTCGATAGCCTTCAGGATTTGCCATACCGAAATTTCGGAATTGTCTGGTTTTGGTATTGTATCCTTTTTGCTGACCCACGAACATATAGCTTTGATCGCCAATTTTTCCTAGACCACCGACCATCGCTTTGTCATCCTTGAAATTCCGATCCCCATGCAATTCGAGGAAAGAATCTCCACAGATCGCTTTTATGTAATCCATCGTATAAGGACGATTTGGGTGTCGGGACAATTGTACACGCTGCCAAGGCGTGAGATTCTTGTAAATCTCCTTCTTGGTTTCGTTCAATTTCTTTTCTATCTGTTTACAGGTATTGGTTACATCCACATCGCTGTCTTCGCCTATCTGGCAAGCTTTGTCGTACTGCTCCTGTAGCTCCTTTATAGGTAATTCAAAATCAAGATATTCCATAGATCACTCCTTGAAGTATTATTTGGCTTAGCTTACAAAGATAAAATTTTGTTTTTAGCCAGCACCCAATCGCCTTTTTTTTCTTTCCAATTTCATCTTAATAATCCCATTAGCAACAACCGTTAAAATTATAATGGCGGCTCCATAATAGAATTGCGGACTCATATTCTCCCCATCTCCTAAAATTAGAAGGGCTAGGATGATCCCGTAGACCGGTTCCATATTAATTGTGAGCATCACTGTGTACGGACTAATCCATCGCATGACATATACCGAAGCAATGAAAGCGTAGGCAGTACATGCCGAAGCCAGAATGAAAAGGTACATCCAATCGCTGGGAGACACTTGAAAAAAGGAATTGTTGAAGCTTCCGCTAAAAGTAAGGTAGACCGAAATACATAACATTCCGAAGAGCAATTCATAAAAAGAGATGGCCGTGGCCTTATATTGTAAGGCATATTTGCCATTGATTACCGAGAACAAGGCTCCCAGAAAAGCCGAACTTAATGCCAACACAATACCCCAAAAGTAGTCTCCCTCTACGTTAAAGATCACATACAGCCCCACAACCACCAACATTCCGAAGAACACTTCATACCCAATAATTTTTCGCCTGTACAGCAACGGTTCCAATAGTGATGTGAAGAACGCCCCTGTTGACATGATCGCTAATGTTACTGAAACATTCGAAACTTTAATTGCACCAAAAAAGGCCAACCAATGAAGTGCTATGATCAATCCGGCCAAAAAGAACCCGCCCAGCGTTCTATAGGAAAAACGAAGGTCGATCTTTTTCCAACGCACATAGATATAGATCAAAATGGACGCCAACAGCATTCGATACCACACCAGCGGAATGGCATCAATCGAGATTAACGCACCCAATACTGCCGTGAACCCCCAAATAAATACAATGAAATGAAGGTGCAGGTAGTTGAGAAGTTTATCGTTTTGCATTTTTAAGCAAATAAATGGCTAAAATACCAAATAGAATGTTTGGGAACCAAGTAGCAATAAAAGGTGAAAAGCTACTCTGTTCGGCCATGGTCCCAAATATTTTATCGAAGAAGATAAAGACCATCCCGATACTAATTCCAATGGCAAGGTTCACCCCCATACCGCCGCGACGTTTCATGGATGAAACAGCAACGGCAATGATGGTTAGGATATAGGCCGAGACCGGAAGGCTCCAACGCTTGTAACGCACTACCTCATACCTGTTAATATAACTGGACCCCCGCTCCTTCTCACGTGCGATAAAGTCGTTAAGTTCTGTAAAATTAAGTGTTTCGGCTATGTATTCTACGGGCGTAAGATCTTCTAACTCAAAGGAGAAGGTAGTATCCAGTTTCACCTCGCTTTGAAGGATGTCCTCGTTCTCCCCTATGGTTCTTTTGGTGTAATTATACAGCGTATAAGTGCTGTCCTTTTGGTTGTATTTAATGCGACTGGCGGCCAATTTGTAGGTCATTTTATTTCCTTCAAAATGTTCCAATGTAAAATTATTTCCGGACATTTCCTTGACATTAAAATAGCTTACATAAATGTAATCATTGTCATTGATCTGCCGATACACATTATTCTGCTGGCGGTCCTTCTTGTTGTTCTTTAAATACTGAAATGTAAACTCGTTAAAGCCCTTACTCGCCATAGGAGCCAGATACATCCCCATGATCAACGCACCTATACAAACGATGGTTGCACCTATCATATAGGGTCGAAGAAAGCGATAATAAGACACCCCGCTACTTAAAAAAGCAATGACTTCGGTATTATTGGCCAATTTTGATGTGAACCAAATCACCGATAAGAAAAGAAACAATGGAAATAGTAAATTTGCAAAGTATACGGTGAAGTCCAAATAATATTTAGCCACTTCAATGAAGGGAACTTCATTGGCCAAGATCTTATCTATTTTCTCTGCAAGATTAACGGTAATGCCAATTGGAATGAAAAGTAACAGCAAGAGCACAAAGGTTCCCAGGTATTTTCGTAATATGTATCTATCGAGAATACTCAGCATCTGGTTACAAGCGTTTATCCATTTGTACCACCATCTTGTTCTTCCAGGAGGTAAAATCTCCCGCTAAGATATGTTTTCTCGCTTCACGAACCAACCAGAGATAGAATCCCAGATTGTGTATGGTGGCGATCTGTCTGCCTAGCATTTCATTTACTGTAAATAAGTGGCGCACATACGCCTTGCTGTATGCAGTATCTACCCAAGTAAGATTCATCTCATCGATTGGAGAGAAATCTGCCTCCCACTTCTTATTCTTAATATTAATAGTACCGTGAGCGGTAAAAAGCATACCATTACGACCGTTCCGCGTGGGCATGACACAATCGAACATGTCGATACCCAAAGCGATATTTTCCAAAATATTTATTGGTGTGCCCACTCCCATAAGGTAACGTGGTTTATCTTGTGGTAGTATTTCGGTGACCACAGCCGTCATTTCATACATCTCTTCGGCAGGTTCTCCTACCGAAAGTCCGCCAATGGCATTCCCTTCCGCGCCTACTGAAGCTATGTATTCGGCAGATTGTTTTCTTAGGTCCTTATACGTGCTTCCTTGTACAATAGGAAAGAATGTTTGTTCGTAGTCGTATTTAAACGGTGTTTTCTTCAAATGCTTCAGGCATCTTTCCAACCATCGGTGTGTCATGTGCATGGAACGCTTGGCATAAGTATAATCACAAGGGTACGGTGTACACTCGTCAAATGCCATAATAATATCGGCACCTATGCTGCGTTGTATTTCCATAACATTCTCAGGAGTGAAGACGTGGTAGCTTCCGTCTATGTGGGATTTGAACTTTACTCCTTCCTCCTTGATCTTTCGGTTTGCTGAAAGTGAATATACTTGGTACCCCCCACTATCCGTTAGGATACTTCGGTCCCAGTTCATGAACTTGTGGATTCCTCCCGCTTTCTCTAGAATATCGATCTGCGGTCTCAAATATAAATGATATGTATTTCCCAATATAATATCCGGATCGATCTCTTGGGTCAATTCTCTTTGATGCACTCCTTTCACAGTTCCTACAGTCCCCACCGGCATGAAGATGGGTGTTTCTACCGTTCCGTGATCTAAGGTGATCGTTCCTGCGCGCGCTTGGCTCTGTGTGTCTTTCCCCTTTAATGTAAATTGCATGCCTTTTGTTTTCTGAAAGGGCAAAGATACTATCTATCATAGGATAAACTTACGAAGCTACTCAAGAATTTTTCAGAATTCACTCGAGATCAAAAAAAGAAATTCTTCCGAAGCAAATACCCCCTTTACACTTGTTAACTAAAAATATGAAATCGTTAATAACTGCTCACTTTTCGCCTTGTAAGCCCCTACTGAAACCCGTACTTTTGAGACTTAATTTGATACGATCAACATGCCAGATTTTAACTATCTTACTGATTTAGTGGTTCAGGTGCGCAGAGACATTCTGCGACAAGTACATAAGGTAAATTCGGGTCATCCCGGAGGATCCTTAGGTTGCACCGAGTTTTTTGTCGCTTTGTACCAAGTGCTCATGGAACGCAAAGAGGGCTTTGATATGAACGGAGTCGGTGAAGACCTGTTCTTTTTGTCCAACGGACACATTTCTCCTGTATTCTATAGCGTGCTGGCACGTTCGGGCTATTTTCCGGTGGAAGAATTGAACACCTTTCGATTACTCAATTCAAGACTTCAAGGACACCCGACTACCCATGAAGGACTTCCCGGTATTCGTGTTGCATCTGGTTCATTGGGACAAGGTATTTCTGTATCTATTGGGGCTGCGGAAGCAAAAAAATTAAATAAGGACCAGCATCTTATCTATACCTTGTGTGGTGACGGTGAGTTACAGGAAGGTCAGAATTGGGAGGCCATCATGTATGCTGCTGCCAATACTGTAGATAATCTTATTGTAACGATTGACCTCAACGGCCAGCAAATTGACGGGGCGACAAAGAATGTACTGCCCCTTGGTAACCTAAAGGCAAAGTTTGAAGCGTTTGGTTGGGAAGTACTGGAAATTGAAAAAGGGAATAATCTCGAAGCTGTAGTGGAAGGTATGAAGCTGGCGAAATCAAAGACAGGTAAGAAGAAACCTGTGTGCGTACTTTTGCATACCATTATGGGTAACGGGGTGGATTTTATGATGCATACGCACGATTGGCACGGAAAGGCGCCCAATGACGAACAGCTGGAGGTAGCACTAAGTCAGAACCCTGAAACACTAGGCGATTACTAAATTCGAATTTAAAAAGAACACCCGTTCGGTCGGGATATCATTATGAAAAAATATACAGACAGCGGCAAAAAAGACACTCGATCGGGGTTTGGTGACGGACTCACGGTTTTAGGAAAAACGCATGAAAATGTAGTGGCCTTATGTGCCGACCTTACAGGATCGTTAAAAATGGATGCTTTTAAAGAGAACCATCCGGAACGTTTTTTTCAAGTAGGGATAGCCGAAGCCAATATGATGGGGATCGCAGCCGGATTGACCATAGGAGGTAAAATACCCTTTACAGGTACCTTTGCCAATTTTTCAACGGGACGGGTGTACGACCAGATACGACAGAGTATTGCGTATTCCGGTAAGAATGTGAAGATCTGTGCCTCTCATGCCGGTGTGACTTTGGGAGAGGATGGAGCGACCCACCAAATATTGGAAGATATCGGACTTATGAAGATGTTACCCGGCATGACGGTCATTAACACCTGTGATTACAATCAGACCAAAGCGGCCACCTTAGCCATAGCAGACCACGATGGACCTGTGTATTTACGCTTCGGAAGGCCAAAAGTAGCCAACTTTACGGATCCGGATCAACCATTTCGCATTGGCGAAGCCGTTCACCTTCAAGATGGAACCGATGTTACATTAGTAGCAACAGGACATTTGGTTTGGGAAGCTTTGCAAGCAGCGGAGACTTTACATGAGCAAGGAATTTCTGCCGAAGTGATAAATATTCATACAATTAAACCATTGGACAATAAAGCAATACAGGACAGCGTTAAGAAGACAGGTTGCATTGTTACTGCCGAAGAGCATAACTTCTTAGGTGGATTAGGTGAAAGTGTGGCCAGAGTTTTAGCCGAAAGTACCCCAACTCCACAAGAATTTGTCGCTACTCAAGATACCTTTGGCGAATCGGGCACACCCGAAGAACTAATGGAAAAATATGGTTTAAATGCAGACGCAATCGTAAAAGCAGCGTTAAAAGTGATTGCACGCAAGTAATATCTTTTTTTGCACCTGTTTTTTTCAACAGGAAACACCAAATCAAAAAAGCCTCGCGATGCGAGGCTTTTTTAATAGATATGGTTTTATTAATTATCAGGATCCAAATAATCGGGTGTCCCATCTCCATCCTGATCGTGAAACACAACCGTAGTAATGATGATCTGTCCGGTAGCTGTATTGGTTTCTCGATTCACCTCTACCTCATTGGTTATTAACACGGGCTCTTCATCACCGGGATTCACTGCATATGTATTTACGGTGATCTCATTTTTCGTCAATCGACCGTCATTCTCATCGTCTGTATCACTAAAATTTGGCACCCCGTCGTTATCGGTATCATCGTCTTCTTCCCACCCGTTATTATTTAGATCTTCAAAGGGTGTAGGAATACCATCTTGGTCTTGGTCTCCAAATTGTGCTTCATATACTTTAAAAGAAAAGATCAATTGGTCGTAGAGTGCAATGATATTGCCCGGAGGATTGTTAAAATACCCAAGCCCTGAAGGGACAAACACAGCGCCTACTCCAAAATTCTCAAATTCTACAGTACCATCGCTATTAATAATAGGTTCACCTTCGGCCGTGTTGAATTCTGTCAAGCCATCCTGCAAGCCATTTAATATAGCGGTTAGGTCAAATCTAATAGGCGCATTGGCTGAGTCGAACAGCGTTAAGTCAAGTTTTCTCCCTTCGAATTCAAGGGTCACGATATCTGAGAACTCCACTTTTTCACCGCCTCCTTGGCGAACATTTAAATAATAGAGTTTGTAGGATACATCGGTATCTACACGATCTTTTACCGTTTTAAATTCTACTTGTTCTATCAATGGAATTTTATTGGCATTATCGCCTACCAAACTATCGAACCGTATCACATAATCGAATCCTGTGGGAGGGTTTTCAAATTCTTCATAATTGTAAAAGTGTGTCTCGAGAAAACTTTCAATATCGGTTTGAGCCACTAAGGATTCCTCCCCACGGTCTCGAGGTGGTGTTACATTCCCATCATCATCATCATTTTTACACGCAGAGACAATGAGAAAAAATACTACAAGAAGGGGTATTCCAAAAAAAGCTTTTTTCATTCTATCATTTTTGAGGGCGCAAGATACAATTTTCAGTTATTTTTGCTCTAATGATTAACGGAGAATTAAGGGTATTTGTATGAGAGTTGATAAATATTTGTGGTGTATTCGGTATTATAAAACCAGAAGCATTGCTACAAATGCATGCAAGAAGGGAAGCGTTCGCGTAAACGATACCATCGTAAAACCTTCCCGGGAGGTATATCCGGGAGATACGATTAGCCTTCGAAAAGACCAGATCAACTATCAGTTGGAAGTGCTTGACCTTCCGGAAAGCAGACTGGGGGCCAAATTGGTGGACATTTACCGGAAAGATATCACCCCTAAGGAAGCCTTCGAAAGTCAGGAACTTTTAAAATATGCCAAAGACTATTACCGCAAAAAAGGCGTGGGCCGACCTACCAAAAAAGATCGCAGAGATTTGGACGATTTTACAGATCCGGAGCAAGCAGACTCGTAACGCTATTTACTATCTTTGAAAAAAAACAATAGACATGGAACACTCCAATACGATCATTCTAGATAAAAAACAGATCGCACATAAAATAAAACGTATTGCATACCAAGTCTATGAGACCAATGTCGAGGAGGAAGAAGTGATTATAGCCGGGATACAAAACAACGGATTTGAATTTGCCAAGAAATTAAAAAAAGCAGTAGAATCTGTTTCACCGTTGCATGTGACACTTTGCGAGGTGATTATTGACAAGAAAAAACCTACCAACCCTATTCGCACTAGTCTAGAACCTTCAGAGTATACCAACAAATCCTTATTATTGGTGGACGACGTCTTGCATTCGGGAACTACTTTAATCTACGGAGTTAAACATTTTCTAGAGGTTCCTTTAAAGCAGTTCAAGACGGCTGTTCTCGTAGACCGAAATCATAAGAAGTATCCTGTAAAAGCAGATTTTAAAGGTATTTCATTGTCAACGTCGCTCAATGAGAATATTTCGGTTATTTTCGAGAAGAACAACGACAGAGCGATTTTAGAATAGTTTTAGTATAATCTCTTCGACAATGGTAGCGATATCTTTTTCTGAAGTATCTATAACTAGGGACGCCTGACGGTAATAATACGATCGTTCAAAAAGATGTTTTCTGATGAAATCTTGTAAGGTATCAGCATCCTGAAGATGCTCTATAAGCGGGCGTGATGCACGCTCGGCATAAAGACGTTTCGTAAGTAGCTCCAACGAAGTTTTTAAATACACCGTCGTCACATCCTTGCGTTGGAGTAACCAAGGCATGGTATCTGCGTAACATGGTGTTCCGCCACCCGTAGCGATTACACCTGTTGCGATGTTTTCTATTAAATTTTTGAGTATCTCGTTCTCTTTTCTTCGGAAATAGATCTCTCCTTTGGCACGAAACAGTTCACTAACCGAACTTCCTTCTCTATTCTCAATAGCAGTATCCAGATCGATAAAATTAGCGTTCAGGGTGGCGGCCAGACGTTTTCCTACCGTGGATTTTCCGCTTCCCATATAGCCAATAAGTACGATTATCATGTTGTTTTCACATTAATTACTGAAGGTTCAGCGGATTCTAATTTTTTCTCAAATTTAATTTAAAATAGCTTTGAAAAATAAATTTAATGATAGTATATTTGCACCCGCCTACCGAGAGGGAGGCAGATAAAGGAAGACCTGGTAGCTCAGTTGGTAGAGCACCTCCCTTTTAAGGAGGTGGTCCTGGGTTCGAGCCCCAGCCAGGTCACCAAAAAAGTTAAACCCCTCGGTTTAACTTTTTTTTTACCGCTGCGAAGCAGTTTAATCTATGGTGCAACGGTACTATTTACCCGGGTGCTGGAATTGGTAGACAGGCACGGTTGAGGGCCGTGTGTACTCGTTACGTGTGGGTTCAAGTCCCATCCCGGGTACTAAAGTCATCTGTTATGGATGACTTTTTTTATTCCATAACAATTTTAGTACAATGCGTATTCCTCCCTAAGGCGAGGCTAGACTGCGTTCCGACTTTTTCCCTCCCTCCTGTCGCCAGCGCTTCCACCATTTTATTCCTTCGTACCAGATCACCGATACCATACCAATCACTAGACATAGTAACATTTGGTTTGCTGTTAATTGGTCAAATTCAAAAAATGTAGCAAATGAAGGTACAAATAGGAGTAGCAGCGTGATCGTTACGGTAAGCCCAATGATCCATGGCACCAATCGATTTTTATAACCAAATGTTGTGAGGATCGAGTAATAAAAAGAACGATTAACAAAAGTAAGAAAGATATTGGCTGCAATCAATGTGGTGAATACCATGGTTCTGGTGATCGCTTCGGAATGCCCGGATCTTACTGCTAGTAGATAAACTAGCAGTATTCCTAGTGTAATGATAATGCCCTGTATCACACTTGTAATTAATTCTCTCCAATTGAAGAAGGTTGTAGAAAACGGTCGCGGGTCACGATGCATGGTAGCTTCTTCCATTGGTTCATTCTCATATACTATGGAACAGGTGGGTCCCATAATCAATTCTAAGAGGATCACGTGTACAGGAGAGAAAATGTTGGGATAAAGCCATCCAAAAGCTAAAGGGAGCAGCACAGTAAGAATAATAGGGATATGTATGGAGATGATATACTGGATGGCCTTTTTCAAATTCGTATAGATCTTCCGCCCCATGGCCACTGCAGTAACCATGTTGGAGAGATCATCTTCCAATAGCACCAGCGAGGCAGCTTCTTTTGCTATCTCTGTCCCTTTTCTGCCCATAGCAATTCCAATATGTGCGGCTTTCAGTGCCGGTCCGTCATTTACTCCATCACCGGTCATGGCGACTATTTCACCCTTTGATTTTAGCGTATTGATAATCTTCAGTTTTGCTTCAGGAAACATACGTGTAAAGAGCATTGTTTCCGAAACCACCTTCGACAGATCATCCTCCTTGATTTGCATTAATTGATCGCCCGATATATGCTTTTCAACACCCTTAAAACCGGTTTGCTTGGCTATGGCAATGGTTGTCTCTGCAATATCCCCGGTAATAATCTTCACATCGATTCCCGATGCATAGAAGGCCTCAAATACATCGCGTATATGTTGCTTTGGCGGATCGTAAAAGGCAACCAAGCCTTTAAACCGGAACGTAAAGTCTTGTTGTTGGGTTGGCCAAGGATCTCCGGCAAAGAAACTCTCACCCACTCCCAATACTCTGTACCCTTGTAATGCAAACTGCGCTACTTGATGCATAATATCTTTCTTTGTTTCCTCGTTCAATGTTGATACAGCTAACAATGCTTCAGGAGCTCCTTTGGCCGCAATGATGTGTTCTCCTTCTGCATTTGCAAAAATGTGGGTCATCATGGGTGGTTTTCCACCTAAGGGATATTCATGCACCATGCTATAGTCCTCGCGATTATCTTTTGAAATCTTTTCAGCATAGACCGAATGCAGGGAGTGCTCCATAGGGTCGAAAGGAATGGGTTCGCTGGCCCACATGGCCGTGGTGATAAGTTCAAGTTCGTCTGTATTCAATTCTTCAGAAATTGACCTCCCCCTTCCCGATTTGATCGTGTAGAGCTTATCAAGCCGCATCTCATTTTGAGTGAGTGTCCCTGTTTTATCGACACATACAACGGTCGCGCTTCCCAGTGACTCAACGGTTTTCATTTGCTTTACAATCACGCCCTCTTTCATGAGGCGCCAAGCACCCATAGCCATGAAGGTAGTAAACGCGACCGGGATCTCTTCCGGCAGGATGCTCATGGCCAATGTAAGTGCTTTCAACAAACTGTCTAAGACGTTGTGCGTATTGCTATAATTTATTCCCCAGACCATGATAAAGACAAGGACACCCAAGACAACCATCTTCTTTACAAAAGTATTTATCTGTATTTCCAACGGACTCTTTTCTGAGGCCAACGTCTCCATGCTTTTGCCAATGTTCCCTAGCTTTGTCGCACTACCCACGGCAGTTACAAGAGCAACAGCCAGCCCTCCGGACACCTGTGTACCTTTGTAGACTTCATTATTCCCCGGGTGTTCATCTTTATGTACGGCAAAGGATTCTCCTGTAAGTACCGATTCGTCTACCGAAAAATCGTTTGAATGCACAATGATTCCGTCTGCTACGATCGTTCCCCCTTCTTCCATGATACATGCATCTCCAACGACCACGTCCTCACTGGCAATTTCAACCACTTTCCCATCCCGTATTACACGACAATGCGGCTGAACGATCTTTTTTAAACTTTCTATGGCATTGCGACTTCTAGAATCCTGAAACAGTGAAATGGCAGCCACAAATATTATGGCTATTGCCAAGAAGATACCATCGCCTGTGTTACCAGTTGCAAAGTAGATGGATGCCGTTGCCAAAAGAAGCACCACCATGGGTTCTTTAATTAAACTTCCCACCATTTGAAGGATGGGACTCCCCTTTTTACTTTGCAGTCGATTGTTTCCGTACTTTTCTCGTGATCCTTGTACGTTTGCTTCGGAAAGGCCGGATATATTTAAATGTTCGATAGCCATATTTTGAAAAGACCGCTACACGTTTCATTGGCAGCTAATATAGTAGCAATCGGTGCTGCACCCAATGATATTGCTCATAGAACTTCTGTTCATTACTTATTCTGAAAAATTAAACAATAGTACTTCCTATTCAATATCTTTTTAGTACTTTCACTTTATACTACACCTGAAGCATGACAGTTAAAACAGAATTCAGCATCAAGGATCTTGAAAACCTCAGCAGCGTAAAAGCACACACGATCCGGATCTGGGAAAAACGGTACAATCTATTGGATCCGGACCGCACAGACACGAATATTAGGACCTATCATCTTGAAAATTTAAAAAAGCTTCTCAATGTTACTTTCTTGTACGATAAAGGCTATAAGATATCGAAGATCGCAAAGCTGTCGGAACAGGAACTGTTGGCCCTAGTGCAGAAAGAAGCTGCCCTAGATCAAGAAGAGTTTGCGATTAAGGCGCTTAAAACATCCATGTTCGATTTTGATTACGGGTTGTTCAACCGTACCTACGATCAATTACTGGAAACCCATGATTTCAGAAGTCTTTTCTTTGAGGTCTTCGTTCCGCTCCTAACCGATATTGGAATGCTGTGGCAAACGGGGACCATCGATCCGGCCCATGAGCGCTTTATCTCTGAACTTATTAAGCAGAAAGTAATCATTAACATAGAGCGCGCACAACAAAACTTCGAACAGAAACACGACCCGATCTTTGCGCTCTACCTCCCTTACGAGGAAATCCATGAAATTGGTCTGTTGTATGTAAACTACGAACTTATTTCGTCGGGGTTCAAGTCGATCTATTTGGGTGCTAATATTCCTTTGGACAGCCTATTTCATGTGTTGAAACACCATCCAACCATTATCTTTATCTCGTACTTTACGGTACAACCCGAACGATCCACGCTGCCGGAATATTTTCAGGAGTTCCAATCGTCTGTTTGTGCTTCGGCCAATTGCTCCCTATGGATCATGGGTTCACAAACTCATGCGCTGGACTCAAAACAATTACCCAAATCGGTCACCAAGATCGCCAACGTGGAGCAGCTACGCTCCCGTCTGGAAACACTAAAAAAATCATAAAATTAGTCCGAGACCGTCAATTCTGTTTAAATATTAATTAGTTTTGTTAAACAAATTATGAAAAAGATCGTCATTATCGGATCCGGATTTTCCTCTCTTGCCGCTGCGAGTTACCTAGCGCGTGACGGACATACGGTGACGATTTATGAAAAGAATGCTACCGTTGGCGGAAGGGCACGACAGCTTCAGAAGGACGGTTTTACCTTCGACATTGGTCCTACCTGGTACTGGATGCCCGATGTGTTCGAACGGTTTTTTTCAGACTTCCATAAAAAACCATCCGACTATTACGAACTTATAAAGTTGAATCCTGCCTACTCCGTTTATTTTGGCACCAACGATTTCATCACGATAGAGGATACTTTAGAGAAGATTTGTGCTGCTTTTGAGAAAGAGGAACCGGGAAGTTCGGTAAAGCTGCGTGCCTTCATGGCGGAGGCTCAGGACAATTACAACATTGCCATTAAAGATCTGGTATACCGGCCGGGCGTTTCGCCTTTGGAATTGGTGACACCTGTGACCGTAAAGAAGATCGGGCAGTTCTTCAGCACCATTAGCAAAGAGGTGCGTAAGGAATTCGACAATCCCAGATTGATCTCCATTTTAGAGTTTCCGGTACTATTTCTTGGCGCCAAACCTTCCAACACGCCCGCTTTCTATAGTTTTATGAACTATGCCGACTTTGGATTGGGCACATTTCATCCAAAAGATGGTATGTATACGGTGATCGAAGGGATGAAATCTCTTGCTGAAAGCCTTGGAGTAACGATCAAGACCCAACAGAATGTTGAGAAGATCCTTGTGAAGAAACGAAAGGCAGTAGGTATTCAAGTGAACGGTGAAACCGTCGCGGCTGATATTGTTTTGAGCGGCGCCGATTACCACCATACCGAAACCCTGCTGGAGCCCAAATACCGTCAGTATACGGAAGCTTACTGGAAGAAAAAGACATTTGCACCCTCTGCCCTGTTATTCTTTGTGGGGTTTAATACGAAGTTAGCGAATGTCGCACACCACACCTTGTTCTTTGATGTCGATTTTCAAGCACATGCCAAGGATATTTATGATGAGCCGCAATGGCCTGAGGAACCGCTCTTTTATGCGAGCTTTCCTTCCATCACCGATACCGGCGCAGCGCCTGAGGGAAAGGAAGCAGGAATCTTCTTGATCCCCCTTGCACCAGGCCTGGATGATATTCCGGAACTGCGCGAGGAGTATTTCGAGAAGATCTTGGAACGATTTGAAAAACTTACCAACCAGGATGCCAAAAAATACGTTATATTTAAAGAGTCTTTTTGTATCAATGACTTCGTGGAGGCTTACAATTCGTATAAAGGAAATGCGTACGGGTTGGCCAACACCTTGCTGCAAACGGCTTTTTTACGACCAAAACTAAAAAGTAAGAAGGTTCGCAACTTGTACTTTACAGGACAGTTAACCGTTCCGGGACCGGGTGTTCCGCCCTCACTCATCTCAGGTAAGTTAGTGGCCGGACTTATACAAAAAGAACAGTAGAACACCGAAGCACATAGCGAGGTTTCTAAAAAAATAGCGTCATGAAAGAATTATTTGATATAGTATCCCAAACCTGCAGCAAGAAAGTAACACACACGTACAGTACTTCCTTTTCTTTGGCTACAAAGATGCTTGCACCTTCCATTAGGCAACATATCTACAACATTTACGGATTTGTTCGCTTTGCCGACGAGATCGTAGATTCGTTTCATGAGTACGACAAGGAGACCTTGTTCAGCCGCTTTGAACAAGATTTGGATTATGCCCTTTCAGATAAAATTAGCCTGAACCCTATCTTGAATTCCTTTCAGCATACCGTTCACAACTTTGGAATTGAACGCGACATGGTCGATTCCTTTATGCGCAGCATGCGGTTCGATCTTACCAAAAGTGTTTATCGTACAGAGGCTGAATACAAGGAATACATTTACGGGTCTGCTGATGTGGTAGGGCTCATGTGTCTGAAAGTATTTGTGCAAGGCGATACCGCTAAATTCGATCAATTGAAAGAGTCGGCGATGCATTTGGGTTCCGCTTTTCAGAAGGTGAACTTCTTACGGGATCTGAAAGCCGATTACGAGGGCCTGAGCCGCACGTATTTTCCAAATACGAATCTGGAAGCACTGGATGAACATGCAAAAGAAGCGATCATTAACGATATTGAAGAAGATTTTAAAAAGGGGTATCAAGGGATACTGCAATTGCCAGCCGAAGCCAAGTTTGGGGTCTTTATGGCGTACCGGTACTACAGGCGATTGCTTAAGAAATTGCACCGCACGCCCGCAGTGGATATAAAGAATGCCCGGATTCGCGTTCCGAATTATGAGAAGTTCGGGTTGTTGACGCGAAGCTATGTGAAGTACCAACTGAAATTGGTGCGGTGAGGGAGTTAGGAGTTAGGAGACAGGAATTAGGAGTTAGGAGCTAGGAATTAGGAATTAGGAGTTGGAATTTGGACGTTGAAAATTGGAAGTTAGAAATTAATGATATTATCAAATTGAAGCGATAGATTTAGTATGGATGTTGTTTTTTGGATATTGATCTTTTTAGGCACCTTCAGTGCCATGGAGTTTATGGCGTGGTTCACGCACAAGTACATTATGCACGGTTTTTTGTGGAGTTTACACAAGGACCACCACCACAAGGACCACGGCAGTTGGTGGGAACGCAATGACTTTTTCTTTATTTTCTATGCAGCCGTAAGTATAGGCTGCTTTGTGGGATGGCAGTATTACGGTTTCTGGGCCGGTTTACCCATTGGGTTGGGGATCTTTGCCTACGGAATTACCTACTTCTTGGTACACGATATTTTTATCCATCAGCGGTTCAAGCTCTTCAGAAATGCGAACAATTGGTATGCCCGCGGCATACGGCGTGCCCATAAGATACACCATAAGCACTTAGGAAAAGATAAAGGAGAATGTTTCGGAATGTTGGTGCCGCCTTTAAAATACTTCAAAAAGTAGTCAATGAACTATCTGTATCTGTATTTGAATATAGGTTCCTTCCTCATTCCTTTCTTATTCAGTTTTCATCCGAAGCTTCAATTCTACAAGAAATGGCGTTCCCTCTTTATTGGGATTGCCGTGATGATGGCTTTTTTTATTCCTTGGGATGTGCTCTTTACCCGAAACGGTATTTGGGGATTTAACGATGCCTATATAACGGGGTATAAAATTCTGGACCTTCCCATTGAAGAGTGGCTCTTCTTTATTTGTATTCCCTATGCATGTCTTTTTACACATTATTCGTTGCAGTATTTCTTTCCGAAGGGGACGTCGGGGTTTTCTTTTTCCTTTTCTGAAAATACCACCCGTATCGTCTATGTAGTGCTGCAAAGTGTCTTGATCGTTTCGCTCTGGTATTTTTACGACCGATGGTATACCCTCGTCAATTTCTGCTATGCTATTCTGTTGTTAGGTCTGGTTTATAACTACAAAAGGCCCCTTCTTTCTACCTTTTTTCCGACCTTTTTGGTGATCCTGCTACCCTTCTTCTTCGTGAACGGGGTCCTTACCGGAAGCTGGATCGCAGAACCCGTGGTTTGGTATGATAATACCGAGAACATGGGACTTCGTGTAGGGACCATTCCTATTGAGGACAGCGTGTATGCCTTGGGGATGTTATTGACGGTGCTGGTTTGGATGCAGTGGCGTGAAGAGCGGAAATGATGTTTCTTTTTTCTTAGTTTTCTTTTTTCCATTAATGAATTGTTTTCAACTTTCTTTTATTCATACTTTCTTATTGTTTTTTAAAGGAATTCATGAATGCTTCGCATTTGCTGGTCCAAAAGAAATAATACCTTCCTCTCGCTATGCTCGTCGGAGGCAGGCTTGCCGGAAAAGCCTTCTTCTTTCCGACGAAGACAGTATACCGAAGCTAGGACGATTCTACACTGAG
>NZTP01000077.1 GCA_002696485.1 Altibacter sp. | reverse complement strand
TGCGGCCCGCCAATAACAAACTTTCCGGTAGGATTGATATGGTAGGTGATATCGTTGTTAAATAAGGCCTGAACATATTCCGGAAGTTGTTTTTTCACTCTTGGAATAAGGATCTCGATAATATCTTTCTTGATCTTTTTTAGCATGATTTCATCCTCATCAAATTCATCATGCTGTGTTGAAACAACAATGGCTACGATCTTTTGAGGTACATTGTCATCGCTGTATTCAATAGTTACTTGGCTTTTAGAATCGGGTCTTAGATATGGAATTTCATTTCCTTCACGACGCAGTGCCGCAAGTTCAATTAGAATTTTATGTGATATGTCTAAGGCCAAAGGCATGTAGTTGGCCGTTTCTTTGGTGGCATACCCAAACATCATTCCTTGGTCACCTGCGCCCTGTTCCTCTTTAGTATCTCGATCCACACCTTGATTTATATCTTTGGATTGTTCATGGATCAACGAAATTACGCCGCACGAATCGCCGCTAAATTGATAGGCACCTTTGGTGTACCCTATCTTATTGATCACATCACGGGCAATGTTCTGCACATCGAGATAGGTATTGCTTCGAACCTCTCCGGCCAAGACTACTTGTCCGGTTGTTACGAGGGTTTCACAAGCAACTTTTGATTCCGGGTCGAATGCTAGGAAGTGATCGAGCAATGCATCACTAATCTGGTCTGAAACTTTATCCGGGTGTCCTTCAGAAACACTTTCCGAAGTAAATAAATACGCCATACAAATGGTTTTAAAAATTTAAAATTAACGGAGATTTGACGGAAGCGTCGAAGGTAGTTTGCACTGCCTTTAGCATTTTTTAGGGAGGTTGCAATCAGTCAAATCTTTCCTCTTTACTTTCTTCGGGCAAAAGTAAAAAAATAATGTGAATAGCGATTCCTTTTCAAAATATTTCAGAAAAAATTTGGATGTTCGGTTTTTCAATTCAATATTTGTACTCGTTAAGTTCACATCTTTATTGAAATGTTATCAAGAAAGGCGGAGGGATTAGACCCGTTGAAGCCTTAGCAACCCTTTCTCCTGAAAGAAGGTGCTACATTCTACACAATTTACAATGGTGATAGATAACACAGGGATCAATTCTACTTTCTCGTCCTTCTTGATACATTTTAATTGCTAAGACTAACCATGGTTCGGTCTTTAGATCTTGAATTTTGACAATGTCAAAAAAAAATGTAACTATGAGAGTAATCCTTAAGCGTACTAATGACGACTACCTTTTTGAAGCAAAAGGTCCCAACGACATTCCGGTACAGATCGATAATAAAAGTAATGACAACGTTCAAGGAGCGAGCCCCATGGAGTTGGTGCTTATGGCCGTTGGCGGCTGTAATGCAATTGATATTATCTCTATTTTAAAGAAGCAGCGTCAGCAAGTTACATCCTACACCATTGAAGTAGACGGAAAACGTAAAGAACTCCGGGATGCAAAACCATTTGAAGCGATCCACGTAAGTATCTTCTTAGACGGAGACATTCAGCCTGAAAAGGCAAAACGGGCAGCGGCTTTAAGTTTTGAGAAGTATTGCTCGGTCTCTCTTACTTTGGCAGGATGCGTTTCGGTGACCTATTCGATCATTTTAAACGGTACGGCGATATGAAGGAGATCTTAAAGGCAATGCAAGAGCGCATTCTTATTTTGGATGGCGCCATGGGTACCATGCTGCAGCGGTATAATTTTTCTGAAGCGGATTTTCGCGGTGAGCGATTTAAAGGATATCACCTTTCGGTGAAAGGGAATAATGACTTGCTTTCCATTACACAGCCTGAAGCTATAGCCGAAGTGCATCGCAACTATTTTGAAGCCGGGGCAGACATCGTCGAGACGAATACCTTTTCCGGAACTACCATTGCCATGGCCGACTATGAGATGCAAGACCTCGTTTACGAACTCAATTTTGAATCGGCAAAAATTGCAAAGCAGGTAGCGCAAACGTTCACAGCGCGTGAACCCCACAAACCTCGTTTTGTAGCGGGTGCCATAGGACCTACCAACAAAACTGCCAGTATGTCCCCGGATGTGAACGATCCCGGGTATAGGGCCATTTCATTTGAAGCATTGGCGAAAGCCTATAAACAACAGGCGACAGCGCTTATTGAGGGTGGTGTGGATTTGCTATTGGTTGAAACTGTTTTTGATACTCTTAATGCGAAGGCTGCTTTGTTTGCCATAGACGAATTGAAAGAAGAACGCCAATTGGATATTCCGGTCATGGTAAGCGGAACTATTACCGATGCCTCCGGAAGGACCCTGTCCGGACAAACTGCAGAAGCGTTCCTTATTTCAATATCTCATATTCCACTCTTAAGCGTGGGTTTTAATTGTGCTTTAGGGGCAAAACAATTGGCGCCTCATTTGGAAGCGATTTCAAGAAATACAACCCTGGCTGTTTCTGCTTATCCCAATGCCGGGTTACCCAATGCATTTGGAGCCTACGATGAAAGCGCAGAACAAATGGCTTCGCAAATACGTGAATATTTGGACAAAAAACTAATCAATATCATTGGAGGGTGTTGCGGAACAACGCCGGAACATATTAAGGCGATCGCTCAGTTGGCATCGCAATATCAACCACGGCCATTTTCTATTTCGAACCAATCAACTGTGAATATATAACGCGCTGTATGGAGAATCGACTTAATGAGAAGCGGTATTTGAAACTTTCAGGGTTGGAGCCTTTGGTGATCACACCCGAAAGCAACTTTATAAATGTAGGAGAACGCACCAATGTGGCAGGATCCCGTAAGTTCCTTCGATTGATCAATGAGGATAATTTTGAAGAGGCACTTTCGGTGGCCAGACATCAAGTAGACGGCGGAGCACAGATCATTGACGTGAACATGGACGATGGTCTTATTGACGGAAAGGCAGCGATGGTAAAATTTCTGAATCTTGTCATGGCCGAACCGGACATCGCCCGTGTTCCGGTTATGATCGATAGTTCAAAATGGGAGATCATTGAGGCCGGATTACAAGTAGTACAAGGAAAGTGTGTGGTAAATTCTATTAGCCTCAAGGAGGGAGAAGCAGAATTCATTCGGCAGGCAACCTTGATCAAACGCTATGGCGCAGCTGTGATCGTCATGGCTTTTGATGAAAAAGGTCAGGCAGATACCTTCGACCGAAGGATCGAAATAGCCAAACGCAGTTATGATGTGCTAGTGGATAACGTGAAATTTCCACCGGAAGATATCATCTTCGATCTCAACATCTTTCCGGTTGCTACGGGCATGGAAGAACATCGCAAGAATGCCGTAGATTTTATAGAAGCGACGCGCTGGGTGCGAACGCATCTTCCCTATTGCAGTGTGAGTGGCGGCGTGAGCAATGTCTCATTTAGTTTTAGGGGGAACGACACGGTTCGAGAAGCCATGCACTCTGTCTTTCTATATCATGCAATCCAGGCAGGGATGAACATAGGGATAGTGAATCCGGCGATGTTGGAGGTTTATGACAGTATTCCGAAAGATCTTCTGGAGCGCGTAGAAGATGTAATGCTGAACCGAAGGGACGATGCCACGGAAAGACTTTTGGATTTTGCCGAAACGGTAAAACAGACAAGTAAAGAAAAGACCGCAGATCTTGCTTGGCGAGAAAACACCTTGCAAGATCGAATCACACATGCTTTGGTGAAGGGTATTGACCAATATATTGTCTCCGATGTTGAAGAAGCAAGAACTACCGTGAAGGCACCCATTGAGGTGATCGAAGGGCATTTGATGATAGGAATGAATGTGGTGGGAGATCTCTTCGGAAGCGGTAAAATGTTCCTGCCGCAAGTGGTGAAATCGGCGCGTGTCATGAAAAAGGCAGTGGCGTATCTTTTGCCTTTTATTGAAGCTGAGAAAGACGGGAAGGCACAATCCAACGGAAAGATACTCATGGCTACGGTAAAGGGAGATGTGCATGATATAGGGAAGAACATCGTGGGCGTTGTACTCGCATGTAATAATTATGAGATTATCGACTTAGGCGTGATGGTGCCGCCGGAGAAAATCATTTCCGAAGCGAAGAAACACTCAGTCGATATCATTGGTCTCAGTGGTCTAATCACCCCTTCCTTGGATGAGATGGTCTTCCTCGCAAAAGAAATGCAGCGGCAGGACTTCAAAGTGCCTTTGCTTATTGGAGGAGCGACAACCAGTAAAGCGCATACCGCAGTTAAGATCGATCCTCAGTATCAAGAAGCCGTAGTGCATGTAAACGACGCATCGCGAGCCGTTACCATTGTGGGCGATCTGCTTCAAAAGGAACATTCCAAAGGGTTCAAGGACCGCCTCAAAGTGGAGTACGCCGAGTTCCGTGAACGCTTCCTCTCCCGACAGTCTGAAAAGACCTATCTGTCCATTGCGCAGGCAAGGGAGAACCGACTGAAGTTGGATTGGAAAGCTACTGAAATTACAACGCCAAAGCATTTGGGAATTAAGGTCATTGAAGATTTTGATCTTGAGCATTTGGTGCCTTATATCGATTGGACACCGTTCTTTAGAAGTTGGGACCTTCACGGCAAATATCCCGAGATTCTTACAGATGAGGTCGTAGGAATACAGGCTTCAGAATTGTATTGCGACGCTAAGAAAATGCTTCAGAAGATCATTGCTGAAAAGAAATTACAGGCAAAAGCGGTCTTCGGAATCTTTGAGGCTAATAGCGTACAGCATGATGATATCGAGGTCACGCCCACTTCCGAAGAGGGTTCAGAAAAGATCTATTTCAGGACGCTGCGTCAACAGAGTAAGAAAGCTGAAGGACGCCCCAATATTGCCTTAGCAGATTTTATTGCTCCTGTGGAAACGGGACTGCAGGATTATATAGGGTGTTTTTGCGTTACGACCGGTTTCGGAACAGATGAACTTGCAAATGAGTTTATAGCAAAATTGGACGACTACAATGCCATTATGGTGAAGGCTTTGAGTGATCGACTCGCCGAAGCGTTTGCCGAATACCTGCATCAACAGGTACGTACCCAATATTGGGGGTATGCAAACAATGAGCAGCTTTCCAACGAAGCACTTATAAACGAACAGTATATCGGAATTCGCCCGGCACCGGGATATCCCGCCTGTCCCGATCATTTGGAAAAGGAAACTATTTGGAAACTCTTAAAAGTAAAGAAACGCATAGGCGTCACCCTTACTGAAAGTCTTGCCATATGGCCTGCAGCATCGGTCTCCGGCTATTATTTTGGACATCCGGAAGCGAGATATTTTGGCGTGGGAAAGATCAAGGAAGACCAGGTGGCCGATTTTGCAGAACGCAAGAAAATAACATATGAACTAGCCGAAAAATGGCTTAAAACGAATATAGCAGATTAGATGAAAGTTTTAGAACATATAGCGAAGGCAAATGGCAAGACCCAATTTTCCTTCGAGATCCTACCGCCTTTAAAAGGGCAAAATATACAGTCCATTTTCGATAGCATTGATCCATTAATGGAGTTCAATCCGCCATTTATTGATGTGACTTATCACAGAGAAGAGTACGTATACAAAGAATTGGAGAATGGTCTGTTGGAAAAGAAAGTAGTGAGAAAGCGTCCCGGGACCGTGGGAATCTGTGCCGCTATACAAAATAAGTACGATGTGGATGCCATTCCGCACATTCTGTGCGGCGGATTTACTAAGGAAGATACCGAGAACTTTTTGATCGACTTGGATTTCTTGGGGATCGATAATGTGATGGCGCTACGCGGCGATGCCGTTAAGAACGAAACCTATTTCACTCCGGAAAAGAAGGGACACGCTTATGCCGAAGAGTTGGTAAAACAGATCGAAGCGCTCAACAGAGGAACTTATTTGGATGCCGAGACTTTAAATCAGGCACAAACCAATTTTTGCATTGGTGTAGCCGGCTACCCGGAAAAGCACGCCGAAGCACCCAATATGGAAAGTGATATCCACTTCTTAAAAAAGAAATTGAAGAACGGAGGTGCGTATGTGGTGACACAAATGTTCTTCGACAATGCGAAATTCTTTCAATTTGTAAAGAAATGCAGGGAAGCAGGGATCGAGGCTCCCATCATCCCGGGATTGAAACCCTTGTCTAGCAAGAAGCAACTTAATCTTATTCCGCAGCGTTTTAATGCCGAGTTGCCCGATGCATTGATCCAAGAGGTCCTTAAATGCAAAGATGCAGAACAGGTAAAAAACGTTGGTATCGAGTGGTGTGTCATGCAAAGCAAAGAGCTCATGGCAGAAGGGGTCCCATTTCTACATTTTTATTCTATGGGTAAAAGTGATAATATTAGAACCGTGGCCTCACAATTATTCTAAAATATATAAGTTTAATCAATAAGAATCATACGCTATGCTCTCCCGAAAAACGAAATACGGATTAAAGGCGCTTACTTATCTGGCAAAGAGGAAAGGGAACACGCCTGTGCAGATCTCAGTGATTTCTGAAGCAGAGAATATCTCTCAAAAGTTTTTGGAAAGTATTCTTTTAACACTTCGGAAGGCCGGATTCCTTGAATCGAAAAAAGGCAAGGGTGGCGGATATTATTTATTGAAGGATGCAAAAGATATTCCTATTTCTGAAGTTTACAGAGTACTGGAAGGACCCATTGCTATGGTTCCCTGTGTAAGTTTGAATTTCTATGAAAAATGCGATGATTGCCCCGATGAGGATCGGTGCAGTGTGCACAGGCTCATGATACAAGTTCGGGATAATAACTTAACCATTTTTGAGAATACGTCACTGCAAGATCTTATCCGGCAAACCACTCAAGACCCGCTCTAAATGATCCCTGCTAAAACTGAAATCGAAGCGGCTTACCAAAGGGTGAAACCTTTTGTACACAGAACTCCGGTGCTTACATCAAACTTGGTGAATAGGCACATCAATGCTGAGCTCTTTTTTAAATGTGAGAACTTTCAGAAAATGGGAGCCTTTAAAATGAGGGGTGCCGTCAATGCTATTTTGCAACTAAGTGAAGAAGAACGGAAAGCCGGGGTGGTAACACATTCTTCAGGGAATTTTGCTCAGGCAGTTGCCTTAGCTGCCCGTACCTTAGAAGTTAAAGCGTATATCGTGATGCCTTCCAATGCCCCTGATGTAAAAAAGCAGGCCGTGATGGGATACGGAGGTATTATTACAGAATCTGCCCCTACCTTAGCGGCTAGGGAAAAAGCTGCCGACCATATAAAAGGTGAAACCGGAGCAGTGTTCCTACACCCATCCAATCAAATGGAGGTTATTCTTGGCAATGCTACGGCAACCGTAGAGTTACTCGAGTCCCATCCCGATCTTGATGCGGTAATCACTCCGGTAGGCGGAGGCGGTTTACTCGCGGGTACGGCTTTGGCGGTTCATTATTATGGCAACGGTTGTTCGACATTGGCCGGAGAGCCCTTTGATGCAGATGATGCGTATCGATCGTTCCACTCGGGGCGTATAGAGACCAACAAAGTGACTAATACCATTGCAGACGGACTTAGAACGCAATTAGGTTCTGTAAACTTTCCCATTATTAAAGAACTCGTTTCTGATATTCTGCTAGTGGAGGAAGATGAGATCGTCAATGGTATGCGCTATCTTTGGGAACGACTTAAAATAGTGATCGAGCCTTCTTCGGCGGTGCCTTTTGCGGCAGTATTGAAACACAAAGAACGTTTCAGAAACAAAAAAATAGGAATCCTTCTGTCAGGCGGAAATGTGTCCCTTTCGCAGCTTCCTTTTTAGCCCTTAAATGCATTTTTTATTTCGTTTTCAGATACGAAGTATTACTGTATATTTACGGCTCTTAAATTGGTATGAACAAGTTTTTTTGTATTCTAATTGCTCTTCTTTCGGTTCAGCTTTCATTGGCGCAACAGAAGGAACTGAAACCTTTTTCAATA
>NZTP01000076.1 GCA_002696485.1 Altibacter sp. | reverse complement strand
TTCTCAAAACCGAACAGCATACGCACAAGGTGGGAACAAGTGAACGTACGGGAGCTATCATTGAACCGAAATTGAGCGACCAATGGTTTTTGAAAATGAAAGAATTGGCACAGCCCGCCTTGGATGCTGTTCTTGAAAAAGAGGTTCATCTCGTTCCGGAAAAGTTTGTCAATACCTACCGTCATTGGATGGAAAATGTGCGAGATTGGAATATTTCGCGTCAGTTATGGTGGGGTCAACAAATCCCTGCCTATTATTATGGTGTAGGGAAGAACGATTTTGTTGTTGCAGAGACCTTGGAAGATGCTCTTGTAGAAGCGCGAAAGAAATCGGGTAACGAGAAGCTTACGCGGGCAGATCTTACGCAGGATCCCGATGCACTTGATACTTGGTTTTCATCATGGTTATGGCCCATTAGTGTCTTTGGAGGTATTTTAGAACCGGATAATAAGGAGATCAATTACTATTATCCAACCAATGATCTGGTCACGGCTCCCGAGATCCTTTTTTTCTGGGTTGCCCGTATGATCATTGCTGGCTACGAATATAGAAATGAGAAACCGTTTACCAACGTCTACCTTACAGGTATTGTACGCGATAAACAACGCAGAAAGATGAGTAAATCCTTGGGGAACTCTCCAGATCCCATTGAGCTCATGGATAAATACGGTGCCGATGGAGTTCGCGTAGGAATGCTGTTGAGTTCTCCGGCCGGAAACGACCTCATGTTCGACGAAGATCTGTGTAAACAGGGAAGCGGATTTGTGACTAAGATATGGAATGCATATAGGTTGATCGACGGTTGGGATGTTTCAGAAACGCAAGCACCAACCGAAACAGCTACGATCGCTATCAACTGGTATCGGGCAAAATTTCAGAAGACATTGGCCGAGATCGAGGACCATTTCAGTAAGTATCGTATAAGCGATGCGCTCATGGCTACCTATAAACTTATATGGGATGATTTCTGTTCGTGGTTCTTGGAAATGGTAAAACCCGGGTATGGGGATCCCATTGCAACTTCAACATACAATGAGGTAATCACGATCCTGGAAGATAATTTAAAGATTTTACATCCCTTCGTTCCATTTATTTCTGAAGAGATATGGCAACATATTACAAAGCGTAGTCCCGAAGATGCCCTCATCATTGCTTCATGGCCTAATGAGGTTCAAACTAATGATAAATTGATCGCCGATTTTGGGGTTGCTTCGGAAGTGATTTCGGGTGTACGTACGATTCGGAAAGAGAAGAATATTTCATTTAGGGACTCTATTTCTTTGTGGGTGATTAATAATGAAGGGCAGTCTAAGGATTTTGATCCCGTTATTCAGAAGCTAGGAAATATCTCAGAATTGAAATATACTTCCGAAGCGATAGACGGAGCACTTACGTTTCGTGTAAAATCCAATGAGTATTTTATTCCTATGGCCGGTGCCATTGACGTAGCCGAAGAAATTGAAAAATTACAGGAAGAACTGAAATATACTGAAGGTTTTTTAAAAAGTGTTCAAGGAAAGTTGAAAAACGAACGATTTGTTAGTGGGGCACCCGCGCAGGTAGTTGCCATGGAAAAGCAAAAAGAAGCCGATGCGATCGCAAAGATCGAAACGTTAAAAGCTTCGTTGGCTAACTTAAAATAATCGAAGTTTGAAGTGGGATGTTTGGAGTTGAAGTATTTTTGAGCAGTATACGTGCGAATGAAGTCTTTTTACAGCTACTTTCTGTATAAAAAATACTGCTTTACAGCTTCGATATATAGAAGTTTGGCTTCTTCACTGGACAGTTCGCGTGTTTGGAACAGTGCATTGGTCTTAAAGGCGCCAATAAGCGGATTATCACTACTGGGTTGGTCTTGGGAGTTGGTTGCACGTTTATAATAGGCATAGAGTTTCAATAAAACATCGGCAGGGAAGGGTTCGGTGTGGTTGTTGATACTTTCCACCGCACTTTCAAAAGCAGTATTTAATTCTTCGGGTGTCATTTTGAAGCCAATACAGTCAATCCGCCTTTCACTTTGGCGTGAAGCTTTATATCTATTTTTGCGTCTAATGGTAAGAACACGTCTACTCTCGATCCAAATTTAATAAAGCCACTATCATCTGTTTGGTGTATTTCTTGTCCTTCTTGGGCATAGTTCACGATACGTTTTGCCATGGCTCCGGCGATCTGCCGGTGCAGTACCGGACCAAATTCTTCATTATCTACGACTACGGTGGTCCTTTCGTTCTCTTCGGAAGATTTTGGATGCCAGGCCACCAAATATTTTCCGGGATGGTATTTACTGTAAATCACCTTGCCACCCACCGGATAACGAGTGACATGCACATTGATAGGGGACATAAAGACCGATATCTGAAGGCGTTTATCGTTGAAATACTCTTTTTCAAACACTTCTTCAATCACCACAACCTTTCCATCGACCGGGGAGAGGACCTGTGCATTATCGGGATTAAAATTCCGTTTCGGGTTTCTGAAAAACTGCAAAACCAATCCAAGTAATACCAACAGCGAAATGATGATCACCGCTTTTATGGTGGTGTTTTCAGTAATAAAATGTGTCGTGAGGCTAAGTACCACACATAGAAAAAATGCGACTAAAATAATTTTATGTCCTTCCTTATGAAACATAGGTTACAATTTCTAAAAAAGCATATACAAACGGGCTTGCAAAAATAATACTGTCCAGTCGGTCGTAAAGCCCACCGTGCCCCGGCATTAAAATACCGCTGTCCTTTACACCGGCCTGCCGTTTGAACTTTGATTGTATAAGATCTCCTATGGTACCAAAAACAGTTACGATTGCTGCCAATGTGAACCACGTAGCAAGATCAAATAAGTCTGTGTATTTAAAGATAATAAAAGCAGCACAAATGGACCCTACCAGACCGCCCAAAAATCCCTCCACGGTTTTTTTTGGTGAGATACGCTCCAACAACTTGATGCGTCCAAAATTCTTTCCTATAAGATAGGCAAAGCTGTCATTGGCCCAAACCAATACAAAAACCCCTATCACCACTTTTGGTGTAAATTCTTGGTCACGAAAAGGAATTAAGGTCAAGAATACAAAGCCACTAATGATATAAAAAATTATGGTTATGTATTTCTTTTTCTCAAACATGGGAATCTTATTGACCCATAAAACATCTTTTAAAAGGAATAAGTTCACAAAACACGAAAGGATCAAGAATAGATAAACAGCATTTATATCAAAAACCGAATAACTCAAGAAATAGAGTGCTACAGCCAGTAGCACATAAGCTAAATAGCTGGTGAGATGAACCAATCGCAAAAATTCGTTTAGAGTGATTAATGCAAGGATAAAAAAGAGTCCCATGAACCATTCGCGCGACGCAAACATAGAAAAGATAATGATCGAAATGTACAAGACACCCGATATGGATCGCACGATAAGTTCCTTCATAGATTATAGGTCTTCCAGTAGCAGCAAATATAGGTTTTTTGTGCTACTTCCATAACTCATGAAGTCCTTTTCTTTTTCGGTCTCGAAGTCTTGAATGGTGGTAATATTACTGGGAATATGGCTTTGACTTTGATTTTTTATTTTGCGCAGCCCTTCGCTAATGTTTTCCACCAATTGACTGGTAGTAGCGAAAATAATAAAGTTTGATGGAAGTTCTTTTAGCTTCTTTTCCTTTATCTGATTAGAACTTAAAAGAATGGAGCCATTATTAGCGACCAATGATTCACAGGTAGATAAGAAAAAGGTAGCGTTTGTTTTTTTACTAAAGTTGAGGTTGTAACCGTCAAATCGCGATGTCAATTGGTCGTTGATACAAAACACATCCCGCTCGTACCAATCGTTTTCTAATAATATGTTGTCGAATGCTTCAGATACCTCTTCTTGATTTTCACAATACAAGAACTTTCCGCCATTTTTATTGAAGTTGTAGGTAAATTTTTCGTCGGTCGGTAGTTTCTCCTCGGGATAATATTTACTCTGGTCAGATTTCTTTGCTTTTTCTTCTGACTTGTAGTTTGGGTTTAAAAGTCTTTTAAATAGACTCATGTACTAGGGGTATTGAGGAGTTTTATTAGGTTATTCTTCAAATATATAAAATCTAAACAGAAGTTAGTATGCCTAAATCCAAAGTTTACCTATAGAAACGAAAAAGTGGCAACTTATGTTGTTGCCACTTTTTCTTCTTCTGTCTTTTCAAAAGGTCTGTCTCCAAAAATTCTTTGAAGGTTGTCCTTAAAGATCACTTCTTTTTCCAAAAGTTCATTCGCAAGAAGCGTAAGTTTGTCTTTGTTCTTCTCAAGCAAATCAACCGCACGTTGGTATTGTTCTTCAATGATCCTTGAGATCTCTTTATCGATCAACTCTGCGGTTTTTTCACTATATGGCTTGGTAAACCCGTATTCATTTTGACCCGAAGAATCATAATACGTTAGGTTGCCAACAGCATCATTAAGACCATAGATGGTTACCATGGCACGTGCCTGTTTAGTTACTTTTTCAAGATCACTTAATGCTCCTGTAGAAATTTTTCCGAAGATTACTTTCTCGGCAGCGCGACCTCCCATGGTTGCACACATTTCATCTAACATTTGCTCGGGACGCACGATCAATCGTTCTTCAGGCAAGTACCAGGCAGCACCTAAGGATTGCCCTCTGGGGACAATAGTAACTTTAACCAAAGGAGCGGCATGCTCCAACATCCAGCTTACTGTGGCATGACCGGCTTCGTGGAAAGCGATCGCTTTTTTCTCTTCAGGAGTAATGATCTTGTTTTTCTTTTCAAGCCCCCCAACAATTCGATCTACGGCATCTAGGAAGTCTTGTTTGCCCACATACGTCTTTTCCTGTCGGGCAGCGATAAGTGCCGCTTCATTACAAACATTCGCAATATCGGCTCCGGAAAACCCGGGAGTCTGCTTTGCCAAGAAATCGAGATCCAGTGAATCATCGATCTTGATAGGACGCAGGTGCACCTCGAAGATCTCTTTACGCTCTCGTACGTCCGGCAGATCTACATAGATCTGGCGATCGAACCGCCCGGCACGCATTAATGCTTTGTCCAAAACATCGGCACGGTTGGTAGCTGCCAATACGATCACATTGGTATTGGTGCCAAACCCGTCCATTTCGGTAAGTAGCTGGTTGAGTGTGTTTTCACGCTCGTCATTGGACCCCGAGAAATTATTCTTACCTCTGGCTCTACCAATCGCATCGATCTCATCGATAAAGATAATGGCAGGGGATTTTTCTTTTGCTTGCTTAAAAAGATCGCGAACCCTAGAGGCTCCCACACCCACGAACATCTCCACAAAGTCTGATCCCGATAAGGAAAAGAATGGCACTTTTGCTTCTCCTGCAACGGCTTTTGCTAATAAGGTCTTACCGGTTCCCGGAGGTCCTACCAACAAGGCTCCTTTAGGGATCTTGCCTCCAAGAGCTGTATATTTGGCCGGTGTTTTCAGGAAATCAACTATTTCTTGAACCTCTTCTTTGGCGCCTTCTAATCCTGCCACATCTTTGAACGAGGTTTTTACATCGGTTTTTTCATCGAATAACTTCGCTTTCGATTTTCCAATATTGAAAATTTGTCCCCCGGCACCTCCTCCGGCACCCGATGACATACGGCGCATGATAAAAATCCAAATACCAATGATCACAATAAAGGGTAACAAGGTAAGAAACAACTCACCCCACATATTGCTATCGGTGTTCCAAACGATCTGAGTATCCAGATTGTTCTCTTCCTTAATTTGTTTAATGCTGTTCTCAAAATTTTGAAGATCTCCAAATTCAAATTGATATGTGGGATCGTTGGCGCCCGGAGGGAAAATAGAATTTCCGTCCTTTTTAGAGTGAACCTCTTTAGTTTTGGCATCGGGCGTTAAATAGACCTTAGCGATCTTCTTATTGATGATCTCTATCTTTTCAACATCCCCCTGCTTTAAATAGGTTTGGAATTGCGCTTGTGTGGTTTTGGCCGGTTGCGACCAGCTATTGCCGCCAAAGAACTGAATTCCGAGGAAAACTAAAATGATCGCAGCGTAGATCCAATAGGCATTGAACCTTGGTTTTTTATTTTCGGGTTTTTTATTTTCTTCTGCCATGAGGCTATTTTCTTTTTAATAAGTTGTTTCAATCTTAACCGACTTCGCATCTCCCCAAAGTCCTTCTATATCGTAGAATTCGCGAATGTGTTTTTGGAACACATGCACAACGACATGAACATAATCCATTAATACCCACTCGGCATTGTCGCTTCCTTCAACGTGCCAGGGTTTCTCCTTTAAGGCTTTGCTGGTTAATTTTTGAACGGAATTTACAATCGCATTGACCTGCGTATTGGAGGTACCATCACAGATGATAAAATAGTCGCATACGGTGTTCTCTATCTCGCGGAGGTCCAGAATTTCAATATTCTGACCTTTTACTTCTTCAATTCCTGAAATAATTTGTGTTACAAGTTGATCTGTTCCTACTTCTTTTTTCGACATTAATACTATTTATTTGCACAAAGTTATTACTTTTTTGTTTCTTGAAACGCTTTGTGAGCGTAACATTAACACAATCTTTTGTGATTTGAAAATAATCAAACTTAGTGCCATTGATTCCACTAATAGCTACCTGAAAGAATTAAGTAAGGGCTACGCTGTTGAGGATGGGTTGGTAGTAGTTGCCGCCAGACAAACACATGGACGAGGGCAAATGGGATCTCAGTGGTTATCCCAAGCGTCCAAAAGCCTTACATTTAGTATGTTCAAGCGATTTGAAGATCTGCCTGCAAGGGATGCGGAAAAGGTGCTTTTTGCAGTTTCATTAGCGACAAAAGAAACGTTAGAGCGTCTCAACATTCCCGGACTTTCTATTAAGTGGCCAAACGACATATTGTCATACAATAAAAAAATTGGTGGCATTCTCATTGAAAATCAGTTGCAGGGATCAAACATTGTTGGATCGATTATAGGGTTGGGCCTCAATGTGAACAACGAGGATCTTTCGGAGCTTCCGCAAGCGTCTTCCTTGTATCTTTCAACCGGAAAAACATACGACCTCGACACGATACTTCGTGATCTTGCAAAGGAGATGCAGCTACAATTGCAACTAATCGCCACAACCCCTTTAGAAACATTTCAGAAAAAATATGAAGACAGCATGTTCCGAAGAGGAAAGGTTTCGGTGTTTGAAGATGCCTTCAGAAATCGTTTTAACGGTATTATACTAGGTGTTAGCTCCCAAGGAAAGTTAAAGATTTCCCTAGAGGATGATTCGGTGAAGGAATTCGGGCTAAAAGAAATTAAATTATTGTTCTAGATCGTTTCCAAATTATCGGATAGGGTCTCTAAGAACTTGGATATTGGCCCTTTGATCATCATGGCCATCATTGGATTGAAATCACCTTCAAAATGAAGCTCGGCTTCCGAGGAGGTTTCGGTAACCGCATTGATATGCCCTATAAGAGTGAAAGGGATCTTGTCGCTTATAGCGCCTAGGACCACTTTGTTTGGCGCGTCAACCTCTTTTACTTCCAAGGCGATCTCCGGCATTCCTTTAAGGGCAAAAACGAAAGCATCTTCTTTGATCACTTCAAATTTACTGATGCTTTCGGGCATGAGTTGCTCAAAATTCTTCACTTCACTAAGAAAGTCGCATAATTGCGATGCCGACTTTTGAACGATTACTTTTTTACTTTTCAATTCCATAGCAGATTTTTTAGAGGTGATGGTAACAGACAATAACTATGCCTTTTTGGAAACGGGGGTTGCGGTAGGGTCCCAGTTGGAGGGGTCCTTACGCCAAAGCGACAGTAGCTTCGATTCTTTGGCAGAAATATAACGCGATTTCTCCGCCTGCTTCAATAGATTGTCGTAATTACTCAACGTATGTAAAGAAACCGCTGCTTTTGTAAAATTTTCTTCGGCTACGGCAAAACCGTATGTAAAAATGGCCATCATGCCTTTTACGTTCATATTCGCTTCGCGCAATGCTTCAACAGCCAACAAACTGCTTTTGCCGGTGCTAATAAGATCCTCTATAACTACCACGCTCTGATTTTCGACAACCATACCTTCAATCTTGTTCTGTCGACCGTGCTGCTTGGCCTCGGGGCGAACGTAACAAAACGGCAAGTTCATATAATCTGCCACCAGTGCACCCATTCCTATAGCACCGGTTGCCACGCCGGCAATCATATCGGGGCGCCCATACACTTGCTCAATTTGTGCCGCCATGTGTTCACGAATGAAATTTCGAATAGGTGGGTAGGATAAGGTGATCCGGTTGTCGCAATAGATAGGCGATTTCCATCCCGAAGCCCACGTAAAAGGTTTTTGTGGTTGCAATTTAATTGCATTAATTTGCAATAATAATTCAGCCGTTTTTTGTGCTGTTTCTTTATTTAAAATCATAGTGCAAATGTATAAAGTTTTTGTCAATGATATTCCTATAATCCTTTCTACGGAAAAAAAAATAGGGAAACAGTATACGGCCATCCCCCTTAAATTAGCGAAGTTCAAGAAATTGATCAATGCGATCAATAATGGTGAACTTACCTATGTAAACCTCTACCATAAGAATCCTGAAAAGCTGGAACAATTTCTTCGGAAAAAATTACCCGTTGTTGAGGCCGGCGGGGGTATGGTGTTTAATGATAAGAAGGAGATTCTGTTCATTAGACGCAACAAGAAATGGGACCTTCCGAAGGGAAAAGTAGAAAAAGGTGAAACCTACGAAGAAGCGGCCGTTCGGGAAACCATTGAGGAAACCGGAGTAAAGGATCTGGTGGTAAAACGCTTTCTTACAAAAACCTATCATGTGTTTAGGCGCAATGAAAAGTTTAAATTGAAGGTTACCTACTGGTACGAAATGTATTCAACCTACGATGGTCCATTGATCCCGGAACCTTCAGAAGGTATTAAAAAAGTACGTTGGAAGAACTTTGAGAAAACACAGAAAGCCCTTCAGGATTCTTATGAGAATATCAAGTTGCTTTTTCCGAAGGAATACTTAACCACCCACCCGAACGATAGGATAACGCAGGTGTGATGTTTCGTAATTGGGGGATTGTTTGTGGATCCAATCCAATTGCGCAAACCAATTTGCTGCAAACGCAGGATCGGTCTCTTTTTTTGCTTCAAATTGTTTCTTAATAATTGGATTCTCCTCCAAAAAATGTTGGGCCTTATCCTCCCAAACATAGGGTGAAAATCCTTCTTTTTGTTGTAAGATGGTATCGAAGAAGTTCCAATTGAAAAAGGAATCGGTTGCTTGCGGTTCTAATGTTTCCAAGATATAGCGAATGCCTTCCTGTTGTGTAGCCACCTTATAGTCTCCTTCTGAAACCTTTACTAATTGGGTCTTGGTCTTTACATTGGTGTTATAGTGGAGGTAATGTCCTTCGTAAGGGTTTCGAACCGTTTCATAGGTGTCTACATAATAGACTTGCGCAGTTACGGTAGTATCTTTTTGAATCAAATCGCATTTAATGCCGTTCGCCCTTAGAAGGTTCACCACATTGTGATAGCCTTTGGAAATAATGTAATACTCCGGGATAGTAACGGAATCGGCCGGTTTAAAGTAATCGTAATAGATCACATCCTTTTCAAATGGTTTCTCTCGGTTATATTTAAGTCGTGGTGCTCCCGTGATCTCGCTAGGAATCATTTCACCTTCATATCCTTTAAAGGACAAAATAGAGGTCTTTGAACTATCCACTTGCCATTGTATAGGATAATGATCACCAACCTGCCATTGCTTGTTGGCCTTTTCACGTAAGTGTTTGATGGTTTCATGTTCAGCATCTGCAATTGCTATAAAGCTTTTTAAAAGCTCGTAAGTTCCCTCAACACGATCTTTATACGGTTTTAGCATATGAGTTTCTATCATCATGCCCAAAGTATTAAAGAGTGTTGTATACCCTGTGGAGTATCTGGGACCATCCATGAACTGAGTGAATCCACTCTCGGGTGTTTGATTGAACACATTCACATAGGGTGTGATGTCCCATTGTTTTTTGCGAAGTGAATCCTCCAGTTTTGGCATAAAGGCCTCATGAAGGTAGTTTCCCAATTCGCCGCCAAGCTTGTTGTGCTGCGTGAACAGATGCGTAAGCACATATTGATAATCGGCACCATTACTCACATGCGTATCGATAAAAAGATCGGGCTTGACCGTTTTAAAAATATCGATAAATGCCAAGGCATTGCGAGTATCTGCTTTTATAAAATCCCGATTGAGATCGTAATTGCGGGCGTTCCCTCTGAAACCGTATGATTTCGGGCCGTTTTGATTGGTGCGACTGGTGCTGTTGCGGTTTAAAGCGCCTCCAATATTGTATACAGGAATGACTGCTATGATCGTATTTTGAGGTGCAGGAATCTTTCCTGCTGCAAGATCCCGAAGTAGCATCATAGAGGCATCAATGCCGTCACTCTCTCCCGGGTGAATACCATTATTTATAAGCAGGATATTTTTATCTTTTTCTGAAGAGAATTCAGATTCAAAAGAGCGATTCGGATTAAACGTGATAAGGTGGAGTGGTTCACCGCTATCGGTCTTATCCATGGTATACATGGCAATTTCAGTATATTTTTCTGAAAGTTGCGTATAGAATTCCACGACTTCTTGATAGGTACTTGTTTCGGTACCCTCTGTTTTTTCAAAAGGAATAGTGAAATCAAAATCATTTGTGTCACTAGATTTTCCGCAGGAAATACTTAAAAGGACGACAAGAAAAAGGATCGATTTTTTCATTTAGCTAAATAACAAAATTCCAAGTAACTCTACTAGCATTAATAGCTTAAGTCAATATATACTTAAACTTTTAACAGAAAAAATATGTTTTTATGAATTGCTTTTCTATATTTGTTACTCAATGTTAAACTTTAAATCCAAAGAATTATGAAAAAAATTACTTTATTTCTGACAGCTGTCGCAGCTTCATTTGCATTACAGGCTCAAACCTCAATGGTTGGTCCTGGAGGTGATGGAACTGTGATAAACAACGGACCAGCCGGTACTGCAACCAATAAGGGTGGTTCGGTCACCATTACCTACAATAACAGTCAAGCTATTGAAACCGGAGAAGAAATTGCGTGTGCAAGCCCAACCAGTTTCAGAAACAACAATCTTTTTATTGAGTTTGATCTTGCAGGTGATTTCGGTATTACTGATGCTTTTGAAGTGAGTGACGCTGAGATCGGTATTGGACCCGTTATCTCTCCAGCAGGTTTTCCTCTTACTTTAAATGTGTATTCCAGTAATGGCGGTGCATTTCCAGGAGGGACTCAAACACTTCAAGGAACAGCAACTGTAACTATCACAACTGCTGATGCAGAAACTATTATTTCAGTGCCGCTTTCGGCTACTATTCCAGCCGGTGACAATATTGTTTACGAGGCAGTATTGGTAGATGATGGTACAGATACTAACTTTACACGTTTTGCTGCTAACCAGCAAGGACCTTCCGGGATTAACTTTATTCAGGCGGCAGATTGTGGTGCTGCAACTCCAACAAACTTTTCTACTTTAGGATTGACGCAAGTTTTGATTATGAACTTAGTAGGGGAAGAAGTATTGGGAGTTGAAGACAACATCAACAACATCGCTTCTGTGTACCCTAACCCAGCTGGTGACATATTGAATGTTAAGATTCCATCAAACATCACCGTAAATGAAGCAAAGCTTTACGACATCTTAGGAAAAGATACCGGTCTTCGTTTGGTGAACGGTACGTTCGATACTTCCTCGCTAGCGAAAGGAATTTACATGTTAAATGTAAAGACTTCTGCTGGTACGCTTGTTGACAAGATCGTTAAGAAGTAAGAAATATCTTATAAATTGAAAAGCCTCGCATATAGCGAGGCTTTTTTTATGTTCAAGATGTCCAGTTATTTATTTAGATTCGAATGCTGTTCAAACTTATAAAAAAATCCAAGGCCGGAATTTAATTCCGGCCTTGGATTTTATACGTATTAATTCAGTTGAATGTATTAAGCATTCATTGAGATCAAGAACTCTTCGTTATTACGAGTCTGCTTTACACGCTCATTAATAAATTCCATAGCTTCCACCGGGTTCATATCTGCAAGGTATTTACGCAATACCCACATGCGTTGGATAACATTCTCGTCTAATAATAGGTCGTCTCTACGTGTGCTTGAAGACGTAAGGTCGATAGCCGGGAAAATTCTTCGGTTGGAGATCTTTCTGTCCAATTGAAGTTCCATGTTGCCGGTTCCTTTAAATTCTTCAAAGATCACCTCGTCCATCTTAGAGCCTGTTTCGGTAAGAGCAGTTGCAATGATACTCAAAGAACCACCGTTCTCTATATTTCTGGCAGCACCAAAGAATCGTTTCGGTTTGTGTAATGCATTGGCATCCACACCACCACTTAATATCTTACCACTGGCAGGTTGTACGGTGTTATAAGCTCTTGCCAAACGCGTAATGGAATCTAACAGGATCACTACATCGTGACCACATTCTACCAAACGTTTAGCTTTGTCGATCACAAGATTGGCGACACGTACGTGTTCGCTTGCTTCCTTATCGAATGTAGATGCAACAACTTCGCCACTCACATTTCGTTGCATGTCGGTCACCTCTTCAGGGCGTTCATCGATCAATAAGATGATTTGATAAACCTCCGGGTGATTCGCGGCTATTGCATTTGCAATATCCTTAAGCAACATGGTTTTACCTGTTTTAGGTTGCGAAACAATCATACCCCGTTGTCCTTTTCCAATAGGGGCGAATAGATCGATGATTCGCGTAGAAATCGTACTCTGCTTATCGGCTATGTTAAATTTCTCTTGCGGGAATAAAGGTGTTAAATGCTCAAATGAAACACGGTCACGAACCACATTAGGGTTTAGTCCGTTGATCTTATTCACCTTTATCAAAGGAAAATACTTTTCACCTTCTTTTGGAGGACGTACCTCGCCAAGAACCGTGTCACCTGTTTTAAGGCCAAACAATCTAATTTGCGATTGAGATACATAAATATCATCCGGAGAAGACAAGTAGTTATAATCACTGGATCTTAAGAAACCATAGCCATCCTGCATGATGTCCAATACACCTTCGCTTTCAATGATACTGTCAAACTCAAAATCGGGTTCTTTGTATCGGTTACGATTGTCTTTGTTCCCGTTGGATCTACTATCTTTCGAATTGTTTTGTTTATTGCCGTCTTTCTGGTTGCGGTTGTCCTTTGAAGTGTTTTGCTGATTCCCGTCCTTTTGATTTCGGTTATCCTTTGAAGCGCTCTGCTGGTTCCCGTCCTTCTGGTTGCGATTGTCTTTGGTATTCTTTTGTTGATTCCCGTCCTTGGATCTGTTAGTATCTTTTTGATCGGAACCGGAATCGGACTTCTTCGAGTCCTCCTTTTGCGATCTTGGATCTTGATCTTTGGAACGATTTTTTTGATTACGGTTATCATTTCGCGATTTGCGATCGCGATTGTCTTTATGAGAAGAAGATCGTGTGTCCTTTTTCTCATTGCTTTCCTTTTTTTCTGAAGTGTCTTTTGAAGTGTTCTCTTCTTGGGTAACAGACTTTACAGCTTTAGGATTCGCTGCTTGGTAATCAAGGATCTGATAGACTAGGTCTAGTTTTTTTAAGCTTCGGTATTTTGGAACACCCAAAGCATTAGCAAGTTCCTGAAGCTCAGGTAACAATTTTGCTTTTAATTCTGAAATTTCAAACATGTAAAAATACTATGATTTTAAATTGATACTAATTTCTTAGATACGTGTGTAGTTAGCTGAAAAATTATCGAAGACTAAGTAACCGTTATTGAAGTGGTTACGAATTGATACTGCAAGTATACGACAATAAATTAAATTTTACATTTAAATTTTTTATAAATAAGTTCTATTTTTGCAGCCAAAGAAGCTTATTTATGTTGCAACGCATTCAAACCATCTATTTAATCATCTCCATATTGGTGATGGGTGCATTGTATGTATGGTTTCCCGTGGTGCGGGATGCAGCCGGCGTAACCGTGATAGAACGAAGTGAGCCTCTTGTTTTTGGTCTTATTTTTGTTAGTATTGCTTTAACCATTATTTCAATTTTAAGTTTTAAAAAACGGCAGATGCAATTTGTGCTAAACCGTTTAACGATCATATTAAACTTTGTATTACTGGGAGTTTTCGTATACAGGTCGCTAACCTTATCCGGAGAGACATGGGTCTCAGAGAAGGGTATTGGGGTGCTTTTTCCCATCATTTCTATCGTTTTTTTAGTGCTGGCCAATAAGGCCATCAAAAGGGACGAGGATCTCGTAAAATCTGTAGACCGATTGCGTTAAACTACGTCTTAGTATCTATTAGTGCAAGACCCTCGAAGAATGCCATCTTCGGGGGTTTTTTGTGTTTACTGTAAAAGGTGCCTATCTTGGAAATTCAATCACTTCCAGATTTTGGATTCGGTCGCCGTCGATCTCAAACCGAAGCATCGTGCGCGCTTTATGGAAACCATGTTTTCCCACAGCACCGGGGTTCATATGTAGCAATCCGTACTTTTTATCTGGCATTACTTTTAGAATGTGAGAATGTCCGCAGATAAATAGGCGAGGCGTATTGACCTGTATCTCTGCGCTTATTCCTGAAGCATAACGACCCGGATAGCCTCCAATATGGGTAATCCACACCGAAACATCTTCACACCGAAAACGCTGATGCTCCGGAAACGATGTGCGCACTACGGTACTATCGATATTTCCGTATACGGCCCGCAAGGGTTTGTATTTTTGTATGGCATCGGTCACCGAAAGATCTCCAATATCACCGGCATGCCATACCTCATCGGCCTGTTGCGCGTATTTCAATATCTTGTCGTCCATATAACCATGGGTATCGCTAAGCAATAAGATTTTTTTCATGTATTTCTGAAAGGCTTCTGTCTTATGAAGTGTTAGGTTTGCGTATCTTTGACGGTAGTTCAAAAGTACAGATTCTTGCGCTATTTTATTGAAATAAGCTACAACGGAAAAAACTATCACGGTTGGCAAGTACAACCCGACGCCATAAGTGTACAAGAGGTTCTTGAAAAAAGTCTTTCTACCTTGCTTCGGAAAGAGATCAAGGTAACCGGCGCAGGACGCACAGATACGGGAGTTCACGCCAAACAGATGTTTGCGCATTTCGATACTGAAGCATTAGAGGATGCTTCGGTCTTACAATTTAGGCTTAATTCACTCCTTCCGAAGGATATTTCTGTAAAACACATATTGGAAGTCAAAGAAGAAGCGCATGCCAGATTTGACGCAATAGAACGCGAGTACATATATGTGATCAATTTGGAGAAAGATCCTTTTTCTACCGATCTTGCTTATTTAATCCATCAAAAGCCTTCCGTAGTATTGATGAACCAAGCCGCAAAGATATTATTGGACTATACCAATTTTCAATGTTTTTCCAGATCTAGAACAGATGTAAAGACGTATCATTGCAAAGTTAGTAAGGCCTTTTGGAAAGAAGAGAACCGGCAGTTGGTTTTTACAATAGTGGCAGATCGGTTTTTACGCAACATGGTGAGAGCCATCGTGGGAACGTTATTGGAAGTAGGTTTTGAAAAAATTACTTTAGATGATTTTCATACCATTCTAAAAAGCAAGGACAGAACTAAGGCGGGAGCTTCGGCACCTGCGCATGGTTTATTTTTAACGCGTGTTCAATATCCAAAGCGTATCTTTGTAAACAATCATGTAAACGAGGCGCTGGGGCAGTAGTACTATGGAAGAATCCGGAAAAGCATTCGATTTTAAACTCTTCAAACGGTTATTGGCCTTTACGAGACCCTACCGTTTGATCTTCTATTTTGTGGCCTTTGCTGCGATTGTTATGTCCGGTCTCGCTATTTTGAGACCTTATTTATTACAGCAAACCATCGATAAGTCCATCGTCCCTCAAGACGGTGATCAATTGGTGTATTTTGTTACGTTGATGCTTGGAGTGCTTTTGCTTGAGGTACTCTTTCAATTCGCCTTTATTTTTTATGCCACTTGGTTGGGACAAAGTGTAATCAAAGATATTCGTGTCAAGCTCTTTAAATTGATGATGAGCTTCCGAATGAAATACTTCGACAAAAGTGCCGTGGGTCGTTTGACCACAAGGGCGGTTAATGATATTGAGACCATTTCGAGCATTTTTAGCGAAGGTCTTTTCATGATCATTAGTGATTTGTTGAAGATGTTCGTGATCGCCGGCTTTATGCTATATCAAAGCTGGCGCCTTTCATTAATTGTCTTTACCATACTGCCTTTAATTATTTATGCCACACGGGTGTTTCAAAAGGCAATGAAAGTGGCGTTTGAAGAAGTGCGAAATCAGGTGGCCAATTTAAACGGATTTGTTCAAGAGCGCATCACAGGGATGAAGATCGTGCAGATCTTTACACGTGAGGAGACAGAATACCGGCATTTTAAGGAAATAAATGAAAAACATAAAAAAGCCTGGGTAAAAACAGTGTGGTATAACTCGATCTTCTTCCCGATTGCAGAGATGGCCTCATCGGTAGCGATCGGTTTAGTAGTTTGGTACGGCGGATTGAATGCTGTAGGCGGTGGCATCATCACACTAGGGATCATCACCATGTTCATTGAATTGGCACAAATGCTTTTTCGCCCCTTACGACAGATCGCAGATAAGTTCAATTCCCTGCAAATGGGGATGGTTGCAGCCAATCGGGTTTTTGGTATTTTAGACACAAAATCTCACATATCAGATGAAGGGACCATAACACTGGAGCATACCAAAGGGCTGATAGAATTCAAGAATGTGCGTTTTGGGTATAATGAGAATGAAGCGGTGATAAAAGATATTTCCTTTACGGTGCAGCCGGGGCAAACCGTTGCCATAGTTGGTGCTACAGGAGCAGGAAAATCTACCATTATCAATCTTCTTAATCGGTTTTATGAAATAAACAGCGGCTCGATCCATATTGACACGGTCAATATCAAAGAGTACACCTTGGCCTCGCTGCGCAGCAATATTGCTATCGTTCTACAAGATGTATTTCTTTTTGCAGATACCATACTCAATAACATCACCCTCCATGATCCCGCAATAACCGAAGAAGAAGTGATTGCAGCTGCCAAGGAAATAGGAGTTCACAAATTCATTAAGACGCTGCCCGGAGGGTATCATTACAATGTGAAAGAACGCGGGAGCATGTTATCCTCCGGACAGCGGCAACTCATCGCATTCTTAAGAGCCTATGTGAGTAAGCCAAGCATCCTTATTCTAGATGAAGCAACATCGTCAGTTGACACCTATTCTGAAGAGATGATCCAAACTGCTACCGAGAAGATTACTCAGGGGCGTACTTCTATAGTCATAGCCCACCGTTTAGCAACGATTAAGAAAGCTGATACCATATTGGTTATGGATGCCGGTAAGATTGTTGAAACGGGAACCCACAAAGAATTACTCAAAAAACAAGACGGCTACTACCGGAACCTGTATGAGGTCCAGTTCATGGCTGAAGAAATGCTGTAGGAAACACCTCTTTTGGCTTTTTCCAGCTCTATCATTTCCTGAAAATCTCCAGTAAAAATCAATACAACAACCTGTATTAGTCCTAATATAAGCATGAGGATCCCGGCAACCACTATAAAGAATAAAGAGCGCCAAAGGATGTTCCAGATGGATAACATATATAAGCGCTTATAGGCAAAGGCCGTATACAAGAAAAGAAAGGGAAACATCGCATAACTGGCAATGTAAAAATTACCGCCAAGTAACACCATGGTCATAATAATGGGGAAGGTAGTTAAAGTGAATTGTGCGAACACGTAGGCCATGATCACTAGATGCTCGGTAAAATTGAACGTATCCAATCCAATAAAAGTAAGTCGGGCCATAAGCGCATAAATCGGAATATTGATTAATGCCAATATAGTATAGTAGTCGTACGTCCATTCCATATCCATATCTGCCTGAGGCGTACTTTCAGGGATCATAATTGAGAGATCCAATGCTTCAGGAAAGAATTTACGCAGTATAAATAATTGTAATCCTGCAATGGTGAGCGCAATAGCGTAATAACTTACTGCATTTACATATTTTTTTCGTACGCCTTCAATATATCCGCCAATTACAATTTCGGGGTGGGAAAATAACTTCAGGAAGGTGCGTAGTAATGTATTTTCTACATTAAAATACTTCTCTGTGATCTCGTGCCATAGATATTTCAAAGTAAGTCTGTGGTGTACGACCTTAGCTCCACAGTTGCTGCAGAAACTGTCTTGTTCATGAAGTGGGTGCTCGCAATTTTTACAATTCATGCCTTTAATAGGTTAGGTCTTTTTCAAGTTGTTTTTTTAAATCGTCTACGTTTTCAAACAACACGAAATCCCCGTCCCTTAGGTAGGATATTTGTCCGTTCTCTTCTGAAACCACCAAACAAACAGCATCTGTTTTTTCGGTTATTCCAACGCCTGCACGGTGTCGCAACCCAAAACGAAGCGGAATGGATCGATCATTGGAAACCGGGAGGATCACGCGGGTAGCGGTAATGACATTCTCTTCAATGATGATGGCTCCGTCGTGTAAAGGGCTGTTCTTATAAAAAATACTTTCAATAATAGGTTGATTGACCTCGAGACGCATCTCATCACCGGTATTCTTTACAAAATCCAGACTGTTATTACGCTGCAAGACAATGATAGCACCTGTGTTCGTGGTGCTCATTTTTTTACAAGCATCGATGATCTCTTTTACATTGGTGATGGTTCCGCTTTCACTTGATAAGAGTTTGAATTGTTTTAAAAACTTACGGCGTGCTCCAAAGTTCGTTGACCCCAACATGAGTAAAAATTTTCTGATCTCTTGTTGGAAAACCACGATTAAGGCAAACATTCCCACTCCCAAGAATCCTCCCAAGATCTTGCTGAACAATTCCATTTCAAGAAGTTCGGTGAGTTTCCAAATGCCATAGAGAATTACGATTCCCACAAAGATATTGATGGCCACTGTCCCTTTTACAAGGCGATAGATGTAGTACATTAAAAAAGCTACGAGCACTACGTCAATGATATCGATGATCTTAATTTGGGTAAAATCTAAGAGTTCCAAGGGCGTTTCGCTTTTTGTAAATGTAGGTTAAATATATAGAAAATTATGGTTTGGATTTTAGGTTGTGAACCAAAGTGATACATTCTACCGCTTCCTTTACATCGTGGACTCGCAGGATGGAAGCTCCCTTTAATAATGCAACTGTATTGAGTGCCGTGGTTCCGTTTAATGCGTCTTCCGGTGTGGAATCCAGTGATTTATAAACCATCGATTTTCGAGAGACCCCGGCCAGATAAGGAATCTCAAGACTTTGAAACTGCTCCAAATGGTTTAATAACTCGAAGCTCTGTTGTCGGGTTTTGGCGAAGCCGAAACCCGGATCTGCAATAATGTCATTGATCCCGGCTGCTCTGGCCAAAGCCAGCCTTTCAGAAAAATAGAAAAGCACCTCTCGTGTGACATCGTCATAGTTGGTTTCCTGTGTCATGGTTTGAGGTGTACCGCGCATGTGCATTAAGATGTAAGGGACGCCCAATTGGCTCACGGTATGATACATAGTATCATCCAAACGTCCCCCAGAAATATCATTGACAATGGCTGCACCTTTCATGACTGCTTGTTTAGCGACGGAGGCCCGAAAGGTATCGATGGAAAGGATCGCATCGGGAAATTCTGCAAGGATTGTTTCAATGGCAGGAAGTACCCTGTGTAATTCATCCGCTTCAGAAACGCTTGAGGCGCCGGGGCGCGAGCTGTAACCACCTATGTCGAGTATGGAAGCTCCTTCAGAAAGCATTTTTCCGGCTTGTTTCAAAATTGCTTCCGAAGCAACCGTCATTCCTCCATCGTAAAAAGAATCAGGGGTTACGTTGATGATGCCCATGACCCTGGGAGTAGAGAGGTCAAAAAGTTTCCCGTTACAATTGATGGTTTGCAATTTTTTAAATTGATTTATTTACCCGAAATTTACGCAAAATAGTAGAAACCCCATGCCCAACACTTCAGAACAGTATAACGATGTTATTGAACGATGCAGAGCCCTGTTTATCAATAAAATGAAGGATTACGGAAGTGCTTGGCGCATTCTTAGATTGCCTTCGCTAACCGACCAGATCTTTATAAAAGCCCAGCGTATTCGCGGATTGCAGCAAAATGCCGAACGAAAAGTGGACGAGGGAGCTGCCAGTGAGTTTATTGGGATCATCAATTATTCGGTGATGGCACTCATTCAATTAAAAAGAGGTGTGGTAGAACAACCGGACCTTACCTTGGAAGAAGCTACACAATTATACGACGAGCAAGTTGCTGCCACAAAGCAACTTATGCTTGATAAGAATCACGATTACGGGGAGGCCTGGAGGGATATGAGGGTAAGCTCTTTGACAGATCTCATCCTTCAGAAATTGTTGCGCGTAAAGCAAATAGAGAATAACAAAGGTAAAACACTTGTAAGTGAAGGCATTGATGCGAATTATCAGGACATGATCAATTACGCGGTCTTTGCTCTAATCCATTTAAACGATAGCGAATGAAAATATTAGTTGGCGTCTCACGCATCTTTGTCGGAATTTTATTTCTCATTAGTGGATTGATCAAACTCAACGATCCGGTTGGTTTTTCCTTTAAGCTGAAGGATTACTTTGCGCCGGATGTTCTTGACTTGGAGTTCCTAGTTCCGTACGCTCTAATCATAGCCATTTTTGTGGTGATTTACGAAGTATTGCTGGGCGTTATGATCATTATAGGCTACGCTAAGCGATTCACGCTTTGGAGCCTTTTGCTCATGATCGTCTTCTTTACATTTCTTACCTTTTACTCTGCGTATTTCAATAAGGTGACCGATTGTGGATGTTTTGGAGACGCATTAAAGCTCACGCCTTGGGAATCATTTACCAAAGATGTGGTACTCCTGGTACTTATTTTGATCCTTTTCTTCGGAAAGAAATACATACAACCGTTCTTTACCAGCGGAACTCGAAGCATCATTGTGTTCGCTTCCTTTGTGGGCTGTTTGGGGATTACGTATTACGTACTGCAGCATTTGCCCATTATAGATTTTAGACCCTACAAAATAGGAGCCAATATTCAAGAGGGTATGAGCATTCCTGAAGGAGCACCGCAACCTATCTTCGAATACCATTGGAAATTCAGCGTGAACGGAGAAGAGCAAGTGATTACTACCAACGGTGATTATCCGCAAGTGGAAGGGACGTTTATAGGAGTGGAAACTGAAGAGATCCAAGAGGGGTACGAACCGCCGGTACATGATTTTAGTATTGAGAGGGATGGTGAAGATTTTACCACACAATTCCTTAACGAGAAAGATCTAATTGTTATCGTCGTGTACAATCTCGCCAATGCCGAAAAAGAAGGTTTTTCGGCCGTAAGAAAAGTAACCGATGACGCCTTGGCAAAGGGTTACAAAGTAATAGGGATGTCTGCCTCTTCTCCTGAGGTCATGGGAGGGGTAGTGAAAGAATTCGGGTTGAATTTCAATTTCTACTTTTGTGATGAAACCACCCTAAAAACCATTGTGCGAAGCAATCCCGGAATCTTGGAATTGCAGGAAGGCACTATCGTTCAAAAATTACATTTCAATGATGCGGAAGATCTAAAACTTAAGTAGAGTGGGGCGTTACGTACTTCAAAAACTGGGTTATGCACTGCTTACACTATTTGGAGTCGTTACGGTGATCTTCTTGCTGTTTACAATTTTACCCGGGGATCCTGCGCGAATGATGCTGGGTCAAAATGAAAGTGCTCAACAGATTGCTGTTGTGAAAAAGAAGTATGGTTTCGATCAGCCGGTCTCAGTACAATACCTACAGTATCTCAATGATCTCTCCCCGGTTTCCTTACACAGTCTCGAACCCTCAGATTATTCGTACCGTTCGGAAGGAAAATATCAAGCCGTTTCACTGTTCAGTGTTGCCCAAACCGAAGTGGTTCTTAAGGTGCCCTATTTGCGAGAATCCTTTCAAAAGAACGGAAAAAAAGTAAGTGCCGTAATCGCCGAAACCTTACCAAACACCGTGATTTTGGCGATCTCTGCAATTACTATTGCTATGTTATTAGGGGTGATGTTAGGAATAATTTCGGTGCTCTTTAAAGATGGCTGGATCGATAAGTGCATACAATTGGTGAGTACCTTAGGGATGAGCGTTCCCTCTTTTTTTAGTGCGATCCTGTTTGCTTGGATCTTCGGATTTGTGCTTCATGAGTACACACAGCTTAACATGACCGGAAGTTTGTATGCTGTAGACGATTTTGGAGAAGGCTCGTACATACAATGGAAAAATTTGATCTTACCGGCCATCGTCTTGGGGATTCGCCCGTTGGCTGTCGTGAGTCAGTTAATGCGAAACTCCTTGCTGGAAGTGCTTAATCAGGATTACATTCGCACTGCGAAAGCAAAAGGACTTTCTTTTACTACGATTATAAGGAGGCATGCACTCAAGAATTCACTCAATCCCGTGGTTACGGCTATTTCGGGGTGGTTCGCCTCGATGTTGGCCGGAGCGGTATTTGTAGAATATATATTTGGTTGGAACGGGTTAGGAAAAGAGATAGTAGATGCCCTTAACACATTGGACCTTCCCATTATTATGGGCGCGGTACTCGTGATCGCCACCCTTTTTATTCTTATCAATATTTTTGTGGATGTGATCTACGGATGGTTGGATCCTAAAATTAGAACGTAAACGATAGCATTATGAGAAAAAAAATTGTTGCCGGAAACTGGAAAATGAATAACGATCTAGCCGAAACAGAAGCACTGTTGCAAGAGCTGAAGAAACAGGTAATACCCGAACAGGTTTCGGTATTCGTGGCCCCGGCCTATACCAATCTACAACATGCCTTCGAATCATTGCGTGATCACCCCATAGCTGTGGCGGCACAAAACATGCATCAATCCGATCACGGAGCTTTTACCGGCGAAGTGTCTGCCGCGATGCTTACAAGTGTGGGTGTGAAAACAGTGATCTTGGGTCACAGTGAAAGGCGTGCGTATTTTGCTGAAGATAACGCCTTATTGGCCGAAAAAGTGAACACAGCTTTACAACATGAAATGACGGTCATTTTCTGTATCGGGGAGACACTGCAAGAGCGTAAGGAAGGAAATTATTTTGAGGTAGTCACAAAACAATTGGAGGAAAGTGTATTCCACATTTCTGAAAAAGATTGGCCACACATTGTACTTGCGTATGAGCCGGTATGGGCCATTGGCACAGGTGAAACGGCTTCACCGCAGCAGGCTCAAGAAATGCACGAGAAGATTAGAAGTATTGTGGCCTCCACCTATACTGAAAGCATAGCAGATTCGGTATCTATTCTTTACGGTGGCAGTGTAAAACCCGAAAATGCAACAGAGATCTTTGGACAGCCGGACGTAGATGGAGGGCTTATAGGGGGCGCTTCATTGAATGCCCAAAGTTTTATGGAAATTGTAAATGCGTTTGTATGAGTTCGGTCTACATTGAATACCAATTTGAAGTTACACCATTGCAGCCGGGCGTAGAGATCTTAATCGCAGAGTTGGGGTATGCCGGCTTTGAAAGTTTCGTAGAGACCGAGGTCGGGGTAACAGCATATATTCAAAAGGAAGAATGGTACGCAGCTATTTTAGAGGAAATACAACTATTGAAGTCTAAAGAATTTTCTGTAAGATACACGACCACAGAGATTGCACAGGTAAATTGGAACGCCGAATGGGAAAAGAATTTCGATGCTATTGAAGTAGACGATCGTTGTGTGGTTCGAGCGCCGTTTCATCCTAAGACTTCAGTTCCTTACGAAATTGTGATCGAGCCAAAAATGTCTTTTGGAACCGGGCATCACGAAACAACGTTTATGATGCTTCAGTATATATTGGATCATGATTTTAAAGATGATTCCGTCTTGGATATGGGTTGCGGGACAGCAGTATTGGCTATATTGGCGGAAAAAAGAGGTGCAACACAACTGGATGCGATCGATATCGATCCTTGGTGTGTGGAAAATTCCGAAGAGAATATTATTCGTAATAATTGTCAACATATCACGGTACAATTGGGAGATGCCGCCGTCATTCCGAAGAAAAAATACAGCGTAGTAATCGCCAACATCAATCGAAACATTCTTCTTAATGACATGGCCCGCTACAAAGATAGTTTTTTAGAAGGTGGTACCTTGTACCTTAGCGGCTTTTACGAGGAAGACCTTCCCGTCATTAAAGCATGTTGCAATAATTTGGGCTTTCAATTCGTTGATAACAAAAAGAAAAACAATTGGATTGCAGCAAAATTTGTAATTTAACTGGATGACCCTTGTTATGAGTACCAAAGAAAGAATACAAGAAGAAACTGTTTATGCCCGGCAGGAACAAAAAGAAAATGTCATTGTGCTGTATAATGACGACGTGAACACCTTCGATCATGTGATCAACACACTTATCTATGCTTGTGACCATACACCAGAGCAGGCAGAACAGTGTTCTATTATTGTACATTACAAAGGAAAGTGTGATGTTAAGTCCGGATCTTACGACGACCTTGAGCCACGCTGCACCATGCTTTTGGAAGCCGGCCTCAGTGCAGAAATCTTATAAAAGATCATATTTTAATACACATTTTATAGCGCTTCGATTTTTTTTTGTGAATGTCCTTTAATAAAAATTACAAGTTGTTGTTTAATTTGTAATATTTTTCCTACTTTTATTAAAAGTTAACCTACTTAGTATTCACTAATTTAAATCACAACGTATGAAAAAAGTAAAGTACGGATTCTTGAGCTTAGTAGCTCTGGGTCTAATTATGGTATCCTGTTCTAAAGATGAAGAAACAGAGAACAATCCCGATGCAGCCATTGTCAAAGAAGTTCCCCAACGTATTATTGACATTGTCACTGCGTTGGAACTAAATCCTAATTATGTTCGCTACGGCACATTCCATTTCCCCGATGGAAGTACCGAAGAACGCATTTTTATTGAAGAAGATATAGTTATGACCGAGAAGGAGTTATTGGCATTGGAAGGTGTGGATACCGATTCCCGTCAATATCGCACTTCTAGTCTGGTAAGTCAAGGTCGTAATATTTCAATTATTGGATATACCGGAGGGAGTCAAGCGTTAACATCAGACGAACGCACAGCACTTCAATGGGCCGTAAACAATTACAACAGGCTTAGCGGGGTGTCTATTAGTTTCACGCTCACCTTCGGAACAAACTATCAAAGCAAGGACATGGTTGTCTACAATAATACCGTTAACAATCCCGGAGGTGCCGGAGGTAGTGCCGGATTCCCCAGCGGAGGATTACCTTACAAATTTGTTCAGATCTATGGTTTGAACGGTTATGACACCAATGTGAAAGAGCACGTAATTACCCATGAGATTGGGCATTCCGTAGGATTCCGTCATACCGATTGGTTTAGCCGGCAGTCTTGCGGGCAAAATGTAAACGAGGGTACAGCCGGTGTGGGAGCCATACATATAAACGGCACACCCACAGGGTATGATTCAACGTCCATCATGCTTGCCTGTTTTAGTTCTAATGAAGACGGTGAGTTTAACAGCAATGATATTACAGCGTTGCAGGCCATGTATTAATAACAACCAACTTAGTAAATTGAAAAAGCTCACGAAAGTGAGCTTTTTTTTATTCCAAACATGGTTAATGCATAACTATTTTTTATATTTGCACCCCAATTAGGCCTCGTGGCGCAACTGAATAGCGCATCTGATTACGGCTCAGAAGGTTCCAGGTTTGAATCCTGGCGAGGTCACAAAAAAATCCCAAACAGTTGTTTGGGATTTTTTTATTGCATAACTTTCAATATGATTGCTTTACAAGACTATATTCGTGATATTCAAGATTTTCCGAAGCAAGGGGTATTGTTCAAAGATATAACACCGTTGCTGGCAGACCCGGAAGCATCTTCATTTTGTGTATCGGAATTGGTTCGACTTACCGAGAGGCAGCCCATAGATAAAGTGGTGGGGATCGAGTCGAGAGGATTCTTTTTCGCCACGCTTATAGCGAAAGAACTCAACGCCGGATTTATTCCTATTCGCAAAGCAGGAAAATTGCCACACACTACCTTGAAACAGCCGTATGCTCTTGAATACGGAATGGATTCACTCGAGATCCATGAGGATGCCATTAAGAAAGGAGATAAAGTCTTGTTGCATGATGATGTATTAGCTACGGGAGGCACTGCAAAAGCAGCTTGTAAATTGATCGAACAATTAGGAGGTGAGATCGTACAATGTAATTTTTTAATTGAATTAGCTTTTTTGAAAGGCGCACAGAAACTAAGAGCTTACGAAATTAGATCCCTGCTTACCTACTAATCCAAGGCATTCTTCGTTACCCAAAGTTTATAGGCAAAAAGTGCTAACTGCCATTTTGAAGCTTTACTTAAATCCACTCCTTTTTTTGTAAAACTAGGAAGTACTGCTTTGTTAAATTTTGCCAGCGATCTAAAGAATTGCTTTTTCATATCTTAAAAATACAAATAAATATGCCTCGTAAAACGAGGCATATTCAGTTTCAATTTAACGGTGTTATTTTAGCTCAATTAGTATATCATCTATTGGCTGGCCATCATCGGTTTGGGTGGTTGTGACGGATTTCTGGCCTTTGCCGTTATCCATTTCAATTCGAATTCTGGTGATCTCGTTTTTATCATTGCGACGAAGCTTCGAGTAGGTAAACTCTATTCCTTTATTGGACAGATCCTTTTTCATTTGCGCAAGAGTTTCGTCAGTAGTATTCTTGTCTATCAAGATACTGTGTTTCATAGTGCCATCGCCAAATCTTGCTACACTTCCGGAGGAGCCTCTATAGACAAAGACATTGTCATCGGCATCGCTTGAATTTGAGCGTACTATAACACGTTGCTTGTCTTTCAACTCTTTTTGCTTTGCTTCGAGTGCTATTTCCTTCTCTATAAGTTTTTCACGCATTTCTTTACGCTTTCTTTCGAGCTCCTTACGCCGTTCATGGAGCTCTTCTTTGCGTTCTATTAGCAGTTCTTCTCGTTTTGCAAATCTGGCGCGCATTCTGTCGTCGCGTTCTTCCATGCGTTCTTCCAAATTTTTAGATCCAAACCCTAAGGAGCCATCCTCGGCGATGTAAAAATAAAAATCTTCAATAGGACCATCTTCTGCAATCTGATAGTTGCCGTTGCCGCCTTCACTCTTGATTTCTATTGAGATGGAGGTAAGTTCGCCATTGGCATTGAAATTTAAATTGCTATACGTAAAAATTACATCGTGTTCTTCTTTTAAGGTTTTTTGATGCATTTTCAGGTCGTCTTCCGTGGTATTCTTTGTTATCAGAATATAGATCTCATCGCCAAAGCGATCTTCTTTCATCTGAATTGTATTTCTGGGTGTTTCTTCAGCAGTAGCATTTGCTTTGTTGTTGTTTTCAGGATCATTGCTGAGGTTGGTTGATTTTTCTGAAGATTCAGGCATGACATCCGCTTCAGAGTTTTGGTTGTGATAATCCAAGATATCGGTAGGAGCAGAGATTTCATGCCCTTCCGAAGCATTGCCTTCAGGAACAGGGTTTTTAAACTTCACTACTTCTTCTACGTTGAAGCTCACAAGGAACAGAGCCAACAAAGGTAGTACGATGGCGCCTTTTAGAACATTTACTTTTTTTGAATTGCTTTTGTTTAACATAATGATTCGTTTTTTGATCTGTCGGGAGCTTTTGAAGAGTTGTAAGTGCCTTCCAAAAACCACCAAACGGGTGAATGATTGATTGAAATTATTAGTAAGTGCAGGAACGGTAAAGGTCGATGAAGCCCTTACCAAAGCTAATTGATATGCTTTTTTTGAGTGAAGTTGTTGTATCGTCTCACTATCTGTAATGTATTCAAGATTCTCTTCGACAACACGTTTGTACACCCATGCAATCGGATTCATCCATTGCAGGATTAAAAGTAGATTCGTTACCATGATATCGGCCGAATGCCATTGTGAAGCATGTACCTGTTCATGCTTCAAAATCATTTGTAATTCTTCTTCGGAATGCAGTGCCGGATTGTAAACAATATATTGAAAGAAGGAAAAAGGAGTTATATTCTTTGTTGTCAGTACATGCTTTTTATTTTGAACTCTTACTGAAGGATTTGTGCGAATTATCTTTACAAGCGAAGCTAACTGAAGCATAAAGCGCACCCCCATAATAACGACTCCTATGAAATAGATTACTAGAAAGACCTCCCACCAGTAAATGGCGATCGCTTCCTGATCTTGAATGATATGAGTGAGTGGGATGGATTCGGTAGATGGAACAAATGTCGGGGTCGGTGCAACTTCCTGATAAGTGACGGTAGTAATCTTCAGAAAGGGAAGGAGTACAGCAGTAAAAACACCCAAAAGAAGAAAATGGCGCATTGCTACAAACAGCGTATCCTTTTGAAGTATAAAGTGATACACTCCATAGAATACACAAAGAAGCAGCATCGATTTTCCTAAATAAAGTACTAGTTCCATGTCATTTCTTTTTTTCGATGATCTCTAGAATCTCGCGCAATTCGGAAGCGCTGATCTTTTCTTCTTTTGCAAAGAACGACACCATACTTTTGTAGTTGTTATTAAAGAATCGTTTCATGGCGAGATTCATGAACCGCTTGGTATATTCATCTTTGGTGACCAAAGGAAAGTACTGATGTGTTTTTCCATAGGCCATATACGAAACGTATTTCTTGTCCTCCAAATTACGGACAATGGTGGAAATAGTATTGTAGTGATTCTCTTGAGGCAGTGCTGCGACGATTTCCTTTACAAAGGCTTTTTGCAGGTGCCAGATGACTTGCATTACTTCTTCTTCTTTATTGGTTAGAGGTTCTAATGGCATCATATGTTTTTGAATGATATAGTAAGGTGGAATTCCAACTAATGCACCTTTATAATTTAAAAGGATAAAACAAACTTAAAACTATATTTATAGTTATACAACTATTTATTTAGTTTTATAACGAAAGATTTAGTTTTTTAGTGTGAAGCGGTTTTGATTGTTGTGTGTTTCTTATTCTGAAATGCTTGGGCAATTATGTATATTCGCATTTCACATAAGCTATATGAGCATCGTTTACATTTTTATAGGGTTATTATTATTGGTAGTAGGAGGAGAGTTTTTAGTGCGCGCGTCGGTGGGTCTGTCCTTTAAACTTCGGTTGTCTAAAATGGTCATTGGACTTACCGTAGTTTCATTTGCTACTTCGGCGCCTGAACTTTTAGTAAGTGTACAAGCGGCGTGGAGCGGTTTTAGTGATATTGCGCTTGGAAATGTGATTGGGTCGAATATTGCCAATATTGGGTTGGTACTGGGCATCACGGCCGTCATTTCTCCGCTCACGGTCGATCGGGATTTTTATAAATTCAACTGGCCGGTTATGATGTTCCTCTCCATTGCGCTCTATTTTATATTGAGCAGCGGTGATCAAATCGACCGATTGGAAGGGATTGTCCTTGCAGGTCTGTTATTTGTGTATCTTTTTCTATTGTTGCGCAGAGCAAAGAATGCTAAAGCCAGCGAACCTACTGGAGATAGTATAGATGAGGGCTTGTCTTTGGTTTCCAATTTCAAAATATTTATATGGTTGTTAATAGGGGGTGTGGCATTGTATTTTGGGAGCGAATTGTTGGTTAGTGGTGCTGTGGACCTCGCTACGCGCTTAGGTGTGAGTGAACGTGTAATTGCCGTAACCATGATCGCTGTAGGAACTAGTGTCCCCGAGCTGGCGGCCTCAGTGATCGCTGCTTTGAAAAAGGAAAAAGCAATATCCTTAGGAAACCTTATTGGCTCCAATATATTCAATATTGCTTCGGTATTGGGTATTACGGCCATCATTCAGCCTATCTTGCTGAAGAGCAGGGCCGTATTGACCAACGATATGTTTTGGATGATCGGTTTTGCTGCCGTCCTAATTCCGCTGGCATTCCTTCCGAAGAAATTTGAGATAGGAAGAATAAAAGGATTGGTCATTGTTGTTGCCTATGCAATCTTTATAAGTTTGGCCTTCATGGAGTAAGTGGTAATTTTCACCTTCTAATCCTACTAAAACCTCTATTTTTATTATCAACCCCTCATCCAAGAGGGGGTTATGAACACATTCTATTACTTTATTAATAACTTAACATTAAAAAATAGGGGGTGTGTTCAAAATATAGTTATTTTTGTCCGGTTCAATTCAATCACCTATAATTATACATTAGTTTATGGCAACATTACGATTTCAAGCATTGCAAGAAACCTTTCATCGCGTTCCGGTAACCGTTCACGAACCGGAGCGTCGTTCTTCCATCTTTGGCAAGAATGTCTTTAACGAAGCAGCGATGCGACAATATCTTACCAAGGATTCATACAATAGTGTCATGGATGCTATCGAAAATGGTTCTAAGATCGCCAGAGGTATGGCAGATCATATCTCCACAGGTATGAAAGAGTGGGCGATCTCCAAAGGAGCCACGCATTATACGCATTGGTTTCAACCACTTACAGGGGCTACTGCCGAAAAGCATGATGCCTTTTTTGAGACCGTGGGTAATGGCCAAACCATAGAGAAATTTGGAGGCGGGCAGCTCGTCCAGCAAGAACCCGATGCCTCAAGTTTTCCTAATGGAGGTATTCGAAATACATTTGAAGCAAGAGGGTACACGGCATGGGACCCGACATCTCCGGCATTTATTTACGGAACTACCTTATGTATTCCTACAGTGTTCGTTTCATATACCGGTGAGGCACTGGATTATAAGACGCCGCTACTACGCGCATTACAAACCATTGATCAAGCAGCTACAGCCGTAGCCAAGTATTTTGATAAGAACGTGAGCAAGGTAAATGCAACGCTGGGATGGGAGCAGGAATATTTTTTAATCGATAAAGCGCTTGTTGCTGCGCGTCCGGATATTGCCCTATCCGGAAGAACGTTGCTAGGACATGCATCTGCCAAAGGACAACAATTGGACGATCATTACTTTGGGTCTATTCCTACTCGGGTACTTAACTATATGCGTGATCTTGAAACGGAATGTATGTACCTGGGTATCCCTGTTAAAACAAGACATAACGAGGTGGCGCCTAACCAATTTGAATTAGCGCCTATCTTTGAAGAAACTAACTTAGCTGTAGACCATAACTCCTTATTAATGGATGTGATGGATAAGGTGGCAGACCGACATAATTTTAAAGTGTTATTTCACGAAAAACCATTTAAAGGTGTAAATGGTAGTGGAAAACACAATAACTGGTCATTGGCTACAAATACCGGAGTCAACTTATTAGGTCCCGGCAGTACTCCAATGAAGAACCTTCAGTTCTTGACCTTTTTCATTAATACGCTAAAGGCCGTCAATGAACACGAAGAACTATTACGTGCTTCTATTGCAAGTGCCAGCAACGATCACCGACTGGGAGCTAATGAGGCCCCGCCTGCGATTATTTCAGCATTTATTGGATCACAATTAACCGAGGTATTGGACGAATTGGAGAAAGTGACCAACGGAAAATTATCTCCGCAGGAAAAAACAGACCTTAAATTGAACGTGGTTGGTAAGATCCCCGAGATCCTTTTAGACAATACCGACCGGAACAGAACCTCTCCCTTTGCTTTTACAGGGAACAAATTTGAATTGCGTGCCGTAGGGTCAAAAGCCAATTGTGCAAATCCTATGACGGTACTCAACGCAATTGTCGCGAAACAGTTAATGGAGTTCAAGGAAAAGGTAGACAGTCTTATTAAGAATAAGAAAATGAAGAAGGATGATGCAATCTTCAATGTGCTACGTGAGTACATAAAGGATTCGAAACGCATTCGCTTTGAAGGCGACGGGTATGGAGAAGCCTGGGAAAAGGAAGCGAAAAAACGCGGATTGAGCAATCATAAGACCACTCCTGAAGCATTGAAGGCGAAGATATCAAAAAAATCGATCGCATTATTTGAAGAACTAGGTATCATGAACAAGGTGGAAATGGAAGCGCGCTATGAGATAGAAACGGAAGAATACGCGCTCCGAATTCAGATTGAAGGACGTATCTTGGGAGATATTGCACGTAACCATGTAATACCCACTGCTATTCGCTACCAAAATATTCTTATTGAGAATGTTCAAGGACTGAAAGATATATACGGAACCGGGTTTAAGAAATTGGCCGGAGAACAAATGGAGCTTATAGAGCAGATATCTGAGCATATTGCCAAAATTAACAATGGCATTACCCAAATGATCGAAGAACGAAAAAAGGCAAATACGGTAGAAGATGCCGAAAAAAGGGCGTCTGCCTATTGTACGAAAGTAAAACCCTATTTTGACGAAATTAGATACCACTGCGATAAACTAGAGTTGCTGGTAGATGACGAAATATGGCCTTTGCCAAAATACAGGGAATTATTATTTACTAGATAATACCTTTCACTCTTATAGTAGCGGCTGATTTTCTTTCTAAATCAGCCGCTTTTTTATGCAAATTTGAAATATTTTCCTACGAAAATTGTTTTAACAAAAAATTAACATATTTGAACGTTCCGGCTTTTTGTGTCTTTAAACGAGCTTTTCGATATGTAAGTCGATTCCTACTAATCTCTTTAACGAGAAAATTCCTACAAAACATTGATTTAAAAGAATATACGTGTAAGCACGTATGTTTTAATTAGAAAATAATTTAGATATTTGAAATGTAATTAGAATGTAACTAACCAAGTGATTCTTAATTATACTCCTCATTTTTTACCATACTGATTAAGCCTAATAGTCGTCTTGACATCGATGACATTTGTATGGGTATTTGAAATTTTTTTGAAGTTGAAAATAGAGTAGACAGAAATCTGTCCTTTATATGTAGAAGGAGAAATGCGTAAATCGTATTTCGATACATTATTATAATAATTTGATAATGTAGTAATTAGAGAATAATGCTATTCTCAAACTAAATTTGACAAACAATTTTTATTAACCAATATTAATCTTTAAATCTTTTAAATTATGAAAAAAGTAGTTTTGAGCGCAGCAGCGCTTCTGATCGCAGCCGTAGGGTTTGCACAGTTTAATGACAATGATGTCCTGCAAGTGGGGATCTTAAACAATTCCAATGTGAACCAAGTTGGTTTATCGAACGATTCAGACACCTTCCAATTAGGATTGGCGAATGATTCGGATGTTGACCAGTATGGGGTTACGAACATGTCTGATGTTGACCAAAGAGGTATTCTTAACGAGTCTGATGTGTTACAAGTTGGAACAAGCAACGATTCTGAAGTGGATCAAAGAGGACGTCGTAACGTATCTAACGTAGTACAGTTAGGTGTAGGTAACGAGTCTGACGTGTATCAGCAAGGACGTCGTAACGATGCGAACACGTTCCAATTAGGATTGGGTAACGATTCTGATATCGATCAGTTTGGTCGTCGTAATGATGCAGATGTTGTTCAGTTAGGAGCTTTCAACGAGTCTGACATCCTTCAGGAAGGTAGAAGAAACGATACCTATGCACTACAAGTTGGAGCCGGTAACTACCAGTACACGCACCAATTAGGAAGACGTAACACAAACACATCTTTACAGTTTGGTCTTGGTAACTGGAGTGTTGTTGATCAGCACGGTCGTGACAACGATAATGATATCCTTCAAATTGGAATCGGAAACGGATCTTGGACTGAGCAGTATGGAAGAGACAATGACAACGATGTATTACAAGTTGGATTGTTGAACTTCCAGTATACACATCAGCACGGTCTTGGTCACTCAAGTACTACTGTACAATTAGGTGCAGGAAACACTTCTGTAACTAACCAACACAACTTAGGAGGGTCTTAATTAGAACTTTTAAGTGTAACTAGCAGTATTGTATGGAAGTTACCTAATGTAGCTTCCATACATTACTTCTTAAAAAAGATAAGCTTCTCAGCTTTTTTAACTAACTTCCCCTATAAATCACAATACAAATAACAACCTAGCATAATTTACCATGAAGGCAGCAACATACATTTTATTCACCTTCTTGTTCTTTATCGGAAGTGGTTTATTGATGGCACAAACCTATTCCACAAGTTCTTCAGCATTAGGAGGAACCGATCTTCAAAATAAGGTGGCACAACTCGACCTTTTAACTTCTCAGATTGCAGCCAATAGGAATACCTCTGCCAATAATGCTATCTACATTCAGCAAGTGGGGAACTATAATACTTCCGTCGTTAATACGCAATCCAATAAAAGTGCTGTCAATCTCTTTCAAAGAGGGAATAATAACGAAATCATACTGGATATCACAGCGGCCAATATCGAAGAAAGTGTACTTCAAATTGGCGTTAACAACAGTTTCATCGATCTTTCTCGAGGAAATGTGGTGCATTCTGCGGCTGTTATTCAAAGAGGTAAGGACCAGAATTTAATTTGGTACGGAACCAATTCCATTTCAGATAAATTACTTATTTCGATGCAAGGTAGAAACCAGACGGTCTTTATTCGAAATATTAAAAGATAATTCATTTTGTATTTTAAACATCAACATATCATAGTATTATGGATTCTTGTGCTTTCTTGTTATGTGGTACAAGGTCAGGTATATAATACAGAAGTTGAAGCAAAAATTAATCTGGAATACAATTCCGAATTCATTGAAATTGTAGGATCTGCTTTTAATACTACCAGAATCAATCAGAGTTTGCGGTATGTCCTTTCAGTTATAAAATCAAATCCGCAGAACTCCAATCGTTCCAAGAACGACCAAAGCGGTCGCATTGTTTTAGAACCCGGTCAAAAGAAGAACCTGTCCAGTACTACTATAAATTCTCAAGAAAAAGATAGGATTATTATTCTCTTGCTAATCTATGATGCAAAAGATCAGCTTATTGGAAAAGACAGAATCGTGTTAAACGGGACGGAAGACGAAAAGGAAGAAGCTGCAGCAAGGATTGATGCAGACAATAGCTACTCCCAAGATGCACGATATGAAAAAGAAGATGGCGTTGAACTTCGGGGTATCGTATTGGAAGAAACAAAAACGAAACCCGGCAGGGATTTTTACAGAGAATTTTGGGGTCTTTATAATCGTAATAATATTAATGCAGAACTTGTTGTAAAAATAAAGGAGAGCCTCTCTCTAGCAAATAACACCAAGATAGAGGTCTTTTTAGGAGACGAGATTATATTTGAGTTTATAGTACGACCACAATCTGATTTTATTTATGCAGTAGCAGAAGAAGCTGTAAAAAGGGTATTTTGGCGATTGAAAACATTACGTAAAGAACAAAATAAAGTACAACGATATTAAAACATACATCATGAGAACGATCATTCTACTCCTCTTTTTGGCAGGTACTTCATATAGTTTTGGGCAGCAACTGGTATATACTCCAAAGAATCCGGCTTTTGGCGGAGACCCGTTTAACTATACGTGGCTGTTGAACTCGGCAAATGCACAAAATCCTTTTACCGATGACTCACAACTTGGCGGTTTTGGCAATTTAGACGCGTTAAATGAAAGTTTGAATAATCAATTGCTCGGACAGCAATTTGGAGGGGATGGTCTGCCACCTCTTGGAACATCCACCGATGGAAATTTAGAATACGAGGTCTATGAATCTAATGAAGGGCTTGTGATTAATATTCTGGATATTACTACCGGAGAACAGACACAAATAATAATTCCAAACTAGCATCAAAGGTATGGTGAATTGTATGAAGTATATAGGTCTATGTATTGTGTCAGTATTAATGGTAGGTTGTGGAGCATATTACAATCAACCCATTGGTAATCAAGAAGCGCGAATTTCCGAATTTACGCAGCAAACCGAAAAGTTGGTTAACTTACCCGAACCCGCCAGCCCAACGTACGTAGGGGTATATAATTTTAAAGATCAAACCGGGCAGTACAAGAATATAGAGAACGGAAGTACATTTAGTACTGCGGTTACACAAGGCGCAACGACCATTCTTATTAAAGCATTGGAAGACTCAAAATGGTTCACACCTATTGAACGGGAGAACTTGAGCAACCTCTTAAATGAGCGAAATATAATTAGAACGACCAGAGATGAGTACAGAGCCAACCCCAATGATCCTCCACAACGTTTAAACCCATTACTTTTTGCAGGTGTTCTATTGGAAGGAGGGGTCATTTCGTACGATTCAAACATTTTAACCGGAGGTGTTGGTGCCCGTTATTTTGGAGTTGGGGGATCTTCACAATACAGACAGGATAGAATTACTGTCTATTTAAGAGCTGTATCTACCTCTACGGGTGAAGTTCTTAAGACGGTAAACGTCTCTAAGACCATCCTTTCGCAGGCAGTGGATGTGGGTCTCTTCCGTTATGTAAATTTTCAAAAATTACTAGAAGTAGAAACAGGATTTACTAAAAATGAACCCACACAAATGGCAGTTCAAGAAGCTATTGAAAAGGCGGTGGAAGTATTAATATATGAAGGTATTAAAGATGGACTATGGTCTACAAAGGAGGGTGAGGCAAAGGATAAGGAAGTAGTGGAGCAATACATGCTGGAGAAGGAGTTGGAAGAATCAACTGCCCTCTATGAGCGCAAATATTTAAAACATAATTTCCGACATGCCGTGAATATCAATATGGGCTTTGCATTAATAGACGGTGATTTTACCACCGGCGTTATAGACTATAAGGCCGGGATTGGATATAAGTATCGCTTGATTCCTGAATTAAGTCTTGGTGCCGATTTTCAAATTTTTAGATTGAATTCCACAACCACACAAAATCATTGGTGGATCAGTGAGTCATTCCTGTTGGAATATAACATTTTACCACACGACAAATTATCTCCCTATATTTTTGGGGGACCCGGGATCATGCTGTTTGCCGATGATTCGCCTACAGAGTTGTTAGACAGGTGGGACGCATTCTTTTTGTTAAAGGTAGGTGCCGGCTTAGAATATGCCGTCTCAGATCGTGTTTCAATGACATTGAGCGGAGAATGGAATTCTAATTTTTCAGATAAGATTGACAGCCAAATTGGTGGTAGAAGAGACGATTTCCACTACACCTTCGGTTTAGGTTTGAATTATCATTTCGGTTCTAAAAAAACACAATTAAAAACTAACCAATAACACAGTGATGATGAAAGGAAGTAAAACATATTTCAAGTATATAGGTGTATTCCTAATTCTTTTATTTTCTTGTAATGAGGATAGAATTGGTGAAAATGACCTCGGGACAATTAAAGGGACCGTTGTGGCTTCGGGGTCCAACACTCCGCTGGTCAACGTAAGGATATCTACTCAGCCTATTTCAAGTACAGTGTTTACAGACAGCACGGGTGCTTTCAGAATTGAAAATGTACCCGTGGGAGAATACGCGGTAGAGGCTAGAATTGAAGGATATATTACAGATTTTGAACCTACGGTGGTGGTTGCAAATTCCGATGTGAATGTTGTATTCGAATTGGAAGTGTCTACAGCAAACAATAGGCCTCCTGCGGCACCCGAACTAATTGCACCCGCTGAGAATGAAGTCTTACAAAGTATTGAAGCAGTGTTTGAGTGGACCACAACCGATCCCGATGAAGACCCAATAACTTATACGCTAGAACTTCGCAATGATCTAAATGATGATGTGCAGTTATTTGAGGATATTGCAGACACAACGTTTACGTATTCTCCACTAATTCTGGGCGCTAAGTACTTTTGGCAGGTGTCTGCAACCGATGGCATCAATGATCCTGTTCTTAGTCCGGTAGGAACCTTCGAAGTTATTAGTGCTCCTATAGATAATCGCTTTTTATTCGTTAGAAAGATCAATGGGAATAACGTCATCTTCTCTGCCGATGAGTCCGGAGCAGAATTTCAACTCACTTCCCAAGAAAAGAATAGCTATCGACCAAGACGAAATGTTGCGGCAAACCGAATTGCTTTTCTGCAGAACGACGGGGCACAAGTGCATATCTACACTATGAAGCGGGATGGTACCGATGTACAACGTGTTACGGGAGCTGTAAAACCTACAGGGTTCAATTTAAACGAGATCAACTTTTCTTGGCCTCCAACCAGTGACATGATCTATTTTCCTCAATTGGATAAATTATACCGAATAAATTCAAACGGACAAGGGCTCGACCTCGTCTATCAAACACCCGATGGTTCCTTGATATCTGAAGTTGACGTAAGTGAAACCGATGATATCATAGTGCTTAAGACCAACAACCTACAAGGGTATGATGTACAAATATATACGATCGATTTTGCCGGAAATGTACTTGATACAATCCTTACGGGAATGCCGGGAGCAACAAGCGGTCTAAATTTATCTGTTACAAATCAAATGGTGTTATATTCTTATGATGTTTCCGGATTTCAAGGAGCGAATTATAGAAGGCTGAATATGCGTATGTTTGTATATGATCTGGTAACCGATGTTACTACGGATATTTCACAGGACAAACCGAGTGGAACGAACGATCTTGAGCCTATATTCTCTCCTAATGAAGCCTTTGTTATCTTCACAAACACCTCAAATGATGGAATATCACAAAAGGATGTGTACCGCCTTGAAATTGAAAGCGCGGAAGATTCAAGAGAACTTTTATATGAAAATGCCTTTATGCCCGATTGGGAATAGCATTTTTTAGGAATTACTAAAAAGCTCACCTTTGTGAGCTTTTTTTTATTGCGTACTTTTGTAATCTAAATATTTTCCATGAGTCAGGAAATTTCCAAACGTTATGCACAACGAGGCGTCTCTGCTTCAAAGGAAGAGGTGCACAGTGCCATCAAGAATGTAGACAAAGGATTGTTTCCTCATGCATTTTGTAAAATCGTACCCGATTATCTTACAGGAGATCCCAATTTTTGTTTGGTCATGCACGCAGATGGTGCCGGAACGAAATCCTCTCTGGCGTATACCTATTGGAAGGAAACCGGTGATTTATCTGTTTGGAAAGGAATTGCTCAAGATGCTCTCATCATGAATGTTGATGACCTCCTATGTGTTGGAGCTACAGATAACATTCTGCTTTCCTCTACCATTGGAAGAAACAAGAATTTAATACCGGGCGAAGTGATCTCATCCATTATTAATGGAACCGAAGCATTGATTAAAGATCTGGCAGACTTTGGTGTAGTGATTCATTCCACCGGAGGTGAAACAGCAGATGTTGGAGATCTCGTTCGAACGATCATAGTCGATTCAACGGTTACAGCACGTATGAAGCGAAGTGAGGTGATTGATAATGCGAATATTCAGGATGGAGATGTAATTGTTGGTTTGGCTTCTTTCGGTCAGGCCACTTACGAAAAGGAATACAATGGTGGCATGGGGAGTAACGGACTTACCTCGGCACGTCATGATGTCTTCGGAAAAGTACTTATGGAGCGTTATCCCGAAAGCTTTGATCCGGCCGTACCGGCAGATCTGGTGTATTCAGGAAGTAAAAACCTAACCGATCCGATCGCTGACAGTCCGTTGAACGCAGGGAAGTTGGTGCTCTCACCCACACGTACCTATGCTCCGGTGATAAAGAAAATCCTTTCGCAATATTTAAATAATGAGATTCACGGAATGGTTCATTGTAGCGGTGGAGCACAAACCAAAATCCTTCATTTTGTGGATAACCTGCACGTTATCAAAGACAATATGTTCGATATACCACCTCTCTTCAAACTGATCCAGCAGGAAAGTGGAACCGACTGGAAGGAAATGTATCAAGTTTTCAATATGGGTCATCGTATGGAACTTTACGTGCCCGAATCTATCGCAGAAACGATTATCGCTATCTCAGAATCGTTCAATATTCCTGCTCAAATTGTTGGACGCGTGGTGTCTTCAGAAAAAAAACAGCTAACAATTAAAACCAGGTTTGGAGTGTTTACGTATTAATATGTAGGGTAATTCCTATCATTTTAACATTAAGTAATTACGAAACAACCAAATTATGAAAACAAAACTACCTGATGCCTACCTTCAGCTCACGCTGCTGTGCATTATTTTTTTAGTCATCAATATGGTAACTGTGGCCTCCTTACCAATTGAATTAAGTCGTATTGTTCGCGTTTCAACCATTCTATTTTTGTTACTATTTCTAGCGTATCACAAAGGGCATACGCAATTGATCGTTTTTTTGGGGATCTTATTTTTTGCACTAAGAGACAGTTTGATCATTGATTATGAGAACGAGTTCAATAAAACTTTTGTGTTCATCATTACAATTTTCGCCTATACCTTATTGGCTTCCATTCCGTTGAAAAAATTAAAATTGTCCAAATCAACCCCTGTTATTATTATTTTTGTAATCAGCCTAATAGCTCTCAATGTATTCAATGTCTATTATCTGTCAGATGTTGTGAGTAGTGAGTTGGATACTTGGTTTCAATTGGTGTTGTTCTTCATTCAAGGAGCTGTACTTATTATTCTAGGGTTTGTAGGTTTTATGTATAACGAACGTTTTGAAGGGAAAACACCACTCATCTATCTGTATTTCGTACTGTGCTTTATATTGTCGGATCTCTGCGGACTGGCAGCTTATTTTTTCAAATTTGAGGCAGCATACTTTCCGGAACGAGCATTCTATATCATTGGCCTTGTATTATTGGTGAACTTTTCATTAAATCAAACAATAATCCAAGAGGATCGTATTACTGAGCGCAAAAAGGAATATTTACTTTAATCTATTTTAAGAGCGACTTTTCTTTCAATACTACTAGTTTCGGAAGTATATAACGTTCACAAAACGGAGCGGTAGGGTTCTTTTTATAATAGTTTTGGAGGGATTTTCTGCTTGGAGTACATTGGTTAAACGGGAGGACTTTGGTTATAATTGGATTCTGAAATTGCCGCTGAAGATCCACTATTGCCGCTTTAGAAATAGCCGCCTGCGCTTCTTCAAAATAGTATATGGCACTGCGGTATTTTTTTCTGAAGGAATGGGAAACAGTAGCTTTGTGCGTATGGAGATGTACTTCTATTAAGTGAGCAAGAGAAATAGCTTTTGGATTGTACGTTACAATCACACCTTCAGAATAGCTGGCAAACTCATTTGTCGCTGCAATGTACCCTTGTAATACATCGTGAACTCCGTTCAGCTGCTGAAAGATGGCTTCAGTGCACCAATGGCATCCCCCTCCAAAGCCTATTTTTTTGAATTCCTGCATGTTGCTAATGTCGGTTTTGCTCGCGATTCATTTCAAGGTTCGATAAAAATAATTAGATGAAATTATCGTAAATTTGCAGCTGTCTATCAGTAAAGGTAGCAGGCTTATAAAGAAATATGTTAGAAAAACTTCAAATAGTGAAACAACGCTTCGATGAAGTGAGTGATCTTATCATTCAGCCGGATGTCATCAGCGATCAAAAGCAATACATTCAGCTTAATAAAGAATATAAAGATCTTCGTTTGCTTATGAATAAGCGCGAGGAATATATCCAGCTTACCAATTCGATCAAAGAAGCCGAGGAGATCATTGCAGATGGCAGCGATCCCGAAATGGTAGACATGGCCAAAATGGAGATGGAAGATGCGAAGGAGCGAATACCTAAACTGGAAGAAGAGATCAAGTTTCTGTTGGTGCCAAAGGACCCTGAAGATGCTAAGAATGCTGTTATGGAGATTCGTGCGGGTACCGGAGGTGACGAAGCAAGTATATTTGCGGGAGATCTCTTCAGAATGTATTCAAAATATTGTGAGAGCAAAGGATGGCGGACCAGCGTTGTAGACTTTAGTGAAGGAACCAGTGGTGGGTTTAAAGAGATCCAATTCGAGATCGAGGGGGAAGATGTTTATGGAACCCTAAAGTTTGAAGCAGGGGTACATCGCGTACAGCGCGTGCCTCAAACGGAAACACAAGGGCGTGTGCATACGAGCGCTGCTACAGTTATGGTTTTTCCTGAAGCCGAAGAATTTGATGTGGAAATCGATCCGAAGGAAGTAAGAGTTGATTTTTTCTGTTCTTCGGGTCCGGGCGGGCAATCGGTAAATACAACCTATTCGGCCGTGCGTTTAACACACCTTCCCACGGGCTTGGTAGCCCAATGCCAAGATCAAAAATCGCAACATAAGAATAAAGAAAAGGCTTTTAAAGTGTTACGCTCAAGACTTTACGATATGGAGCTGGCTAAGAAGCAGGCTGAAGATGCTGCAAAACGTGGCTCTATGGTAACCAGTGGTGATCGAAGTGCAAAAATTAGAACGTATAACTATCCCCAAGGTCGTGTCACCGATCATCGAATTAACCTTACCTTATACGACTTAAGTAATATTATCGATGGAGACGTTCAAAGGATCATTGATGAATTACAATTAGTAAGTAATACCGAAAAATTAAAAGAATCGGGAGAAGCCTTTTAAATGACCACACAGCAACTTGTTTCCGAGATAAATCGAAAAAAGTCATTCCTTTGTATAGGACTGGATAGCGATATTAATAAAATTCCCCAACACCTTTTGAGGGAAGAAGATCCTATTTTCAGTTTTAATAAAGCAATAATTGATGCTACACAACATTTAGCGGTCGCCTATAAGCCCAACACTGCATTCTATGAAGCTGAGGGGTTGGCAGGGTGGACATCACTACAAAAGACCATTGAATATCTCAATGACCGTTATCCGGAAGTATTTACCATCGCAGATGCGAAACGTGGTGATATAGGGAATACTTCTTCTATGTATGCAAAGGCTTTCTTTGAAAACCTTGGCTTCGATTCGGTGACGGTTGCACCCTACATGGGTAAGGATTCTGTGGAACCTTTTTTAGAATTTCATGATAGGCACACCATATTGTTGGCGCTTACATCCAATCCGGGGGCTTTTGATTTTCAAACAAAATCCTTAGACGAATTAGAACTCTATAAGCGAGTATTGGAGACTTCAAAAACGTGGAAAAATGCTCAAAATCTAATGTATGTCGTAGGTGCTACAAAAGCAAGTTTCCTAGCTGATATTCGTAAGATAGTTCCTGACAGTTTTTTGCTTGTTCCCGGCGTAGGAGCCCAGGGCGGTAGCCTTTTGGAAGTATGCGAATATGGATTGAACGAAACAGTTGGATTGCTTATTAATGCTTCTAGAAGTATTATCTATGCTTCTGATGGAAAGGATTTCGCATCGGCTGCTACTTCTCAAGCCGCAGCATTACAGCTTGAAATGGAACAGGTGCTAAATGCGCGTTAGAGATCAACTTCATAGAGAACTCCTATTTACAGAAGCACCAAAGCGAATTATATCACTAGTTCCTTCCCAAACGGAATTGCTTGTAGACCTTCAGCTTAAAGACCAACTTGTTGGGATCACCAAATTTTGTGTGCACCCCAAAACACTCCGCGATTCAGTTGCGATAGTAGGTGGGACAAAACAAGTGCATTTCGATAAAATTAGATCCCTTTCCCCCGATATTATAATCTGTAATAAGGAGGAAAATACCCGGGACATGGTCCATGAGTTAAATGATATTGCTCCGGTATGGGTGAGTGATATTGTTACGTTGGAAGATTCTTATGATATGATAAATGCATTAGGATTGTTATTTGATCGCAGTGAAAGAGCTTCAGAAATAACGAGGAAAATTAATGAGGAACAAGATAAATTTTCAAAATTCCTTCAGCATGTAGAGTTTAAAAAGGTCGCTTATTTAATTTGGAAAAACCCGTATATGGCAGTAGGTGGAAGTACGTTCATAAATTCGCTGCTGTCCATCAACAAGTTTCAGAATATCTTTATGAAAGCAGAATCGAGATATCCGGAAATTACAGTGGAAGATCTTCATGATGCCGAATTGATCTTACTTTCATCCGAACCTTTTCCATTTAAACAAAGCGATGTCATTGAGCTAAAAAAAACACTTCCGGGAGAAGTGTTATTGGTGGATGGAGAATATTTTAGTTGGTACGGTTCGCGATTGCGGAATGCGTTCCAATACTTTAAAAAGTTACATTGGTTATTTATCACCATATTTTAGGGTGATATATTGAATCTCTTCAAAGACTTTATCGGCTTCTTGATGTAGCCGGTCACTTTGTGCTTTATCATTCAGTGCGCTACGGAATGATCTTTTCATTAATGAGCGATATCTCTCTTTAAGTCTTTCTAATCTTGTTTTTTTTCTGAATAAATTCATCTTTCCATCTACATTACGGTACAAAATTAATAGAGACAATAGAAAAGATGTATTAAGGATAGGTTAATACTATCATAATTAGGGATTGATAGCTAGTAATAGCGTTAAAACCTTAACGTTTCTGCTAATCCTGAAGCGCAAAAACTTGTCTAAGGAGGGGTGTTGTACGTGCGCTTATTTTGGTTCGAATATTTTTTTCTTCAATGCTTATCATCTTATAAACGCCATCCAAAGCCTGATTTGTAACATAATCGGTAAGATCCGGGTTCACTTGGTTTACAAACGGAATGTTATTATACCGAGTGATGATCGATGTCCAGATGTCATCGGCTCCTACTTTTGAAAATGAGTTCTTGATCACAGGATTGAACTTAGCATATAATGCTTGATTGGTTTTGCCTTCAAGATAGGAAGTGGCTGCATTATCCGGACCTAATAAAATATTCTTTGCGTCATTGAATGTAATTTCCTTTACAGCAGTTACAAAGATTGGCGTAGCTTCTTTTACTGCGTCTTCTGCGGCGCGATTTAAGAGCAATAAGCCTTGATCGGCCAAATTGTCTAAGCCCAGATCTCGCAATGCTTTGTCAACTTTTTGTAATTCTTGGGGCAGTAATATTTTGACTAATTGATTTTTATAGAAACCATCTTTTTGTGTCAATTTGGTCACTTGTTTATCGATACCGAAATCCAAAGCCTGTCTCAAACCATTGGCAATCATCGTTGGGTCGGTACCAATTCCTCCGCCGGGTAATGTATTTACTACATTCTGAAGCTCGGCACAGGCGCTAAGGATAAACAATGAAATTACTAATAAGGATTTCTTAAAAAAGGACATAATATAAGGTTTAATTTAAAGATAAAAAAAGACCCTTCATAACGAAGGGTCTTTCAGTAATACTTAAAAAGTATTTAATTACTTGATAACTTTGATCGTCTTAGAAGCACCATCAATAGTAACCTGTACTAAATAAGCTCCGGATGATAAGTTACTCATGTTGATTTTTGGAGAAACAGATCCTGGGCGAACCTCAAGAACTTTCTTTCCTAATACATCAAACACCACTACAGTATCAACGGCAGCTTTAGAACTAATGTTCAATACATCTTTAACAGGGTTTGGATAAACACTGAATACATCAGCAGAGAAATCATCAACTCCAAGAACTCCTTGAACAAGTCTTACATCATCAACGAAGTAAGTATTTGTCTCTGAGTCTGAGAAAAAGTCAACACCACCAAAGAAGTCAGCACCAGTGTAACCAACTACACCACCGCTAGCACCGTTTACAACCAACTCATACGTTTCAGCGTCAACATCCACTTCAGCTCTCATTGTAAACCACTCATCTTCTGGATAACTAAGCGCAGAACTTCCACCATCATCAGCTAACGTTCCGGCAACTAATGTGATGTTACCTGATAAAAACTGTAGGTTGTCATTAGCGCTAGGAGATACATTTCCTTGAAGGTTGAAATAACCTGTGCTTCCAGAAGGAACATACATTCTCCAGAATACGGTCCATACACCGGAAGTTGCAACGCCTCCGAAATCAAGTACTGCATCTTGAGGACCTAGAGAAGCTGGCCCAATGAAGATCGACTGAGATCCATCGAATGCTTGAGCATCGCTCACAATGGCATTTTGGTTATTGGTATTAGTTCCGTCCCATGTAGTCCATCTTGGAGTAAATAAAGGACCAAGATTATATGTTTCAATGTCATCCACAAACTGAGCGTTTGCAGGGGCCATAGAAAATACAAAGGCTACGATTGCAAAAAAGTAAATTTTTTTCATAATGTTTATTATTTTGTTGTTTAATATTGAAGTGCCAATATACAAAATATTTTATTAGGACAACAAAAATTTACATTTTTTTAGGATAGTATTTTAATTTGTTAAAGGCTAATTTCACTGTGTTTTTCGTAAATTTGTAAGCTCATTCATAGCAATAAATATCTATGCAACAATCAACTCCCTATATTCCAAAAAATAAGGTTCGAATTGTAACTGCCGCTTCTTTATTCGACGGGCACGATGCTGCCATCAATATCATGCGACGAATAATACAGTCTACAGGCGTGGAAGTGATTCATTTGGGTCATGACCGAAGTGTCGAGGAAGTAGTTAACACAGCTATTCAAGAGGATGCGAATGCCATTGCAATGACTTCGTATCAGGGAGGGCACAATGAATATTTTAAGTATATGTACGACCTGTTGAAGGAAAAAGGAGCCGATCATATAAAGATCTTCGGAGGTGGGGGCGGTGTTATCCTCCCGGCTGAAATTAAGGACTTGATGGATTATGGCATCACACGCATTTATTCTCCGGACGACGGCCGTGAAATGGGATTGCAAGGAATGATTAATGATCTTGTCAAGACGGCCGATTTCCCTATTGGTGATCAACTTAATGGCGAAGTAGATAAATTGAGTAAAAAGGATCCGGGTGCTATTGCCCGCGTGATCTCTGCTGCTGAAAACTTTCCGGAAGTAGCGAAAGAATCCCTTCAAAAAATTCATAAAAAGAATGAAAAAATCACTACGCCAGTTTTGGGGATCACAGGAACGGGCGGTGCAGGAAAATCATCGTTGGTAGATGAGCTTGTGAGACGATTTCTTATCGATTTCCCTGAAAAGACCATTGGTTTGATCTCTGTGGATCCATCGAAACGTAAAACCGGAGGTGCCTTGTTGGGTGATAGAATTCGAATGAATGCCATCAATTCACCCAGAGTATATATGCGCAGTCTTGCAACGCGCCAAAGCAATTTGGCTTTGTCTAAACATGTTTCTGAAGCTATTGAGGTCCTTAAAGCAGCAGCGTATGATCTCATAATTCTAGAAACCTCAGGAATTGGTCAAAGCGATACCGAAATTCTTGACCACAGTGACCTGTCTTTATATGTTATGACACCGGAGTTTGGTGCCGCCACGCAACTCGAGAAGATCGACATGCTCGATTTTGCCGATCTGGTTGCTATTAATAAATTCGATAAACGCGGATCCTTGGATGCGCTTAGGGATGTAAAGAAACAGTACGTTAGAAACCATCAATTATGGGAAACTCCCGAGCAAGATTTGCCGGTATTTGGAACAATCGCCTCACAATTCAACGATCCGGGTATGAACAAACTCTACAAAGCTATTATGGATACTATTGTAGAGAAAACGAAGGTTGATCTTAAAAGTACCTATGAAATTAGCGATGAGATGTCCGAAAAGATCTTTGTGATCCCTCCCGCTAGAACACGTTATCTTTCTGAAATAGCAGAGAATAACAGAGGGTACGATAAAAAAGCAATAGAGCAGACCGAAGTAGCTCAAAAGTTATATGGGATCCATAAAACTTTAGAGTCTGTTACCAATACCTCCATTAAATTAACAAAGCATGGTCTTGATGAGGATGTTTTCCAAAAAGAGAAGTCCGATAAGAATCAAGATTTCATCACTCTGTTGCGATCGGAATTCGACCGTGTGAAAATGGATTTAGATCCTTACAATTGGGAAATGATCACCGGATGGGACGAAAAGGTGAACCGTTATAAATCGCCGGTGTATACTTTTAAAGTTCGTGGTAAGGAGATCAATATCAATACACACACTCAATCACTTTCAAAAAGCCAAATCCCAAAAGTAGCATTGCCGAAGTATCAGGCATGGGGAGATATTTTACGTTGGACCCTTCAAGAGAATGTACCGGGGGAATTCCCTTATACTGCGGGATTATACCCGTTCAAGAGAACCGGTGAAGACCCCGCCCGTATGTTCGCCGGTGAAGGAGGACCGGAACGTACAAATCGCAGATTCCATTATG
>NZTP01000075.1 GCA_002696485.1 Altibacter sp. | reverse complement strand
TATCCTGATAAGCGATACTGGTATGATCGCAAATGATGTACCCTCCATTACAACAGGTTTACGTGGCCTGAGTTATGTAGAAGTGGAGATAACAGGACCTAACCGAGATCTGCACAGTGGATTATACGGCGGTGCTGTAGCAAATCCCATTAACGTTTTGGCTAAAATGATCGCATCCCTGCACGATGAGAACAATCATATTACCATCCCGGGATTCTATGACCAAGTACAGGAAGCTTCAGAGGAAGAACGATCAAAAATGGCCGAAGCACCTTTCAGTAAAGAAAATTACAAAAAGGCCCTCGATATTGACGATGTTTACGGAGAAGCAGGATATACAACCAACGAACGCAATTCCATTAGACCAACACTGGATGTGAACGGTATATGGGGTGGTTATACCGGAGAAGGTGCCAAGACCGTGATCGCCAGCAAGGCATACGCAAAAATTAGCATGCGACTGGTACCGGATCAAGATTGGAAACAGATCACCAATCTCTTTAAAGATCATTTCGAGAATATAGCCCCAAAAGGTGTGCGTGTAACGGTAAAGCCGCATCACGGCGGACAAGCGTACGTGACGCCCATCGATAGTACCGGATATCGTGCAGCTGAGAAAGCCTACGAAAAAACGTTTGGAAAAACACCTATCCCCCAGCGAAGTGGGGGCAGCATCCCTATCGTTGCGCTGTTTGAAAAAGAGCTTAAAAGCAAGACCATTCTTATGGGCTTCGGATTGGATAGTGACGCCATCCATTCGCCTAACGAGCATTTTGGGATTTGGAACTACCTAAAAGGAATTGAGACCATTCCTCAATTTTATCACTATTTCACCGAAATGTCAAAATAACGATTAGGGTGTTACCCGGCTTCGCTCACGCGAAACCGGGTCGCGCTTTCCGTTATATCCCTTCCGGTTCTTAGAACCGCAAGGGGATGCCACTGCAATCGCTAACACGGTAGTTACAAGTACATCATCACGACATTTTCTTAACAAAATCGGTGATGATAACGATCTGTTGCCCGTCGACCTTTCCTTCCATATATTTTTCATTGTCAGGATCCAAAGAGATCCGGCGTACGGTTGTACCCTGTTTGGCTACCATACTACTTCCTTTTACTTTCAGGTCCTTGATGAGCACCACACTATCACCGGCTTCTAAAATTGCCCCGTTACTATCACGGTGCACAATGGCAGTATTCTTGTCCACACCATCACCATTCGCTTCTGCCCACTCCTTTACATCGGCTTCCATATACATCATTTCAAGCAGGTCTTGAGGCCATCCTTCTAACTTTAAACGGTGTAGCATGCGCCAAGATTGCACCTGTACTGCAGGTACAGTACTCCACATGCTATCATTTAAGCAGCGCCAATGATTGGGATCGGGGTCTGCTGCTCCCGAAAGCTGTTCGCTACAGGTCTTGCAAATGAGAATACTCGCTTCTGCCCCAACCGTTGGAGAAGCCGGAACTTCGTACACAATTAAAGATTGTCCGGCACCACACAATTCACATACAGAGCCGCTTCGCTCTTGCAACATTCGCTCAATACTCATATTCCTATTTTTGGTAAAGGTAGCGCATTGAAAAAATTCGGCATGTCTATTCGGCGGACAAATAAAAATAAATTAATTCTACATTTGTAGAATATTAAATTTTATTCTATGTTTGTAGAACAATATAAATTAACTCTATGAAATTATCGAAGGCAGAGGAAGAAGTAATGAATCATTTGTGGCATCTCAAAAAAGCCACTGCAAAAGAATTGATTGAAGCTTATGAAGACCCCAAACCGGCCATTACAACTATTGCGACGCTGCTTAAAAGAATGCAGGATAAGAAGTTTGTAGATTATTTGCAAAAAGGACGGTCGCGAGAATACTTTCCGTTGGTAAAAAAACAGGAATACTTTTCAAAACATGTCAATGGACTCATTAAGAATTTTTTCAACGACAGCGCTTCACAGTTTGCCTCCTTTTTTACACAGGAAACCAATCTTTCCAAAAAAGAGTTACAGGAACTAAAAGCCATAATAGATTCAGAAATTAAAAAGAAGTGATATGGAACTCTATGTGTTGAAATCAGCCGCGTGCCTAGCCGGACTCTATGTATTTTACATGGCATTTTTAGAAAACACCACCCTGCATGTTTTTAAACGATTTTATCTTTTGGGGTCTGTGGTCATTGCTTTGGTCATTCCGTTGATCACCTTTACCACGTTTATAGAAGTTCCGGAGCCGCATCCAACGATCACCTATGTAGAAGCTTCCGGTTCCCGGTCTTCTGAACAGACTACTATTCTAAACTATGTACCTGCTTTTTTATGGTCGGTCTACATTTTCGGAATGTTTTTCTTTGCATTTCGATTTATCAGGAACATCTCAGATATCGTACTGAAGATCAAACAGAACCCCAAACAACGCTACGGCCATTTCATTCACGTATTATTGCCGGCCAATGTGACTCCGCATACCTTCTTCCGTTATATTTTTCTGAATAAAACGCGTTTCGAAGCGCGGGAAATTCCTTCCGAAGTATTACTGCACGAACAAACACACGCGCTTCAAAAACACAGCATTGACATTCTTTGTATCGAATTGCTTCATATTATTTTCTGGTTCAATCCGCTGCTCTATTTTATAAAGAGGTCCATAAAATTAAATCACGAATTTCTTGCAGACCGGGCCGTACTTCAGCAAGGGATTGAAACCACTCACTATCAGCAAACACTTTTAACGTTCGCGTCACATACCGAAGAAAATATTTTGGCAAATGCCATTCATTATTCATCCATCAAAAAACGATTTACAATCATGAAAACAAAAACATCAAAAAGATCGAGCTGGATAAGAGGCCTGTTATTGCTACCCTTACTGGCAGTCTTAGTCTTGGGGTTCAGTACACAGAAAACGGTTGCTCAGAAAAAAGACAGCAATGAAGTCTCATCCCAAATCCAAGAAAAAGCCTCTGCTAAGGAAGTAGCAGAGTACAACGCCTTGGCAAAAAAATACAATGCCCAAAATCCGGGAAACATCGTTATAAAGAAAAGTGATGTTGAACGATTAAAATACCTGTATGGAAAAATGACCGTGAAACAACGGGAAAAAGCAGCATCTTTCCCCGACCTTCCGCCACCTCCCCCGGCTCCGGATGCTCCAACAATAAAAAAAGGGGTCAACGATCTAGGGACCGATGTCCCTCCGCCACCACCTGCCCCGGATGCACCCAAAGCAAAAAAATGGAAGGAAGCTGCATATCCGCCACCACCACCTAAAGTGGATACCCCTCAGCCTGCGCCGGACCCCGCCGAATATGTTATTGAGATGGTCAAAAAAGGAGCCGATTTCTATGTAGGACCCCACAAGATCACTCCAAAGGAGGCCATCGAATTGGTGCGGAAAAGTTCAACATATAAGATAAGAGTGGATGAAACAAACGCTTTACGTCCCATTGTTCATTTCGATAACTGCTAGTTTTTAAAGCATACAAACACTACTAAAATAAGGACCTCGAAGATTCGAGGTTTCTTTTTGTAACAATCTGTCACTATTTCCGTTATATACATTCATCAATCAACCTGAAACGTATTCGGGAATAAAATTTTCAACTATGTTACAACGCTTTTTCATCTTCTGCTCCGGAGCCGATACCGACATCCTTTCCGATTGCTCCGCCGGGGAACAAACAAAATATGCCGGTATAGGAGCTACCGTTTTTTTCACCGCTGTCATGGCCACCATTGCAGCAGCCTACGCCCTCTACACGGTATTCGACAATTATCTTACGGCCATTGTATTTGGTTTTGTTTGGGGCTTACTCATCTTTAATCTGGACCGTTTTATTGTTTCTACCATTAAGAAGCGCGACAATTTCTTTGATGAGTTCCTGCAAGCCACACCGCGTATCCTGCTGGCGATCATCATCGCCATCGTTATTGCAAAACCCTTGGAGTTGAAGATCTTCGAGAAAGAAATCAATCAAGTGTTGCTGGAGGAGAAGAATGACCTCACATTGGCTAATAAAGATCAGCTCGCACTGCAATATACCCCTTCCATTGACGCTCTCAACAATGAGATAGACCAACTAAAGAAGGAGATCACCGACAAAGAAGCCGAAGTAAACGCACTGTATGATGTGTATATTGCTGAAGCAGAAGGCCGTGCCGGCACAGAGATCTTGGGCAAGGGCCCCGTTTATAAAGAAAAGCGCGAAAAACACGATGCCGAATTGGCCGCCTTACAGACACTGCGCACGACCAATACCGAAAAGATCGCCGCAACCGAAGCACAGATCGCTACCTTGGCCACAGCGTATCAAGCCAAAGTGGCAGATACCCAACCTGTGATCGATGGTTTCGACGGTCTCATGGCGCGCGTCAACGCCCTTAACAAGCTCCCTTGGCTGCCGTCGTTCTTTATCTTTCTGTTGTTCCTTGCTATAGAGACATCACCCATTATTGCCAAACTATTATCTCCAAAAGGTGCGTACGATCTTAAATTAGAGGAGCAAGAAAGCGCCTTGACATCTTGGGTTTCTCAACAAAAAGGACAACGCGACGTATTGGTGGCAACAGACAGGGATGTAAACAACCGTGTTTATGCAGATATTGCCGAAGAACAGGAGCTATACGATTACAAACGCAAAAAAGCGCGCGAACTCATGCAACTACAAGCCGATGCATTCTACAAAAAGCAAAAAGGGGTTTTATAAACCGCGCTTGACCAACTTTTTTCAGTAATATTGTGAGCCTAAGCAGGTAGATATTATGGCTTCAATTTCTTCTGAAAAGGCTTCGGAAATAGCTAAAAGAGTGTTCCATATCACTTCGGAAGCGACCGCGCTTCCGGGTGATTTGGATCAAAATTTTAAATTGGTTACTCCGCAGGGAGATTCCTATCTCTTGAAGATCATCACCCCCGAAACAGCACCCGAATTTCTGGACTTTCAGGAGCAATTGTTGCAACATCTTTCGGCAAAAGACATAAAGATTCAACTCCCAACAATAGTAGGGACCGAACAGTGGGAGCAGCAATCGGTTAGGCTGTTTACATGGGTAAGCGGTCGATTGTGGGCATCGGTTCATCCAAAAACACCAACCCTGCGCACACGTTTGGGAATACATAGCGGAGCCCTTACAGCAGCTTTAGCAGATTTCGACCATCCAACGGCGCATCGACATTTCGATTGGAACCTGACCAACGCCCAATGGACCAAAGCGCACGTTGGTCGCTTTTCGGAAGATCGAAGAAAGTGGGTCAGCTATTTTCAAGACCGATTCTTAGCCATGCAACCACAATACGCTGCACTTCCTCAAAGCGTAGTCCATAACGATATAAATGATTACAACATTCTCGTGTCGCACGATCTGATAAAACCTGAGGTTACAGGCATCATAGATTTTGGAGATGCGGTATACACACAAACTGTCAACGATCTGGCAGTGGTGATCACCTATGCCATCATGGATCTACCGGATCCGCTGCAGGCTGCCATGGAAGTTGTCGCCGGATACCATCGCCAATATCCCCTTTCGGAAGCGGAATTGCAATGTCTCTATGTTTTGGTTGGCATGCGACTGGTGATCTCTGTGACCAAGTCCTCGCTTCGGGGTGCGGCAGATCCCAGTAATCTGTATCACGTAATTAGTGAGAAACCGGCTTGGGACCTGATGGAAAAATGGTACGCACTTTCTGAAGAATTTGCTTACTACTGCTTCAGAAGCAGTTGTGACCTTCCCGTGCATCCTGGCTTGGCGAACTTCAACGCATGGATCAGTTCACGATCCTTTTCATTTTCAGACTTATTTCCTTCCGAAGCAAAAGAAAAAGCGTTGCTTTTGGACTTAAAAGTTTCCAGCAATTGGATGGGAAGTCAAGAAGAATTCAACAATCTGGACCTCTTCCAGTATCGCATAGATCAACTTCAGAAAGAACATCCCAACGCCCTCATCGCAGGGGGTTATTGTGAGCCACGGCCTTTATATACGGCGAGTTCTTACGACAAGGAAGGAAACAGCGGACCGGAAAGCAGAACAGTACACTTAGGTATCGATTTTTGGCTACCTGCGGGCACGCAGGTCAATGCACTACTAGACGGTGAGATCGTTACGGTCACCAACGATGTTGGGTTCAAGGAATACGGCGGACTCATTATTATAAAACACGAGCTAAAGGAAGTGATTTTCTATTCCCTTTACGGACATCTTTCGCAATCGAGTCTGTCACTTTGGAACGAAGGTGATTCCATTGCTAAAGGTGATTGTATTGGTTGGCTTGGAAATACCGAAGAGAACGGAGCTTGGGCTCCGCATTTGCATTTTCAGATCATGCTGTCAATGTTGAATTATACCGATGACTTTCCGGGAGTGACCTACAAAGCACAGCTGCCGATTTGGAAAGGTCTTTGTCCGGACCCTAATCTGTTGTTCAAAGACCCTAATTTGGTCACGCAGTATTCGACTCCTCAAGAAGAACTTAAACACTTCCGCAGTGAACATTTAGGCAAGAGTTTAAGTCTTTCGTATGAAACCCCGCTTCATATTGTTCGTGGGCAAGGACCATATTTAATTGATGTTTGGGGCCGAAAATATCTGGACACGGCCAATAATGTGAACCACGTTGGTCATCAACATCCTAAGGTAGTTGAGACCGGTCAACGGCAAATGTCGATTCTCAATACCAACACCCGGTATCTGCACGAGGAGATCGTACACTATGCCGAAGCCCTTTTGAAAAAGCTGCCTAAGGAACTGTCTGTATTGCATTTTGTCAATTCGGGGAGCGAAGCCAATGAACTGGCCATTCGAATGGCAAAAGCCTGTACAGGAGGCCAAGACCTACTCGCTATTGAAGTAGGCTATCACGGAAACACCAATGCTGTTATTGATGTAAGTTCTTATAAATTCGACGGAAAAGGCGGTAGCGGAAAACCTGAAAGCACGCACATATTGCCCCTTCCGGACCCCTTCCGCGGAAGACATACCGATGCGGATTGTGGAATGCATTATGCCGAATATGCCAAGACAATCCTCGATCAACTTAAGACCGAAGGAAAAAGAGTTGCAGGCTTTATTGGAGAATCCATGATAAGTTGCGGCGGGCAAATTGTTCCGCCTAACAACTATTTTAAGAAAGTCTATCACTATGTTAGAGAAGCAGGTGGCATTTGTATTGCCGATGAAGTGCAAACAGGTTTTGGCCGAATGGGCAAGACCTTTTGGGCATTCGAGCTTTACGATGTACTTCCCGATATCGTTACCATGGGTAAACCCGCCGGGAATGGGCATCCCTTAGCTGTGGTTGCCTGCACGCGTGAAGTGGCAGACAGGTTTGATACAGGCATGGAATTTTTTAACACCTTTGGAGGTAATCCTGTGTCCTGTGCCATAGGACGAACTTTGCTTGAGGTGATCGAAGAAGAAAATCTACAGCAAAATGCCCTTGAAACAGGCGATTTCTTGAAAAATGAACTTATTGCGCTTCAGAAGGAATATTCCATCATAGGCGATGTTCGTGGTGAAGGACTCTTTTTGGGGTTCGAATTGACCAATTCAGAAAAAGAACCCCTGGCCCAGCACGCGACCTATCTTGCGAATCGGATGAAAGATCTGGGAATACTAATGAGCACTGATGGTCCGGACTATAATGTCTTGAAAATAAAACCCCCTATGGTCTTTACTAAAGACCACGCAAAAGAACTTATCTTTAGGCTTAGAAGTGTCTTATCCGAAGATTTCATGAAACATTATTGCATATGAAAAACATAGTTCTAATACTACTAGTGCTCCCGCTATGGGCAGGGTTCGCCCAAACAGAAGAGAATGAGGACACCGAGGCCATAATGGCTGTCTTGCAACAGCAACAAGAAGCTTGGTCTGCTAATGACTTAGAAGGGTTTATGGACGGATACTGGAAGAGTGATTCGTTGAAGTTCTATGGCAGCAATGGTTTAACCAAAGGGTGGCAGCAAACACTTGATCGATATCGAAAGGGGTATCCTACCAAAGAACATTCGGGGGTATTGACATTTACCATTGAAGATCTTTCGAAAATAGAGAAAGACAGCTACTGGGTCATGGGAAAATACTTTCTAAAACGTGAAGTAGGAGACGCTCAGGGTGTCTTTATCATCATCTTTAAAAAGATCGATGGGGAATGGAAGATCGTGGCCGATATGTCCTGTTAGCAAAAAAGCCGCTTAAAGGCGGCTTTTCTAAGGGTATGTTCGAGGTATTATTTAGACAATTCGGCTACCAAAGTATAAATGGAATCACCGTGAACGGGTGTAAAATATTTGCCCATCTTTTTGCCCCAAGCTTCGCGTTCGGCTTTATCGGGCCAAGCTTCTTCATACAGTTTGGGTAACTTCTTCAGCATGAGATCCAGATCTGCCAGAGAGGTCACAAAGAATGCTTCTACTACTTCGGTCCTATCTGAACCCCAAGCATGAACTGCCGGATAATAGCCTTTGATATATTCATTCTTATTGATGATCTTTTCTACATCCTGAGCATGCAGTGTATTGAACTCTTCTTGAGTGCCATTTTCCGGAAATGCAAAATGACTCCTTCTCACATACAATAAGAGATCCTCGGTATTATTGGCGGGTAATGGTTTTGCATTGGGTAGGGTGGCATAGATCTCATCGGAGTGATCATGCGAATAATACGCTTCTCTTTTTTTGAAAAAGGCCATTCGTTCCTTATCATTAGGCCAAGCCGCTTTTGCCAACTCCTCATTACGTGCAGCAGCCTTCCCCATCGCTTCCCAATTGGGATAGGACTGAACGTACATCAATTCTGAATTGTCCTCGGTAAAGAAATGTAGGTAGAAGGATGCACTCATCACGTACTCGTTCTTCTTCGTGACCTTCTCCAAATACTCTTTCTCTACCTTTTTCCATTCCTCCATGTCAAAAGACTCATTCTCCATGTTCCAATGCATGGTAGTCACCGAAAGAAATTCGGGTCGGGCGTTTGTGTTCTGAGCTACGGCCCATGTCATACTGAATACCAGCAATGCGCTGGCAATTGCTGTGTAACAAGATTGTTTTGTTTTCATGCTGTTTAAATTTTGGTTAGTATAGAATTAATAATTGTATGCTACTATTTAGTTGGGGCATGAAATAAAGATGGGGAAGGATGAGGAGAAAGCGGAAAAGGTTAGTTTTGCTATTGTTAAATATACGTATAATTTATTGTAAAACAGATATTTACATAAAATAATTATGCGATCAAAATTTTCGGTCGGGATGAAACGCATGTAACAAAAGGGAAAGTGGTTTTTCTGAAAGCAATTCGGCAACCAACTTGCCTGTAGCGGGTGCCATGCTCCACCCCATCATGGCATGACCGGTAGCGATGGTGAGATTCTTGCATTTTTGAGATTTCCCAATATACGGACGACCATCCGGGGATACGGGTCGCAATCCGCAAGCAGCTTCTTTCTGGTCACTTTCAGGAACTGTCACTGTAGGATAATACGCTTCCACCGCTTTGGCAATCGCTGCTACACGTTCGGGACGAATGGTATGGTTGATCCCCGCGATCTCCATGGTTCCGGCGTAACGCGTAAAGCCGTTCATAGGAGTGACAGCGACCTTGGCTTCCGCTAGAATGGCAGGGATAGTAATTCCTGTAGGTTGGTGCGAATTGATGCG
>NZTP01000074.1 GCA_002696485.1 Altibacter sp. | reverse complement strand
TAGAGAACAACCGGTGCTACAACCGTACACCATGGGTGACCTTACATTGCCCAATCGCGTCATCATGGCGCCCATGACCCGCAGCAGAGCCAAGAATGCTCAAAATGCCCCAACTGAATACTTACACGCGGAATATTATACCCAGCGAGCTACCGCAGGGCTTATTATTACCGAAGGCGCTCAGGTATCTCCTCGAGGTGTAGGATATATCCATACCCCCGGCATCCACAGCAGCGAACAGGTAACAGGGTGGAAGAAGGTAACCAAAGCTGTGCATGATGCGGACGGTCGGATTTTTATACAACTATGGCACGTGGGACGTATCTCACATCCGCATTTTCATGACGGGGAGTTGCCGCTGGCACCCTCTCCTTTGAATCCGGGGGCGAAGGTGTATACGCCGGATGGCTTCAAAGAGACTGTGACGCCAAGAAAGATGACGCTGGAAGATATGGAAACGACCAAACAGGAATTTGTAACGGCTGCTAAGAATGCGATGGAAGCGGGCTTCGACGGTATTGAGATCCATTCCTCCAACGGATACCTTTTTCATCAGTTTTTCAACAGAACCAGCAACATGCGAGAGGACCAATACGGCGGTAGTATCGAAAATCGCGCTCGTTTTTTCTTTGAAGTATTAGATGCCATAAAAGAGGTGATGCCGGAAAACCGAATTGGAGCTCGTTTCAATCCTTCCTTGCACAATGCCTTCGGAATGACATTGGATGAAGAAACGCTTCCTACCTTCGATTATATTATTGAAAAGCTAAGCAGCGATTACGATCTTGCATACATCCACTTATCTGAACCCTTTACCGATGTATCAGACGTACCGCATGCCGAAACTCAGATCGCTAAACGCTATCGTCCTAAGTATAAGGGCACATTGATGATCAACACAGGTTTTGACCAAGACAAGGCTAACAAGGTCATCAAAGACGGCGATGCCGATCTCGTGTCCTTTGCGAAACTTTACATCTCGAATCCCGACCTCGTTGGGCGCTTTAGGGAGAACGTTCCGGTGAGTGCTTGGGATGAAGATACCTTCTATACGCAAGGGAAAGAAGGCTATATCGATTATGAGGCCAAGACCCGTAATCTAATATCAAAATAAATATATATGACAAAGAAAAACACATCCAACGGATTTGCAACGATTAATCCGGCCACCGAAAAAACAATTAAGAAATATGCTTACATGTCTAATGACGAAGCCAAAGAAGCGGTTGATCGTTGCCATGAGGCTTTTTTAGAATGGAAACACACTTCGTTAAAGGAGCGGGCAAAGATCATACAGGCAATAGGGAAGGGGCTTAAAAAACACAAAGACGAATTTGTCGAACTTATGACCCAAGAAATGGGTAAACTCTTAAAACAAGGGGAGCAGGAGATCGATTTGTGTATCGGGATTTGCAACTATACCGCAAATGAAGGCCCGAAATTGCTCCAAGATGAAGAGCGAGAGCTTCCCGATGGAGGCAAAGGCATCATTACCTATGCGCCCATAGGAGTGATCTACGGAATTCAACCTTGGAATTTTCCTGCATACCAGGCCATTCGCTATTCTATCGCGAATCTTATGGCGGGGAACGGTGTGCTGTTGAAGCATGCTGAAAATGTGACGGGCTCGGCGCAACTTCTGAAGCGTATTTACGAAGAAGCCGGTTTACCGAAAGACCTTTTCACGGTATTGATCATCGATCACGATCAATCGGATACGATTATAAAGAACGATAAAGTACGCGGGGTGACTCTCACCGGTAGTGCAGAGGCAGGAAAACACGTTGCGAAGCAATCGGCCGCGGTCTTGAAGAAGACCGTACTGGAATTAGGAAGTAACGATGCGTATTTGGTATTGGACGATGCCGATATCGAATTGGCAGCAAAGACCTGCGTAACCGGACGTATTTACAATAACGGAGAGACCTGTGTAGCAGCGAAGCGATTTGTGGTGGTGGAAAAGGTGTACGATGCTTTTAAAGAAGCCTTTGTAGAAAAAATGAGCCGCAGAAGTTATGGCGATCCTACTAAAAAAGAAACGGCCATTGGTCCCATGGCCCGAGAAGACCTCAGAGATACATTACACGAGCAGGTGTTGAAGAGTGTACAAAAAGGAGCCGTGGTAGAATTGGGTGGCGAATTGCCTTCAGGGAAAGGGTTTTATTATCCGGCCACTATTTTAAGCAATGTAAAGAAAGGGCAGCCTGCCTATGACGAGGAACTCTTTGGGCCGGTAGCGTCCCTAATTAAAGCAAAGGATAATGAAGATGCCATGCGCATCGCTAACGACAGTCGTTTCGGACTGGGTGGCGGGATCTTTTCAAAGAATGAAAAGAAAGCAATTAAAATGGCAAAAGAGCATTTCGACACCGGGATGGTCTTTATCAATTCCTTCGGACTCGCAGCACCTAACATGCCCTTTGGTGGTGTAAAAGATTCAGGTTATGGAAGAGAACACGGCGGATTTGGCATGAAAGAATTTGTCAATGCAAAAGCCATTACCATAAAGTAAGGCAGAAAACGCTTCGACACAGCAAAGCTGTGTAGCAAAATGTACGATTTCAATGTTCTATTGCGCGTACAATGGCTACACAGCTTTTTTCTTATACACCGAATCGATGTTCCAATCGGTGATGAGGTCGTTACTTTTTCTTCGGATTGATGCTTACTCCGGGCTTTGGTGTAGGCCCTTTCTTCGGATTGATACTCACCCCCGGCTTGGAGGTTCCGGCCGATTTCTTCGGATTGATGCTCACGCCCGGTTTTGAGGTTGCTTTCTTTGCCATGTTAGTATATCTTTAAAGAGTTAATTATTTACTATATTAGTGAAAACTTCTAACTAAACCAAAGAAACACTTCTGAATTTCAGTAATTTAGACGGTGTCATAAAAGCCTCATGAAACTAAATTCTTTCCTTAAGGAGTGTAGTGAGAAGGAAGTATTCAAAATGCTTTCTATTTACATTGTCTCTTCGTGGGTGCTCATTCAGGTATTGGCAGTGACCTGGCAGCCGCTCGCACTTCCCGAACGTTCGGTTACGGTGCTTATCATTGCGCTGCTGCTCGGATTTCCATTCTATATCTTTTACATCTGGAAGAGCAGGATCGCACCTTCCGAAGCAGAGGAGGTCCTTTCAGAAAAAGGACTTAAGAAATACAGCAAATTCAAGCGCATGTATTTTACGTCGCTGGCGGTTATATGCATTCTCGTAGTGGTCGCTGTTTCCCTTATCGCAAATAACGCTTTTGGAAAACAGTTGTCCTTAGCGACCGTAGCTGCCACCGATAAGATCGGGATCCTCAATTTTGGCAATAATACGGGAAGCGATGAATACGAGGTGGTGAGCAAGATGACGGCCGACTGGATCACGCACGGCATCACTCAACATCAGCTGGGGCAGGTGGTTTCTCCCGAGATCGTAAACGATTACATAAGTATTATAAAAGCTTCTGAACAAAAGGTGGATAACCAAAGTGTTCTTAAAAATTACTTTAAACCCGGAAAGGTAATCACCGGTAATTTCTTCCTCAATGGCCCCAAACTTATCTTCCAATCTTCCATTATGGACGGGAATATCGACGAGACGCTTATTTCGTTTCCTCCGGTAGAATGCAATGCAGAAACGCCTTTGGACTGTATTGAAGCATTGAAACAGTTAATATTAGGGTATTTTAGTACCAGTGGGGCCAAAAATCTGAGTCTTCAGGAAAGTCCTCCAAAATATGCCGCCTATCAGGCGCTCTTGGACGCCAAAAGCAATTTTTCTAACCCCGAACGGTATATCGCGCTCCTCAACGAAGCTATTGCAGAAGATTCCAATTATTTTGAACCGAAGGTACTTCGGGTGGGCTATTATTACAACAAGGGCGAGTTTCAACGTGCCGATTCCTTATTGCAGAATATTGTACCGAACTCTCGCGACAACAGGCGGCAGATCAATTTACTAAACCATTACGAAGCGCTGCTGTCCGGAAACAATAAAAAGATCTACGCCACGGTGGTCAACGAGTATAATTTTGCTCCTTTCGACTTGCAAACCAACGCATCAACTCTGGTGGTTGCCCATCAGTACGTCAATAGACCACAGGATGTGGATACGCTGTTTACGCGTATCGACATGCAAACGATGGAGGTGTCCGGCTGTACGTTTTGTCAGCATCGCTATTACATCAAAGCCTTGGCAGCCTTAGAACGAAAAGACTATCGGGACGTAATGGAGATCATGCCTCCGTTATTGGTGGAAGTGCCGGAGTTGTACTTAAAACGTCCGCTGATCGCTGCCTATGTCCGGTCGGGTAGGTTTGAGGATCTGGACGCTTTTCTGAAAAAGGAGGCCATTCGCAGCACCGATGATGAACTATGGGCGATGCAACTGTTTGCGGGACGAGAGGCGCTTTTAACGGATGCTTCGGAAAAAGCATCGCAATACTTTCAGAAGGTGCTGGATGCCGCAGCTACCGACGAGAACCGGAGAATGCAGATTGATGCTTTATATTTTTCCGAAGCATATACCGAAATGCTCGCGCTTCTGAAGAAAGAACTATCTAACAACCCCAACGATCCGACATTGACCGTCATGGAAGCTGTTGGTTTGCACAAGACCAATCGCTCTTCCGAAGCCATCAAACGCATCGAAGCACTGGATACATGGCGAACGACCTACCAATACGGGAGTATTGATTATGCCTTGGCTCAGTACCATGCTGCTATTGGCAATAGGGTAGAGGCTTTACAGCATTTGCTAAAGTCCATAGCCGATGGTAATACCTACACCCCGCAAAGCTTTCAAAACGATCCGCATTTTAAAACCTATCATACCCTTCCCGAATTTAAAAAGATCATGACCTACTGGCACTAAACTCATACCTATGCTTTTACAATTACATCCAAGTCCGTTCGAATTGCTCATCAAATTGATAGAAGTGGTCATCTGGCCATTGACGCTTTTAGCCATACTTTTCTATTTCAGACGTTCCTTTCAAGGTGTCTTTAAACGCATGGGATCGCTAAAGGTCGACGGTAGCGGTATTGCCATGACGTTTGAGAAATTACTGGAAGACACCAAGGAGAAGTTTAAAAAGACAAAACCGGAAGCGGTCGCAAAGGGAACAGCGAACCTGCATACCCAAAATGAGGTACGAACACCTTTCGAGCAGGTGATGGATATTAAGATCCTTATGGAAAACTCCCTAAAGGAACTCGCCGAGGAGGCGCAATTGTCCACATCCGGTAAAACATCGATCACACTGGCGCATGAACTGGCACAAAATAATGTGATCTCCCGGGAGAACAGTGAGCTTATGCGATCCTTACTCATCTTGGTGAACAGTGCCAAACCCGACATTTCCAGACGACAGGCAGAGGAGATCAATGTATTATATAAAGCCATATAGATGAGTAAAACAGCAACACTTGACAATGCGTATGCAATTCTTATTGGTGTCGGCGCCGATCTTCCTGCCAGCGTGGAAGACGCCAAAGCGCTGTACGATCTACTTGCAGACCCCGATCTGGCAGGCTATAAAAAGGAGAATATTACCTTACTTACCGAGGAGAAAGCCACTCGGGAGAATATTATTACCGCGTTCGATACGCTCATCGATACGGTTGATGAGGATGCCTCTGTGTTCTTATTCTATTCAGGTCATGGAGGTACCTACACCGACAATGACATTCTGGAACTGGAACATCCCGGTAAACCACTTAAACCGGAAGATGAGAACCAGTCACATTACTATCTGCAGCCCAACGACTTCGATGTTAAGAAGTACCGAGAAACGTGGGTGCATGCCACCGAGCTGAAACAACGTATTCACAGGCTGCGATCACGCCGTCTCATCTTGTTCTTAGATTGCTGCCACGCCGAAGGCATGACCAAATCCGGAAACCAATTGAACACTTCCGAACTTAAGAACCGATTGCGGAATCCGGAGGGGCTCATCCATCGCATTGACGATGGTCGCGGGATCTCCATCATTTCTTCCTGCCGCGCCGAAGAAGTGTCCTGGATCTTGGAAGAGGCGCGTAACAGCTTGTTCACCACTTGTTTGTTGGAGGTCTTGCAGGGCAAGCATAAAACCTCCTTCGAAGAACCCTACATTCGAATGACGGATGCCATCAATTATTTAATGAAGACCGTCCCGCAACGAAAGCCCACACAACGACCCTTTGTGAACCTTCAAATGTATGACGATTTTATACTCAGCAGGATCCCCGGGGTCCTGATAAAGGATACACCGGCGGTAAGTGATCCCGCGGGTGCGGCCAAAGGCAAGGTAACGGAAGTAAAGACACGCTTTCGGCAGACGGAAGCGGCGGCCAATGCCGTGATTTTCGTGCACGGCTTTTCGGGAGAAGCGGCAGATACCTTCGGGGAGATTCCCGAATTCATCATGAAAGATCCGCAAATGGAAGGATGGGACTTATTTCCAATGGGCTACTCACAATATGTGCGGCCCGGCATGGGAAAAGGGATCTGGGCAACGGTAGCCGACATCGATCGGATCGCCGATAATGTAGCGAGCGCCATACAACACCGCTTTAGTAGATACAAACGTATTGCACTGGTCGGGCACAGCCTTGGCGGACTCGTTATACAACGAGCTTTATTGGATCTTCCCGATCCCGATCGAAACAAGCTGAGCCATGTGTTCCTGTTTGCTACACCCAGCGGAGGCGTGCAGGAGGGGAGTGTTCCCAAGCACCTTTTTCCCAAACTCAAAGAATTGCATGCGGATGCACCTTTTATTACGATGCTTCGGAAGGAATGGAAAGAGCGCTTTGCAGGGGAGTACCCGTTTACCTTTAAGGTAGTGGCCGGCACCGAAGATGTAGAGATCCCTATTGTCTCCAACTTTGGACCTTTTGATGAAGAACATAGGGTGACCGTAGCCGGAAATCACTTCAGCATGGTACAACCCACCACACAGGAACACGACGGATATCGCCTTATAGTCGACGGGCTTACAAATTCCACCTTCTTCAACAAATATACCGATGATGCCCAGATCAATATGCTGTTGGGCGAATATGAAGCGGTGATCCGGGAACTACTTCCGAAGAAAGATACCATTACCCTGAAAGGATTAAAACAGCTACTCTTCGCTTTGGAAGGTATGGACCGCCACGAGGAAGTACTGGAGATCCTGGATGCGCATCCCTTATCCCGAGAAAATTCAGACCTGCTGGGAATGCTGGGGGGCCGGTTTAAAAGACGATTCCTTCAAGATTACAGTGCTGATCCCGGAGCGAAAGCTATGGAGTACTATAAAAAAGGATTGGCGATCGCCAAAGAACAGGGAAACAATGAAAAGATATACTACCATGCGATCAACATCGCCTTTATGAGCCTGGTGTATGAAGAAGACCGCCAAAGCATGCAGGAATACGCTCAACAAGCGCTCAAGGCTGCTGAGGATGATCCTTTCGACAGTGTCTGGAAGCAGGCGACCGTGGCAGAGGCACAGCTGTATCTCGCCAATTTGGAAGCGGCGAAAGCGCATTATGCCAAAGCGGCAGAACGGGCGGGGGTGCGCGAAAAACTGTCCATCCATACCAATGCCTATACGGCCTACACCAGTTTGATGCATACCGAAGATGATGATTTTATTACATTTCTGAAACTGAGCTTTTTAACGTAAATTTAGACATGCGTACCATCGATGCTAATAATACCGAGGGGCTTGTCTTTCAGAAAGCGATCAAAAAACCGTTGGTAATCGAGTGCTTACAGATAGCGGAAGCATTTCAGGTAGAAACCATGGAGGGCACCATGCGCGGAAAACCCGGCGACTGGCTCATGAAAGGCGTGAATGGTGAATTGTACGTATGTGATCATGCCATTTTTGAAAAAACATACGACCTTATAAAGTAAACTCTGAAACAACCAAAAAGATGAAGAAGAATAAAATTTTTATCAGTTACTCAAGAGCCGATACCGACTATGTCTCCAAACTCGTCACCGATCTACGGAGCATGGATTTTGAAGTGTGGTTCGACAAGAACATACGCAGCGGCGAAGAATGGGATAATGTGATAGAACGGGAGATCAAGAAGGCAGATGCGATGATCCTTGTGTTGTCTGCTACTTCGGTAGCTTCAGATAATGTGAAGGATGAGATGTCCTACGCCTTGGAATTGGACAAACATGTGAGTCCGATAAAGATCGAACCCTGCGCCGTGCCTATGCGGTTGGCGCGCAAACAGCATATCGATTTTACCGAAACCACTTACGAGAAAGGCTTAACACGGCTGGTAGAGGATTTGAACTATGCCTTAAACACCAACGCCAATGCAGCGCATATCAAAGGCAGCCCTGCTGTCACGGCAGTAAGTAAAAAGGTACCGCCCAAAACATCGGGGTCGGGTAAAAAAGTTGGTTACATTATTGCTGGCGTGCTGGGCTTATTATTGCTTCTGTGGATGTTTGGCGCCTTCGATGGGGAGACCGCAACGGAAGAAACCGCTGAAGACACCCAAGAAGAAATGGTAGACGGGGAGGAGCTTTCCGAAGAACACCGCCTGGACTGGGAGAATACGGTATTGTCTCGCCGTATTCCCGCCTATGTACAATACATACGAGATTACGGTGACGAAGATCCGCATTATCTGGATGCCCAAAAGGCGATCGACCAACTCATGAACAAGCAGGGCAATGTGATGTACAGCGACCCGGAGGCCATGGTCTATTTCGATAAGTTGGTCTATTCTACACCCACCAGCGATTTTGAGATTGAAGAAGGAGATATGAGCGCCCCGCAAGGAGGTGATCTTTTGGTAGCACTTACAGACATACAGGTATTCGGAAAGCAATCCGGACAACTGATAGAGGGAGAGATAATTTACACAGACCAGATTGTACGGGTACTGGAGGTGGTTCCCACGACCGATGGCTATATCTTTATTTACGTTTCCTATTCCGATTAGCAAAGGCCGGAAGGCTTGTAATTGGTACAAATTTTACGTATTTTAAGGAGTAATTAAAAATGTACTATGAAATATCTACTCACAATCATACTGGCAGCCGTATTGATAAGCTGCGGTACTTCGAAGGACGGCACGGCGTATGCCGAATCGGCTAAAGTACTGGATGCCTTGGTCGCGGCGGAAGCCTTCCAAATTGAATCCGATGTCGCGAATCCTATGGTCACCAGCGGACTCAATGCTTTGAGCAACAGCGGACTCTTACCCGCGGGGAGCAGTGCCGGAAGGATCAATCTTATAGGCAACAGCAATTTTTTGCGTGTAGAAGGCAATGAAGTTTCGGCCTATCTGCCGTATTACGGTGAACGTCGTACCGGAGCGAGTTTTGACAATAAAAGTGCTATTGAGTTTGATGGTGAACCGTATTCATATACGGTAAGCAAGGATGAAGCAAAGAACCGCTATACCATAAAATTCGAGATCACCGAAAAGAATGAGACCTACAGTGTGATCCTTACCTTATTTCCAAATTTAAAGAGCTCCATAGATATAAACAGCAGTAACCGAACTTCCATTCGGTATGACGGTCGTGTAGAAGCGATCAAGGTGGAGAAGTAAAAAGAGTAAATACATGAGACGACAATGCCCCTTTACTAATACTGTAAATGGGGCATTTGTCGTATGGATTCATATCCACACGTTTTAGAATTTAGTACTTCACTTAAAACGTATATGTTATGGATATCATTACTAAAATTAGTTGTAGCATCGCCAGCGCAGTGACAGCCGTACTCATGTGCTTACCGTTCAACGTACAATCCCAAACATGGGAGGACCTTGGCAACCTAAGTGTGGGAGGAAATGAAGTTGGGTTTGTCGATAGCATCGAAGGGCATACAACCGGACTGTATATCTGTTCCGATCTGGGCGTTTTCAGAACTACCGATACCGGAAATACCTTCAGCAACCTGACGTATGAAAATGGCGCCACGACCGGTTTGCGCTTCTATTGTGTGTTTATCGACCCTGAAGATAACACGATCTATATAGGAGGGGATAGTGCTATTTATAAAAGTACTAATAATGGGGGGAGCTGGACGGTCACAGGACTTACGGGTTCCCAGAAGATCAATGGCATTGCACGCAGTAATGGAAACCTAGTGGCCTCGTATGGGGATACCTTCGGAAGTGGAGGTGCCTATTATTCGGCTGATGGTTTCGCAACCTTTACGCAGAGCAGCGGCTTGCCGGATTTGCGTATGATTGGCTTCTACACCCAAGACAATCTACTGTTCTTGGCGGGTGAAGATGGGGTATATGGAAGTACGGATGATGGTGTAAGCTGGGCAGTGCAAGGCACAGGCACCGAAGATATAAGTACCGGGGTTACTTTCATAAAGAATCAAACGACCATATTTGTAGCAGACCGTGACGGGAGCGGACTGTATAAGACCGAGGATCAAGGGGCGACTTGGTTTGAGACAGATCCGGTGACGTTTGATGGATTCTGTCAGGTATTCGATATGGTCTTAGCCAATGGTGTAATTTATGTGGTGACCGACGGAACAGGCTGTGCCAACAATACCGAAACGATCAAGATAAGTACCGACAATGGGGTGTCTTGGAGCTCGGGTATGTTCAATCTGTCGTTAGCCTATTATGCCAAGCTCGGTGCGACCGTCGAAGGCTGTGTATTTACATATGCACCTTTTGAGGACAAATTATACCGACTGTGCGACGGTCCGCTGGAAGTTGTGGACAATACAGCCGCCAAGATCGTAGCCGTACCAAATCCAACCAACGGTAGCATTCAATTTCCGGGACTTCAAGATGCCGACGTAGAAGTGTATGATGTCCAAGGAAAACGATTAATGAATAAGCAACACGTAAATGCACAAACAACGCTCAATCTGGAAGAGCTCCAAAACGGAATCTACTTTATACACATACAGGAGGATACTATAAATCAAACAATCAAGATCCTAAAACAGTAGGGGATCCTAAGCCTAAAAAGAAAGCCCATAGCGTGCATAAAAACATAAAAGACGGTATGGGCTTCCCTATGACGTTAAAGTCTATTTTACATAATATAAATTATAGTACAGATAATAACCAAATGCTTTATACGAAGTTTTATACATATTTTCTATTTGATTTCCGTACAGCTATGCTGTTTTGCATAATTCAGTTATATGACTTTAGTTATATAACGTACGAATTATGTAAAAGGAAATCAACGGTACCGATTATATGTCAAAGACATTTGCGGCATTAGCAACACAAAACACCACCTTTCCTAAAATCCTTTATAGTACAGATAATAACCAAATGCTTTATACGAAGTTTTATACATATTCTATTTGATTTCCGTACAGCTATGCTGTTTTGCATAATTCAG
>NZTP01000073.1 GCA_002696485.1 Altibacter sp. | reverse complement strand
TTTTCCGAAGCTGAAAAGGATAATAGCTACTTTATTTTGTTGGATCGCAAACCGCTACTAGAAAATATTGAAAACACACAAGCAATTCAATTTCCCGATGAAACATTTGTCATTACGAGTGCTTGCGTATACTATGTTGCCGAAAACGGTTACAGGAATGCCGCATGCGATTCTAATTTTTTTGAACGTAAATTAAAAGTTATTGCCACTGCCCGAAACTATCGGACAATGGCAAAACTCTTATCCTTGGTTAGTTAGTATTTCAGGATTTTTAAGGTTTCAGATTGACCTTTAGAGGTGCTCACAGACACGAAATAAAGGCCGCTACTTTCGGGTAGCGTAACAGCTACTTGTTGTACATTCTTTAAATGTAAGGTGTCAATTAGTTGTCCCAAGCTGTTTGAGATGGTAACATTCACTTCAGAATAAAAGGAGTCCAGTGCTAAAGTGGTCACACCCGATGTTGGATTTGGAAATACGGCAACGGTAAAACTGTTTCCGGTTTCAGAAATGCCAAGAATGTTTGGGGAAGTCTTAAATACCCAATAATCATCCAAGCCTTCACTATTATCTGCTTTATCCCCCGAAGTGTTGGAGTCTGATGAGCAGGCCATAACAAAGTCACCGCTTGCCAGTTCCACTAAGTAGGGGCCGGACTCATCATTGCTTCCCCCTATGGAATTTTGTGAGGTCAAAGCACCGAGGCCGGTCATCTTCACCAACCAGAAATCATAGCCTCCATTGGAGGCTTCGGTCTTGTCGCCGGAAATATTGCTGTTGCTCCAACCCGCTACCATAATGTTTCCGTCTTGAAGTTCTTTAACATCCCGCGGATAGTCGATTCCGCTCCCTCCAATGGTATTTTGCCATAAGATCGTACCTGTGCTGTTGATCTTCAGGATCCAATAGTCGAAATCACCCTGTGAATCTTCCGTTTTATCACCGGAGATATTCGATTTTGAATAGCCCGCTAAAATATATCCGCCATCTGCGGTGGCAGTAATGTCCCGAAACACATCACTGTCGTTTCCGCCAATAGTGTTTTGCCATTGTATATTTCCGCTGGCATCCAACTTAACGATCCAATAATCATTTCCTCCTTGGCTTGGTTCTGTTTTATCTCCTGAGACCGGTGAATTGGAAAAACCACCCAGTAGGTATCCTCCATCTGCTGTTTGCAACACTGCCTGAGGACGTTCCACCATGCTTCCGCCAATGCTGTTTTGCCAAACGATCGCACCGGTACTGTTCAGTTTCAGCGCCCAATAATCTCTTTGACCGTTGGAGGGATCTGTTTTATCGCCGTTCACACCGCTATCCGAATAGCCACCCACAAAGTAGCCACCGTCGGAAGTCTCTATCACGTAAGTATCGAAATCGGGCATATCGCCGCCATAGGTCTTTTGCCAAGAAATAGCCCCTGTGTTGTCCAGTTTCAAGATCCAATAATCCAATCCGCCGCGTGAATTCTCCGTCTTGTCTCCCGAAATGTTCGAGTCGGAGCCGGCACCAACAATATAGCCTCCATCTGTAGTTTGTTGAATGGAAAGCAGATAGTCGTCTCCACTTCCTCCAATAGTATTCTGCCAAGTGATGTCGCCTGAAGCATCGATCTTAACGATCCAAAGGTCGAAGGCCCCGTTGGAATTTTCGGTCTTGTCGCCGGAAATGTTAGAATCGGAGTAGCCGCCCATAATATATCCGCCATCTGCCGTGGCTTCAAAAGCGGTCATAAAGTCCCCGTTACTACCTCCTATGGTATTCTGCCATTGGATGGCTGGGTCTTGGGACAATAAGATTGTTACGTTTAAAAGGAGTGCGTACAGGGTAAGTGTTGTTTTCATGATCTTATGGTTTAGTGTTTATTTATGTATAGCGTGAGATGAACGTTACCTTCATTTTTATTTGTAGTATTAATAGAGGCTTGGGAAAATAATGTCCACGATGTTGAGAAAATTAAAAGAAGTAGTGATGTTTTTTTCATTTAAAGCGGCTTTTTTTGGTCATTCTACCATTCGTTTTAATTGCGTATGGTGGGGATCGACGTCAAATGGATAGTCTACTCCCTCATCGAATGTTTTTTAAAATGTCATCACAGAACTAAAAAAGAAGTTTATTTTTGTTTTTGAATCGACATACATCATGACCGAAGAGGATTTTATTGCACGGGCCTATCCAAAAACCATCGAAAGTGATGCTGTTTCCTGCATTGCTCCCAGCAACATTGCACTTGTAAAATACTGGGGAAAGTATGGAGAACAATTGCCGGAAAACGCTTCGGTGAGTTTTACCCTTTCCAATTGTCATACAAAAACAACGCTTTCCTTTCAAAAAAAGGAATCGGAAGGATTTGAATTTTCGGTTTTTTTGGATGATCTGCCGGCGCCTGCATTTGAACCTAAGATCTTAAAGTTCTTTGAGCGTATTGAGCAATATGTTCCTTTTTTGAATAAATTCTCTTTTACCATTCATACTTCCAACAGTTTTCCTCACAGTAGCGGCATTGCCTCTTCGGCCAGTGGTATGGGCGCTCTTGCGCTGTGTCTGGTACGTATGGAGCAGCAAATGGATCCACAAATGGATCACGCCTATGCTACCCGGAAAGCCTCTTTCTTAGCACGATTAGGTTCCGGAAGCGCAAGCAGAAGTATTGAAGGGCCCTTGGTAGTATGGGGAAAGCATGCAAAGATAGAAGGTAGTTCGAATTTGTTTGGGGTTCCTTATCCATACACGATACATCCGGTCTTTCAGAATTTTCAGGATACGATCTTGTTAGTAGATAAAGGGGAAAAGCAGGTAAGCAGCACGTTGGGTCACGATCTCATGCACGGTCATCCCTTTGCCAGACAACGTTTCGAAAAGGCAAATGCTAATCTTTCTGCCTTGATCCCGGTTTTGGAGACAGGGGATCTTTCGGAATTCATTCAAATTGTGGAAAGTGAAGCCCTGTCGCTTCATGCCATGATGATGACCTCGCGACCTTATTTCATTCTAATGAAGCCGAATACCCTTGAAATCATCAATCGTATCTGGGCTTTCAGAAAGAGAAGCGGCACCTCGGTATGTTTTACCCTCGATGCCGGCGCCAATGTTCATGTACTTTATCCCATTGCCGAAAAGGAGAAGATCCAAACCTTCATTGAAGATGAGCTTACCGTGTATTGCAAGGATGGTGCGTTTATCATCGATCAAACCGGAAGTGGTGCGCTCCCATTATAATTTATTCGACCAAGAATTTTTGTATCCCTAAAATGCGTTTTCCGTCATGATACTGCACGAAATAAAGTCCGCTGCTATAAGCAGAGGTGTCTATGGTTATCGTTTCTGAAGGAACGGGCAATCGATCGTGAATTTTTCCGAGACTGTTTAAAATGGTGACGGATGCTTCGGAAGAGGAATTTGCATATATTTCAGGGATAGCCACGGTAAGGTAATGAGTACTAGGATTAGGATACACGGTGAACGCAACCCCTTCCGAAGCTATTTCAGAAGCGCTCAATGTGCTCTCTATCATACGCAAGGTCACGTTGTTTGAGTTGCAAAAGACTACAAAACGATATAGGACTCCATTGTAGGTAGTCGATATAAAATCAGGTAGGTCGCAGGTCATGGTATTCGTTGAGGTAAGTACCGTATACTCATCACCAATTTCGGGCACATAGTGTAAATTAACGGTTAGCGCACCTTCAATATGGGGTGCGCCGGTGATCGAAACTCGATCGTACATTTCAGGGGGAGGACCAAAAAGATCGAATTCGATGGTAGCGTTAGGCGGACAATCGAAATTGTTGATCACCTCTAAGATGCCTGCATTTGTTGTATTTCCCGGGACGATCGTCCCGTTATTTATGAAATTGGTCGTGATGTCAAACACGCCGAAACCCCGGAGGATCCCGGTGTCGGTATTTGTAAAATTAGAGGAGCCGTCGAGCAACAACAGCGTTTGATTTGCTTCGACCTCCATAATACCGTTATTGGTAATGGCTGTGATGAGATAGAAGTTTTCGGGAGTGTTTCCACTCGCTCTCTTTCTAATAAGTCCGTCGTTATTGATGGTCACTGTCCCTCCCAAGGGTAAGAATCCGCCAGATCCAAAGATGTTAATAAGGCCATTGGCGCTATTATTGATGATCGTTCCATTGGTAACTTCAGTTTGATTGGTGTTATCGACACGAAGTTCTTTATAATTGTTGACGGTGATGCCGTTGAAAGTTCTGGCATTCGTACTTTCAAGTAACAGCAGGCCGTAATTCTCGATGCTACTTCCTGTACCCGAAAGTACACCCGATTGGAAGATAAAAACAGACAGCAAAGAAATTTCAATCCGGTCCATGATCAAAAGATCATTGGCGAGGAGCAGATTGGCGGTACCTTCTAAGGCGATGGTATTTGCCGAAGCAGCATTGGTGACGATCTCTGCAATAAAGCCATCGGGTATAAACACATCACTTCCGGCATCGGGGATGCTTCCCACGTCCCAATTCGCTGAATTGAACCAATCTTCGCTGCCGCCGTTACCGGTCCAAGTATGTGTTTGTGCTAAGAGTAAAGAAGTAGTGCTGAAAAGCACCATAAGAAGGATATAGTAGGTTTTATTCATTACACTGCAATTTTGTCTTTGTAAGATACTAAATAGCTGTTTATTAAGATATATTTAGCGAATGTTTCCTCAAATGTATGGTTGGAAGGTATATCTTTGCGCCAAATTTCGTTTTATAATGTTAAAAAGTGTATTTTTAACAAACCATTGTATTTAAACTTATGCGCGGTCCCCTTTTTTACTCTAAGATTCTACTGTTTGGCGAATACGGAATTATTAAAGATTCCAAAGGATTGTCTATACCCTATAACTTTTACAAGGGAGCATTAAAGATCGACGAGAGCAAAACGGTTGCGACTCATGGGTCCAATCAGAGTTTAAAACGATTTACAGACTATTTGGCAAAGTTGCAAGAGGAAAAACCAAATTTGGTCACTTTTGATATCGAAGCATTACAAGAAGATGTGGCCAAGGGATTGTATTTTGATTCTAGCATCCCTCAAGGCTATGGTGTAGGTAGTAGTGGCGCTTTGGTAGCTGCGATTTACGATAAATATGCCTTTGAAAAAATAACGGTATTGGAAAATTTAACCCGTGAAAAATTGTTGCAATTAAAAGGTATATTTTCTGAAATGGAATCCTTTTTTCATGGAAAATCTTCGGGTCTAGACCCCTTAAACAGTTACCTAAGTTTACCTATTCTCATTAATTCTCAAGATAGTATTGAACCGGCAGGGATCCCATCGCAGACCGAAAACGGTAAAGGAGCAGTATTCTTGTTGGACAGCGGCTCAACAGGAGAGACAGCTCCAATGGTACAGATCTTCATGGAAAATATGAAGCAAGAAGGTTTCAGGAACATGCTGAAGGATCAGTTCGTAAAACATACCGATGCGTGCGTTGAAGATTTTTTACAAGGCGATGTAAAGTCGTTGTTTGGAAATATCAAGCAACTTTCTAAGGTGGTCTTGGATAATTTTAAGCCTATGATACCAAAGCAATTCCATGCTTTGTGGAAAAAAGGGATCGAGACCAATGCGTATTATTTAAAACTCTGCGGTAGCGGTGGCGGGGGTTATATGTTGGGTTTTACCGAAGATATCGATAAAGCAAGAAAAGCGTTAAAAGACTACAATCTAGAGGTCGTCTATAACTTCTAAGGTCTATGCTGCTTTATAAAAGACCCTAAGGGATGCTTACTAGAAAACAAAAACACGTTCTGCTCAAGTTCTTCAGTTTGTTTTCAATAATCCGCGGGTATAACATTCTTGTTATTGTCATTGCCCAATACCTTACCTCAATTTACATACTTGCCCCACATCTACCCCTAAAACAAGTATTGTTCGATCTTAATTTATTGATGTTGGTTTTAGCATCGGCGTCGGCTATTGCGGGGGGATACATTATCAATAGTTTCTACGACAGTGAAAAGGATCTTATCAACAGGCCCAGAAAGACACTTTTGGATAAACTTGTAGGGCAGCGCACGAAGTTGTCGGCGTACTTCATTTTCAATTTTTTGTCGGTAATATTTGCAAGCTATGTTTCCTTTAGGGCGGTTGTCTTTTTTTCTATTTATATCTTCGGAATCTGGTTTTACTCACATAAAGTAAAGAAATATCCGTTTATAGGAAACATTACGGCGGCGATCCTGGCAGTCGTTCCTTTCTTTGCTGTATTCATCTATTACCGAAATTTCGATCTGGTGATCTTCGTTCATGCCACGTTTTTATTCTTGGTGATCTCCATGCGAGAATTGGTGAAGGACCTGGAAAATCTAAAAGGAGATCTGGCGCAAAACTATCGCACGATCCCTGTGGTATACGGAGAAAAAGTGTCAAAGCGTATGCTTACCTTTCTTAGTTTTTTAACCCTGATACCCATTGTATTATTGATCACTACCTTTGAGATAGGATATATGTATTTTTATTTCTATGGAAGTCTACTTGCGTTAGGTGTGTTTCTGGTGGTGCTTTGGCTCTCTGTAAAAAAGGTGCATTATTTGGTGCTCCATACCTTGCTGAAAGCTATCATTGTGGCAGGAGTCTTTAGTATCGTATTGATCGATATTGACGTATTGTTGAACCGAATCTTATAAAATGAAAAAGAAGCATGCATTGAATGTTGCCATGGCACAGATCGCTCCGGTCTGGCTGAATAAGACCGAAACCCTTCAGAAGATCAAATCCCAGATCGAAAAAGCGGCCAAAAAAGAGACCGATCTCATTGTTTTCGGCGAAGGAATAGTACCGGGATATCCGTTTTGGCTGGCCCTCACCGATGGTGCCGAATGGGACACGAAAATCAACAAAGAACTGCACGCACATTACGTTCGAAATGCGGTTTCAATAGAAAAAGGAGATCTGGAAGACGTGTGTGCTTTGGCCAGAAAATGCAGCATGGCCATCTATTTGGGAATTATAGAACGGCCGCAGGACCGCGGCGGACACAGCATCTACGCTTCATTGGTCTACATAGATACGCTTGGAACGATTCAATCGGTACATCGAAAGTTACAACCTACCTACGACGAACGCCTTACATGGTCTCCGGGTGACGGCAACGGACTTAGAACGCATACGTTGGGGGAGTTTACCGTGGGCGGGCTCAATTGTTGGGAGAATTGGATGCCGCTGCCAAGAGCTGCGCTCTACGCGCAGGGCGAAGACCTGCACGTGGCCGTATGGCCCGGCAGCGAGCGTAATACGAAGGATATTTCACGTTTCATAGCCTTGGAGTCCAGAAGTTTTGTGGTATCGGTTTCGGGACTTATGAAGATTGAAGACTTTCCTTCCAGCACTCCTCATTTGGAGAAGATATTTGAAAAAGCACCTAAAACTCTTGCCAATGGAGGTAGTTGTATCGTTGGTCCCGATGGAGAATGGATCGTAAAGCCTGTTTTGAACAAAGAAGGAAACATTTATGCGACCCTCGATTTTAATCGTGTTTTGGAAGAACGGCAAAATTTTGATCCGGTGGGACATTATTCACGTCCCGATATTACCACCCTGATCTTAAATAGAGAACGACAGTCAACCTTGAAGTTTAAGGATTCACTGGACGGTCAATAACCAAACCCTTCCAACTTCTAATTTCCAACTATTTGCAAACTGTTTGCACGATCATCTCTTATCTTTCAGCTACTTCCTGTATCTTTGCAAAAAATTATAGCTATAATGAGCAGACAAGATTCTAGTGGGAAAGGAAAAGCTTCAGGTCGCGGAGGTGATAATACTCGAAAAAGAAGCAGTGCCAGAGGGAATGCTCCTTTCAAAAAAGAGAATACCAACAAGGTCTCAGGGAGACAGAATACCGGCGGCAGTAAGTCGGCAAAGAAGTCGGATGGGATCCGACTCAATAAATATATTTCCAATAGCGGTATTTGTTCGCGTCGAGAGGCGGATACGTATATCGCAACGGGTCTGGTCACGGTCAACGGAAAGATCGTGAACGAAATGGGGTATAAGGTGCAGCTTAGTGATGATGTACGTTTCGATGGTCGACGCATCAACCCCGAGCCAAATACCTACGTATTATTGAACAAACCTAAAGGATTCGCTACTACCACCAGCGATAGCAAAGGGAATACCGTCATGGATTTGGTCGCCAATGCTACTTCGGCACGTATAACCCCTATTGGTCGTTTGGGACGAAATGCTACAGGATTACTTTTGTTCACCAATGACGACAAGCTGAAGGAAAAGTTAAGTAAGAAAGGGATGAGTCGTTTATTCCACATTGAATTGGATAAAAATTTGAAAGCTTCAGATCTTCAGAAGATTTCCGAAGGATTAACGATCGAAGGCAAAGAGGTGATGGTGGAAGAGGTGAGCTATGTCACGAATGCGCCAAAACGCGAAGTGGGTCTAAAGATCAAACACATGGGGAACAGTGTGATTCGAAATATCTTCGATCATTTAGGGTATGATGTGGTGCGGGTCGATTGTGTGACAATTGCCCACCTTACTAAAAAAGATCTTCCGCGCGGTAATTGGAAACATCTCACCAAAGCAGAGATCGAGCTTTTTGAGATGCTTTAATACCACTCGATAAAAATTTTTCAAAAAGAAACCCGAATTCAAAAAAAAGTAGTTCTTTTGCCCCGCATTTAGCTGAACAAATTGAACCCTGTTTCTATGTTCGGGTTTTTGAAGATTAGGAAGTCATATTCAAAAACAGTCCGCCAGGCGGATAACCGAATTCTAAAGCTAGCTTCCGTCTCCCTGCATCTATACGGGGTAGAAATTCTCCAGCAACGGTCTGCCTATTGGTTGAATCCCCTTCGCATGTGATAAATGAGGTTAAATTTTTGTTATACTTCCTATATATTGAGGTATTTCCATAATTATTCCTAATTTTCATTTTCAATAACCAACAAGCATGAATACGAAGTATTTTGATTTAATCGATCAAACCTATTATTTTCCTCAGGAAGAGTTCACTCTCAATAACACAACACTCAATTTTCACGGCATTGACCTCATGGGATTGGTTGAAGAGTATGGGGCACCGCTGAAATTTACCTACCTTCCAAAGATCTCAGATAATATACATCGTGCAAAGAAATGGTTTTCAGAAGCCATCCAAAAACATGAGTATAAAGGAAATTATAATTACTGCTATTGTACAAAGAGCTCGCATTTTAAGCACGTATTGCACGAAGCTTTAAAGAATGATATTCACATTGAAACTTCTTCAGCATTCGATATTGACATTGTCGAGAATCTAAAGGCTGAAGGCAAAGTAACCGATAAGACCTTTGTAATCTGTAACGGATTTAAGCGAGATCAGTATATTGAGAACATAGGCCGACTTATTAATAGCGGCCATAAGAACTGTATCCCTATCATCGATAATTACGAAGAAATCGGACTCTTAAATGAAAAAATAAAAGGGAAATTTAAAGTTGGGATCCGAATCGCTTCCGAAGAAGAGCCTAAATTCGAGTTCTATACATCACGCTTAGGCATTGGGTATAAGAACATTGTCCCTTTTTACGAAAAACAGATAAAGAGTAATAAGAAGGTGGAACTGAAAATGCTTCACTTCTTTATTAATACCGGAATTCGTGATACCGCGTACTACTGGAACGAATTGCTGAAATGTCTTGAGGTCTACACACGACTGAAAAAGATCTGTCCAAGCCTTGACAGCCTCAATATTGGGGGAGGATTTCCTATTAAGAATTCGCTCGCTTTCGATTACGATTACCAATATATGGTAGATGAGATCGTGAATCAAATAAAGCTCACCTGCGAGAGTGCAGAGGTTCCTGTACCGAACATTTTTACAGAATTTGGAAGCTTTACAGTGGGAGAAAGCGGTGGAGCGATCTACGAAGTGCTCTACCAAAAACAACAGAACGATCGCGAGAAGTGGAATATGATTAATTCTTCCTTTATAACGACCCTGCCCGATACGTGGGCAATTAGTAAACGGTTTATCATGCTGGCCGTTAACCGTTGGAACGATGAGTACGAAAGGGTACTCTTAGGAGGGCTTACCTGCGATAGTGACGACTATTACAACAGTGAGCAGCACATGAACGCAATCTATCTCCCCAAGTTCAAAAAGGAGAAACCTTTGTATATTGGGTTTTTTAACACAGGAGCTTATCAAGAAACTATTGGAGGTTTTGGAGGGCTGCAACACTGCCTCATTCCTTCACCAAAACATATATTGATCGATAAAGACAGCGATGGAAACATCACCACTCAATTATTTTCTAATCAACAAACAAGCGAGCAATTGCTAAATATTTTAGGTTATGAGCACTAAGACGTATGCAGGTATCCCGCAACAATATGCGGCCCTGGAGACTTCAAAAATTGTATTAATTCCGGTTCCATACGATGGAACCAGTACCTGGCAGAAAGGAGCCGATAAAGGCCCTGAGGCTTTTCTTCACGCTTCAGAAAATATGGAGCTGTACGATATTGAGACCGAAACCGAAGTTTACAAACAAGGGATCTACCTTTCCGATCCCGTGAGCGAAAAATCATCGCCCGAGGCCATGGTCGATGCCGTTCATAAAAAAACCAAGGAATACATCCTTAGAAACAAGTTTGTTACTATTTTTGGAGGAGAACACAGTATCTCTATCGGAACCATTCGGGCATTCAACGAGTGTTTCGATGACCTCACGGTCTTGCATATTGATGCACATACCGATCTTCGGAAAGAATACGAAGGATCCTCATGCAACCACGCTTGCGCCGTTTATGAGGCAAGTCAGACCACCAACCTCATACAAGTAGGTATCCGAAGCATGGACGTAGCCGAAACACGTGTGATGGACGAGGAGAAGGTATTCTTCGCCCACGAGATGGCCAAAGATGATTATTGGGTGGATAAAGTGATCGAATCCCTGGGAGAGAACGTATTTATTACCTTCGACTTGGATGCGCTGGACCCTTCCATCATGCCGTCTACGGGAACTCCGGAACCGGGAGGATTGTTTTGGTACGAAACCCTCGATTTTCTGAAGCAGGTCTTTGCTGAAAGGAACGTGGTAGGATTCGACATTGTAGAACTATGTCCAAATGACGTGGATAAAGCTTCAGATTTTGTAGCGGCGAAGCTGTACTACAAAATGCTAACCTATAAGTTTGAAGGGACCGAAGAAGGAGACGATTACGAAAGCAACTTCCACGAACCGAAAAAAGGAATTTCAAAATTTAATACCGAAGAAGATGAGTACTAGCAAAGGAGCCATTTCAGAATTTATTCAAAAATATTACCTACACTTTAACGCTGCCGCTTTGGTAGACGCTGCCAAAGGATACGAAGCCCAATTGGAACAGGGTTCCAAGATGCTTGTTTCATTGGCGGGGGCAATGAGTACTGCCGAATTAGGAAAGATTTTTGCTGAAATGATCCGACAGGACAAAGTGCACATCATCTCTTGTACAGGAGCCAATCTTGAAGAGGATATCATGAACTTGGTTGCGCATTCACACTATAAGCGTGTTCCCAACTATCGTGATCTCACACCTCAAGAAGAATGGGACCTTTTAGAAAAGGGGCTCAACAGGGTAACCGATACCTGTATCCCCGAAGAAGAGGCTTTCCGAAGAATACAACAGCATATAGTAAAGATCTGGAAAGATGCCGAAGCTAAAGGCGAACGTTACCTTCCGCACGAATTTATGTATAAACTCTTGTTAAGCGGTGTATTGGAAGAGTACTACGAGATCGATGTCAAAGATTCTTGGATGTATGCCGCAGCCGAAAAGAACCTGCCAATCATTTGCCCGGGTTGGGAAGACAGTACCATGGGGAATATTTTTGCGAGCTATGTCCTTAAAGGCGAATTGAAAGCATCTACCATGAAGAGCGGGATCGAGTATATGACCTTTTTAGCCGATTGGTATACGGATAATTCTGAAAAAGGAATTGGTTTCTTCCAGATAGGAGGAGGGATCGCAGGCGATTTCCCTATTTGTGTGGTGCCTATGTTGTATCAAGACATGGAACGTACCGATACGCCCTTCTGGAGTTATTTTTGTCAGATAAGTGATTCTACCACCAGCTACGGAAGCTATTCCGGGGCGGTACCCAACGAGAAGATCACTTGGGGTAAATTGGACATTGATACACCAAAGTTCATTATTGAAAGTGATGCGACCATCGTGGCGCCACTTATTTTTGCATACCTCCTAGACATGTAATCATGGAACTTTCCAAAATTGAAAATATTGAACTGAAATTCTTATCCATAGACGATTACGAAGCGTTAAAGGAAGCGACCTTGGAATCGTACGGTGGCGTGCTCAATTCCTATTGGGAAAAGAAACATATCGAGAAGCTTATTTCTCTGTTTCCCGAAGGTCAGGTGGTGATCATGATCGATGGACAGATCGCCGGATGTGCTCTTTCAATAATTGTGGATTATGACGCCGTGGATGATGAACATACCTACGCCGATATTATCACCGGAAGTACCTTTGCCAATCATGACCCGGATGGCGATGTGCTCTATGGGATCGACGTGTTTATAAAACCTACCTATCGCGGATTGCGACTGGGGCGACGCTTGTACGATTACAGAAAGGAACTGTGCGAGAACTTAAATTTAAAAGGAATTGTCTTTGGTGGGCGCATGCCGAATTATCATAAATATCAAAACGAATATTCGCCTAAGGTCTATATTGAAAAAGTAAAGAATAAGGAGATCAAAGATCCGGTATTGAACTTCCAAATATCGAACGATTTCCATCCGGTGCGGGTGCTCAAAGGTTACCTGCAAGGGGATACAGCTTCGGCAGAGTATGCAGTATTGATGGAGTGGGATAATATTTATTATACCAAACCCATTAAAAAACCAAGTGCGGTAAAGACTATTGTGCGCTTAGGCTTGATCCAATGGCAAATGCGGCCCTACAACAGCTTTCAGGACCTCATGCAGCAAGTGGAATACTTTATTGACAGTGTTTCTGCTTACCGATGTGATTTTGCGGTTTTCCCCGAATTTTTTAATGCACCCCTTATGGCCGAATACAACCACCTGTCTGAAGCGGAAGCCATCAGGGAATTAGCAAAGTATACCGAAGAGGTAAAAAAACGTTTGTCGGAATTCTCGATCTCATATAACATCAATATCATCTCCGGCAGCATGCCCGAACTCGTAGACGATAAGTTGTATAATGTAGGTTATTTATGTCGTCGTGACGGAAGCACAGATCGGTACGAAAAGATACATGTTACCCCGGATGAAGCGAAGGTATGGGGAATGCAACGCGGGAACCATATTCAAACGTATGAGACCGATGCCGGAAAGATAGGGATCCTTATCTGTTACGATTCTGAATTTCCTGAACTCTCCAGACTGTTGTCCGATGAAGGGATGGACATCCTCTTTGTTCCCTTCCTTACCGACACCCAAAACGGCTATTCTCGAGTTCGACTGTGTGCGCAAGCAAGAGCTATTGAGAACGAGTGCTATGTGGCAATCGCCGGAAGCGTAGGGAATTTGCCCAATGTAGAGAACATGGACATACAATATGCCCAATCTGCTGTATTCACCCCTTGCGACTTCTCCTTCCCCAGTAATGGGATCAAGGCCGAAGCCACCACCAATACCGAAATGATCCTCGTGGCCGATGTCGACATCAGTCTGCTTCGAGAACTGCATTCCTTTGGAGCTGTGAAGAATCTTAAAGATCGCCGCAAGGATGTATATGATGTTATTCGTGTTAACCCTTCAAAATAAAAAAGCTATAAAGAAATGAACCCTACTATGAAACGAGTCATTGTGGATTATAAAAAACTGAATAATGATATCCTGAATCTCTTGGTTGAAAAATATCCTAATGGATATAAGGGCAAGGATATTGTTGTGTTTCGAAATGCACAAAACGAGATCATCGAAGCTGTCGAAGTTCGCACCGAGGACACCATTTATTTAGTAAAAGTGAGTCAGCGTCTAGCCGATACCATGGAAAACTACGATGAAGACGATGATTATGACAATGACGACTCTGTAGATACCGACATGGATATTGCTGAAGAATCTTCGGATGAAGATGATTTCGAATAAGTTTTTTTTGTACTTTCCATAGTGCTAATCAACTTATTATGGAAAATCGGTTTCATATCTCGTTGCCCTGTATGCACATAGAGGCTACAGAGAAATTCTACACACAGATCTTAGGAGCGACCACCGGTAGAAAGGCGAAGAACTGGGTAGATATCAATTTGTTCGAGCATCAACTTACCTTTACAAAATCGGGGAAATTTAAATTCGATTATCCCAGTTATAGCTTTGAGAATACAGTCTTGCCTTCATTTCATTTCGGGATCCTGTTGGACGACAAACAATGGAATGCCCTGTACAAAAAGATGAAGTTGGAGAACTTTCTCTACATCGACAATACCGCTTTCTTAAACGGGCAAGCAGGGGCACACAAATCGTTCTTTCTACGCGATCCAAACGGTTATATTATAGAATTCAAATGTTTTAAGGATGGTGCTGCTGTCTTTACAGTTTAATGTGACACTGATGGTAGTTTTCTTTTTTTATGCTGAAGGATGATCTCCCAAACAGCATATCCAATCACCACGACATACTCTAATGTAACCCAGCCCAGCTTTTCCCGAAACCCGTCTGCGCCGTAAGCGGTATAGCTTACTATGATGAATGCACTCCATACCACAGGAAATCGATATGGGGTAAAAAGGCACAACAGCAACGGTGTGGCGATATACCATGGATGTACCGTGGTCGCTAACATTAAGTATACGGAAATGGCCCATAACATCCCTGTACACAATTGAGGAATCGATGTATTCTTCCGAAGAAAAACGAGTAATAGCACAGCGATTAGGACGATAAGCGGAAGGATTTTACCTGCAGTTCCTATGATGTTCCAGCCTACTGTTTGAAATCCTATCCATCGAATAATATAGTATACACTGGCATTAAATTCGAAATTTTGAAACCACAGTCCTATGGTTGCTGAGAAATGGGAGATAAATTCTGAAGATAGAAACGGTAAAAAACTTAGGAGTACGACTCCCAGTACAATTCCGTAGAAAAACAGCAACCGCGTCACTCCTTTAAACGCGGACCTTTCTGCCTGGAACCAATGAAAAAGAAGCGGTAAAAAGAGTAAGGGGATCAATTTCACCGAAATGGAGGCTGCCATGGCTGCAGCCGCCCACTGCCACAAGCCCCGGCGCAAAAGGTAAAGGAAGAGGAGAAGGAATAAGAGCATGGCGCCATCGAAATGTAAATTCCCGGTGAGCTCTATTATAATGAACGGGTTAAGAAAGTACCAAAAGATAACATAAGGATCTAACTCGAGGCTTTCCAGCAATTTTTTTCCTATGAAAAGGATTCCCAGGTCTGCAAAGATAAGAAGCAGGCGCAACGTGATTACTGAGCCAAGGATGCTGCTTCCGGAGATTGCCGCAGCTATAGTAAAGAATAGCTGGTTTAGTGGCGGGTAATTGCTGTAATGGCTTGCATTAAGGCTTCCCATGCCTTTATAAAGTTCAGCAGCTTGTGGAATCACCACATCGTAGGAAGATGGTAATTGCATATAACTTTCCGGGGTAAAGAGATACGGGCTAAATCCTTGTGCCAACAAACGGCCATCCCACAAGAAACGATAAAAATCTTGCGACAAATTAGGGAGGCTGCCTATAAAGGCCAACCGAAACGCTACGCCAAAACCTATCAACCACCAATAATTTCCCTTACCTACCTGAATAAGCTTATAGGTTAAGAAAAAAAGTGCCGCATAAAGAAGTCCCAGCTTGACAAAGTCCCAACGCTCAAGATCATAAGCAAAAACGCTATAGAATACAACGCTTAGCCCTGCAAAAAGAAGCGGGATTTGGCGTGATTTTAGAGCGTTACGCATGGTTTAATCCTGCCATTCGGCAATAAAGAGGTTGGTGTCTCTAGTACCGCCATTGTTTCGGTTCGAGGAAAATACAAGGTATTTTCCGTCATTTGAGAATACCGGAAAGGCATCAAAGGTTTCTCCGTGCGTCACGCGTTTTAAGTTCTTGCCGTCCAGATCGATCATGTACAAATTAAAGGGGAATCCGCGTTCGGCTTCAAAGTTACTTGAGAACAATACTTTTTCTCCACTGGGGTGAAAGAACGGGCTCCAGTTGGCATTCCCCAAATTAGTAAGCTGCCGTAAACCGGTTCCGTCTGCATTGCATATATATAATTCCATTTCGGTAGGTTGCACCAGTCCTTGCGCTAACATATCCTTGTACTCTTTAATGGCTGCTTCGGTCTTTGGTCTGGAAGAGCGGAAAATGAGTTTGGTTCCGTCGGGAGAAAAGAAAGCGCCCCCGTCATAGCCTAATTCGTTAGTGATCTGTTTTACATCACTTCCGTCTAGGTTCATTGTGTATAATTCAAGATCGCCGCTTCGGGTGGAGGTGAATACGATCTTGTCTCCTTTAGGCGAAACGGTCGCTTCAGCATCGTAGCCGGGCTCATTGGTAAGTTGTTCCGTAATGTTTCCTTCCAGATCGGCCACGAAAATATCGAAAGAATCGTATACCGGCCATACGTATTTTCCATTTTTCCGCAGCGGAACTTCGGGGCAATTCTCATCCGCCAGATGTGTGGAAGCGTATACAATATGTTTATTGTCCGGCATAAAATAGGCACATGTAGTACGACCTTTTCCGGTACTTATCATAGGAGGCTTTTTATCCTTAAACGTAGCTGTGGCGTCCATGAGGAACATTTGGTCACAGGCAACCCCCCATTGTTCATAATTGGATTGAAACACCAGTTGACTATCGTCAAAACTCCAATAAGCCTCAGCGTTGTCACCACCAAAGGTGACCTGACGTATGGACTTAAAATGAACCTCTTCAGGGTAGATCAAGGTATCTTGCGTTGCGACGTTCGTTTCGGTAGTAGTTTCGGCGGAAGGGGTCTCTGTCTCTTTTTCTGAAGTGTTTTTACAAGAAATTAACAGAACCAATCCTGCAATCAATAGACTATTTTTCATTTTATGCATTACTTTTGTGCAAAAGTAATGATATGCGCGCATTTATAATAGTATTTCTTTTTCTAGTCCTTGTTGCTTGTAAAAATAAAGAAGCGGCATCGCCCGTCTCTATGAAAGACGACGTTGCCGTTTTGGCCGATGATACGTTTAACGGTCGAGAAACCGGCACCACAGGCGAGCGAGAAGCAGCCGAGTATATTAAAAAGCGCTTTGAAGATCTCGGCCTTGAGCCAAAAGGGTATACCGGAGATTACTACCAGTCGTTTGTTTTTCGCCCGAGTGCGAATCCACATGAAGAGGTAGAATTCACAGGTTTAAAATCTGATAGTACCACAACGGGGATCAATGTAATTGGATTTTTAGACAACGATGCCCCTACTACGGTAGTGATCGGTGCGCATTACGATCATTTAGGTATGGGGGGTGAAGGATCGTTATATCGTGAAGGAAAGGCCATTCACAATGGAGCCGATGATAATGCAAGCGGCGTAGCAGTATTGCTTGATCTCGCAAAGCGCCTTCAGAATACAAAAGGCCAACAGAATTATTTGTTCATCGCTTTCTCAGGCGAGGAAATGGGATTGCTTGGTTCCAATTATTTTGTTAAGAACCCTACGGTTGATATAAGTACAATAAGTTATATGGTGAATATGGACATGGTCGGGAGGCTTAATGCCGAAAAGACCTTGGCTGTTCATGGTGTTGGGACATCGCCCATTTTTAAACAAACCTTGTTTTCAAACAAAGGAGATCTTACCATCGCAGAGCACGAGAGTGGAATTGGGCCCAGCGATCATACCTCATTCTATTTGGCAGATATTCCTGTGCTCCATTTCTTTACAGGGCAACATGAAGATTACCACAAACCCAGTGATGATGCGGAAAAATTGAATTATGAAGGGATGGAAGCTATTGCGAACGTCATCTTTGGAGTGATCTCCGAGCTCGATTCGAAAGGAAAGCTTGAGTTCCGAAAGACGAAGAACGAAAGTGAGGCTGTCCCCGATTTTAAAGTGACTTTAGGCGTAGTGCCCGATTATCTATTTACCGGAAAAGGAATGCGAATTGATGGTGTGAGTGAGGACAGACCGGCCCAGAAGGCGGGCTTGCAAAAGGGAGATGTCGTGGTTATGATGGGGTCGCATCCGGTGACCGACATGATGAGCTACATGAAAACCCTGTCTATGTTCGAAAAAGGGGAGAAGGCCACAGTTACCGTAGAGCGTGACGGTACTCCCATGACAGTCGAAGTGGAATTTTAAGCTTTGCTCGTAAGACTTTTAAAGAACACAAACCCAAAACCAATAAACAGCATGAGGTGAAAAGGGAAAAGTCCAAAATCACCTCCTTGGTCGCCTACCACAAAGGCAGAATACATTCCGAAGCCAAAATATAGCATAAGCACACCTTCAAAGATCACGTTGGGAGAGATGTTCTTCTTTAAATACTTGTTGCCTTTCCAACTGTCCTTTAATGAACTTATATTGAATTTCGGGGTGCGTATGAACTCACTTTTCTTTCCGAAATGCCCTTCCAACACTGCAATTGAATTGTGTAACGAGAATCCCATTGCGATCGAAAAGAAGGTGAAGAACATACCCGTGTAGGTTAAAAAACGTTTGAATCCGCCGCCATAACTGTTCTTGTAGGTAAACCAATAACATATAAAGAAGATAAGAGTGCTTATCACGAAAAAGCTCATCACAAAGAAATACAATTTGAGGTGTTCATACTCATTTTTGATATACAACATAGGAATACTCAAAATAGCGACAATCAAAATATTAAGGAACATGGTGCTGTTCAAGAGGTGTAATACGCTGTGTAACTTTGTTTTGAAGGAGACATTGTTGCTTTTTACGACCCGGCCTGCCATCTTTCGGAAATTCTCTGCGCCACCCTTGTTCCATCGAAATTGCTGCGAACGGGCTGCACTTATCACCACCGGGAGCTCTGCAGGGGTCTCCACTTCTTCCAAATATTTGAATTTCCAGTCTTTTAACTGTGCGCGATAGCTTAGGTCCAGATCTTCGGTGAGCGTGTCACCTTCCCAGTTGCCGGCATCCACGATACACTCACGTCGCCATACGCCGGCAGTACCGTTGAAATTTATAAAATGTCCTTTGCTGTTACGCCCTACTTGTTCCAATGTAAAATGAGCATCCAAAGCGAAAGCCTGAACACGGGTAAGAATAGAATAATCCCTATTTAAATGACCCCAGCGTGTTTGTACCACACCAATTTCGGCATCTTTAAAGTATGGGATGGTTCGTTTTAACCAGTTAGGCTTCGGAAGGAAATCTGCATCAAAGATCGCTATAAATTCTCCTTTGGCCACTTTCAACCCTTCTTTGAGTGCGCCGGCCTTGAAGTTTTTTCGGTCTGTTCGGGTTACGTGCTGTATATCGAGTCCTGTCTTGCGAAGTTCTGCAATATGCTGTGCCGTGGTATCAAAAGATTCATCGGTAGAATCATCCAATACCTGTATTTCTAGCTTTTCTTTAGGATATTCGAGCCCAGCGATATTCTCTAGCAGGCGATCCATAACGTACAATTCGTTATACACGGGAAGTTGAATGGTGACTAGCGGAATCTCCTCGGGATTGGAAAAATCAAACTTTACAGCACTTTTTTCACACGTCCGCCTTGCACTTAGATAATTGAAGAGCAAATTGAGCTGCGCCAAAGCATATAAGAATATGAGCAGGAGTGCTATAGAATAAATAGCGATAATAATGGTCTCAAGTATCATTTTTTAAGGCTGTATTTGAATATCCAACTCAGTATTTTGATGCCTGCAAATATAGCACCTTTTAACGTTCCTGAAACTTTTGAGACCCCTATTCGGTTTCGGTAGTGTACAGGCACTTCCGTATAACGATAACGCTTCCGAAGGGCTTTCAATTGCATTTCTACCGTCCATCCATAGGTCTTGTCTTCCATGTTGAGTGCCAAAAGCTTGTTGTACCGTATCGCTCGAAACGGCCCCAGATCTGTAAATTTAGAACTGAAAAATACGCGCATCAAGAAGGTAGCTAATGCATTTCCGAAGCGCTGCGGAAAGGTCATCGAGCCTTTCTCACGTAGTTCCGGAACACGAGCGCCAATCACCAGGTCCATGTTGCGTTCTATAATAGGGGCTACGATCGAAGGAAGTTCTTCGGGATAATCGCTAAAATCTCCATCAAGGAACACGACAATGTCCGGCCTTTCTGTCAGCCGATAAATATAGTCCATCCCTTTCAAACAAGCATATCCATAACCTCTTTTGGGTTCCTTCAGTACAGTGGCACCGGCGTTTTTAGCAACGGCTTCCGTACGATCTGTGGAGTTGTTGTTTACGACAATGACTTCGGAAACAATTTCCGGAATAGCCGCTATTACGTTGACGATGGAAGCTTCTTCGTTATACGCCGGAATGATCACGATGATTTTGTTCTCCATAGCTACTGTTGCGTGTTCCGTGTCAAAAACACAATGCCTTAGACGGCGCAAGGTACTATTACTAACGAAAAAATATGTACTTTAGAGAAAAGTATTTGCCATGAGATACCTGCTATTTTTGTTGATACTCTGTGGATTTATCGCCTGTAAGGAGCAAGGTGCTTCAAAAGCGACACACACAGTTAGGGATTCAGAATATAAATTGGCCTACAACGTCCTTCTGGATGAGGAGGCCGATAACTATGAGGTATTTACAATGCGGTTGGACGGTCGAGATAAAAAGAATGTTACCAACCTTCCGGGGGTTGAATGGACGTATAATGCCTTTGGAAAGGACCTCTATGTAATCTCCGATAAAGATACGACGCATCGTTGGTACTATTTGTACCGTACCAACTCGGAAGGAACTAAGTGGGAAAAACTGACAGATTTTCGATTGGCCGACAGCTGGATCAATACACGAAAGAACGGAACAGAACTGATCGTTGAACCACATAAGTCTGTGGATACCGCCTTTTATATAATCAATTATAAGGGAAAGGTGCTTGATACCATCATACCCGAACTCCCTTACTTCAGCGATGCCAATTTCTCGCCGGATGGAACACAGATTGTTTTTAGAGGTGCGCTGCAGCCTTTTAAAAAGGACAGCGGGTATTTAGATGAGTTGTATATCATGAATGCAGACGGTAGCGAGATGCGCCAATTGACGCAGTATCCCAAGGAGGATACAACCGCTTTATGGTATAATTATCACGCCGGCCCACCTATGTGGCATCCCAGCAAAAATTTTATCTCATACCAGTCCAAACAAAACGGAAAATCATCACTTTATGCAGTAACTCCCGACGGTGCAAAGCAATGGAAATTGACCGACAATGATTCCCTTCAGCAAGGCTGGCACCGATGGAGTCCGGATGGAAAATGGTTGGCCATTGAAGTATTCGACTTGGAAAACAAACAATTTCATATTGAATTGATGAACTGGGAGACTAAAGAGTCAAAGATCATTACCGATACGACCTACCGGTTTCAGCAGGCCCCGGTATTTGTTGAAATTGATCACTAGTTTTGGTTCACATACTTCATAAGATCCACATCATTTCCTAAGAGTATTTCGTTCCCTTGGATGCGATTTTCTAAGGGGCCATTCTCCAATTTTAGAACTCCTCGCGGACATACCGCTGAACAAATACCGCAGCCTACACAACTTGCTCGCACGATATTCTCTCCTTTTTGAGCATAGGCTTTAACATCGATACCCATTTCGCAGTATGTAGAGCAATTCCCACAAGATATACACTGTCCACCGTTGGTGGTTATTCTGAAACGCGAAAAGAGACGCTGTTGTAATCCTAAAATAGCCGCCATGGGGCACCCGAAACGACACCAAACTCTGTTGCCGAAGATGGGATAGAAGCCTGTCCCAATCACACCGCTAAAAATAGCGCCGATCAAAAATCCGTACGAACTTCGAAGCGTCTCTGCATCGAAAAGAAAGAGTGTTTTTCCGGCAGTGAAATGCATCCCTATCAAGATCAATATAATGGCAAGGTATCCTATGGCTCCGTAACGGGCATCCTTTTCGAGTTCCTCACGCTTAAAGAACCAGATCCCGAGAAAAAGAAGGGTAAGGAACACACCAACGCCTATTAGAAACACATCTTTGGTCAACCAATATTTTGAAGCATCCTCTCCCAGATACGAATGCACTACCGCAGTGGTCATCACCACAACAAATACTAAGACGCTGTGTACCACCCAACGTTCGATCTTCCAAGCGATCAATCGTTTGTCGCTAAGATGCCGAAAGGGATCACCGGCAGTTTCAGCGAGTCCTCCACAACCACACACCCAACTGCAATACCATCGCTTCCCATACTTATAGGTGAGGATGGGTGTGATGATAAAAATTGAGGCAATTCCGAAGAGCAATAGAACCAAACCAATATCTCCTGCCGAAATGAAAGAATCTACACGGTATTGTTCAAAATTATAATAATTAAGTGGCCAAATATTTTTTAGGTCGTAATAGGGCAATGAAAAACTATCTGAATTGAGCCTCGCCATGAACTCCGGAATGAGAAAGGCAAACGATGCCTGAAAGAACATCACGCTTAGTGTGCGAAGTCTTTCATAGCGGTTGTGGCGGTATTTAAGCATGAACTTCACGCCAAAAGCAAGAATAGCTATCGTGTACAAGGTACCATAGACGAACCATTGACTTGCCGGATTTCCACTTAGGAGATAACTTAAAGGATCGAACAATGCAATTAGGCCGGTATTATCACCTTCTTGGGTGAGTCCCAGATACTGAGGATAAAAATAAAGCACGATGTAAAAGCCTGTAAATGCCAATCCGGTCACCCACGCCAAATAGCCTCTGCTCGAAATGGATTTGAACCAAACGCCGTCATTCTTTATTCCGGCATGCTTTGAGGCATACGCAGCAAAGGAAAACCATATAATTCCCACACTCATGGCCCCTAGTGCGATACTCAACCAAAGAGTCTTTGAGGGAAAATCTATGTTCAAAGAAGCCAACAGTAATATAAAGAGTCCTGTAACCCCTATAAAGGTTGCTATTTTTTGTTGGGTATTGATGGTCTTTGGCGGTTCGCCCGTGAGGGACATATTTCGTTGAATAGTGTTCATGACTTAGGCTGTTACAGGTGTATTATTAAATGCATTACGGATCTCTTCCTCATGATGAATATAAAATTCAGGGTCGAAATTGGCCTCCTTTAAATGTTCTATTACAAAATCAATGGAACGTTCTTCGGTAAGCCAGCGATCGAATACCTCATGTTTCATTCGTATTCCGAAAGTATTGATCCCCAAGAATGTTCTTTGTTCTTTATGGTATGCCAGCGTCATGAATTTAGTATGGTCCTTATGTTTCCAATGAAATTGTGCTTCGTAGTCCTTTCTTCTGGATTTCGGTTGTACCCATCCGTAGGTTTGAAATTCGATATCGAAGAATTTAGCGCTGTTGAACCAATGTCCGGGATTATATGTTGTTTCTCTTCCACAAATGGTTTGAGCAACGACTTCGCCCATCATTCTTCCCGTATACCAAACCGCTTCAACAGCTGCCCGATTACCAATGGGCTCCCGTTGCTGTGCGCAATCACCAATAGCGTAGATGTTTGGAATATTGGTTTCCAATTTCCTGTTTACAAGAATGCCTTTGTCGGTTTCAATACCGGAACCATCTAAAAAGGCGATGTTAGGTTTTACTCCTGTGGTGATCCCCACCAGATTGCAAGCAAGTTCTTCTTGTGTTTCCTTGATCACAACACCTTGAACCTTTCCGTTTGCATCGCCAAGTATGGTATCGAGATTGGTTTCGTGTAATATAGTTACCCCATGCGATTGGATATGTTGCGATAGTAATTCACCTTCAGCAAGGGGCAGGGCACTCGTCCAAAATGCCTTTTCCCGGACCAGCATGGTTACTTCGATCTCACGTGTTCGGAGCATTTCGGCTAATTCCACTCCAATAAGACCGCCCCCCACGATAACCGCATGCGGACATATTTTTTTGTTTGGGGCATTTTTTTCCAACATTTCGAGATCACCCTTGGTTACCAAACCTTGTACCCCTTCCAGTTCCAAACCTTTCCAGCCAAAGGTGTTGGTGGTAGAACCCGATGCGATAATAAGTTGGTCGTAGGACATGTGACCACCATCGGCAAAGTGTAAGGTCGATTTCTTTGGATCGATACTTTTTACATAGCCTGTTAGTAACTCCAATCGGTTCTTTTCCCAAAACCAGTCTTCGTAGGGTTTTATATTTTCCCACCGCATGTGTCCCATATAGACATACATAAGCGCCGTTCTGGAGAAAAAATAATCGGTTTCGGCAGAGATGATCGTAATTTTCTTATCGGAAAGTTTACGAATGTGGCGGGCTGCGGTGACCCCGGCGATGCCGTTGCCAATAATGACGATGTGTTCCATATAGGTTACTTAGTTGACGTATGAGTCGAAAGGTAAGGTACTAAGATTACAGCGATATGCCGATTTCCTGAATGATAAAATTTTCTTAATGGACACTATTCCAAAATTTTGTAAGTTAGTAGAGTGTGTCTTTGGTAGTGAACACGTATAATTACATTGATGAAATCGCTCTTTTTTTCAATTTTCTTGTTATCTTTTGTTTACAACGGTTGTCTAACAGCCCAAGTTTCATCTTCGTTTTTTGATGAGGCCGATGCTTTTTTTGGAACCTATGTAACTAACGGAAAAGTAGATTATGCTTCGTTGTCCAAGAATTCGGAACCGCTCGATCGATTGTTGGCTTTAGCCAAAACAAGTACTGTAACTACTGAGGACCCAAAGAATTATCAGGCGTTTTGGATCAATACATACAACTTGGCGGTCATTAAAGGAGTCCTAGAAGCCTATCCCATTGCCTCTCCTTTGGACGTGTCGGGATTCTTCGAGACCAAAAAGTATGAACTGGCGGGGAGTTCGATTACGCTGAATGATATAGAGAACAAGAAACTTCGTGCCAAGTTCCATGAACCTCGGTTTCATTTTGTATTGGTTTGCGGAGCAGAGGGATGCCCACCTATCATTCCCGAAGCGTATCGCCCTGCAACTTTGGAAACGCTATTGCAGCAACAAACTGTGAAAGCGCTGAACAACGACTCTTTTATAAAAGTAAAGCAGAGCACCGTTGCACTTTCTGAAATATTTAAATGGTATAAGGAGGATTTTGTAAAAGGGCAGACCGAGATAGAATTTATCAACAAATTCCGAAGAGAAAAAATACCAACCAATTTAAAAGTTTCGTATTACAGCTATAATTGGAATTTGAACGGCAAATAGTAAAGTCTTCCCGCCTGTAGTGCGCTCCTCAAATACTGCAGGCTGCGGAAGCACAAGTCGTCAAAATTTATTGTACTTTTCCATAAAACCACATCAATGAAAACAGTTGTCGGTCTGCTATACATTGTATTTGCATTATTATCCTCGAGTTGTGGACAAACCGTCCTTGAGGACACCAAGATCCACGGGGTAAGTTTTGTAGCGTCACGAGATACCGTTCAGCAGCGACATATTGTCCCTGTAATGAACATTCATGCCAATTATGCTGCCGTAATGCCTTTTGGATTCCTACGTGACCTCAAGCATCCGGAAATTGTATACAATACTAACCGACAGTGGTATGGAGAGCGAAAGGAAGGAGTGAAGCAATACGTTGAGAAACTTCATGAAAATAACATAGAGGTGATGCTGAAGCCGCAGATATGGATATGGCATGGAGAATTTACAGGATATTTAAAAATGAATTCTGAAGCCGACTGGAGGTTGCTTGAGGCATCCTACAGGCAATTCATTCTCGATTTCGCAGCACAAGCACAGGAACTAAATGTTGCCCTTTTCTGTATAGGCACAGAACTGGAACAATTTATTGCCAATCGTCCTGTGTTTTGGAAAACCCTTATTACGGAAATAAAACAAATCTACCGAGGTAAGCTCACCTATGCTGCCAACTGGGATGAATACCATCGAGTACCGTTCTGGGAAGCATTGGATTATATAGGCGTAGACGCGTATTTTCCTGTATCTGAAGCAAAAACACCTTCGGTTCTTGAAGCAGAAATGGGATGGCGTCCATGGAAAGAGGAACTTAAAGCAGTGGCTCTACGCCACGATAAGAAAATAATTTTTACAGAATACGGCTACCGAAGTACGCACTTCGCGGGAAAAGAACCTTGGAATAGTGATCATGAGATCAAGGACGTGAATCATGAAGCGCAAACCAATCTCATGCGAGGTCTCTACAACGAAATCTGGGTAGAACCTTGGTTCGCAGGAGGTTTTCTATGGAAATGGTTTATAGAACACGATGCCGTAGGGGGTATGCAGGATGCACAGTTCACGCCTCAAAATAAACCTGTGGAGCGGGTGATTAAAGAAAGGTACAAGGCTTTAGATTAAGCACTTCGCTCCTTATCCATCGCCGATCGGTATTCCTTGGCCAAACCCGTTTTTTGTGATTCTGAAAATACTTTACCCGCTAACTGGAAGAAAGTATGTTCTTCGTCTTCCAAATGATGTTCCACTTTTTCACAAAGTTTTTTTGCAGTGACCAACCAACCCGGTGAGGTCATATCGGTCTTTTCAAGCTCTTCTACCAATTCATCCATTTCGTGATGCTCTGCGATCCCGTGTCGGGCGTGTTCTTGCATCATATCGTTATGGATTAGCGGCGAATAGAAATGCCGTTCTTCGGCCATAGCGTGAATGTCCAGTTCGTGCTTTAAGGCTTCGAAAAGTTGTTTGCGTAATTCGGTCTTGCCTTCTGTTTTCTTTAATTTGTCACACAGTGCGCGTTGGATGTCGTGGTCTGCTCTAATAGCTTCAAAAATGGTCATGATGTTGGTTTTTTTGTTTTCTGAAAAATACAACCAACCCAATTGATAAAGTGTTTATAAAATCATAAAGTTACCGATCCACAAAGATTTCTTTCGGCTTATTTGAAGAAGAAACAGCCACTTTTGGTACTCCTTTAAGATGCTTGCAGTAATATTGGTACAATGCTTCGGCATCGGCGCCCAACCATTTTTTACAATAGATCATCAAGAAATGATATTGCACGAACCACACTCCTTTTTCCCTGTACAATCGCGCCGATGAAGTGAGGGCATGTGGAATGACCGAGAAGGTCTTTCGAGCATACAGTTCATTGATAAGGATATTGTCCTCATAAATAATGTAACGTTCATCAAATCCACCTATTTCGAAGAAAAGTTGTTTCGTAATAAAAAGACTTTGATCGCCACCTCTGCAGGCACGCCATGAAAATCGTGTAAACCAACCCACAAATTGTAACCACCAGTGATTGCTATCGAATCGCATCTTAAAACAACCGGCAGGATGTCCCTTTGCGACTTCTTCCAGTATGAATGTGTCAAATTGTTTCGGCGGCAAGGAATCCGCATGCAAAAAGTAGAGTACGCTTCCATTCGCCTTCTTGGCACCGTTGTTCATTTGTTTGGCACGGCCTTTTTCCGAAGGAATCACAGAAACAGACAAAGAGGAAGTCTCGGAAAAACGTTGCGTAATAGCTACCGTGTCATCGGTGCTGCCGCCGTCGACCACCAAAATCTCTGTTACATGCGCTGGAGATGCGTGTGAGGTGAGATGCGAAAGTACAGCGCGTATGTGCTGTGCCTCGTTCAAGACAGGGATGATGATGCTAATCATTGGGTAAACTTACAAAAATATTAAACCCTTGCAGTCTCGGGACTCTTCAAATTTCGTTTATTATTGATCGTTCAGGTCCCAATTATAGTTCTTGTACTGCAAGGTAGCAGAAGGATTGATCTTGGTGTCGCTGTACTGATTGATATAGGCGATGACATCCTGTTTGCCGTTTACGGTATAATCCTTCTTATACCAATCGAAAATAGAGGACACCTTAGGATCGTTTGCACGTATATCATTCTTATCACTGTTAATGAACTCTCTGGCGGCTCTGTCCAGTTGTTCATTGATCTTAGCAGCCGTGTAGGCTTCGTCCAACAGTTTTGGGCAGGAAATGGAAGCACAATTGATGGCAAAGTGAATACGCGGCTCATCCATTTTTCGAAGGATGCCATTCTCAATACCGCCCAAAGACAGTTCACGATCTCCTACGGGAACGATCCCTTTGGTCCAAGCACCATCAATATCTTTTATGCTCTTTACGGGATAGTTGTCCAAGATAAGGTCTACGGTATACGCATTGTAAAGATTAATGTAATAGGCGAGAAGCTCTTGAACGCTCCAATCGTCGGTAGGGTTCTTTGAGGATAAATTCTGAAGGTAGGCATTTAAAGCTTCCCGATCTTTCTGAAATCCCTTGTAATCGACCATACCCTGTGGGCCCACATGTTTTTTTAAAAGTTTATCCCACTGCGAATGATCTACGTTCACGGCAGAGTTAGCTGTGGTTGAGGTGAGTTCTCCTTTCACTTCTTTGGTGGGTTGCCCCTGTGAGGAGAGTCCTGCCGCAGAGAACAGATTACAACTGCTTAATGAAAAGATTAAAAGTAGGGTGGGTATTAAAAGTACAAGTCTATACATAGTAATTTTTTTTTGCTGCCTTATATACGCAGCAGATTATTTTTTGGATTTCAATGGATACATCTCTTGGGTAAAGAAATCTTTAGGGAAGGTTTCATCCCCTGTAAATCCCAACTCGATGTCGCGACCGTCATGAGGTACGTGATCCGTTTGGAAAATATAGTCCCAAATACTTAAAGTAAGGCCATAATTAACACCGTATTTGGTATGTTTTGGCAAAACTTTAGCGTGATGCCAGATGTGCATCTTGGGATTATTAAAAATGTATTTAAAAGGCCCATAGTCCCAACCCAGGTTGGCGTGGTTGAGATGTCCCACAGTGAGGGCGAAGAAATGTACAATGGCCACATCTTGAGCGTCGAATCCGCCTATAATGGCGATGGGAATATAGAGCAACGATTTATATACTACAGGTTCCATCCAGTGGTAACGTAAATGCGCTGCAAAACCCATTTCCTTGACCGAATGGTGTACTTTATGAAAATTCCAAAGGAAGGGGACCCTATGCAGCAGGCGATGTGTATTCCATTGCACGAAATCTGATACAAGGAAGAAAACCACTAACCCCAATCCATACGGAAGCGCATCCACGTCCATCAGTTGGAAGTTGGATACCTGTAATCCTGCGAATGCCAAAAGATCATTGAAAATAGCTTCAGCTGTGTTAGACAAGAAAATGAGGACGATCAAATTCAGAAGAAAAAAATTGAAGAACATGTAAAAGGTGTCCAGCCAAAAGTCTTTTCTGAAAATTTTTTGCTGCTTGCGCCACGGGAAAAGTAATTCTAACCCCCAAACCACCACAGAAACGATAAGAAGACCATAGAAATAATTATCCCAATGAAAGCTGGTGATCTCGTTGACGAGATAGTTCCAGTAACCGGAATAGGATGCTTTGAAGATGTCGAGGTAACGTTCCATACGAACAATTCGCTATAAGTCGGAAACAAGACCTCTAAATTACAAAATAGATGTTAAGAGTTTAAATGTAAGTGCACTTAACACGGCAGCAGTAGGAAGTGTAAGAACCCATGAAAGTAGGATCTTAGAGATCATTTTAACATCGGCTTTTTTTGTTACTGTGCCTATGCCAAAGATAGATCCCACCGAAACGTGGGTAGTAGATACCGGGAGTCCGTGAATACTGGCAGTGGTTACAAGGATCCCGGTAATCATGTTGGCGGTAAATCCTTGTCCGTGATTCATGGGAGTTATCTTTTTGCTCATGGTGATCCCTACTTTTTTAGCATTTAGAAGTCCCCCAATGGCCATAGCAACTGCTACAGCGATCATTCCCCATTGGATATCGATAGTGTTTATAATAATCAACAACCCAACGATCTTGGGCGTGTCATTAAGACCACGGGCAAAACTTACGATACCGGCGCTTAAAAAATGGAGCGTATCTAAAACTTTTTGTGAAGTGACACCTAGAATCTTTCCTTTATAGGTTTCCACACAGCCCTTTTCACAAGAAGCAAGCTGAATTTGCGAAGGAATAGTGAGGTGCATATTAGCCTGGGCGGTTGGTGCCGCTACATTGGTTTTAGTAACGCAAAGGCAACTCTTTTTTGTGACACCCAATCGCTTACGTATCTTCCTGAAAAAGATATACGCCATAAAACTTAGGATGGCTGCCATGAGCGGACTCAAGATCAAAGGTATTAGGAATGCCTTTCCCAGTTTTTCAAAGTTGAAATCGGGTCCAATGGCCATGACACCTGCGCCAAAGAGGGCACCAACCAAACCATGTGTGGTCGATATGGGCATACCTATTTTCGTCGCCAATAGTACGGTGAAGGCAGCTCCTAACGCAATAGAAATAGCAAAAACGGGATTTTGTATGAGGTCATCGGGCACCAATCCTTTGCCCGAGAAATTCTTCACCAGCGTACCTGCCAAGAATATGGCTGCAATCGAACCCGCAAAGGTCGTGACCGTTGCCCAGCGGATGGCTCGTTTATAATTGGTCGTTCCGCTTCCAAACAGGGTGGCAACTCCTTTGAAATTATCATTTGCGCCATTGCTATAGGCTAAGAAACAAGCGGCAATAAAAAGAATGACGAAGATCATAGGAGTTCGTATACGTTGAAGTTATAAGTACGAAGAAATACTTTCTTCGGTTTCAATGTTTTATTGATGCTGTTGTTTAACAACAACCGCCTCCATCATAATGAAAGGTAGATTCACTAATAAAGATATCGTCTCGGCCTAGGGCTTGAAGAGCCGCAGCGGTCTTATCACAGATGGCAATGGGCTGGTTCTTTAGCAGGATGTGTCCTTTCGAATCGTCAAAATACGCCTCTTCACCATAGAATATAGCCGCCTTTCCGGTAAAGATACAGGGTCCGTCTTCCGGCATTGGATCTTTGATGGCTGCTACTTCAATAGATTCAATATAAATGAGTTCTTCGGTAGGATAGTGCTTCGGATCAAGGATGCGGTATGGTTTTCTGGCGCGGATTTCTATCGTTCCAAAACCGGCGTCGGTGAGTGCTTTTACATATTCGGAAATAGGGAGGCTTCCGCTTAGGCACAGCGCACGTAGACGGTCGTCATTCCGAAGGGTGTCGTTCATGGGCTGTTCGCAGGTAGGATCGCTCATTACAAGTCGGCCGTGTGGTTTAAGAACGCGATACATTTCATCAATCGCCTTTTTTAGATCTTCTGCCTTAAAAATATTGAACAAACAGTTTTGTGCCGCCACGTCTATGGAATTATCGTCCACCGGCAAATGAAGTGCATCCCCTTTTTTTAGGTCAACGAACTCACTTTTAAACCACGGATTGAGCGCTTCTGCTTCCATAAAATTCTTACGGGAGGCTTCCAACATTTCATCGACCACATCGACACCTACCACGCCGCCTTTTTGCCGATTGAAATAGGCAAATTGCAACAGTTCCATACCACCGCCTACACCTACATACAGCATTCGCGGATTGTTAGTGAGATCACGCGCATGTACGGTGCTTCCGCAGCCGTAGTTCATTTCCTGCATGATCTTGGGAATCTTCAAGCCGGGCAATTCCCATATCGGATTGGTCGTACAGCAAAGGCCAACATCCGGAGTGAGGGCTGCTTCTTTATAAACATCGTGTGTAGTATCTAAATAGCTCATAGTGTTGCGTGGATTATAATTGTTTTATTAATTCGGTAAAAAGGGTGATCATGTTCGGTTCTGCCTTACCTGCCATGGCGATGATCTCTTCAATGTCTACAGGTTTCAAATTGTCGGGGTCGCATTCGTCTGTTAATACAGATACTGCTGAAACTGGCAGTCCCAGGTGATTGGCTACGATTACTTCAGGTACGGTACTCATACCTACGGCGTCTGCGCCAATGATTTTGAGGTAGCGATATTCGGCACGGGTTTCTAATTGCGGTCCGACCACACTGGCATATACCCCTTTGCGCAGTGTGATGTTGTGTTTCTTGGCGATCGATTCCAATTGATTGTTCATGTCTGGATCATAAGGAGCACTCATGTCCACGAAACGTTCTCCTAATTTTTCAACGCCATTAAAGGCAAGAGGGGAACTGCCCTGTAAGTTAATATGATCATCAATGAGCATGATCTCACCCTTCTTAAAATTAAGATTGATTGCGCCACTGGCATTACTCACCAGCAGTTTCTTCACGCCCAAACGATACATCACGCGCACGGGAAATGTAACGTCGAGCAGCGAATACCCTTCATATAGATGGAACCGTCCTTGCATGACCATCACTTTTTTTCCTCCCAGCGTTCCGTAGATAAGTTTTCCTTTGTGGAATTCTACCGTTGCCGTTGGAAAATTGGGAATATGATTGTAACTCACCTCGCTCTCAATGACTAGGTGATCGACCAATTTTCCCAAACCGGTTCCTAAAATAATCCCGATCTCTGGTTTTTCGAAACCACGTTGTTGTAAATACTCAACCGATTGTTGAATGTAAGTTGTCATGTTATATCGATTTCTGATTGGATGTTAAGAACTGTTTAAAAACGGATAGGTGCGCGATATCTTCCCATCGGTCTACGTCGTTCTTTTCCGGAAGTAAGAAGATATCGTTGTTTGCAAGATCGGTCAAGGTATCCTGCAGTACGGTATCGGTTCCCCATGCTTTATTGCGGAAAAGTTGGGGTATGATCTTTTTGATACCTAATAGGTAGTATCCTCCGTCTTCCGCCGGTCCTAAGACCACTTCCTTCGTGTCCAGGACTTTAAAGGCAGCTGTTATTCCTTCAAGGTCAAGGTCGTACAAGTCGCTGCCAATAATAATCGCTTGCTCGTAACCAGACTCAAATATTTGCTGAAAAGCGTTTTCCATTCTGCTACCGAGATCCTTTCCATGTTGCATTCTTTTATGGTAGACCCTGTTGTCCCATAGGTCATCCTTCCCTATTTCATCGGAATAAAACACGAATTTATCCACCGCTAACGCTTTGGTGATGGTAACAGTATGTTTCAGCAAGAACGTATAGATACGGAGAGCAGCTTCGTCTCCAATAGTGGCAGCTAAACGTGTTTTGCATTTGCCCAATTCCGGATTACGGGTAAAAATAAGCAAGGCTTTTTTGGATGTGGGGAACCAAAAATCGGTTTCGCTATCCAAACTGTTGTCGTTGTTTGTAGTGAAAACTCCCATATTAATAGACCTTATTGCCGTTGGTCAGCCATTTACTCCAAGCTTTTGAAAACGCATGGATATTTTCGGTTTCGGTACGGGTAGAATCCACCACGGTATACCCTTTGTTCTTCCACTCAAAGATACCTCCATAGAGATTTCTAACATTGGTGTATCCGGCATCTTTCAGTTTTTCGGCGATCACTTCGGAACGTATTCCGAGGGAACAATAGACCACGATCGCGCTATTTTTATTGGTGATTATTTCTGAAAGTGCTTCCGAAGAAAACGCAGAAAAGCCAACATATCGTGCATTGTCTATGTGGCTCACGCCAAATTCGGTGATTTCACGCGCGTCCAAGATCACTACGGTATCGTTTACCTGAAGCCTTCGCAGTTCCTCCACCGAAATATAGGGTACACTGTGCGTGTTGTATTGTTTCAGTAGTGCGTCCAACGATTCCTGAGCCGTAGCAGAAAAGGTCATTAAAAGCAGAAGGATGTAGCTAATTTTTTTCATGGGATCTTCTATCAAAAAAAACCGCTTAGGTTGTAACAGCACCTTGACAACTGCTTCCGGCACCGGCTGTACAGCCGTAACAGTGTTGTGAAATTATAATGTTTCGATCGTTAAGAACCTCTTCATTGTAATCTTTAATATGTTTGATCTTACTCGCAACTTTGAGTCCGAGCATCTGATTGAAATCGCAGTCGTACAACCACCCGTCCCAGCTAATAGAAATTGTATTAGTACACATCACATTCTGTACGGCAGCGGGATTATACGCATTAACCAATTGATACATATAGTCCTCATAATTTTCGGAAGCAATTAAGTAATCCAAAAATCGGGCGATGGGTAAATTGGTGATGGCAAATAAATTGTGAAACTGAATATTAAAATCTTCCAACAACGCTTTTTTGAAATCCTTTTCCATGCTGGCTTGATCCCCGGGAAGGAAGGCCCCGCTTGGGTTGTACACCAGATCCAGACGAAGGTCGCTGTTTGGCATCCCATACCCAATGGCATTTAGTTCTTGGAGTGCTTTTATGGATTTGTCGAAAACACCGTCGCCACGCTGTTTGTCGGTCTTTCCGCGCGTCCAGTGCGGCATGGAGCTCACGACATGAACGTTGTGCTCTTTGAAGAACTGTGGAAGATCGTAGTATTTTTTGTTTGCTCTAAGGATGGTAAGGTTGCTTCGCACAATAAAATCCTTGATTCCTGCCTTACTAGCCTCGTCGACGAACCATCTAAAATCCGGATTCATTTCCGGAGCACCTCCTGTAAGATCTAAGGTGTGGGCTCCTGTATTTTGAATGACTTCCAAGCATTGTTTCATGGTCTCCCGAGTCATGATTTCCTTACGGTCGGGACCGGCATCTACATGGCAGTGTTCGCACACCTGATTGCACATATACCCCAAATTGATCTGAAGGATTTCCAGTTTTTTGGGGCGCAAGGGGAACTGATTGCTTTCCTTGATTTTTTTCGCAAAGGTGGGCAATTCGCCATCTTGAAAAATACCATTCGATAGGATCTCAAGTTGCCTGTTGCTTTCGGCAAGTTCACTGTGGCGCTTATGTAGGGATTGGGTCTTTAATTTCGACATAGAATTGCTTATCCGTCCAGTTTATTCACTTTATTCATCATCATGACACCGTGGACTAGGGTGGCACCACTTTTTATGGCAGCGCCTACGTGGATCGCTTCCATCATTTCTTGTTTGGTCACACCGCGTTGCAAACCGTCTTTCGTGTAGGCATCAATACAATATGGGCATTGTTCGGTATGGGCCACAGCCAATGCGATCAGGGATTTTTCGCGAGCAGTGAGGGCACCTTCCTCGAAGACCTTTCCGTAGTAATCGAAAAATTTGGCTCCCAATTCTTCGCTCCATTCGGTAATATTTCCGAATTTTCTCAGATCGGCCGGATCGTAATAATTGTTCGCTGCCATATATGTTTTATAAATAGGTACGAAATTAAAATGCACCTGGTTTTAGAATTGCGTAAATATAAACAAGTAGTCTTACTATATAAAAAAACTTACAACTATTATCCAATTATTAATCGAAGGTATAGGCAATCCCCGTGGTGAAGTCGTATTGCGAATTGGGAATGCCTACAGCCGGAAATGCGTCGTAGGTGAAGGTATAGGACGTTTTAAATGCGAAGTTTTTAAAGAGATCGATCAATAAAGAAGACTGACTCGAAATGCGGTAGTCGTTAAATGCCGAGAAGCGCGGCTGATAATAGGTGGTACTCACCAAACTGATACGCTCGGTAGGGTAGAGGCTAAAGGACAGATAGATGCTACCACGCAGTGTACGCTGAATAGGCGTTACACCGTCTGAAATTTCTTCGTACTCATACATAGCCAGTGTACCCAGATAGAATTTATAGTTTTCAAGATTGGAAAGTTTAAAGCGAGGTCCCGTTCCTACCAAGCCTCGAAAATCGATCAAGGAAACCTTATTGTATTGCCCTTGGATGAAGACCTCCCAAGCGATACGCGGGTGGAAACGGTAATTGTACCGAATGTGCGAAATACCTGAATTCTCTAAACGCGCTCCTTCGATTTTTTGAAACTCGATATCGTTCTTGAACAGGACTAGGTGTTTGTTCATTTTATACTGAACGTGAATATTATTGGAAAGGGTAAGGAAGTCGTTTACATTTCGTTTCAAGGCAAAATTGACACTGGCGGCCCCGGACCACCCGGAAGTGTCGGTCACTTTCCGAAGCGATTCCACGTTTACGATCTGCGCGGAAACCGAATATGAAATGAGGAAAATGAATATGAAGCGATAGAATAAAGGTCTCATAATACTGGTTAGCGCTTACAAATGTAAAAATTTGTAGAAACATTAGCTTGGAGGTGTAGATTCATTGATGGTAAGTGCGCAGAGTTTACTCGGATAGCTTATGGTACCTCCAGGAATCCCCTCACTACGTTCGGGACAGGCTTCGATTCGTTCTGCCTACGGCATAAAAAAAGCACCCTAAAAAGAGTGCTTTTCTGTCGATACCCCTCGCGGGGCTCGTGGTACCTCCAGGAATCGAACCAGGGACACACGGATTTTCAGTCCGTTGCTCTACCAACTGAGCTAAGGTACCTTAATTGAGAGCGCAAATATAACCCTATTTTACCGTTTGCAAAACATTAATTGAAAAAAAATAAAAGGGGATTTTCAATTTAATATGCTATTAACAATACACTATGCATACAAATTGTATTTTTACCCCCTTAAACCTTCCAATGAACTTAGTAATTGACGTAGGAAACACCTTGGTGAAGCTCGCAGTCTTTCATGGGATCCAATTGCAATTCAAAAAGACCTGCTTAAAAAAGGATTTTTTGGAAACACTGCAGGATGCTTTTGAAGCGTATTCTAATTTAGAACACTGTATCATCGCTTCGGCAGGACAGTTAAGCGATCACCAACAAACAAAATTAAAACAACGCATTCGTGTGTTCGAGTTATCACATAACGCGAAAGTTCCCTATATCAATAAGTACACTACACCTGCTACCTTGGGGGTAGACCGTATAGCCTTGGTTAGTGCCGCTGCCAGGCAATTTCCGAAAAAAAATGTGCTGGTGGTCGATGCCGGGAGTTGTATCACCTACGATTTCTTGAATGCTGAGAATGAGTATCTGGGAGGGGCGATCTCGCCGGGAATTGAGATGCGTTACAAGGCCATGCATACGTTTACGGCAAAATTACCGTTGTTGGATACACGTACGCCCAAGAAATTAACGGGTGATTCCACCGCAACGTCTATGCATGCAGGCGTGGTCCACGGTGTTTTGTACGAAATAGAAGGGTTTATAGAGGCGTATTCTATAAAATACAGCGATTTAACAATTATTTTAACAGGTGGAGACGCGCAATTTTTGCGAGATAGCTTAAAAAATGACATCTTTGCCAACTCAAATTTTCTATTAGAGGGCTTAAACTACATTTTAGAACTTAATAAAGATTAATGACGAAGCAGATCATCATTGCAGTATTTTTACTCATTACAGGTGTTGCAATAGCCCAAGAAGGGACCACATCTCCGTATTCTTTCTACGGAATAGGGACCTTAAAATTTAAAGGAACGGCAGAGAATAGAGCAATGGGAGGCATTAGTGTATATTCAGACAGTATTCATTTAAATATTCAAAACCCGGCGGGTGTAGCCGATCTGCGATTGGTTAATTATTCTTTAGGAGCCAGTCACAAATACACGTCCCTTAATACAGATACCGAAAACCGAAAAGTCTCTACTACTTCTTTGGACTATCTGGCTATAGGAATTCCAATGGGGAAATTTGGGGCCAGTTTTGGATTGATACCCTATACTTCGGTGGGGTATGAACTTTCGTCTACCAGCGGTGCGACCACTACGGAATATTCGGGAGCCGGCGGACTCAACAAAGCTTTTTTTACGTTAGCCTATAAGATCACACCCGAATTGAATGTTGGGGCTGAAGTGAACTATAACTTCGGAAATATTGAGAACACAGCCTTTAGTTCACAAGATAGTGTGCAGTATGCCACCCGGGAATTCAACAAATCAGATCTGCTTGGCTTCAGTTTTAATTTTGGGGCTTCCTATAAGACCATGGTCTCTGAGAATTTGGAACTTATGAGTTTTGTAACCTACACCCCCGAAACCAATTTCACTTCAGAGAACCGACGCGCCGTCTCCACCATTCTGGTGGGAGATAATGGTGGCTTGGCAGTGATCGATGCCGAAGAGATCGATGTGGCCGATACCAATTTCACCTTTCCGTCGCAAATTACAGTAGGAGCCGGAATTGGAAAGCCTAAGCAATGGTTCTTAGGATTGGAATATACAGATCAAAAAACCAGTAACTTTACCAATCGTACTTTCGATATCGATATCGTGGAATTCAATGATGCGGCCAAATATAGAATTGGCGGGTTCTATATTCCAAATTACAACTCACTTGGGAATTTTTGGGAACGGGTAGTATACCGTGCAGGATTCAGGTTCGAAG
>NZTP01000072.1 GCA_002696485.1 Altibacter sp. | reverse complement strand
GTACTAAACATACTTAGCTTTAATCGACATTTTTATATTTATGGCTTAGTAGCGCTTCTAGTGATCATCTTAATAAAAGTATATTTTTCAATCCCAGATTTTGCCTTTTGGATAATAATTGTAGCATTTCTATATGGATTGGTAATGCCATTGATTGTTTCCGCATACGTATATGATTTTTCAGATTACTACTCCCTTAGATGGTTAAATCAATTTAATTTAAAGGATAAAGAGAACCAAAAGATCATAAATATTAATGCAGGTTTTGATGAAACCAGTTTCCTAATTAAGGAAGAATTTCCACAATCGGAACTGACTGTTCTAGATTTCTATAATCCAGCATCCCATACCGAAGCAGCAATTATTCGAGCAAGAAAAGTCAGTTTAGTGTATCCAAATACTTCTAAAATTTCAACCAATCATATCCCACATCAAGATAATTCTGCTGACTTAATTTTTATGCTCTCCGCGGTTCACGAGATAAGATCCAATGATGAAAAGATATTGTTTTTAAAAGAATGTCATAGAATCTGTAAACCAGAAGGAAAAGTTATAATGGTGGAACATTTGAGGGATACTGCAAACTTCCTTGCATTCTCTATAGGATTTACACATTTTTTTTCAAGAAAGGTGTGGGAGAAATCTTTTAAAAAAGCTGGATTCTCATCATTCAAAGAGCGTAAATTCACGCCATTTATGTCAATTTTTATTACAACTCCTTAATCACATTATAATATGCAAATCCACTTGAAAATTGCTGGGGTATTATTAATAATCCTTGCTTTAGTACATATTATTTTTCCTAGATATTTTAACTGGAATACGGAATTAAAAACGCTGAGTTTGATCAATAGACAAATGATGACAGTGCACACGTTCTTCATTGCGCTAACCGTTTTTTTAATGGGTGTATTATGCTTGACATCTTCAAACGAATTGGTACAAACAGACCTCGGTAATAAAATAACCGTTGGATTAGCAGTTTTTTGGTTTGCAAGACTATTCATTCAATTCTTTGTTTATTCACCTTCCTTGTGGCGAGGTAAAAAATTAGAGACCTCAATTCATATTTTATTTACTTGTATGTGGTCATATTTTAGCTTAATATTTCTATTTACTTATATTCAAAATTATTAAAACCGGCAAGCAGATAACAACGGTTCATCGCCAATAGACGGTAGCGTTAAAAAGAAAATAATTAAATTGACCAACAAACTAATACTAAGCCGACAAATCCGCGCTCCATACTCCGCCAACTGGCGATAACCGAGACCGTTGTACACAATACAAATTGAGAAAATGAAAATATTGTATCTACTAGCTTCTATTTTATTGATCTATAGCTGTAAACAAGACACCGGAAAAAGTGATTCTTTTCAATCAAATACAATGGAAGTTACAATTAAAACCAATGACAGTACGGATGTGGATATTGTTTTAAAAGATATAGTTATTGTGAATGAAGAGGCCCGAGAACTAAATTACGCAGGTGTTCAACTTGCTAAAAAAGGTAAATACAGAAAAGCAGAAAAAAAATTCATCGCCGCGTTCAGAATTGAACCTGAGAACCCAATTATTTTGAACAATATGGGAAATATTTACAGAGAAATTGGAACGAATAAAATGGCACTTGAATACTATAGTGAATCATTCATAGCCTCTGACTCAACGTATTTTAATGCCGGTTATAATATGGGAATAGCATATTGTAATCTTGGTGAATATGATAAAAGCCTGAAGATCCTTCAGAAGGTAATTGAGGACACAGACGATCCAAATAGGATAATGATTTCAGAATACGCCAAAGTCAGGGTATACCTTAGCCAAAATGACTGCGATAGAGCAAAACAGCTGTATATAAAAATAAAAACCGATTTGGATGAGTTTCCTCAGTTTAGGAAAAATAGAGAAAAACTAGAAAACAGAATCAAGAACTGTGTCAACAACATATAACGCCTATTGGAGTTGGTCAGACAAACGATTGAAATAAATTATAGAAACCAAAATCCCCTACTCTAATTGACAAATACGTGTATAACGAACCGAAGCAACACCCTATCCACACAAACACCCTAACCGCTCCTTTGTGCTAAAGTTCCTGCTTCATACGGTTATATGCATCCTCCTGACCATCGGTACGCAGGTCGGCGGAATTATATACCTCATCGCCCTTTGGGCAGTTAAGAGGAGCACCCATAGAAGAAGACTGAAACGCTTCGGTATCTTTGCTGGACTCTACGTGCTCGCAACCTTTATGTTGGTTCCGGCCATTGCCCCTTTATTCGGACGCATACGCATTGAGGAGAACAAAGCCGTACAGGCGCATTCCTTTTTGTACAAATTGGCCAACCGAAATTATGTCTCACCCCAACTCAACAAGGCCATACAGGACATCGCAACCGCATTCGAGGCAGACAATCCGGGCATCAAATTGGTATATCTGGATGCGAACTTCCCGTTTATCGATGGCTTCCCGCTGCTCCCGCACCTGAGTCATAACGACGGGAAAAAGGTGGATGTGTCGCTCATCTATAAGGATACCAACGGACAAACAACCAACCGGAAACGGTCGGTGAGCGGATACGGTGCGTTCGAAGGCCCCACGGCAAGGGAGTACGATCAAACCACCGTCTGCAAAGACCGCGGTTATTGGCAATACGACTATCCCAAATATGTGACCTTAGGTACCATCAACAACCAACTTACCCTCTCCGAAAAAGGCACACGAGAATTAGTCACAGGCATCGTAAAACAACCCCTTGTCGGCAAACTGTTCATCGAACCGCATTTAAAAGAACGCCTACAGCTATCACATAACAAGATTCGATTTCACGGCTGTAAGGCCGTTCGCCACGACGACCACATCCACTTCCGGTTGCGATAAAAAGTAAGATCCTAAAAAAGACAAAAGATATTTTACTATATTTGGTCTTCTCCCCTTTTTAATTTTATGCTAGTAACGATATTCCGGACCCATTCATGGGATTGAAGTATTTTTGATAGGAATATAACGAGTCGTTGCAAGCTAAAAAACAGAAAACAAATGACGAAACAAGAAAATCTACTACAAGAAATAGAATCTAAAAAGACTGAATTTAAGACAGAAAGTTACCCGATGTCTATTGGAGAGCTTATTAATCTTCATAAAAACGGAGAATTAATTATTAATCCAGATTTTCAAAGATATTTCAGATGGTCAAATACACAAAAATCACGTTTAATTGAATCTATTTTGCTTGGTATTCCTATTCCTTCGATATTTCTATTTCAAAGGGAAGATGGTATTTGGGAAGTGGTAGATGGACTTCAAAGAATTTCAACTCTTTTACAATTTATGAGTGAGCTTCCTGAAGTTGAAGATGTTCCTAAAAAAGGAAGACTTGTGCTAGAAGGAACCAAATATTTACCACACTTAGAAGGAATGGTTTGGGAAAAACAAAAAGATGAAGACCTTGAATTACCAAATCCATTGAAGCTATTTATTAAAAGGTCTAAACTTAACCTTTCAATTATTTTAAGTGATTCAGGAACGAATGCAAAATTTGATGTTTTTCAAAGACTAAACACGGGTGGTTCATTTGCTTCTGACCAAGAAGTACGCAATAGTGTTATGATTATGATAAAAAAAGACACATTTACGTGGTTTAAAGAACTAGCAAATGATGAAAACTTTGCAAATACAATTTCTCTGAGTGATAGGCTTTACGATGAGCAGTACCCATTGGAATTAGTCCTTCGATTTATTTCCTTAACTAAATATGAATATACAACGAAAAAAGAATTAAGTGATTTCTTTGACGAAATCACCGAAAAAATATTACAGGATGATGATTTTGACTATGCAAACGCTAAAATAGATTTCGAGAATGTATTTAGCACAATTAACCAGGTTTTGGGTGATGATGCTTTTAAACGATATGATGGAACAAGATTCAAAGGTAAATTCTTAGAATCTGCATTTGAGGCAGTTACGATTGGATTAGCAGAGAATATTGAGCAATACGATTTCCCCGCTGACAATAATCTTTTATTGAACAAAGTAAAAGAACTTCACAGTAACGAAACGTTCATAAGGTATACAGGCTCAGGCTCAAACGCAAGAACAAGAATTCCTAAAATTATTCCATTCACTAAAGAATTCTTTAGAAAGTAATGAGCAGAAATCAATTATCCTTTGATGTTTTATCAGATAAAGTTATTGGTGAATTTTCTTGGAGGAGAAAGGAATTGACTTTGTTAAAAAATAAGATTCCGTCAATTAAGAATTCTTTACAAAGTGCTATGATCAGGGCCACTTTGCCTCTTTTGTATGCACATTGGGAGGGCTTTGTAAAAGTATCACTTTCATATTATCTCGAATTTGTTTCCTATAAGGGATTAAAGCATAATGAATTAAAAACTCAGTTTATTGCCCTGTCATTACAAAAGAAAATTGGTGCCTTAAAAGAAAACAACATACAGAGTAAGACTCAAATTATCGATTTTATTTTTTCAAGCTCAGAAAAACAATCCAACATACCAACCAAAAATATTATAAACACAAAATCGAATTTAAGGTATGATGTTTTAGATGAAATCTTATTTATTATGGATTTAAAAGATGTTTATTTTGAAAGTCAAGAAACATTAATTAATGATTTAGTTAACGAACGAAATTATATCGCTCACGGAGAGCATAAATTAATTGACTACGATACATTTATAGAATTTTTTGATGATACAATTTCACTTATGGAATATTTGAAGACGAAAATTGAAAATAGTGCTCTCTTAGAATCTTATAAAAAGTCAGCGCCCAAAACTGTATAAGCGTAATGCAGGCTAAAGTGCTAAATTTAAACGAGGTTGATATTAACTAACACAAAGTCAAACCGAAAGTAAAGTTCTTCTAACCCGCACTACGCTTATACTTGACCGTTAGCCACAAGCGTGAAAAATAATAGCCAATGAAAAAACACACAGCAAAAATCACATCAAAAAGTATAGAACAAAGCGGATTACCTGCGGATTTCAAAAAGGCAATTGCAGAATATATCTGGAATGGATTTGATGCAAATGCTACAATGATAGAATTGAATTATGATTCTAATCCTGTTGGCTATATTCATTCTTTCTCAATTTCAGATAATGGTTCAGGAATAAACCTTGGCAAAATTGAAGATACATTCGGACAATTTTTAGATTCTCAAAAAACTAAAACCTTTGATCAAAATGGCTTTATAAAAGGTAAAGCAGGAAAAGGAAGGTTTTCTTTTACAAATTTCTGTAATAAAGCAATTTGGGAAACTACATTTAAGAGTGATCAATCAAATTATTTGAAATATAATATCACAATTTCAAAAGAGAAACTACAAGACTTTCAAACTTCTGACAAAATAGTTTCCCTGTCAAAAAAGACTGGAACTACTGTGCATTTTGAATCCTTCCATTCACTAACAGGAGATTTATTAGAAAGTGAAGAGTTCGAAAACTTTTTAGCCAGCGAATTTGGATGGTTTCTATTTCTCAATAAAGAAAGTGATTATAAAATTAAAGTCAACAATAATGATATAAATTATTGGAATATTATAGGCGATTTCAGAGAATTCGATGAAACAATCAATGACCAAATTTTTAAAATCAATTACATAAGATGGAATAAAAATATTGGAGATAAATATTACTATTACTTTTTAAATCAAGAACAAAAAGAAGTAGGAAGAAAGCATACTTCATTTAATAATAAAGCTGTGGATTTTCATCATTCCATTTACATTATATCAGAATACTTTGATGAATTTCAATTTACTAAAACCGATCATCCAACACTTGGAATGAATGGCAACAATCAAAGTGATATAACATTTAAGCGTTTAATCTCTATTTTAAATGACTTCATATCGCAAGAAGAAAAATTATTTATTAGAGACCAAAAAGCAGAAAGGCTAATTGAACATTATAATTCAAAGAAAATATTCCCGGTATTTAAAAATAATTCTTACGACCAAATCAGAAAGAAAGATTTAGAAAATGTAGTTAAAGAAATTTATTGTATTCAACCCAAAATTTTTCAAGGATTAAAACAAACTCAAAGTAAAACTCTAGTTGGCTTTTTGAATTTACTTCTTGATACAGATCAAAGAGAGAATATTTTAGAAATTTTAGAAAACATTACTGATTTATCGGATGAAGAAAGACAAGAACTCTCCGAAACTTTAAAAAAGACCAAAATTTCAAGTATCGTCGAGTTAGTTAATTTGCTAGAAGGTCGCTTTACAGTCATAAACGTTTTGAAAGAAATGGTTTTTGAATTAGATAAATTTACAAATGAAAGGGACCATATCCAAAAGGTTGTTGAAAACAATTATTGGTTATTTGGTGAACAATATCATTTAGTATCTGCTGACAAAAATTTTGAGATTGCGTTAAATAATTTTTTAGATTTCATTGAATCTGGCAAAAAAAATAAAGAGAAGCTAAAATCAAAAGATAAATTAAAAAGACCTGATATATTTATTGCTAGACAAGCAGAAACCCTAGATTCAAGTAGTGACGAATATACTATAGAAGAAAATATTATTGTTGAACTAAAAAGGCCAAGTGTAATTATCGGTAAAACTCAATTCGACCAAATCGAAGATTATATTCGATTCATTATAAATGAACCAAAATTTATTAGTGAATTAAGAACTTGGAAGTTAATACTCGTTGGAAAAAAAGTAGATGATTGGATTAAAGACAAGTACGAATCAAATAAGGGAAAAGGGAAACGTTTTCTAGTTGAGTCTGTTAGGAATTACGAAATATATGCAATGACTTGGGATGATTTATTTAAGGTTTTTGATATTAGACATAATCATTTAATAAATAAGTTAGAATTTAAAAATTCAGTAATTGAAGATTTAGAAAGTAAAGGAATAACTTTAGATAAAGATAAACCAACAGAATTATTAAAAAAGATAGTTGAATTATAACAGCCAATGGGAAACAATGGGTGCAGATAATTTCTGCTAATTACCCTAGCGAAAAATCTTCAAAATCGATTAACTTAGTACTTAGCGGAAAACGACTCATGTCTGTCCTCAGAACTAAATTACACGCATCGATGTAAACATCTTAGACTAACTTATAGTAAACATCAAACTTTGGAGATATTTCTTGATATTATTGTAGTATTTGCTTTTGCTTTCAGCTCTAGGATATTTTGGGAACTGCATAAGAGAAAAAAAACTACTAGTCTTAAGAATTTATTCAAAGCAATATCATTATTTATAGTTTTTCACTTTATTGTGTTTCCTATAGGATATGTCATTCTTATTCATGGAAATACTAACAGTATTAGAATTGAGGAAAATATCATACGTAATGAAAAAGAAATAAAGCTTACAGAGGCCTATAAATCAAACGAAGAATACGATTCTCTAAATCAGAGAGAAAATCAAAATAATGTAATTCAAGAAATTTTAAGTCTTGAGAATGATTCTCTTCATCGAATTGAATGGGCTGCAATAGACAACAAAAAACTGATTATTCTTGATTCATTCTTTATTAAAGGTTATACCCAGGGGAGGAATATACCGAGCGATGTTGTTCATAAAGTTATCACTATTTACGATAAAAACGGTAATAAGATAGTAGAAACTATTACATACAGTAAATCAAGTACTTTAGCCATTGTTTTAACTGATATTCTTAAGGAAATAGATGTTGAAAAAAGAAATTTCCATAAACGGATAAAGAAAATAGAATCTGATAAATTTTGGAGTTATAGACAAATATTACCATATACTATGAATATTCTATTTACTGATAATTTTATTCCTCATAATAAGGTAGCAAACGTAATTTACTTCATACATAGCCTAGTTATAGGTATATTTCTATTGACTTTTATGGCAAGTCTATATCAAAATTATATTGTGAGTAAAAAATAATCTTATATTTCTAAAACAGTTTATAAAAAAGAACTGAGGTAAAAACTAACGCTTTTCTGCATTAAATTTGAGACACATTTATCCTAAGCCAAATGCTACTATGCTTATACCGTGCCGTTGAACAGGATACTTCCACAACAAAAAAAAAGGGACCGTTTCCGGTCCCCTTCTGGGAAAACAAAAGCTACGCTACAACTAGGACCTGCAGGGCCTGTTCACTTTGTAGCGTTAAATAATCGCCATTCACCTGTTTGTAAAAGAACACCCCCGCTACGGTGATCGAGATCGCCGTATCCGGTAAGGGGGCTTCCAGTCCCAGATCCGTCACTAGCGGCAACGGTGCCTCGGGTGCCACCCCGGCGTCCAGATAGTCGCTATACGTCACCGCCCGTTTTATAAAGGCGGCATCGGTACGCGGTGTATAGGTCTCAGTGAGTTCATTATGACGATGATCACTCAGGACCACGGTCGCCAAGACAAATCGGTAATGCGTCGTACCGCCGGGCATTTCCAATTCGTGTGCGGGGTCAAACACCGGCACGGTCCAAGTCACCTCGTTTCGGTTCGCATCCACCACTGGCACATCAAATAAGGCCGTAAAGATGGAGTCAAAACGCTTGGCCTCGTTGAACTGGAACTCGCTAAAAAGTTCCTTGTTCGGCAACAAAACGAGATCCCGCTGTCCGGCCTTTCCGGCGACTGTGTTCAGCACCTTTCTAAAGATGCGCATCAGCCGTGCCTGTACCGTCGTGCCCCCTAACTGTTTGATAAGGGAGTTCAACGACTTTCGAAACGTGGTCGCCACCTTGGCAGCAGCCGTAAACTCGCTCATATTCTCTCGCACCCGGGCGAAATTGGGATCGGTAAGGATCCGCTCGCGGTCCACCCCGCCCTTCTTCTTTACAATATACTTTCCCCTAAGTCGGTAGAACGTAAGGTCATCGAGCGTTCCTTTGAACTTGATAAAACTTTCTTGTTTTGCCATACTTTCTAGGTATTAAAAGTTAAGCATTCAGTGCATCGGTGTGTTTGTAGCGCGGTTCTTCTTTTTTGCAACCCGTTTCCAAACACCTGTTCCGGAATCCGATAGGCCAAACATAGAGCCCAAAAGCCGGGTATGCAAATCGCGTGTCCGAGATCGACACAAAAAGACACTTTTTACCGAAATTGTCCGGTTTTGTCCGATTATGGTCACTTTGTCCGTTTTTGACACTTTTCGTCACTTTTTGTCACTTTTTGCCATTTTATGTTCCTTTGTGTCACTTTCTGTTTTCCATACACTCTCCATACACTAGCCATACAGTTACCATACAGTTACCAGCTAGTAACCTAGGGGATCGGTGAAGGGTGAATGGTGAAGAGTGAAGGGCTAATAGTGAACGGTGAGCAGGAGATGGTGAGTGGTGAAGGGTGAAGAGTGAAGGGGTTAGGAGTTAGGAGTTAGGAGTTAGGAGGGTGAATGGTGAGTGGTGAGTGGTGAAGGGTTAGTAGTGAACAGTGAGCAGTGAGCAGCCTGATGGTGAAGCGTGAATGGTGAAGGGTGAAGAGTAATTGGTTAAAATGCTTTTCGATACAATGCGCCTACGGCGCATCACTAGAAGCGACATTCGTATGATTATTCAACTTTCTTTTGCTGGTCCAAAAGAAAGTTGCAAAGAAAATGACCTTCTATCCTTTTCTTATGCATTTTGTAATGCTCCCGCATTCCAAACCACCGTAAAAACTGTGCGCTCCACGTCGTGGAGCTGAATCTCACAGCTTTTTACGCTTATGCTGAAGAAAAGGATGCTAAAACATCAGGTTTAGAAATGAATTTGAAATTGAGGGAAGTCCCTTTTACGCCAGCTTGCCTCCGACGAAGCGCCGCAGGCGATGAGAGGAAGGCACAAACAAAACTTCGAGATTCAGGAAGCCGATGTAAACGGCTGACGCGAAGTTTTGGGGGACGGTTCTCGGCATCAGATGCCGAGAAATACCTCGTAAAAGGCCTCTTTTTTTGTTTCTTTTTTGGAGGGGCAAAAAAGGAAAAAAAGAAAAACAAATAACCTTTGAAAAAGTAGAAAGAACCTAAATCTTCACAAGAGACTCCGCAATAACATCCGTTTGTTCCGGATCAATAAGAATAATAGGCTCCGAATACAGCAACGGCATCTTATCCTTATATTTTTTACGCAGCAGTTCATTGATACGTCCAAACAGCAACGATTTCGAAATACCTTTCAGTCCGTACCGTTGGGTGGTTACGATACCACCGTTTCCGTCACCGGTTCGGTAATCGAACACCTCTCGCAACATCACATTGTACAATAATTTCTCGGCTAACAGATACTCAGCGATCTCTTCCAGAAGGGCCTCATTGGTCGAGACCATTTGTAATACCATCATAGTTGTTTCGGTTTTGATCTCAAAAATAGAGCAACGAAACTATAACTTTCAAAATAAAAAGTTAAACTTTTGTATGTAATAGTATTACTATTATATATTTGTCCAAAATTTGAGTACGTGGAACAGTTACAGATACATTTTTCCATTAACCCGGAGCTCTACACCAAGAACCCGGAGTCGACCGATCTGGGAAAGAAGATCGTCGAGAATAGCATTTTGCTTATTGACGAATTGGGGTTTGAAGGGTTTACCTTTAAGAAACTGGGAGAGCGCATCGGCTCGAACGAGAGTTCTGTCTATCGCTATTTTGAAAGCAAACACGCCTTGCTCATCTATCTGGTGAACTGGTATTGGAGCTGGATGGAGTACATTCTGGTGTTTCAAACCACCAACATTCAAGACCCTAAGGTGAAGTTATTGAAGGCCATTGAGGTGCTTACCGACAAACCACAAACCGACGCCTCCTTCTCCTTCATCAATGAAAGCATCCTCTACCGAATCGTGATCGCTGAATTCTCAAAGGCCTATCACACCAAGGAAGTCGATAAGGAGAACGAAAAAGGCTATTACAAGACCTACAAACGCGTGGTTCAGCGGGTAAGCGACATGGTGCTGGAGGTAAATCCTACCTTCGAATTCCCTCACATGCTTATTTCTACCGTGATCGAAGGGGCACACCACCAACGTTATTTTTCTGAACACCTCCCCTCCCTTACCAATGTGGAAGAAGGAAAGAACAACATCCTTCGGTTCTATCAACACCTTGTTATTACTGCCATTCTATGAAAAAATCAATGACCCCCTGGCGTCGTTTTATCGGTTTGTTACAACTCGACAAACGGGATATCCGTCAGATCATCTATTATGCCATCTTCGCCGGACTCGTGGCGCTTACGCTTCCTTTGGGGATTCAAGCCATTGTGAACTTGATACAAGGCGCACAGGTAACGACCTCCTGGATTGTGCTCGTGGTGCTGGTGACCTTGGGTGTGGGTTTTCAAGGCATCTTACAACTTATGCAGTTCCGTATTCTGGAGAACGTTCAGCAAAAGATCTTTACGCGCTCTTCTTTTGAATTCGCGTACCGATTGCCAAAGATACGTATGAGTGAGCTGCGTAACAACTACCCCCCCGAACTGGTCAACCGCTTTTTCGATACCCTTACGGTGCAAAAAGGATTGTCGAAGATCGTATTGGATTTCCCCGCGGCCATCCTGCAGATCTTTTTCGGACTCATACTACTTTCCTTCTATCATCCGTTCTTTATCCTGTATGGATTTTTATTGGTAACGCTTATCTACTTCGCTTTTCGATACACCGCCCGTAAAGGACTCGAAACAAGTTTAAGGGAATCCAAAAGCAAGTACAAGGTAGCGCATTGGTTACAAGAGATCGCACGGTCTCTTATCAGTTTCAAGATCTCCGGAAGGACCAAGCTCTCCATGGAGCGCAACAACCAGCTCACTCAATCCTATTTGGAGGCGCGCGAATCACATTTTAAGGTATTGATGTTCCAGTTCTTGCAAATGATCGCCTTCAAGGTCCTTATCACAGCCGGACTCCTCATTGTGGGAGGGTTTCTGGTGCTCAATCAGCAAATGAATATCGGGCAGTTCGTCGCGGCAGAGATCATCATCTTATTGATCATTGCTTCTATTGAAAAACTTATCACGGGCCTTGAAAGCTTCTACGATGTGCTCACTTCCTTGGAAAAGATTGGTCAGGTAGTGGATAAGGAACTGGAGGAACAGGAAGGTACGGAGCCCTTTCAGCATAAAGATACGGCCCATATTGTGATTGACGACGTGGGCTATACGACCCCCGAAGGGCAACAAATCCTGAACGGCATAAGCCTGCAGCTGGAGCCTAAGGACCGGGTGCTGCTCGAAGGGAAATCGGGCTCGGGAAAGTCTACCTTGCTTAAGTTGTTATCAGGCTTGATACAACCCACCAGTGGGGACATTTACGTGAATGATTTCTCTCTGAAGGGAATGCATATCAACGTATATCGATCGCATATAGGTCAGGTACTTCCCGAACAAATGCCTTTTGAAGGTACCTTGCTGGAGAACATTACCTTCGGAAATCCGGAGATTAGTGTCGATGCCGTGAATCGTGTGATCGAACAGATAGGGCTTCAGGATTTTGTACGGAAACAATCCAAAGGAATTCACAGTGGGGTTTTTTCAGAAGGAAAGCAAATTCCCCACAGTGTATCGAAACGCATACTGCTGGCGCGCGCCATTGTTCACAATCCAAAGATCCTAATATTAAAGGATGCATTGGAGCACTTTGATAAAAAGGAAGCTGCCAAGATCATTGAATACTTGGGCCACCCGGACCGCCCGTGGCTTCTCATTACTTCCAGCTCCGATCACGACTGGAATAAGATCGCAACCAAACGCATACATCTTGAACAGGGAGAGATCTCAAAAGTGAAATCGAATTATGCTTAATATTTCTAACAATCCGGTCCCTTCTAAATCAGAAGTGGAAACGTTTTCAGCCTTTAAAAAGGCACACAGGACCAAGCACTACAAAGTGTTCAACATCTTGTTGCTGTCATCGGCCTTGTTTGGTATGATCGTGCTTTTCCTGCCATGGACACAAAATGTGTCGGGTACGGGCTTTGTGACCACACTAACACCGGACCAACGTCCGCAGACCATTCAATCCCCCATTCCGGGACGTATTGAGAAATGGTTTGTCAGGGAAGGTGATTTTGTACGCAAGGGCGATACTATTTTATTCATTTCAGAAATAAAGAATGAATATCAGGACCCGCAATTGGTGCAACGTACCAATCAGCAGCGGGATGCCAAGTCCAATGCCGTCAATTCCTATAAGGAAAAGGTAAAAGCATTGGAAGGACAGATCAATGCCATCACTACAGAACGAAAACTGAAGATCGCACAGGCGGAGAACAAGTACAAACAAGCGCGGTACAAGGTACAGAGTGACAGTGTGGATCTCATTGCCGCCAGAACGAATCAGGATATCGCACAAAAACAGTACGACCGTACGGTGATCCTTCAGCAGGAAGGCTTAAAGTCCATGGCTGAAGTCGAAGACAAACGCCTCAAGCTTCAGGAAACCGAAGCCAAGCTGTTAAGTCAGGAGAACAAACTTCTGGCAAGCAGGAATGAATTGATCAATGCAAAGATCGACATCAACAGAACAGCGGCAGAGTACGCAGAGAAGTTAAGCAAGGCGCAAAGTGATAAGTTTACGGCAAGTTCGGCACAATTCGATACCGAAGCACAAGTCTCTAAACTTGAAAATGCCTCTACCAACTACGAAATGCGTACAAAGTTGCAGTACATCGTAGCACCACAGGACGGATATATCAATAAAGCCCTCCGATCGGGTATTGGTGAAGCCTTTAAAGAAGGTGAGAGACTGGTGGGTATCATGCCTGCTAACTACGATCTTGCCGTGGAGACCTACGTCACGCCAATTGACTTACCGTTGATTCATGTAGGCGAATCCATTCGGGTACAGTTTGACGGCTGGCCGGCGATCGTCTTTAGTGGCTGGCCGGATGCGTCGTTCGGGACCTACGGCGGAAAAGTTGTCGCCGTGGAGAATTTTATTAGTCCGAATGGAAAATTCAGAGTGCTGGTAGCACCCGATCCCAAAGAAGAACCGTGGCCGCCGAACGTACGCATGGGATCGGGAGCACGAACCATAGCATTGCTGAAGGATGTCCCAATTTGGTACGAACTATGGCGAAAATTAAATGGATTCCCACCGGATTATTACCTTCCCAAGGGAACAACAGCCACAATGAACCGAACGCCATGATGAACGCTCGCACATATGGCGTTCTGCTCATGACCTTGTTGGGAGGTCTTTTGCTCCACGGCCAAGATTTGGACTTGGAAAGCCCTGCGATTCTCACATTTGAAGAATACATGGGATTTGTAAAGAAGCACCACCCCTATGCCAAGCAGGCTTCCATTAAGCTCGATATGGCCGAAGCTTCCGTACTGAAAGCAAGAGGTGCCTTCGATCCTAAGGTGGAAGTGGATTATGAACGAAAGAAATTTAAGGATACCGAATACTACGATCTGCTCAACACCACTTTTAAAATCCCAACATGGTATGGCATTGAGTTCAAAGGAAACTTTGAAGAGAATACGGGTGCTTTTATCAATCCGCAGAACACACTCCCTGAAGACGGACTCTACAGTGCCGGTGTAAGTCTTTCGCTGGCGCAAGGATTTTTGATCAACGAACGAATGGCCGCACTTAAGAAAGCAAAACTCTTCACCCAACAATCGGAAGCCGATCGGCGTAGTATGTTGAACAAATTACTGTTCGATGCGAGTACTGTTTATTTCAATTGGATGGAGGCTGTAAACGAAGCGATCATCCTTCGTTCGTTCGTGGATAACGCAACGGTGCGTCTTAAGGCCGTGGAACGCAGTGTAGAAGCCGGTGACAAGGCTAGTATAGACATCACCGAAGCGCGCATCATATTGCAGGATAGGATCCTTCAACTGGAAGCCGCCGACTTGAAACGAATGAAAGCTGCACTTGAGCTAAGTAACTATTTGTGGTTTGAGTCGGTTCCTCTAGAGCTGGAAGATTCAGTCTTACCCCAAGCTCCGAACGATAATATCCTAGCCTTATCCCAGTTGGAAGTTGATCCTAAAGATATCGTAAACGCGCTCACGAATCACCCCATCTTGGAAAGCCAAAGCGCCGCCATTGAAGGATTAAAGGTGGACCGACGTTTGTTGCGTAATAGGTTGCTGCCTAAAGTAGACCTTCAGTATAACTTCTTGTCAGAGGAATACGAACCATTGGACCAATTCAATACCGCCAACTACAAAGCCTTGTTGAACGTAAGTTTCCCGCTGTTTTTGAGAAAGGAACGCGGCGACCTTAAGTTGGCCAACCTGAAGTTACAGGATGCAACCTTTGAGCGTACGGCCACAGAAGTTTCCCTTCAGAATAAGATCGAAAGTGTGTACATGGAGATTGCTTCCTTAGAAAGACAGGTGGATCTAAGCGAAGCGATGATCACTGATTACGGTACGCTGGTTGCCGCTGAAGAACGTAAATTATTCTTAGGAGAAAGCTCATTGTTTCTTGTTAATTCACGCGAACAGAAATTGATCGATGCACAGCTAAAACAGAACGATCTCCTTGCAAAGAATTACATCGCGAAGGTAACCCTCTTTAATGTCTTGGGAACCTTAGAGCAACGTGTCCAATGATCCTCATCACCTTTTGCCACAGCTTTAACACCGCGTTAAATATCTTCTAAATATAGCCTAACAGAATGTTAGCAACGCTAGGCATTTTTCATTTCTGAAGTATCTTCATACTACGATTTAATAAACGGAGTATTAATTGAAATGTATTTGCTATGAGCACTCAGGAAAGACAAAATCGTCCAAAGGATCAGCAACAGCAGCAGAACAAGCCACAGGCTCGTAATCAGCAGCAGGATCCTAAGCAAAAGCCGCAGCCATCAAAAAATCGCAAGTAGTTTTTGCATGCTCGGTTACTTCGAGTTAGCCGAAATGAAAACTCCCCGAGTGTGTAGCACACTCGGAGAGTTTTTGTTTAGGGTCTTCATACATCAGGCATTTCGATCAATGCCTTCTTCGTTCTGTTCCCCATATTGATTGGGGTGTTTCTTCTTTTGCGGGCCTTTCTCCCTGCTGGGATCCAAACTTTTTAATTTTGGATCATCGTTTTCATTCTTTTTTTTCTTGTCCATAGAAAATCTGTTAGGCAGTATCCCGCGGTTGATGTTTCTCTCGTCGCTGTTTCTCTTGATAATTGATCTCTCTTCCATCAGATTCTTTTTCCTTATGGTTGATGGCACTTTCCTCAATTCCTTGATCGCGTTTCTTTTCTTTTTCCGATTTATGATTCTTGTCCATAATAGATAGTTTTATGATTACACCTAAAATTACAATTCAAAATAATGAATCGGTGTGTCTTTATAACTCTTTAACATCGAATGTTAAAGGCTTCTCAATTAGGAATTCCCTAAGACAGTAAGGTAATTATGTGTTGTACTTTTAATCCATAACTTAAATTTAAAAAACTATGAAAACGACACGAGAAGAAGCAAAAGAAAACATTCATGACAATCTAGTGGATAATCTACAAGGTCTCTTAGAGAAGAATTACGATGCAGAAAAAGGCTTTACCAAAGCTATGCAGAATGCCAAAGACGATCGCTTAAAATCATTTCTGAAACATCAAGCTGCGCAACGCAATCGTTTTGCCACTGAATTGGACAAAGAGATCCGATCGCTTAATGAAACGCCAAAAGAAAGCGGAAGCACCACCGGAGCGTTACACAGAACTTGGATCGACGTAAAGACTGCCTTCACCGGTAATGATGACGAGGCTGTACTGGAAGAATGCATTCGTGGAGAAAAGGCTAGTGTGGAGGAATATGAAGAAAAATTGAACGACAACCGTTTCCCTCCGCAGATTTCATCGGTACTTACGAATCAATTGAGTCAGATCAAATCAACGCTGAACACCGTGAAGAAATTGGAAGACCTGGAAGATAACTGGAGCTAGAACACAGAAGTCTTAGTAAATGCAAAAAGCCCACTCAAATTGAGTGGGCTTTTCATATCAACCAAATAATTATGAAGTTCACTTACTCCTTCACAAAACGTTTTGTATAAACAAAAGCGGCGTCTCGCAATACATTTACTTGGTATACGCCTGCTTTTAGTCTAGTGACATCAATAGCTTGATTTTCTGATACGATTACGTCTTCTGCAACGATACGTCCCAGCATATCTGTGATCTGAAGCGACGTATTACTAAGATCATATCCCGCTGCACTAAGCGTAATAAAATCGCTTGTCGGATTTGGGAATACGCGTAGTGCATTCGATCCGAATTCGTCAATACCCAAAGCAGCCGTTGGCAGTGCCAACAAATCGCCTCCTAACGGACTCGCAACGAACAACCCAAAAGCAGGTCCGTTTGAATTCTGTGAAGGATCCAAAAATCCGGAAGCCAAAACTGTCAGTGCAGCGCCGTCTAACATTAAGGTGGAGAGTGGTGCCTGATAAGCAGCCACACCCGGTTGTGACCCATCGGCCAATCGAACCTCTAGGGTATAATCTGCCGTTGGCAATTCCAAATATCCATCAAATTCTGAATAAGATATATCATCCACAATTGTTCCTGCACCCACACCTGTTTCTACAACATCTACCGTGGGAGCATCGGTGGAACCATGATGTACTAGAACATCAACATTTGCTGTATTTGAAGCAGTCTCACGACCCATGGGATAAATTTGTAAAGAGAGCGGAGGTGCCGGGTTGTATCCGGAACCGCTCACAATACCATCGGCAACTACAATATAGGTTTCGTCCGGCATAAGCGTAACCGTGACCGTTAATAACGCATCCCCTACTCCCGTGCTGTTTCCCGGGGCCACCGACAGGTCTATTGGAGAACCGGCGGGAAGGTCCAGAAAAGTAGTAGCTGTTCGAAAGGCGAAGTCATCAATCGCAATTCCACTGTTCAGATAGACATCTACTTCTGAGGCGGCAGCGTCTGCAGAATTGTGTATCACTTGTACACGGGCGGTTTGAGAAAATGCAGTTGCTGTAAAGAGCAAGACTGCGGTAAAGAGTACTAGATTTTTCATAGCTTTTGTTTTTATAGTTTCCTCAAAACTATGAAAATATCTTTTTGTTTAATGTTTTTTATAAAATGTTTAACAAAATAATGACTTGTCTTATAAGCGGTTGCTATTCAGCAACTTAATTGGTGACGGGAATAGCTGCTTCCTTGATCGCCTTAAAGCCTCCGGCTACATCCACCACATTGTGAATACCTCGACTTTTAAGGATGGAAGCTGCGATTACAGATCGATATCCTCCTGCACAATGAACATAGAACGGCGTCTCCCTTGGAAGCTCCTTAAGATGCTCATTAAGTGATCCTAGGGGTGCGTGTATGGCATCAGGAATGTGGGCTCCTTCAAATTCGTTGTCATTGCGAACATCAACAATAGGTATCTTATCAATGAGGTGTGATTTCAATTCTTCCGCCGTAATGGATACTAAGCTGTCTACTTCTTTTTCCGCAGCTTTCCAGGCCGCAATACCTCCTTTTAGATAGCCCAACGTTTTATCAAATCCTACTCGGGACAAGCGCGTCACAGCTTCTTCTTCTCTCCCTTCCGGAGCTACTAACAGGATGGGCTGTGTAACGTCTGCAACAAGAGCCCCTACCCAAGGCGCAAAACTACCATCCAATCCAATAAAAATGGAACGTGGGATATGTCCCTTAATAAAATCACTTTGATGACGCACATCTAAGACCACAGCGCCCGTTGTATTGGCCAAGTCTTCAAACGATTGGGGTGTTAGCGGCTCCGTACCGCGACTTATAATAGCGTCTATATCTTCATACCCTTCTCGATTCATCTGTACATTGAGTGGGAAATACACCGGCGGCGGCAACAGACCATCGGTTACCTCTTTGATGAATTCTTCTTTGCGCATATCGGCCCGCAATGCATAGTTCATCTGTTTCTGGTTCCCCAGTGTGTCGACGGTTTCCTTCATCATGTTCTTTCCGCAAGCAGATCCGGCGCCATGAGCGGGATAAACGATCACATCATCGGGTAAGGTCATGATCTTGCTCCGTAAACTTTCATATAGCATTCCGGCTAAGTCCTCTTGTGTGCGCTCATTCCCCTTTTGTGCAAGATCCGGTCTGCCTACATCTCCTAAGAACAAAGTATCTCCGCTAAAGATTGCATAGGGTTTTCCTGTTTCATCTTTGAGTAAATAGGTAGTACTCTCCATGGTATGTCCGGGGGTATGTAAGGCCACAATGGTAACCTTTCCCAGTTTGAATTCTTGTCCGTCTTTTGCGATAACGGCTTCGAATGTGGGATTGGCGTTGGGCCCGTACACTATTGGCGCTCCGGTTTGTTTCGATAAGGTTAGGTGTCCGCTTACAAAATCGGCGTGAAAATGTGTTTCAAAAATGTACTTGATTGTTGCCTTATCTCGCTTTGCTCGTGAAAGATAGGGTGCTGTTTCTCTCAGGGGATCAATAATGGCTACCTCACCGTCACTCTCAATATAATAGGCCCCCTGTGCCAAACACCCCGTATATAGTTGTTCGATATTCATGGTCTGAAGTTTTCAACAAATATAGCCAATGAGATTCAGCCGAAGACTTCCAGTCTCCAATTTTACTAATTTTCACATAAATTTTAGACCTAGACAAAATGCATGTTATATATTTACAACTGCTTGAAAGAAAAATAAAATGGCTTTTTTACGCATATGGATCTTTTCGATAGTACTTGTTGGATGTTCTACGGAAAAACAACAAATGGAGACACTTCGCTCTCTTGCAATAGAAGATCTCAGCACACAGCTTCAGTTACCGGAAGGTACGGTATTTCAAGAGGAGGCCATTGAAATTTCCGAAGCAAAAGACGTCGCCGAAATTGATGCCCGGTACGTCGTGACATTCACCATACGATCCCAAGATACGTATGGAACAGAAGAGGCAAAGGTCTATACACTCACCTATCAAAAGATTGGGGACGGCGGACTGGACCCTTCAGATTATGAATTAATATCCTTTGAATAATATACTATGAAATACCTGTTTTTATCGGCCATTGCAGCGCTTGCGGTTTCGTGTAATTCGGCTCAAAATTCAACTCAAACAAACAACTCTAAAACGCTAACCCGTGTGGATTATGCAAACACCATAACCGCCGAAGAACTCAAGACACATTTGTACACCTTTGCCGGAGACGCCATGGAGGGAAGAATGACAGGTAGCAAGGGGCAAAAACTTGCCGCCGAATACCTGCGCAATTTCTATATGGATACAGGAATCGCGTCTCCCATAGAAGAGAATAACTACTATCAGATCATTCCTGCAAGTTACTTTCAACGTATGAAAGAACCCAAAGCTTCCGAAAATGTCGTAGCATTTATTAAAGGTTCAGAAAAACCGGAAGAAATTATCGTGCTTTCTGCGCATTACGATCATGTTGGCGTTGGTAAGGACGGCGAGATTTTTAACGGGGCCGACGATGATGGCAGTGGAACGGTAGCAATACTGGAGATCGCTGAAGCATTTCAGCAAGCGGTAAAAGACGGTAACGGTCCAAAGCGATCCATTCTTTTTTTACACGTCACAGGAGAAGAAATAGGGTTATGGGGTTCTAAATACTATACAGACAATCCCATATTTCCGCTGGAGAATACGGTTACGAATTTAAATATAGATATGATAGGGCGCATTGATCCTGAAAGACAAGAAAATCCCAATTACGTATATATAATTGGCAGCAACATGCTTAGTCAGGAATTGCATGATCTAGCTTTCGAAGTGAATGAAACCTACAGCGATTTAGAACTAGATGAAAAATACAATAGTAAGGACGACCCTAATCGTTTTTATTACCGCAGTGATCATTATAATTTCGCCAAGAACAATATTCCGGTGATCTTTTATTTTAACGGAGTTCACGAGGATTATCACAAACCTACCGATACACCGGATAAGATAGCATACCCGTTATTGGCGAAGCGTGCACAACTCATTTTTCAAACTGCTTGGGAAATCGCAAACAGGGAAGGACGAATTATTGCCGATAAGCTCTAGGAAACTTCTAAGAACACTTAAAAACAGCCACAAAAAAAGCTTCTCATCTCCGATACTATCGGAAGGAGAAGCTTGTCTTTTTGGGTGGAAGATCGGTCTCGAACCGACGACCTCCTGAACCACAATCAGGCGCTCTAACCAACTGAGCTACAACCACCAGGTATGTTTCCCTTAGAAAACGGTTGCAAATATAACGCATTTACTACGTATGCGCAATACCATTCTCCAACAATTTTATTGCAATTTAAACAAAGAATCCACCGCAACATAGCGCTCTGCCGTAAATCCTTCGCCATGAGCCACTCCTATCAACCTGCCAAGATCTTGCGCCCTGTAGGTGATACTGTCTCTAAAGTTGGTTGAAGAAATTGGCGTTTCGGGCTCAACCGCATTTTCGCGATGAAACTGACTTGCATACGCAAAGACAGCTTCAAGCTTTTTTTCAATAAAACCGGAAACATCCACTACCACATCGGGTTCTATGTTCTTCCATTGAATATAATGATAGACCTGCTTAGGTCTCCAGGCTTTTTGATGATTGCCTTCAAAGATGGTCTCTATCTTCGCCAATCCACTTAAGAAACAAGCGTCACTAGCTAGGCGACTTCCCTTGGCATGGTCAATATGACGATCGTCTATGGCATTACATAAGACAATATCCGGTTGATATTTTCTGAGGATTTTAATGACTTCCAGTTGCGAAGCTGCATTATTCACAAAAAAGCCATCGGCAAATTCAAGATTGAGTCGTACGGAAGCCCCTAGTATTTTGGCCGCTCTCCCGGCTTCTTTATCCCGAATCTCGGCAGAACCTCTTGTCCCCAATTCGCCTCGGGTGAGATCCAAAATACCTACTTTTTTGCCATTATTAATCTCTTTGGCCAGTGTAGCACCGCAGCCCAATTCAACATCATCAGGATGTGCTCCAATGGCAAGTATATCTAATTTCATGAAAGTAATTTTTGTAATTGTTCCTTTCCAACCGTATCAAAGGCTTGTTCAAAATCGGTTATAAGGTCCTCTTTGTCTTCAATACCTACCGAAAAGCGCAATAGTCCGTCCATAATGCCTTGCTTCTTACGTTCTTCGGGAGATAACAATGCGTGAGATGTTTTGGTGGGCGAGAGGATGGTAGATTCAACACCGGCCAGACTCATGGATTGCTTCACTAATTGAAGAGCATTCATAAAGGCACCGGCGTCCACAGAATCGATCAATTCAAAAGACAACATCCCGGTGAAACCGCGCATTTGCTTTTTAGCCAATGCATGATCGGGATGCGAGGGGAGTCCGGGATAATAGACCTTAGCTACCAAGGGGTGCTTATCCAGCCATTTTGCCATTTTCTTTGCGTTCTTATTATGTGCCTTCACCCGTAATGCCAGCGTTTTCATACTTCGTTCTAACAACCAAACGGTGTAATCGCTCAGACTTCCTCCTAAGTTCTTTGCTTTATGCCATATTTTCTCGATGTGTGCTTCGCTTGCTGCAACCGCTCCTGCACAAATGTCACTATGTCCCCCCATATATTTGGTTGCGCTGTGAATGGAAATATCGATACCGAAATCCAATGGGGTTTGATTAATTGGCGAAGCAAATGTGTTGTCGATCATAGACACCAATCCGTGTTGTTTCGCAATACGGGCGATCATCTTAAGGTCGGTGATCAGCATTAACGGGTTGGATGGTGTTTCCACATAGATCACCTTTGTATTTTTCTGAATGGCCTTTGTGAAATCTTCTTCCGAAAATCCTTCGGCGAAAGTATACTCAATTCCAAATTTTTCAAATTCTTCAGAAACAAAGTTATACGTCCCACCGTACAAGGTCTTTGGCAAGACTACGTGATCGCCCTTATTTAAAAAGGCAAGCATAGCAGTGCTCACTGCGGCCATACCACTTCCGAAGATCAATCCTCGTTCGGCGTGCTCCAACATTGCAATCTTCTTACACAATGCTTCTTGATTTGGGGTGTTAAAATACCTCGGATAGCGTTTTATTTCAACATTCTCATACGCATAGGAGCTTGACATAAACAACGGGGAGATCGCTCCTTTAAATTGCTTGTCCGCAACCTCACCCACGTGAGTGCAAACCGTATTCACACCGAGTTTTTTTGTTGGCTTCATCTCAAATTTTTTGAAGCTCTAAGGTATAAATTCCTTTTAAGGTTTGCTATCTTTAGCCAATGAAAGTTTTACTTACTCACATCGAAGAACTGTTGCAAGTTCGAGACTCGGCCCCCATTATGGTTTCCGGCAAGGACATGGCGAAGCTCCCAACTTTAAAAAATGCTTGGTTACTGCTTGATGGAGATCGTATCGCAGACTACGGTAGCATGGATGTGTTACCTCAATTGGAGGTTTCAGAAACCATCGATTGCTCCGGAAAAATGGTCTTGCCAACTTGGTGCGATTCTCATACACATCTGGTCTATGCCGGCAATCGGGAACAAGAGTTCGTCGACCGCATAAATGGATTGAGCTATCAAGAGATCGCTCAAAAAGGAGGCGGTATTGTGAATAGCGCCAAAAAACTACAAGAGACTTCCCAAGAGGAGCTATACCGCCAGTCGGCAGCCCGATTGGAAGAAGTGATGCAATTGGGAACCGGTGCCATTGAGATCAAGAGCGGATATGGCCTCACCACCGAAGCAGAACTGAAAATGCTTCGGGTAGCCAAAAAATTAGCTGAGAATTATCCAATCTCGGTACGAACTACGTTTTTAGGCGCACATGCCATTCCTTCAGAATACAAAGGAGACAAAGAGGGATATATGGATCTGATCTGTAATGAAATGCTTCCAAAGGTGGCTGCTGAAAATCTGGCCGACTATGTAGACATCTTTTGCGAAGAGGGTTATTTCTCAGTTGAAGATACGCACAGACTCCTCTCTGAAGCGGCTGTATACCATCTTATCCCCAAGATTCACGTCAACCAATTCACGGCGTTGGGTGGGATCGCCATGGGTGTTCAACACAATGCGTTAAGTGTCGATCACCTCGAAGTACTCACCGAAGCTGATATCGCCGCCCTTCATGGCAGTAAGACTATGCCTGTCGCACTTCCCTCCTGCTCCTATTTTTTAAGCATCCCCTACACCCCGGGACGTAAGCTCATTGATTCCGGGTTACCGCTAGCGCTTGCCACAGATTACAATCCGGGTTCGACACCAAGCGGGAATATGAACTTTGTAGTGGCCACTGCCTGTATCAAAATGAGACTAACACCGGAAGAAGCCATCAATGCAGCTACCATTAACGGTGCCTATGCTATGGGCCTCAGCCAAACACATGGCAGCATTACAAAAGGAAAAAAGGCAAGTATCATTATTACCAAGGAGGTTCCTTCCTACGGCTATCTCCCCTACGCTTTTGGTAGCAATCTAATCGATACTGTAATTATAAATGGAGAACGGTTATGAGCACGGTGACCTTTTATGCTGAAGATGAGGTTCGTTCGCTTGTAAATAAGCGAGACGGAGAAGTGAAGTTTGGAGAGGTTCTGTCGATCGCCCATGATTGGCAAAGCCTTCAAAACAGCAAGCATCCGTATGTATTGCTGGGTATTCCTGAAGACATTGGTGTTCGTGCTAATTTCGGAATTTCAGGAACTTCCCAAGCATGGACACAAGCACTGCGAGTGTTGTGTAATATTCAGCAGAATGAATTCACGCAAGCCGAAAAAGTATTACTATTGGGTGAGATCGATTGCCGAGACGAAGTAAGTGCGCTAGGCGTTGTTGCAAAAGATGATGCATTGAACACGCAACAATTAGGTGCTTTGGTATCCAATATAGATACTAAAGTTGCGGAAGCGGTAGCTGCTATAATTAAAACAGGTAAAATTCCCATCCTTGTTGGCGGCGGACATAACAACAGTTACGGTAACTTAAACGGAGCCAGTACAGCCTTGGGCGGCCCTCTCAATTGTATCAATTTTGACGCCCACACCGATTTCAGGGCCTTGGAACACAGGCACAGCGGCAACGGATTCTCTTACGCATACAATGAAGGGTATCTGGAAAAATATTTTGTTTTTGGATTGCACCGAAATTATACCTCACAATCGGTGTTCGACACTATGAAAAAACATAAGGACCGTATCCAGTTCGCACTCTTCGACTCACTTCTTCAGGATAAAGGCAATTCCTTTGAAGTATTTTTACAAAAGGCAGATACCTTTTGTGGACAAAAACCATTTGGACTGGAATTGGACATGGATGCCATTGCAGAGATGGGCAGCAGTGCGCAGTCGCCCAGCGGGTTTTCGGTGACGGAAGCGAGACACTTCTTACGCTATTTTTCTAAAAAAGAACACTGCATTTATATTCATATTTGCGAAGGAAATCCGAAAACAGAATCTTTTCCTAATCAAGTTGCAAAGACCATTGCTTACTTTATAAGCGATGTGCTTTCCGGTGAAACATCATGATACGTTCCTTTAAGCCTCAATACAAACAACACTTCTACGACCTTAACGTCGAGTGGCTGGAAACGTTCTTTTACGTAGAGGATTTTGACAGGGAAGTGTTACGCAACCCCGAACATTACATACTTGATCCCGGAGGACACATTTTCTTTGCTATAGAAGAGGATCGCGTATTGGGCACGGTAGCACTATTAAAGAGAGCAGAAGGGATCTATGAGCTGACCAAAATGGCGGTGCGGCCGGAGGAACGCGGTAAAAAGATTGGTCAAAAACTCATGCAACACTGTATCGACTTTGCCAAGGTGCAGCAGTTTAAGAAACTCTTCTTGTACTCTAACACTAAATTAGCAAACGCTATTTACATCTATCGAAAATACGGGTTCATTGAAATTCCGGTGGAAGCGAACAGTCCTTATGAGCGAAGTAATATCAAAATGGAACTTCTGCTTTCATAAAATAGTGTAACACAGGCATCTATTTTCTGAAAAATTTGTAATTTCAGAAAAAACTAACACCTATGCACAAAATAAGCATTCTTGCCTGCGTCGCCATTGCCTTTGTTTCCTGTAACAATAAGAATACTACTTCAGGAAAAGACAGCGCCATTGTAGTGGACAGTACGACACTTGATTTCGAGCCTCAGGAAGTCGCATTCAATATTCAACCCATTTCCCATGCCACTATGGTATTAACTTGGAATGGAAGTGTAGTATATATCGATCCTGTGGGCGGTATGGCTGCTTTTGAAGGACAAGCGGAGCCGGATATTATTCTGGTGACCGATATACACGGTGATCACTTTAATATTGAAACCTTAGAAATTGTTGTAAAAGAGAAAACACATCTCTTTGCCCCGCAGGCGGTTGTGGATGAACTTCCTGAAGCGCTTCGGAAAAAAACCATGGTTCTTAACAATGGAAATTCAGCAAACAAACTTGAGTTCACAATTACGGCGATTCCCATGTACAACCTACCGGAATCAGAAGACAGTCGGCACCCTAAAGGACGTGGCAACGGCTATGTGATCGAAAAGGACAAGCGCCGCGTTTACATCTCCGGTGACACCGAAGATATTCCGGAAATGCGCCAATTGGAGAATATCGATATAGCGTTTGTATGTATGAATCTTCCCTATACTATGACTGTAGAGCGTGCCGCCGATGCGGTGCTGGATTTTAAACCCGATACGGTCTATCCTTATCATTATCGCGGGAAAGATGGGCTTAGTGATGTCGACAAATTCAAAAGATTGGTCGAAATGGAAAACCACGATATAAAGGTAACTCAGTTGGACTGGTACCCAAAAAAATAAGGATATGAAAAGCCGGCATTTCGTTTTCTTGTGCTTGCTGGCCACTTCCTTCGGTTTTGGACAGCAAGTGGCAGATTCATTATACAATCCTCCCATCTCAACACCTGCATACCAAAAAGGAACAGGTCCTGTTATCTTTATTGACGAGGGCCATTTTAATTTTCATACGAAGGGAGGCCGGTACAAAGCGTTTGCAGATCTTTTAGAGCGAGACGGCTATACTGTTGAAAGTTACAAAGGAAACTTTACCAAAGAAAGTTTACAAAAAGGAAAGATTCTTGTCATTTCCAATGCACTAAATGAAAAGAGCATCGGAAATTGGGTCAACCCTACCTTATCTGCTTTTACGAACGAGGAAATTGAAATAGTAAAAAACTGGGTGGAAGAAGGTGGAAGCCTCTTCTTGATCGCAGATCACATGCCATTGGCCGGTGCAGCAGCAGGCCTTGCTTCTGCCTTTGATATTGAATTCACCAATGGGTTTGTATTTGATACCATCTCGCAAGGCCCTGCATTCTTCAATCGAAAGGAAGGGAGCCTTATTGCAAACACCATCACAAATGGAAGGTTCAACTCTGAAAAAGTAACAGAGGTTGTTAGTTTCACAGGTCAGGCATTTCGGTCCAACGCTCCCATAAAAGAAGTGCTGGTATTGGACGAACGCTACGTAAACCTCCTTCCCGATACGGCCTGGGTCTTTCATAAAAATACGCCAAGACGTAATACGAATGGCTGGTTACAGGGCGCCTACCGAAAAGTTGGAAAAGGCCGCCTCGTGGTCTTTGGGGAAGCCGCCATGTTCTCGGCTCAATTAGCCGGACCGGAACAAGAAAAGATGGGAATGAACAACCCCATCGCGCCGCAGAACTACCAGCTACTGTTAAATATCATTCATTGGTTGGATGGCAAGTTATAGAACATGCTATTTTACTTAAACTTCTCAAACCACGCTAGGGTATGCGCTACCTTGGTAATTAAATTACTGGGGCGGGAAGCAATACCGTGAGAGGCTTCCGGGATCTCCACCAAGACCGTTTCGATCTTTCGAAGTTTTAATGCATGATACAATTGCTTGGCTTCACTTGGCGGTGTACGTAGATCGTTCATTCCTACCATCACCATCGTTGGGGTCTCTACATTTCCAACCAATGAAATAGGTGAGAATTTCCAGTAGTTCTCAAAATTCTCCCACGGCTGACCCGGATACCTGGAGTTTGCATAGCCGTAGTAGTTGTCGGCCACCAAGGTCTTACTAATCCAGTTCATAACCGGTTTGGCCACTACAGCTGCTTTAAAACGATTGTTCTTCCCAATGATCCAAGCGGTCATGATCCCGCCGGCGCTTCCGCCCGTGACATACAAGCGGTTTTCATCGGCAATGCCTTTTTTGATCAGCTCATCGACCCCGTCCATCACATCGTTATAATCCTCTCCGGGATAATTATTGAACAACAAGTTACCAAACTCCTCCCCGTAACTGGTGCTCCCACGCGGATTTGGGTAAAATACGGCATATCCTTCAGCTGCATAGAGTTGTATTTCCGCCGAAAAATGCGGCCCGTAATTCAAGATGGGACCTCCATGGTTCTCGACCAATAAGGGCACTTTAGTACCCTTTACATAGTTGGGTGGATAAACAACCCATCCTTGTATCTTTCGCCCGTCTACACTGGACGTATACCAAATTTCTTCAACGGTTCCCAAGGTGCGGTAACCGAGAAGGTCTGCATTGAGATCGGTAAGTACTCGTATGTTTTTACCTTTGGATGTGGTGACCGCCACATCGGAAGGACGATCGGGACGCGAACGTGTATAAGCGATATTTCCTTTTTCTGAAACACTAAAACTCCCGCTAGCATACGGCCTCCCCAAGGTGGTTCCGCCTACATCCGAAACAATATCCTCCACGGTACCATTTAAATCCATATAAGCGATCTTCGTGACCCCCAGATCGTTGTACATAAAATAGACTCCTTTGCTATCTGAAGCCCATACAACTGCATCCACATCTCGATCCAAATTTTCAGAAACAGTACGTTTCGCAGTACCGTCGAGCTTCATTAGTTGCAGGGTTTGAACTTGGTATGCTTGCACTTTATCTTCAAAGCCGGTATAGGCAACGTAGCGTCCGTCCGGAGAAACTTTCGGCGCACTGTCAGGTCCGTTTCGGTCGGTCAATTGTGTGATCACACCCGTTCGGGTACTCACTGCATACACTTCCGAATTTCGAAATTCATATTCCCAATCGGCGTTCCGATTTGCCGAAAAAAGGATCATTTTTCCGTCGGGCGTCCACGACAATGACCCTGTATGATTAAAATCACCGCTCGTCAATTGTAAGGGAGTCCCTCCTTCCGAAGGAATTTTAAAAATGTGTGTGAAACCGGGTTTTATGTACCCTGCACCATCAGCCTCATGCTTTAATCTGTCGGTAATTCGCGGTGCCTCCGCCCACTTGGCATCTTTAGGCTTCGGCGGCATTTTGGCCAAAACTGGTGGTTTTGCATCGATCTTTAGGGTAAAGGCAATCTCGGTACCGTCCGGTGACCAAGTAAGAGAACCGGGACTGTTTTCTAACTGTGTGAGCTTTGCAATGGAACCGGTTGCGGTCCAGTAGATATAGATTTCACTGCCTTCGTCCGTGCTGCTTACAAAAGCAATACGATCTCCCGATGGAGACCATGTGGCAGAACTCTCATTTCCTTCATTGACGGTTAGCTTGTGATGTATCTTTCGGTCATCGGTACTCAGCAGCCATAAATTGCCGCTGGAACGATCTTTCATGATATCAAATCCCGTACGTCTATACAGCACGTAATCCCCGTTTGGCGATATTTGAGGATCGGCTGCATATTCCAACTGAAATACATCCAGATATTCGAAATTTTTCTGAAGTTGTGCCTTTAGAGAAAAACCGGAAAGGCAGACAATAATAATAAGGGAACGGAACAATGTTGGCATCATGTATAAATTTTTGGAACGGAAAGATACTCCTTTTGTTAGGGTTTTTCAAATTAAGATGTATTCCCCTATCTTTGAACAAATTGCTATGGTATGAAAAAAAGTGTCTTCCTTGTTTCTATTGCTCTGTTGGTCTTTTGCGTTCTTCTATTTTCAGAAAAAGAACCGCTTGCTACAGAAATCACCTCTCAAAATTTTAAAGAATACCCACACGAGTGGATGTACAATCAACGTGCCTATCCGAATAATATCATGAATAAGAGCGCCATGGAACGTGCTTTGGAGCAATCAAGAGCGATCCTCTCATCACGCTCCGAAGGTAACGGAAGCGACTGGACGCTTGTGGGACCGCTAAATACAGGAGGGCGAATTACCGATGTGGCCATCGATCCTACCAATGACAACATTCTGTATGTGGGTGCTGCCACAGGAGGTGTCTTTAAAACGACCAACGGAGGTTCCAGCTGGACTCCTATTTTCGATCAAATAGGGAAGCCTTCAATAGGCGACATCGCCATTGCTCCTTCCAATACACAACGGCTGTATGTAGGAACCGGTGAAGCAAACGGTAGTGCTACCGACGGCGCTTATTTTGGAGATGGAATCTATCGGTCTGATGATGGCGGAAGTAACTGGACGAATGTAGGTTTGAACGATTCAGATCATATTGCACGTATTGTGGTAGACCCAACAAACCCCGACAGGGTTTTCGCAGCTGCCACCGGGCGTTTATATGGATATAACAATGAACGCGGTATCTATCGTTCTACCGATGCCGGCGCTAATTGGGAACAAGTACTTTTTGTTACCGATTCCACTTCTGCCATCGATGTGGTCATGAATCCCCAAAATACCAATATCCTTTTCGCAGCCATGTGGGAACGAACGCGCAAGCCTTGGCAACGCGATTATGGCGGTGTGACTTCTGCGATACACCGTTCTACAGATGGAGGAACGACTTGGACCCAATTAGGCGCATTGAACGGACTTCCCGCCCCAGATGCACAAACCGGACGTATCGGACTGGCGATCTCACAATCCAATCCTGCTACCGTCTATGCACGCTATACCACCAATGAGATCACCAATACGTTTAACGGACTCTACCGCTCGAATGATAACGGAACTACGTGGTCGTTGGTCACGCTTTCAGAGCTCGCCGGTATTGATGCAAATTTCGGGTGGTACTTTGGAAATATACGGGTAAGTCCTACAGACCCTAACGAAGTATTCGTTCTGGGCCAAGGTATCTCACGTACCACCAACGGTGGTGCAAGTTGGCAGCCTATCAATGGTATGCACGTAGATCATCATGCGCTGGAATATTCTACCACAAATCCAAATTTCCTTTTGGCCGGAAACGACGGAGGTGCTTATACCTCACAAGATGGAGGAACATCATGGACAAAATTTACGAATCTTCCCATTACGCAATTCTACAATATTGAAGTAGACTACCTGCAACCCAACGGTGTCTATGGCGGAACACAAGACAACAACACCATCAGAACCTTAACAGCGGGTACCAACGATTGGAATGCGATCTGGGGAGGTGACGGATTCCACGTGAATGTGGATCCTGTCGATAATAATTTTATATACGTAGAATCTCAATTTGGAAATCTAGGCCGCTCCACCGATGGCGGGGCTAGCTTTTCAAGTGCCACGGCCGGGATCAGCGGAAGTGATCGTAACAACTGGAACACCCCGGTAGTCCTCTCCCCTTTCAATTCGGAGAAAGTTTATTATGGGACCAATCGGCTGTACATCTCAGACAGGGCCGTCTTTTGGAATGCCATCAGCCCCGATCTCACCAATGGGCAGCATCCCAGTGGTTCTTTATCCTATGGGACCCTAACAGCCATTGCTCCTTCCTACAATAACCTGGACGTTGTTTATACAGGCAGTGATGATGGGAATGTGCATGTCACCACAAACGGAGGAGCTTCATGGACCAATGTGAGTGGCGGACTTCCGGATCGCTACGTAACCGCTATTGCTATTTCACCTAGTGACGATGCGACGGCATATGTTACTTTTTCAGGGTTTAGTTTGCTGGATTATACGCCACATATCTTTAAGACTACCGATGCCGGACAGAACTGGACAGATATTTCAGGGAATCTTCCAAGCATTCCCGTAAACGACATATTACTCACCCAAGATGAACAATTACTTTTTGCCGCAACAGATACCAATGTATGGTATTCTTCAAACGATGGCGCAAGCTGGGATATCTTAGGTAACGACCTGCCTATTACGGTAATCAGAGATTTAAAGCTCCATGAACCCACTAATATGTTATACGCCGGAACCTTTGGAAGGTCCATCCATCAATACGACCTTTCAAATATCGTTTTAGATGTTTCAGAAGAGGTGCTTTCAGAAAACAATATTTCACTCTATCCTAATCCTGCTCGTGGTAGATTTACGGTATCTCATACCCTTACTTCGGAAGGAACCGTCACACTGTACGATCTCCGGGGAAAACTAATTGAAGTATTGTTCGAAGGAACCTTCAGCAGTCCCGAACCGCTGTCTTTTTCCACCGAAGGTATTTCAGAGGGAATCTACTTTGTTACTATCATAAGTGACGGACGCGCAATAACCAAGAAACTCATCATTCAGTAGCAGAAATTTTATAAAAACAAACTGTCACATTTCGGCCTTCGACATGTGAAAGTTTATCAAGTAAGCTTCAGAAGATAATTATCGGATCAGTTTCTTGTACTTGATTCGTTTCGGTAAAAGATCACCGCCCAAACGCTTCTTCTTGTTCTCTTCGTAGTCACTAAAACTTCCTTCGAAGAAATAGACCTCACTATTTCCTTCAAACGCAAGGATGTGCGTACAAATTCTATCCAAGAACCAGCGGTCGTGAGAAATAACAACGGCACATCCCGCAAAATTCTCCAGACCTTCCTCTAAAGCTCGCAGCGTATTTACATCCAAGTCGTTGGTAGGCTCATCCAATAAGAGTACATTCCCTTCTTCTTTCAAAGTCATTGCCAGATGTAGACGGTTACGTTCGCCTCCGGACAAGGTAGAAACTTTCTTGTTTTGCTCACTTCCGCTAAAGTTGAACCGGCTGAGATACGCACGGGAATTTACCTGCTTGCCGCCCATCATGATCAATTCCTGACCGTCGCTAAAATTCTCCCAAATACTTTTATCGGGATTGATGTTGGAATGCGCCTGATCTACATACGCGATCTTAGCAGTATCTCCCACCACAAATTCACCTTTATCCGGAGTCTCCTCACCCATGATCATTCTAAAGATGGTCGTCTTTCCGGCTCCGTTCGGACCAATAATTCCCACGATCCCTGCCTGAGGTAGTTTGAAGTTGAGGTCGTCATAAAGCAGCTTATCACCGTACCCTTTCGCCACACCCTTGGCTTCGATCACGTTGGTTCCCAAACGAGGACCGTTAGGGATGTAGATTTCCAGTTTCTCGTCCAGTTGCTTCTGGTCTTGACTCATCAACTTATCGTAATTGTTCAATCGGGCCTTTTGCTTAGCTTGGCGACCTTTGGGAGCCATCCGCACCCACTCCAACTCACGCTCGAGTGTTTTTTGTCGCTTACTGGCTTGTTTCTGTTCCTGTGCCAGTCGTTTCGATTTTTGATCCAACCAAGAACTGTAATTTCCTTTCCATGGAATGCCCTCACCTCGATCCAATTCTAAGATCCATCCGGCCACATTGTCCAGAAAATAACGGTCGTGCGTCACGGCGATCACGGTTCCTTTGTATGCGGCCAGATGATGTTCCAACCAGTGTACACTCTCGGCATCCAAGTGGTTGGTTGGTTCATCAAGCAACAAAACATCCGGCTCCTGAAGCAACAGTCGGCATAACGCCACTCGGCGACGCTCCCC
>NZTP01000071.1 GCA_002696485.1 Altibacter sp. | reverse complement strand
GGAGTTTCTTTTGCCGCTATAAGCCTCTGACGCTCTTCTCTATTTTCACGCGCTGTTTCTTCGGAGATGGCAGGTTGCTCTGATACTCGCTCCCCCATAGGTGGAGTGTTATATTCGATGACATCGCCACGATTTGGTTTTCCTGTGGGCACATTAGCAGCTTGACTAACTGCACCTCCTGTTACACCTGCCGTTCCAGCATCACCTTTCGGGCCAGTCACTCCAGATTCCCCCAGCCTCTGTTGCTTGTCCTCTTCCATCCTACCCTGAACTATTCTATTACGTTGTTCTACCTGTTCGGGAGTTCTAAGCTGATCTAATGGAGAACTACTCAAACCCCCCGATGGTTGCAGCTTTCCTGTTTGCAAACCCCCCGATGATTTAAGTGCCTTTGCTTTCTTTTTTTTAGGTTCAGCCATAAGTTAAATTATACAATTTGAATTAAAAAAAGTCAATCGACTAGGGTAGTATCAGCGTTTTGTAAAGCTCCACTTAATGTTTTTATAGATCGTGGAGGCTTATTGAAAGATACATCTCCTTCTTTTGGTGGGTCGACAGCTACTAAACCTAGTCTTTGACGAGCACAATCTAACGCTAAAAACGCTGCATCTGCAAGGTCTGGACTTTTACCAAAGCGAGCTTTGTATTCAGGTTTACTTTCAATTTTCATACGAAGGGTCGAACCCTTTACATGATCATAATTTCTTCCTGTTATTTCTTGCGCTAAATCTGAACTGACCCCAAAGATTTGACGAGTCCTCATCAACTCTTTACCAACAAACCAAAGTTCAGATACCCTATTAACGTAAAGTTCATGTCCTACAAGTTTGCTGTTGACGCTGACGCGCTTGTCACTTGCTTTACCTCCGAATGAAACCCTCATAAAACGGCCAGACCATTCACCTGCCAGAACGTCACAAAACGGAGCACCAGCTCCAGTAGCGTCCACACTTACATTTTCAGGTGGGACGTTATGCTTTGTGCATAAATCTTTGATTTGTTTTACAATTTGGTAAGTCCTTGGAATCGCCTTATTAGTTGCGTCATCGTTTAAATGAACGGCTTGTCCAAACTCTATAACATATTGACCACTGCTGTCATAACCACACTTAGCTAAAAAAGCGATACACCTATCGCCGCCATTCGTGAAGGCCGGATCAATACCGCAAAGGTTAATCGGAGTGCTCTGCCATTGAACAGAGTTCATAGCTTTACTATTTGCTATTTCGTTTTCTGTATAAATACCTGTGGTCTCATCACTATCAAAGAAAACAGCTCTGACCATTCGCATATAACCTCTGCTTTCAACTCCAAGTAATGCTTTGTCTTCGGCAAGTTTTTCTTCCGTGGGTAGCCATGGGTAAATAGTTTCTCCTGCTAGAATGTTGGGAGATCTCTCTCCATCTAAACGAACATATTTTCCTTTCCATTTAGTGTCCCACTCATCGGCAGTATTTGTGTCCACACTATCCCATCCGTCTTTAGGAGTTGACCAAACCCCAAATGCGTCGAAGCGGCTATTAGGGTTAGACATACCGATCATTTGAAATGAAGGGTTTTTACTCAAGTTTGTAAGACCTGCGTTAAGGATAGCTTCAGAAAGTTCTGAAAGCTCGTCGCCAATAAGGATCACGCGTTTTTGTTTAATACCAATGAATTTACCTACCGCTTCTTTGGTTTTACTTTTTTCCGCTGAGATCAATGAAAGCCCAGCTCGTTCTATAAGAATGTCTTTTTCGTTTACATAAGAAGCGTTGCCTATTGAATCCCTAATCTTGATCGGTGCATCATCAATAACGGATAGGAGAGACATCACACTGCCCCATATACGTTTACGAGCTTCGCGCAGTGTAGTGGAAGTCATAAGGACTAGAGTGTCTTGGGGTTGAGATAGCCAATTGATTATCCCCCACGCAGCCATTGTATGTGATTTCCCAGATGATGCACTTCCCCCAACAGCAAGATATTTATTGTTGATCGCAGCTCGTATCATCATCTCAGCCCACGGATGCTTAACCATTAACTTTTCTGGGAGATCTTCGCGGTTCCATAACTCATCACAAATTCTCCAGAAATAATATTCACGAGCAAGAGGTTCTTCATGTTTAGCAAAACCATAAAGAAGTGCTGTCAATAAGCTAGTTGGGGGAATAGAGAAACCGCCCACGTCCATCCTTTTTGTTTTAGGACAGATTTTAGGTTCTAGTAACTGCTTGCTCCTCTCTTCCTTTAAAGCCATATTTAAGTAACAATAAGTCTTTTAATATGAGTATCAATTCCAAAGAAGAAATACAAAAACGCGCAGTAGAAATGTATAAAGCAGACTGGAAAACTGCTGCTATTGCCAAAGAACTTGGTGTTCATGCTGGTACAGTAAGAAGATGGTTTAAAAAACGTGGCATTCCTGCCCGTAAAAACGGTGGAATTGAGTCTAAAATCGACACAACAGAGAAACATGTCGAAGAAGTGGACGAAAGTAAACTCACAAAAGAAGCTGCCATACTAGCCAAACATGATGCGCGTATGAAAGAAGAGGAAGAGATATTGCAAATTGCAGAAAGCCAAGCAAGTCCTGCCGATAAATATCAAAATTATATAGCTATGGCAGCGATTAGATTGGCTAGGGACAATATGAAAAACATAAGTGGCCCTAGAAATATTAAAGAGCTTTCTGAACTAGATCAACTTATCCGCAGGAATCTTGGTCTGAATTCTAAAAGTAGTGGGGGTGACGCCAACAAAATGCAAATTGATATTTCTATACTGAATAATAAAAGAGCCGATACGGGTAATGGAACAGTAATTGATATACAGTCAGATGATTAACAACTTTGAAAATTTTTCGTGGGAGTATAATCCAGAGGAAGATCCTTATGTAAAGCGGCAGATAACGCCAGAAAACACTAAGGCAGTTCGGTATGAAGAAATAATGTTCTTCAATCAACTACATGAAGCTCTTGTAGGAGTAGTTGAAAAACCAGATGGGCCGCCTATTGCGTGTTATGACAGCCTCAAGTCTCTTGCAATTCTGCAAGATGAACACGGTCTTGATGAAGATGATGCAAGAATGGCACTCAATCAATTGATGGATACTGACCTTGGCCCAACGGCTCCTTGTTTCCTAGATACAACAATACTTGAAAAATAATGAGCTTATTTAAAAACAAAGAACTCGTCCATAATCCAAGAGTTTTGATTCGTAGAACTGATACTGAAGATGTTTCCTTTACAGTGAAACAACTTGAAGGTGCTTTTTATAGAGTTAAACCAGAGAACATGAAGGAGATTTTGTTTTTACAAGGACTTAAAAAAAACATATTTTTATATAGTCCTGCTTCTGGGGACGGATTAATTGTTACCCTCAACTTGTTTTGATCGTAGGTATTGATAACGGATTGAACGGGGGCCTGTGTGCCATATCTAAAGCTAATGGTCTTGTCATAGATAAAATGGTGATGCCTACAAAGGTAGTATTAAAAAAGAAAGAGGTTGATACTCTAAAAATAAAAGAGTGGATCTTAGATTTAAATACTCCTTTTACAATCGCAATAGAAGAGCCACTCAAACACGCCAAAAGTTCACAAGCAGTCAGGTCGATGGCTTTAAGCTTTGGTAAGATTGTAGGTATGGCAGAAGCAAACAGGTATGACGTGCAAAGAGTTTCTGTGCATAAATGGCAAAAGCGTATGTTAGGTTTTGTGCCCAAAGGAAAATCAAAAGAAGTTGCACTCGAACGTGCGCAACAACTGGCCGAAGACGAGTGCTGGATTAAAAACAAAAGGTGCCGCAAACCCCATGACGGGATGATAGATGCGTTCTTGATTGCTCGCTATTTGTGGGAGGTCTAAAGAATTTGAAAAATTTCTTTGACCGTTCTACGCTCCTGTGATTACGTGAGCGAATGAATCAACCCGACCACTCTGAAAGAGGCCACGCAGAGTTTTCACCATCGTCACTAAAATACGTGGCAGGGTGCGCTGGATACAAAGGCAGAGATGGTTCTTCCGCAGCAGCAGAAATGGGGACAAGGATTCATGAGGCTCTTGAAATAGAAGATCCTAGTAACTTACAGAGTGAGGAAGAAGTAAGCATTTATCAGGAGATCATGAATGATCAGGCTGAGTATCTTATGAACTTCGATTCGTTGGAGCTTACCGAAACTCACTCAGAGATTATGTTAGACGTTGCACTCAACGGCACTTCAACATATGGAACCTGTGATTTCTTAAATGTGTATGAGGGCACAAAGGGGGTGTTGATCGATTATAAGACTGGCATAAGCAAGATCGACACCCCCGATAAAAACTGGCAATCTAAAGCTTACACTCTTGGATGCTTTCAAAAGTTTCCCAAACTTAAAACCATTGAGTTTGTCTTTTTTATTCCGCAAAGGAATGAAATCTTATCTCATACTTTTAAGAGAAGTGACGTTAAGCAACTTACTGAAGAGTTGTCCGAAGTAATTATCAAAGGTGAAAAAGTAAGACCTAAATGGGATACAGGAACACCTGATCTTTCAGAGCTTACCCCCACAGTAGATTGCAGATTTTGTAGGTATGAAGATGTGTGCCCAGCTTTAGGAGGGCTTGTTGTTGAAGTAGCGAAGAAAATAAATCCCCGTCTTCCTGATGTGGATATTGACTCCACTGAAGACCCCGAAGTTGTAGAACAACTCTGGGCTATCGCAAAAATAGTAACTAACTGGGCAGAAGGGTTTAAGAAAAGGGCGGTTGCTTTGGCAGAGGACGGCGTCGAACTCCCTACGCTACGCCTTAAAAAACTTGGGGTAAGGAAAAAAGTTACCGACCCCAGCACATTTATTTCTATTGCAGACAAATATGGTGTTGACACTGAAACAATCCTGAGCAATGTAAGCCTCCCTGTGAGCAAGATTGCTAAAGCCGTAGGAGACACTGCTGAAAAAGGAGGCAAACAAAAACTGTCTGCTGAGTTTTTAAGCGAATGTCAGGACGCAGGAATCATAGAAGAATCTCCCTCTCGACACACACTGTCGTGAGGAAACATAGAACCAAGAAACAAGAAACATGAGTAAAGAAAAAACTGAGCTTGCGAAAGCTCCCTCTACTGCCCTAACAACATCTGCAATTTCAGATACGTTAGATCAATCAGACATTGATATTCCAAGAGTCAATGTCGTTCAAAAGACCAGCGACATAACTGGCCCTGATGGAACTCCTGCTCCGTATGGGTCTCTTGTATTAGACAAGAGGATCATTCTTGCACAACCAGAGGAACCAATTCAAGTGGTTCCCCTTAGTGCTACTAAAGCATGGAGAGAAGATGTTCCGTTTGAATCGGATGACATCCCACGCATTGCAAATAATGTCGAAGAGAAGAACAAACTCAGCACGGACTCAGAATATCCTATTCTTGAGTTTGCTGAAATTACTCTTCTGTTCAAGGGTAGTGATGACGTTGAGTCGTTTCCTTTCCCCCTTGGTAAACACAATTATGCAATGGGCAGGATTAATGTTGCGAAAGATGCTTATCGTCAAACCTTCAAAAGGTTGGCGACATTTGCTGTGTTTAACAAGACAACGCCTATTCACAAACGTCTATGGAACTTTCAATCAACTGCTATCACCCGTGGTAAATACAGTTGGTTTGCGCCGTCCCTAACTATTACTAACGAAGAACCAAGTGATGAAGTCGTAGACTTTATCTCTGGTTATTTAGGATAATGGATGCGGTACAAACTCAAATGGAAGTCTTATCGGTTGAAATCGAAAGGCTTGGGGAAATAATCGAAAACATTGAAAAGGCCGTCGAAGCAAGCAAAGTTGATTTACAAGCCACAAAGATTATCAGAGATAGTCTTGTAACAGTGCTTGGCAGCTACTCCACCACAGCTCCTCTAGAACTGGGGTTGGATGTTGAAGAAACGGCACAAGAATAATTCCGACAAGGAATAGGTAATGCGGCGGCCTTGGCTTGGGCTGGTTAATTTCATTCACCTAGAGGTAACCGCATAAAAGCCTCTTCCCCCCACCCCGACTCCCCTTTTTAGGCAATCAAAGGGGGGTCGGGGTGAACCCTATATACCTATGGATAAAAATATTTATGCAGTAGATTTTGAAACCTACTATGACAAAGAGTGCAGCATTAAAACTCTAGGAACGTTAGGCTATTTTAGCCACCCACAATTTGATGCATACATGGTTTCCGTTGTAGGAAACGATGGAACTAGTTTCGTTGGGCACCCAAAAGATTTTAACTGGGATATCCTTACAGGAAATATTGTGCTTTCGCATAACGCTAGTTTTGATGAGACCCTGTATCTTTACGGAGTAGAACATGAATGGTGGGATTCATGTGACCCATTTGAGTGGCACTGCACAGCAGACCTAGCCGCTTATTGTAAGCTCCCAAGATCCTTGAAAGGATCAACGGCAGAATTGTTTGACTTAACCGTAGATAAAAGCACGAGGGATAACATGTCTGGCAAGAGGTGGGAGGAAATGACAAAAGAATTTAAAGATGAGGTCAGTGAGTATGCACTAAAAGACAGTGAACTGTGCCTTAAATTATGGGAGACATTGAGTGATAAGTGGCCTGAGTTCGAAAGGAACATAAGCAGCTTGAACAGAAAGATTGTTCAGGAAGGAATCCCCATCAACGAAGATCTTTTAAAGGAGCAACTAGAAACTATTAAAGTTAAGTTGTTTGAAGCAGAAGAAGTTATTCCGTGGCTGGGTGAAAAACCGTTACTTAGTCGTGCAGCATTCGATGAGCAATGCTTGCTGGTAGGGATTGAGCCTCCAGTAAGTTTAGCTGTGACTGATGAAGAGTCCCAGAAATGGGTAGAATATCATAGCAAAGAATTTGCGTGGATAAGTGCGGTGAAGGATTGGCGAAGGATTAACTCTCTCCAAAAGAAGTTGGAAAGTTTTGATTACGCAACGATGCCTAACGGCAGATATTACGGGGGATGCATGTATTTTGGAGCGCATACTGGGAGATTTTCTGGATCTGGGGGAAACTTAAACTTACAGAATTTACCAAGGGAGGAAATGTTTGGTGTAAACCTAAGGCATTTAATAGCTCCTAATTCTGACAAAAGATTAATCGCAGTTGATCTTTCTCAGATTGAAGTCAGGACACTTTGCTGGTTAGCTAAGGATTCCGAAATGCTTGAAGAGATACGTAACACAGATGATATCTATGAAGCTTTTGCCATAAGGTTTGGTATGTGGAATGAAGAAAAAGGATCAATAAAACAAGACCCCAAACTAAGGCACGCAGTAAAAGGAATGGTGTTGGGTTGCGGCTATGGGGCAGGAGCTGCTAGGTTTGCTTCTATGTCTGGTATTAGTGAAGACGAAGCTGGGAAAAGAGTTCGTAAATATCGGATGAAGATGAGGAGGGTTAAGAACCTTTGGGATAAATACACTAGTGATATCGAATGCTCCCACCAAGCTAAGTCTGAATTTACTGTGGATCTTCCTAGTGGTAGAGTTATCAACTATGGTCGGCTAAAAGCTTTAGCGGAAGGGGGAAGACTTCACTTTATAACCAAAATGCCTAAGCACGGTAAAAATATTACAGTCCGTCTTTGGGGAGGGCTTGTGGCAGAGAATGCCAGCCAAGCTTTAGCCAGAGATATTTTTTCTGATATGCTCCTGAGGGTAGATAAAGCAGGACATAGAATCATTATGCACGTTCATGACGAGATGGTAATTGAAGCGGATGAAGATAAAGCCAAACAAACACTAGAGGATGTTATCTCCATAATGTCCAAACCTCCTGAATGGATTCCCGATATCCCAGTAGATGCAGAAGGATCAATACTAACAAAATATGAAAAATGAAATACAGATACCTTAAAAATCTTAGAGCCAAAAAAATTACAGCTTGCGATGACATGTCGCAGATTGTTGCCCAGAGACCAGTCTTTAAATCAAAAGCATTATATAGAGAGTGGTGTGGTAAAACTGACACTGATCATTATTTCTTTAGTTTGGCAGAGGGCCTTAATAGTGGGGCGCGTATCGAAGGTGAGAATAAAGTAGTTAAGGTACATGGTGTTGCTGCTGATTACGATGCGCCCGTTGACTGGGCTAACGTCGATAATATTATCGCCGCTAAGTGTGTAGATTGTATGCCTTCATGGAGGGCGATGACATACAGCGGATACATTCGTGTCGTTTTTGAATTCGAAGAAGTATGTTCTGTGCCTCATTTTCTTTATCGTCCTTTTATGGGCGAACTCAAAAAGCTTATAAATTTTTCTAAGATATTTGCTGGGTACGATAAGAAGTCTGAAGAGCCATCACAGTATTTTGAGTTGGGAACCGAGTGGGTTGCGCTGAATGGAAAGGTTCCAGCGGCGGTTGTCCAGACTGCACTTATCAAAGCAGCTAAGAATAACCCTCCTGAATCTGCTGACACATCTATACCCATAGAAGAAGTCGCTGCTGAAGTTCAAAAGAAATTTCCAAATCGTTGGATAGGAGACTTTGAAGTGGGGTCAAGAGGCCCTTTGTTCTGGATTGATGATGGAATTGATAGGGAGGGGTGTCAGGTATTTGAAGATGGGATGATTGTCTATTCAGACAGAGACTATGGATGGAAGCCTTGGAGAGAAATATTTGGGCCTAGCTTTGTTAAAGGCTATGAGCAAAAGAAGATGGGGGGCTTACTTGATGAGTATTGGTTTAATGGCAGACAATTTTTTAAGCTGTTACATGGAGCAGCACAACCTATCCCTAGAGATCAGCTCGTCCTAGAACTTAGACAGCGTGGTTTTAAGAACTCTACAAAGAAAGGAGACAACATTTCTGAAGTGGAGAATGCTATATTAGTTATAAGCAACCAGAATAGAATAAATGAAATAGCTCCTGTTGTGTTTAGACGTAACGAAATAGTCGTTGATTTCAACGGCCTTAGGATACTTAACAGTTCTAACATCCAGCCTATATTACCTTCGGGTGATCCTGACCCCTCGAATTGGCCTTGGCTCGATATGTTCTTTGACCAGTTCTTTGTGGACTCAACTGAGGTGAGAACTAAGTATTACTTCTTTGCGTGGATGAAGCGATACCACGCTGGTGTTGTAAACAACAGGGAAGATCAAGGGCAAGCGTGTATTCTTGTAGGGCCAGCTAAGAAAGGTAAGACACTTGTATCAAATAAAATTATTGCCGCCGCAGTAGGAGGGTATGCAGATGCTAGTGACTACTTGTCTGGGGGAACAAAGTTTAACAAAGATTTGGGAAGAGCAGCTTGTTGGGTAATTGATGATACCGTTAGTGCTGCTTCATTTCAAGATCAGCGCAAAGCGACAGAGCTTATTAAGAGAGCTGTAGCTAATCCCCGTATTGAATTTATGGCTAAGTATGCAGACGCTGTAACTTTACCATGGGCAGGGAGAGTTGTTGTCAGCCTTAATGATGACGCGAATAGTATGAGCGTTATACCAACTCTTGATTCAAGCAATAAGGATAAGCTCATGGCATTTAAAGTTTCGAACACGCCTTTTAATTTCCCTGTCAAAGCAAAGCTAGAAAACATTATCGCTACTGAAATGCCCCATTTCCTTGCTTGGTTGGATCAATGGAACCCACCTGCCGAGATCCTAGATGATGACAGGTTTGGTGTAAAAAGCTTTATCGACAAGAGTATTGCTCATGCGGCCTACGACAACTCAAGTAGATCACAAGTAGCAGAGCTTGTTGATTTCTTTGCTAAAGCAGCTCGTGAAAACGATGTCGAAAGAGAATGGAGTGGGACATTGACTGAGTTCCAGCGAGCTTTACACACCTACAACAACGGCAGAACTTTAGGTTCCTCAAACAAAATTGAGTTCGTGCGGAATGGATTAGCACATATGGAAGATGGTGGTAAGTCCAACTTGAAACTTAGACCCATCAAGTCTGTTGGTAAGGGTGGTGGTAAGATATGGACTATCAATATAGAGGAGAAATATGATATCGACTTTACAGAGAATTCGAAGGACGCAATGCTCCAATAGGTAAGTGATACCCATCTACTTTATAGGTGAATCCGTAATCATCGGGTTCACCTTTTTTCTTGTAGAGTCCTGATTTCTGAATCTTGAGTCCTGTAGCCCAACCCAGCATCCATGCTCTGGTAAAATCTTTTTTTACCCTGACAAAGAAATAAGCATTGGCAGGAAGCTTCTTTCCCTCAGCACAATTAACTGAAGCAGTGTAATGAGGCTGCGGTTTGCCAGCGCAACTCTTTGCCTTTACGTCTATCTTACGTTTACCAATCTCGTAGTCGTGGGTGTATGTTTTATCACCCACATAAACAGCTTCAGGATACAGTTTTTCAAAGGCAACCTCCCCCAAAAAACCTGTCATTCTTCCTGCCCCTCTCGTAAAGGAGTTGGGCAGCACCCCTAATTCTTCGCTTCGTTCGAACGCTTCTTTTATATTGTCGCTGTTAGGCGTAAAGATTAGCATGCCCTTAGTTCTATGGAACTGAGGGGGCAGCTTCTTGCGTTTCATCCACTACTGGTTCGTTTATTTAATCTGTCCCAAGCAGGAAAAAATACTTCATCCATGCATCGGACTACGGCTTCTTGTTCAAAGGTTTCACAGAAGCCTACTCCAGATATACAAAGACTAGCCTCCATTAACTCGTGCCTCAGTGTTTGCATTATCTGTTGATCTTTTAAATGCTTTGATAAAATTATGACTTTTCTATCGTGACTGTAGTACCCAAACAAACCGTCATCACTTAAATCTTCTTTTAAGATACGAACTGTTTGCCCTGCTACTCGTATAGTTTTGGGAATCCTCATTACACATAAAAATTGTTAATTCCCTTTGCATAAACTTTAGCTAACTTGTCCAAATCAGACATAATCAAGGATACATCACTAGAATTTGATCCGAAGAACGGTTCAGATATTACAGCGTAGCAAGGCGTCTTACGCAAGAACAGTGCTCCTCGTTGCCCTCTTCCTCGCGCCTTAACCCCACGGGAACGCAACGTAGGGTAATACTTATCCATTTGTTCTTTTAGTTTTGTGGCGAGTCTTTTCCCTCCCCTACTAGTCTCCCAATGTAGCCACTCATGTCCTGTAGCTTTGGGGCCAGCAGCGTTAAAATGTAATTCAATACACGCGTCGACATTATCTTCCCTCATTTTACGGGACACATAATTCATTGCCCCTACATAACTACGAGCGTTGTAATCGTCGTATACTTTGTATGGAACTTTGAGCATAGGCGTTATCAAAGGTACAAGTTCTGAATTGAACTTATGCTCACTGATACTGTTAGGCCCTACAGTGTAAGCCCCGTTATCTCCTTCCCTTGAATGTCCTATGGCTAGTCCTATCATTTTTTGTACTTAAAAATTAATCGATAAAGAGATACAGCGGCTACTGCGATTCCTAGTATAAGAGATATCACGCGTAACCAATATTCTATCTGCTCTTGCATAGACGCAGCAATTGCTATCGTTGGAGTTAAAGTCCCAAGAAGGGTGTCGATTAATTTTGAAGAGTTCATTTGCTGCCAATTGTTATAGCTCTTAGGTATGAGTAATGACTGTGAAACTTGTGCCCTTCTCTACCCGTTAGGGTACCTTCAACAAATTGATATTTTTTACCTTCAATCAACGTTATCGTCGGTGGATCGTAAAGTGCGCTCTCGTTCGCGACTGAGTCGTTTGCCCAATCTTTCGATGCGCAGCTTTGCAGCAGGACTACCAATACGGGCAAGCTCATCAATTTCATCTTCAATCTCATCTATATACCGTGTCTTTTTTAGTTCTATTAATCCTACAAAAGCTTCTAAGGCTGCTGTGATTAAACGCATTATGCGCATATTATTTCTGTTTGCTCTTTCCGATATTCAACGCCAGCCATTCGACCACGACATATAGCTTCCGCACAATGCCATCATCTTTAGGTGTGGGAGTTAAAGCACAGATAGCCGATGCCACTGCTACAACCGAAGTTAAAACTCCGACAACTTGCTGTTTGTTTTCAGTAATGAATGTAATAAGGTCTGTCATAATTATAATAAGTTAGGGACGCGTGAGCCAGATCCAGACGGATCGAAGCGAATAGTTGGTTTGGCAGCTCCCCTGTATGCGTCTAATTCTTCTTCAAGAAGCTGCTTGCATATGGCCCAATGATAATTGGCCCGTTCAATATCTGCATTATCCTCAGCAACTGAACCTAACAAGGCGTGTTTGATTGCGTTTAAATTGCTAGGACGAACCACATCGTAAGAATTTACTAGTGGTTTAAATTGTCTTTTAACCAGTAACTTGAGAGTTTGAGATGTTTGCGTCACATCTTTACCTATTCTGTATCTTCTGAATCTAGTTACTGTGTTTGCTTGTTGTATTTCTGCCAGCTCTAACTGCTCTGTCACATTTCCGGCAGCTGTATTTACTTCAAGAGCTTCGACTAATACAGGGTCTGGTAAGTTAGAATCCCCCGTGCGTATTTGAGTTACCGCAGTAAAGGTTTCTCCAGTCGCAGAACTTGACAACATCCCTGCTCCAGCCGTTTCAAAGTTAGTGGTGTACTCAATTGTTTCCGGCGTTGTGCTGTTATTTAAACCCGTAACAGTTATAAAATTATTGCTAGTTCTGGGTATCTGAGTCCTTGGTTTGATAGGTAATACCCTTATTATGTATTCTTTTTCAGGGTTCAACTCGTTAATGGTGGGCACAAACCCATCATCAATTAGCCCATACATACCTAAAGTTGTTCCATCAGTATTTCTTCCAGTCAACCTGTAGTCATGGAACTGTGCTCTAACCTGAGCAGGATCATCTTCAAGCAGTGCCAGAACTACAGATTCTGCTTCAGGTAATGTAAAATCTCCATCGGTTGTTTGTATCGTAGTCTCATAAAGAAGATCACGCCACATGCCCATCCCATACAGACGGGGTAGGATCAAATTAAGCTCCGCTATAAAGCTTGACCCTACGGTTTTATATTTAGACAAGGCTTCTTCTACGCCTGCCACAGTTAAAGTAGCCATACCTCATTGTAATGGCTAACACCGTTAAGGTCAAGTTATCAACTTTATCAAGTCTTTTGATAAGGGACTTGATTACGGGTCTTGGCAATAGTCACATTGACTTGATTCAGGTTCTTTAACCACCTTCAAATTATCGTAAGAACCTGTATATACCTGCTGAGTTCCAGTAGGAGTAACAACATCCACACAGGTAAGCTCTGTAATTGAACTTGTCTGTGTTAAAGAACCGTCATCAGATATTCCAGTTATTTGAACAGCACTCGTAACTCCCACAACTTCACTAGGGCTATCAACATATGTAACACTGGCTGGCGTAGCTTCTAATGCGGCAGAAGTAATCTCATACCCTACGACCCAATAGCATGCTTCACTAGCTCCTGAGTAACCAGTCGTAGATGTTTCCACACAAATTTTAACCCAAGGTAATGTTCTTTCAGATCCATCAGCCCACATCTTGTTATGCGGTGTTCCTTGGATCATATTGGAGTTGGACTGTCCGTCAGCCCAAGCAGTAGTTATTGTTTGAGTTGTGGTGGGGCAGGAAGCAACAGAAACACTAGTAGTTGTAGTGGCAGGAACTGTCGTGAGTGTTAGTGTTTCAACGGGCAAGTCTCCGAAGCAACGAACCAGCCCATCTTCTACAATCCCCACAAACTTATCACCCACTTTGATTGTTTCGTTCTTACGATTACCGTAAATCTCAATAGTGTCCCCATTTGTAGCTACGTTTATCTGAGCAACTCCAGAAACCCTATTATCCCCAGAACAATTTTCTGTTTGTCCTTTACTCGTTAATGTTCGTAAATTTTTAAAGTCATCACTCTCTGTATAGTCTTTGTAAACATTCTCACCTCCACCTACGTTTTTGAGTGCATCATACCCATGTATCCAAAACATAGGGCCACGCTGCCCTTCTAAAGCTCCCATGACTTGGGCTTGTCTACCGTCTACATCTGAATCGAACTGATGCTTTACAAATTTAAAATCCTGTATGAAGCATATGGGGATATTGTATTCTCCATCTTTCCCCACACCCCCAAGACCATCAGGTAAAGTAAAATTAGTAGATGCTGGGACTTCAGTGCCTTCTCCAACTTTTAATACGTAAGGTGAAGGTGCTTCTTCTCCTTCGTTCTCTGCCTCCTCTGTTTTTATGTTCCCGTGATCATCAGTTTTAAACTGAGCATAAACTACACACTCAGCTTGAACTGCTATCTGCAACGGTGTTAGTGGGTATCTCTTTACAGATTCAGCGAGTGGGTGAATTACATACAAGAATGCTTTAGATATACATACAGTTTTATCTTCTTCCTGAAGATTATATGGTTCGTGCTCTTCTCTGAAAGGGATAAACTCTCCGGCAATCCTCTCTCCTTTTTGATCAGAAAAAGGTCTTGCCTGATAAAACTCAGAGTTGCCCTGTTCTATTATTGGGCTTGGGGCGTAATCACTAACCCTAGTTAACTCTGGTTCTTCACCCGTCAAACCCATCTTAGGTCTGTTATATTCTACATTGAACCCTGAATCTGTATCATTATCAGCCATTACATTCCATTAGAAGAGGGTTTATGGACAGTCCATTTTGTCCTGAGATACCCTCCTCTTGCTGGTTCCTGAGTGTCTTTGGCAACATGAGTTTCAGGTATGCTAGACGGGCTAGTTGTTGGAACTGTTTTAGTATATGCGGTATACTTGTATACAGGATCTACTGTTCCTGAAGTGCAGCTAAGTTCACCCCCGTTCATCAAACAAGGAGGTATATTGATTTGAACATATGGGGTTCCGAATGTAAAAGACTGAGGCTCAAAGTTTTGAACTTGAAGACCAGTGAAAGGAGCCGCAGACCAAGAGACAGTAACATCTGTTTGGCACGATCCCCTAAACGATTCGGGATTCATATTATACTCCACGAAGGTTGTATTCTGACCATCGTGTTTCTCCCACGGTATTATCTGAATAGATTCCAATACGGGAGGGAATGAGTGATCCATAGCAGTTGAATAAGCCTGCACAAGGATGTTGCCAACTCCATTTGAGGCAACTCCATCAGGTGCCCCAGCTACTGTTTCTTTTTTTACCACCTCAAACCAATCGGTAGATACTTGCCTGCCCTCCCTGTAAGAAGCTATTCTTCTGGAAGGGGAAGATGATGTATCTCTAGTTTGGGACTTCCAATATCTGGCACCCCCATCACTAACTAAACTCTCAATACTTTGATTAGTAGAAGTATTTGCTTCAGTTATTGTTTCCCCTCTGTAGTGGTAAGAAACTGTTTGAGTTAAGTTATACTGAGATAAGTCATCCCATGCTATTGTTTTTATGGGGGTAGGATCAATGTATGTCCTTTGCTCAACAACAAAAATTCCGTCTAACTCTTTATCACCAATTCGCTTTTGATCGCGAGCCATCAGCACGTAACCTTTGCCCGTGAAGTTAGCTGAAGTTGGTGCAACAGGCATAGCAGTTCCTGCGGCATGAACTGCGGCATCTTCGGTAAATGAAGAACGAAGATCTACATAAGTCCTTACAACGGTATCAAACTTTGTCTGCCCCAAGTTGGCTTGAGAAAATTCAAAGTTATACTCATCTTGTGATTCCCTAGCATTGACGTAAAAGTAAAAGTAAAGCTGACCATTTTGATCAGCTTGTTTCACATGCGCCAATATGTGATTAGGAAACTGCACCTTGTCTGGGTGCGGTGTTCCATAAGCAGGAGGAGTCTTGCCCACCCTCTGAGCATCTACAGTTTCGTAGAACAGAAGGTCTTGTACGTTCGGAGATACGAACGTTAAAACAGTCTGCCGCTGAGGGCTGGGCTGGTTCCTCTGTACAGGCATTACTCTGCTACTTCTTCAACTTCACCTGGGGCAGGAGCATCTTCTTCCTCAGAAGGAACGGGGTCATCTGCAAATTTCTCAGCAAGATATCCTGCGGCACCTGAAATCGCAAGCCCACCCTCTGTTGGATGCTTGACTGCGAGGTTGATTAGATTGATGAGCACTCGTCTTTCGTCGGCGTTTAGTTCGATTGTTTTAGTATCCATATGGGTTCAAACTAGGGTTGATAGGTAAATTTTTCAAGGTTTTTAAACGAAAAAAGATTTTAGGTGGCCTACGCGTAACTTAGGCACTACCAAAGGCTTAATACCTGTAGCATCATAGCAGTTGCGGCAGAAGCTTACATCTTCAAAAGACATGTCTTTTATGTCCATTTTAGCTCCTCCGTTTGGGTTTTTGCACCCTTTTATCTCTACAGGATTAAGAGGGTAGTAGGGATACTCCATCTCTTCATAAATAGATCTGTGGACTTTGGTAAAACCAAACCCACACCAGTCTACTTTAATTAGCTTTGAGGGAGACTCTTGTGCTTTTTTCTCCATAAAATCTCCAGACAAAAAGGGCATGTGTAAATGTTTACGGAAGTAATCCTCGTCCCACTTACCTACCATTGCTGTATCCGATCCATCACTCTTATACCAACCCGTTACAAATTTGTGTTTAGGATCTATTCGATGCAAATACTCTATTTGATCTATTGAAAATTGAATATCGGAATCAATCCAAAATAACCATTCTGCTTCAATTGGTCTTGTGTCGTAGTTGCCCCTACCTCCTGTAGCTAAGAAATTTCTAGCAAAATTCAAAAACAAACCATTGCAAGTAAATATCTGTGAGTTGTTCTTCGCGCACCAAGAATGAAGATCTAGGTATTGTTCGAACAACTTACCATGTATACCTCTATGGTCTATAGGTATTAGAAATACTGTGTTAAGCATTAGCAAGGGACTCAATATAAGCAACTGACCCGACTTCAGGTTCGGGGGCTTCAATTACTTCAGCCTCTTCAGGTTCTTCAATATCAACCTCTATTGCAAGCTTATCAATATCTTTTCTTTCTCCATAAACAACGTAGAAATAATTCAAAGGTTCATCGGTATTTGACCCCACAACAACATCTCCGTTGGACTCCACAGAATCAACAAACAAACATTGATTGGCTCCAATAGCCGTAAGTTCTACTGTCATGGAATCAAGGTCTACCAGCCCACCCCAATAATCCGGCATAGTTATAGTGTTGGAGGTGCTCTTACCTCGGAAGTATACACCAATCTCTGGCCCCTCAAGAGAGGCATGTACAAGCTGCTTGTTCTCTTTGGTTGGGTGATCAATTACAAAACTCTTATACGAGCCTTGAATACTACCATTAACTTGTAGTGCGTAGTAACCCGATACAGAACTGGTTCCTATACCTACGTTGCCTTGGATAAGCATTCCGTTAGTAGGAGCCGTAGCTGAAGTATAACTGGCTCCGATAGCTACACCCCCATTAACTGCGAGTTTGCTACTTAGAGAAGTAGTCCCCACACCCAGTCTACCTGCGCTGGTGATCGTTACACCGCCGCTGGCAGAACTTGTGCCGCCGTTTGGCCTGAACCTAAAACCTTTACTACTAGAAGCAGCAAAATACATGTGGTCTGTACGCTTGGCAAATATCCTGTGATGACCATTGGTTAAGTTTGTTGTTCCGATTCCAAATGATCCATAGTCTCCTCCGAAAGTGCCATCGACATCAATCTTACTGTTGGCATCAGTGATAGTGACATCAGCTAAGGAAGCGTTGCTTCCTGATTTGTAAAATGTAGAAGCATGATACCCATCTAGTTTATCCGCATCTAATCCAGAGCTACTGCCGTCAACGGTCTTGATCGCGGTAAGAATCTCACTAGCAGTCTGATCTCCTTTAGCTCCGCTTTCAATCCCATCTAACTTATTCTTGAGTGTTGTGGTAAAATTCTTTTGAGTAAGTCCTCCGTCTCCTACTGAGTAAGTTGTATTCGTATCTGACCAAGGGACATGCACGTACATCTTCTCGTTAGAAAGTTCGACTGGGTAGTACTTACCATTCTCCGGATACCCAATCTTTACACCTCCTCGTGTAGATGAAGATGCCACGGGTAACGAATAGTTATTTGCGTTAGATGCAATACCATCTAACTTAGACTTTAAAGCACTGGTGAAGTTTCTTTCAGTTAGTCCATTGTCTCCTACTGAGTAAGTAGTGTTAGTGTCTGTATTGATGCTGTCTTGCAGATTATCTAAAGTCATGTATTTCCACTCGGAACCAGATTCGTCCCAAAGGAAAATTTTATCCGTAGTAGCATCAGTGGACTCATTCAACTCGCTTAGAGCTTCTGGGTCATACTTACTATGGAAAGACATAGCGCCTAATCCATCTAGACCTTTGTTTACAAGCTCTTGTATCGAAGGTTCGTTACCATTGACTTCTTCAAAACGTGGCCCATAGAAGTCTATAGAAGTATTTTGATCAACGCTGTAGTATAAGTAAGTTCTATGTTGCTGAATGGTAGAACCATTCTTCATCATGAATTCGTTTGCACCGAAAACTTTTTTACCTGTTGTGCAGTCGTAAATTCCCCCCTGCCCACTCGTTGTAGCTCCTGATGACTGATATGGCTGGATGTATCCTATAGATACATACCACCTATCTTGGACGAAGCTACTGTAACTCTGAGATTTAAAGTATGGGTTACTATTAACGGATCCATTAATATTTAAAGTGTGGCTTCCACTACAACCGTGATAAAAGGTTCCACTATTTGAATCATCCGTTGGTCTAAAATAAATAACAGACCTATACCCTTTAGTCGAATCAACCCCATTGATAGTGCAGTTCCAGCCACCATCAGCATCACTCGATGCATCATTAGATGGAGTCTGCCACACGACACCTTTTGCCCCGTTTGGCAAAGTTTCTACAGACCTAGTGTTTTCAGCTTCTGCTCCATTTTGACCATAGTCACCATTGAAGTTGAAGGGAGCCGTTCCAATACTACTCCAACCACTTGGGGCAGATCCACTAGTATCTCCTGACCACCCGTAGGTATTCATATAGTTACCTTGAACGCCTAATGTCTTGAAGTGATTAGTAACTTCACTCTCTGTATAATAACGTGAATCTAAGTTGGTACTACTTAACCCAGTTACGTGACCAAAAGTATCAAGAGTAACGTCTTGGATGACTGAGCCATTACTATTGTTAATAGATGACTGCGAAGATGTATCAGAGTGACTAAACGTAGTGCTAGATAAATTTAATCCTGATCCAGCAGCGTAGGTTGTATTGGTATTTGTGTCTGTCCAAGGAACGTTGACATACATCTTCTCAGATGAAAGCTCGACGGGGTAGTTCTTTCCGTTCTCGGAATACCCAACCTTAACACCACCTCTAGTAGAAGAAGAGGCAAGTGGTAGCGAGTAGTTGTTCGCACTGGCAGCAATACCATTTAACTTACTTTTAAGTGCGTCCGTAAAATTGTTTTGAGTAAGTCCACCATCCCCTACCGAATAAGTTGTATTAGTATCAACCCAAGGAACGTTGACATACATCTTCTCAGATGAAAGTTCGACGGGGTAGTTCTTTCCGTTCTCGGAATACCCAATCTTAACACCACCTCTAGTAGAAGAAGAAGCGAGTGGAAGAGAGTAGTTGTTAGCATTAGTAGCTCCAGTGTATCCAAGATCTGCGAGTGTCAACGTACGTGTGGAGTGTGATTGAATCACACCGTCTGTCATATTCAACTGGTCAATAACAGTAGAGCCAGATGTGTTTATGTCAGAGTCTGTGCCAATTACTTGATTAAAAGAAGATGCATGTAGCCCATCAAGTTTATCCGCATCTAATCCAGAACCAGATCCATCGTTATTGCTATGCCAAACATTGTAGCCTAAGACAGAAAGATTGCTTCCATCCCATTTTAATTCTTTCCTATTACTCCAAGCTGTATTGTTACTAGGAAATGCATAAGCAATGAATCCACCTTCTGCTCCAACAAAAACGGTTTCCCCTGAATTGTTGATATTAGAATTTAATACTGTTGATGTGTCTCCACCTGCAATTATAACGGCATCGTCATGACCAATCGTGATAGCACCATTAGCAGTCATCCTCTGAAGGATAGCTTGCCCATCGACAGACAGAATGGTTCCAGTGTCAGGGGTGTAGTTTAATGTTCCTGAGAAATCATCGTTTGCATTACTTCTCAAAAATGCAGAACTATCAATACCATCAAGAAGGTTTGAATCAGCAGCTTTAGCACTTACTCCTAACTTGCCCGAAAGTGCGGAAGTTATTGAAGAAGCATAACTTGAATTATCATCAATTGCTGCTGCCAGCTCGTTAAGAGTATTTAGGGCTGCTGGAGCACCATCAACCAAATTGTTTATCTGTGTCGTAACATACGATTGAGTAGCGTAACTAGGATTACTAGACGGAACCCAAGTAGGCGTTACATCTGCACCAGCGGCAATTCCATCTAATTTATTTTTAAGAGTGGTAGTGAAATTCTTTTGAGTAAGTCCACCATCTCCTACTGAGTAAGTTGTATTAGTATCAACCCAAGGAACGTTGACAAACATCTGCTCAGATGAAAGTTCGACGGGGTAGTTCTTGCCATTCTCAGTATATCCAACCTTAACACCTCCTCTTGTAGAAGAAGTGGCAAGTGGTAGCGAGTAATTGTTTGCGTTAGCAGCAATGCCGTCCAGCTTTGAACCATCAGAAGCAACGTCTCTGCCATCTACATTCCCAGATATAATTATATTACCACCTACAGTAATATTACCACTGCTCTGGTAAGTCCCAGAAGTGTGCGTAAGTTTTCGTTGTGATGAAGTTACAGTAGCCATATTAGTGTCTTAGTCGTTTGCGATTAACTTTAAATTTAATATTAGAATCTTTTGCTGCTGCGTGTAGAGATTGAAAAGAAACCACCATATCACCATTATAACCCGTATAATATGGGGCTTTATCTGGGTGACCTGTGCAGACTAACTTAACTCGCAGTTGATTTCCAGTAGTAGAAAAAACGTGGGAAGTTTCAGAGTCTTTATCATAAGTCTCCCAAGAACTCCCATTATTGTTGGATACATATATGGTAGCAGTACACCCCGATGGTGTGTGCAAATTAAAAGTATTTGTTACGAAAACTTGATCGATGTTAGCAGAATTTTCTAAAGTGAAAGTTCCCCATACACCTTCCCAGTTACCAATAAGCTCACGAGGTTTATCGTTTTCTTCCCAAATTTTAAACGAATGCCCATCAGCTCCATAACCCATTTGAACCCAATACTTTGTTCCATTAGCAGAAGACATTAAGACTGCTCCACTTCCGTAGTCACTACGATAAGAACTCCCACGACCTCCTGTCGAAGTGTCCTCAGTAAGACTGTCTCTCCTTCTAAAGGAATGAACCTTATTATTATCAGTATCAAGGAAGCCACCCATCTGCGCCCAACCCCTATCTCCGTGAATTGGTATGTGGTTAGGATAGCTAGGCAGCTTATCCATAGGGGTTCCAGAAGTCTTTTGATACTTTGTTCCAAATCGTAATAGTGCGTCTGTGAAAGCGATGTTATTAGAATCGTTAAAACTTACTTGGTTGTGAACGGTTGGAGCACTCCCACTCATACATGGCGTTATGTCAACATCAACTGCTTTAGTGTTACATCCTATCCAAAACCTATTTGGAGTGTTTACTGGATCAGGGCAAAAGAACCCTTGTTCATAACCATCGTCACCAACACCTGTGTCGCCTAAATCACACCAAACTAACTTTGGTGATGCAGTAGATGCATCTTCTACGACAATAAAATTAGAATTGTAATACGCAGCATATATAACTCTGTCATTTATCTCGTCATAAAAAAGCCAATGCCTGTATCCAGACCTATCTATCGTAGCTGTCCCTGATTTTAAATCTCCTGTGCCAGAACTGTTACCTAAAATTTGTTCTGTACCCGAATTGAGACTTCTTCTACAGACTCGTCTTGCATGCCTGTTATCGTACTCACCCACATATATCCATTCCCCTGCTGCAACCAGCCCTGAAGTATAGTACAGCCCTGCACTGCTAATATTTAATCCGCTGCTACCTGCACCGCCTATAAATCTTTGAGGATTGCTATGTGTAGGTCTTGCATCTTTGACAAAAGTAGAACCACCATTTAAACATCCACTATAATCAAAGGTGGTATAACCATCCACATTATAGGTCATCACCACTCCTAGCTTATTAGTTGTATCTATAGCTATACTTTGAAGATGATTATAAGTACTAGAAGTATCTCTATATAAAAAATTATTATCTTGGAAGATTCTTGTCATACTTCCATCATTATTTAATCGTCTTACCGCAAACCCATCTCCCCAACCTACTGTAAATAAAAGATCTCCATCTATCTCATATCCATTGGGAAATCCTATCACTCTATCTCCTCCGTCATACTGACCACTACTTGAGCTAACATGGGTATTGCTCAAACCACCCTTATGAACAGGGCCAATTGCTTTCTGACCAGAATAATCGTTTTGCCCAGCCCCAGTAATACTAATTAGATTAGCTCTAGATAATGATGCAGCTTTAAATTTAGACATTTTCTAATTCCTCTATCTTAGTTTTCGCTTCTTCCACAGCATCCCGACACAGTTTAATTAAGGTATCGTCTTCCCCTCTTTCTACTTCAAACTCATAGTCTTCTGTCCTTTCGGATAGAACATGCTTCCAATAATCTAGGTCTTCCATTTTATGCGATTGTGGTTTCCACCCAGAACTGGTGGTAATTGTTATTGTTATTCCCACTTATCTGGTAAACAAAGTTAGTGTTCATACCAGAGTAAACCTCTGTAGCAGAACTCCTTGATAAGCTACCTTGAGAAGCGTGTTCGTGTTTGAAAACTTTATATGCTGTGACAAATCGAGCATTAGAACTAGGTGGATTCCACTGGATATGGAAGGCACAGTTCATAGGCACAACACTCATGTTAGTAGGCTCTGCACTAGATACAGTATAGGAAGTGCTACTTGTTGCCGCACTAGAAACGTTGCCCAATTTCTTGGCGTATACTCTATATGCTTGTGTCCCTGTCTCCGTAAATGAGTTGTCAATGACACTCATAGTAGATGAAAAATCATCAGGAGATATGACAGAAATTAATCCAAAATCACTGCCATCAACAGAACTGTAAACTAGATACTCATCTACACTACTTGTAGAAGATTGAGTGAATGAAATGTCTATAGTTTCACCTACAACAGAAACGTTAACGCTGGCTGGGGCAAGGGGTGCCGCAATGCTAGAACTAGTTAAATAGTTGGGATTACTGGAAGGAACCCAAGAGGGGGTCACATCTGCATTAGCGGTAATCCCATCTAATTTATTTTTAAGTGTAGTAGTAAAATTCTTTTGGGTAAGTCCACCATCTCCTACTGAGTAAGTTGTATTCGTGTCAACCCAAGGAACGTTGACAAACATCTGCTCAGATGAAAGTTCGACGGGGTAGTTCTTGCCATTCTCAGTGTATCCAACCTTAACACCACCTCTTGTAGAAGAAGTGGCAAGTGGTAGTGAGTAATTATTAGCGTTATTCGCAATACCATCTAACTTACTTTTAAGTGTGTCGGTAAAATTGTTTTCAGTAAGTCCACCATCTCCTACTGAGTAAGTTGTATTAGTGTCAACCCAAGGGACGTTGACAAACATCTGTTCCGAAGAAACTTCGACGGGATAATTCTGGCCGTTTTCAGTATAGCCAATCTTAAAACCACCTCTGGTAGAACTAGATCCTGCTGGTAACGAGTAGTTGTTCGCGTTAGCAGCAATGCCATCTAGCTTCGACCCATCAGTAGCTACGTCCCTGCCATCTACGGTTCCTCCTAGTGTAATGTTATTACCTACATCTAAATTTCCAGCAGACGATAACGTCATTGCCGTACCATCTACTGAGTTGATGAACTGGAAACCATTACCTGTTAACCCAGTTGTGGCTTTCCATGTTCCACCATAGTTTCGGAACTCTGATGTATCCGCAGTGTATACATTTCCTCCAGAGAAAATACCCGCTGAACCTATATAACCTCTTGATGCTCCATCGACAGAAAACCTCAACTTGCCTGAAGTTGCAAATAATCCTGAGTTATGAGAAGCAAATCTAAGACTTGGGGCATTGGAAGCACCATCAGGTATGGTTAAAACTCCAGTTAGGGTTCCACCAGACAGAGGAAGTTTGGTAGCAATGCTGTTGGTAACCGTAGTGGAGAAGTTAGCGTCATCTCCCAAAGCTGCTGCTAACTCATTGAGTGTATCAAGAGTAGAAGGAGCAGAATCAACTAAGTTGCTAATTTGCGTCCCAACGTATGATTGAGTAGCGTAGCTAGGGTCGCTGGATGGAACCCAAGTAGGTGTCACATCTGCATTAGCGGTAATTCCATCTAACTTATCTTTAAGGGCAGTAGTAAAATTCTTTTGAGTTAGTCCACCATCTCCTACTGAGTAAGTTGTATTAGTGTCAACCCAAGGGACGTTGACAAACATCTGTTCCGAATCGAGTTCGACTGGGTAGTTCTTACCATTCTCAGTATATCCAATCTTAACACCTCCTCTAGTGGTAGCATCTGATAATGGTAATGAGTAGTTGTTCGCGTTATCGTCGACACCTTCTAACTTACTTTTAAGTGCGTCAGTAAAGTTGTTTTGAGTTAGCCCACCATCTCCTACTGAGTAAGTT
>NZTP01000070.1 GCA_002696485.1 Altibacter sp. | reverse complement strand
GGCCTGCGCGGCGGACGTCAAAAAGGGATACAATCTACCATTGATTCACCTACTTTTTCTACAAAATTGGATTATTACGGAATACCCGGTTTGCGATTGGGACTGTCGGGATATTTCGGAAGGACCCAAGCCGAAGATGATGTTGAAATCTTGGACGGAGCCGATATTGGAATCGCAATGGTGGGTGTTGATGCCCGATACGGATATCAGCGTTTTACCGCAAGAGGACAGTTTATTTACGCTTCTTTGAACGATACCGAAGCATATAACAATCTTACCGGGCGTGATTTGGGAAGCGCTTTGCAAGGGTATTATATTGAAGGAGCCTACAATTTATTACCGCTTACCGCCAAGCAACGTCTCTTTGCTTTCGCACGATATGAGAATTACGATACGCATGCCGACACCGAAGGCGGCCTTGTAAGAAATGATGCGTACAACCGAACCGATATCACTACCGGATTGAGCTATCACATCGCACCCGGGGTAGTATTGAAAGGAGATTATCAGTTTAGAGACAACAATGTAGAGAACGGAGATGTGGACGACCGCTTGAACTTTGGGATCGGCGTATGGTTCTAAGTTGCTAAAGATGTTTATTAGCCGGGATGCCTCTTGTACACACAAGAGGTATTCCCATTTAAAAATTTTATGAAGTCCGAATAGTTAAATACCTTTGTATCATGATTAAAAAATTGCCCTTCCTTGTTGTGTTTGTACTTTTGTTGAGTGCATTCACCATTCCGTCAAATGTTGAGAAGAAAGCCGATAAGGTAATGGAGAAGTTCTTCGATACAGATATCATTAGAAAGGAGACTATTACTATTTCTGAAGCGGATCAAGAAAAAGTCCCTTCCCGGTTTAGTGAAGAGAATCTGTTCAAGGTATTTGTAAATAATACGTTTGCCGGTTATGGGTATATTGGGAATGCCCCCAGTAAGACCGCTACGTTCGACTATCTGGTGCTTTTTGATAAACAATTCATTATTACCAAGAGCAAAGTATTGATCTATCGTGAAGAGTACGGCGGCGAGATTGGAAGTAAGCGTTGGTTGCAGCAGTTCGACGGCGTTGCGGCGGGTGCCAAAGAGCTTCGGTATAACCAAGAGATCATCCCTATTAGTGGAGCTACTATTTCGGTGCGAAATATGACCAAAGCCGTGAACGATCTGTTACAGAGTATCTCCATCCTTCAGAAGCAAAATAAACTGTAATGCAACTACACGGACGCATTCATACCCTTCCTAAGCATATAAAACAGTTTATTGCGGCCTTTGTAGTGGTCTTGAGCATAGGTTATGGAACCGGATTATTATTTGTAGGACAGACCGATACGACCACACCCCATGGCATTGAGGAGAATTACTTAGGGAATGAAGATGTAGCGGATCCCGAGGTGATGAAATTTAAAAAAGGGGAGCGTGAGATGCTCACCATTTTGCATACCCATATCTTATCGATTTCTTTTATCTTTTTCTTCTTGGGAGGACTGTTGGCCCTGACGTCCCTCCCTCAAAAATGGAAAGCCTTCTTAATGATCGAACCCTTTGTTTCGATCGTATTTACCTTTGGCGGCATTTATTTGATGTGGCAAGGGATCTCTTGGATGAAGTATGTTGTGATGATCTCCGGCACGGTGATGACGGTGGTTTATGTGGTAGGGGCCGGTGCGGTTTTAATTCAGTTGTTTAAAAAACAATAATTCTCAACTAAATATAGTATATTTGCACGCAATTAATACGTAACCACTTTCGGTACTTCGGAAGTTAATTTTAATTGCGATGACTGCACACAACGACAAGATTCTTGGAGAAGGCCTTACCTACGACGACGTACTTTTAGTGCCTGCCTATTCTGAAGTATTACCCCGAGAAGTTTCTATAGAAACCAAATTTTCCCGAAACATCACCTTAAATGTTCCAATCGTTTCCGCAGCCATGGATACGGTTACCGAAAGTGCTATGGCCATTGCCATGGCCCGTGAAGGGGGTATTGGCGTGTTGCATAAGAACATGACCATCGAGCAGCAAGCGGCCGAAGTTCGCAGAGTGAAAAGAGCCGAGAGTGGGATGATCCAAGACCCGGTAACGCTTTCTAAAGACGCCACCGTGGGCGATGCCCAGCAGACCATGAAGGAGTACAGTATTGGTGGGATCCCTATTACAGATTCCCACGGAAAGTTAATAGGTATCGTGACCAATCGTGACCTTCGGTTCGAGAAGAATTATGACAGAAAGCTCAGTGAAGTGATGACCTCCGAAAATTTGGTCACCGTTGCCCAAGGGACCTCCTTAAAAGAAGCCGAGATAATCCTTCAGAAGAACAAGATCGAAAAGTTGCCTGTTGTGAACAGAGAAGGAGCCTTGTTAGGGCTTATCACGTTTCGCGATATCACCAAACTAACACAGAAACCTACCGCAAACAAGGATCAATACGGAAGACTACGCGTCGCTGCTGCCTTGGGTGTAACTGCAGATGCTGTGGAACGCGCCGAAGCCTTAGTAGCGGCACAAGTAGATGCCGTTATTATCGATACCGCACACGGACATACCAAAGGGGTGGTTGCTGTACTCAAAGAAGTTAAAAAGAAATTTCCGCAATTGGATGTGGTCGTCGGGAACATCGCTACCGCCGAAGCAGCCAAATATTTGGTCGATGCCGGTGCCGATGCCGTAAAAGTAGGCATTGGACCCGGTTCTATTTGTACAACACGCGTAGTGGCCGGCGTAGGATTCCCGCAATTCTCGGCCGTACTGGAAGTTGCTGCAGCGATCAAAGGTAGTGGTGTGCCCGTGATTGCCGATGGAGGAATACGTTATACAGGAGACATCCCTAAAGCCTTAGCCGCGGGAGCCGATAGTGTTATGTTGGGATCCTTATTGGCAGGTACCAAAGAATCTCCCGGGGAGACCATCATCTACGAAGGACGTAAGTTCAAGTCGTATCGAGGAATGGGATCTGTGGAAGCTATGAAGCAAGGGTCTAAGGATCGCTATTTCCAGGATGTGGAAGACGACATAAAAAAATTAGTTCCCGAAGGAATCGTAGGCCGTGTGCCGTATAAAGGGGACCTTGTGGAGAGCATGACACAGTTTATTGGCGGACTTCGTGCCGGAATGGGCTATTGTGGTTCCAAAGATATTGAGACTTTACAAGCTACCGGAAAGTTTATCAAGATCACCTCATCGGGGATCCATGAAAGCCATCCGCATGATGTGACCATCACTAAGGAAGCTCCTAATTACTCAAGGTAATTTCCTACAATTTATAGTATTTGCTTGGCAACCTTTTCGTATTTGGGTATCTTTATGTAAAGACACCCTGCCATGCGATTTAAAATTACACTTCTAAATTCACTTTTCCTTTTGTTTAGTATGTTGGTGTTCAGTCAACAAGGCGCCTTGGATCCTACATTTGGGGAGGATGGGATCGTGATAACCGATTTGAATCAGAATGAATTTGTCTTTGACATGGTTATTCAGCCGGATGGTAAAATTTTAGTGCTGGGAGGCATGCTAGTTGACTCATCTTTTGGGTATTTTATAGCAAGATATCTACCAAATGGCTCTTTGGATATGTCATTTAACAACGTGGGCTACGTTCAAGACACTTTTGGCCCTTACCAAGATGTCATGACGAGAATTTCGTTACTTCCCGACGGAAGTTTTTTTATTTCAGGGAGGTCAATACAAGTAGGATCTCAAGACGATAAAGTAGTTGCATTAAAATTTGATGAAGTTGGACAGCAACTTTCAGGAGTTTGGATAAACACCACCTCCGGGAATGATGTTGCTAACGGCGCTGTACTTCAAACGGATGAAAAATTATTAATCACGGGAGCTTCTCCAAGTTCAACCGGAAATTCAACCGATATAAGTTTAATTAGAATACTTTCAAATGGACTACCAGACGCGTCATTTGGAAATAACGGAAGAATCACGACCCATGTTGGATCAAATTACAATTCGGGATCAGCCGTGAAACAATTGCTCAATGGTAAAATAATAGTAGCAGGAGAAACGAGGGAGGGCACTTCTAATAATAATATTGTATTGCTTCGTTACAATTCAAATGGTACATTGGATACAAGTTTTGGAAACAGCGGATATACAATCACAGATACCGGTAGTCTAGATGACAAAACAGTTGCTATGCAAGAACTAAACAACGGAAACATTTTGCTAGGAGCGTTTAATGGAACTAATTCCATTTTGTTGGAATACACAAACAATGGCGCTTTGAATACTAATTTTGGCACCGGAGGCATGGTTACTACGAATACAGAAGGAATATATGGGGTTATGTCGCTTTACATAAGGGATGGTAGTAAGATACTAATGTCTGGATTCAATACTGATACTAATCAAACTAGCTTGGTATTGTTTCAGTTTCATTCAAACGGCGAATTGGATGAAAGCTTTGGTAATTCAGGTATGATTAGTATTTCTCTAAATGCGATCCCTGCTTTTACGGGAATTAGCGGCATAAAACTTCAAAATGATGGTATGGCGGTTCTTGCGTATTCATCGCTTCAACCGTCTGACATTGTTTTGGCTCGTTATTTTATTAGTTTAGAGTTAGGAATAGTGGATTTTAATGATATACAATTGCATCCTTTAATCTATCCCAACCCAATTGCTTCGGAAACAACTTTAGAATACACCCTTTCTCAAGCCGAAACGATCTCAATCACCTTATACGATTTCTCCGGGAAGTTGATACGTACGTTTCTTTCTTCCGAAGGTAAAGAGGCAGGAGACCATAAACACACCTTAGCCTTCGATGGCATTGCTACCGGAAATTACGTACTAAAACTTAGTAATGGGAGTGCAACAAGAACTATTCAACTCATAAAAAAGTAATCAATGAAATACGCTAGTTTTCTTACATTAATTTTAGGTCTTACGTTGCTAAGTACGGCTGCAGGACAAAATGCCGGATATCTTGATGTAACCTTCGGTGATTTTGGAATTGCGCCCTATACGGACAATAATGATCATCGAAATGAATTTTGTGGTGTTCGATCCGATGGGTCTATAATATCGGGTGGCGGTAATTGGGGAGCAGGCTATATGATCACTTGCTATAACCCCAATGGCACCATAGATGAAAGTTTTGGTCAACAAGGTGCAGCCCAGACTATTTTTTTAGGGAATGAAGGTAGTGGGACGGCTGTGGCATTTAGCGCATCGGGAGAAATTTATGTGGCCGGGACGGCAGGATACGGATCCAGTGGTGTCCCATATTCAAGGAGAATGACCGTATCGAAATTTACGAACAATGGAGCGATACCGGATGATTGGGGCAACGGTACTAAAACAATTGACTATGGAACTTCTGCAGATACCGGTAGTGATATTCTAATCCAGCCGGATGGCAAAATAGTAGTTGTTGGTTCTTCATACAATGGAAATAATGCCGATTTCGCCATAGCAAGATTACATCCAGATGGTTCTTACGATACTACCTTTAATGGAAGTGGAAGGGTGAGAACAGATATTGCAAACAACGTGGATGGGGCATATTCCGTATCTTTATTTGAGAACGGCAAGCTCCTCTTGGTGGGTATAACACTTACCTCTCAACCGCAACAAAAGAATCTTGCCATGGTGCTTTATAATGCAAATGGCACCATAGACACTACTTTTGGTGTTGAAGGAAAAGTTATTATGCCTATAGGAACGGAGCTGTTGGTCTATGATGCTGAAATAGACATGGAAGGTAGAATCCTAATTGTAGGCGAAGCTTTTGACGGTAATACTCAGAATATGTTTATTACAAGGTACCTTCCGAACGGTATTTTGGATACTACTTTTGCAGAAGAGGGCATTTACTTTAAGCCTTTACTCAATGAAAATGATTCTGTGGGTTATAATGTAGCTATTCAGTCGGATGGAAAAATTCTTGTAGGCGGACAAATTTATATTGACGGACGTAATTATTTACTATGTCGCTTCAGTGAAGACGGTGTTCCAGATGACACCTTTGGCGAAGGAGGTTTCTCTGTAGGGAATCTGGAAGGCGGGTTTTTTCGGCTTAAAGGAATGGACCTTCAAGAGGATGGTAAAATTATTGTAAGCGGCAATGGTTCATTTGCATTGATGCGGTTCTTGGCAGAATCCCAAGGAACTGTTATAGAAGAACCCGGTGATGATACTAAAATTTCTGTGTATCCTAATCCTTTACAAAGTGAGGCTGTCGTGAATTTTAAGTTCCGGGGAACCAGAGCAATTACGTTAGCTCTTTATGACATTTTTGGACATCCTGTTGATGTATTTTTATCAAATGAAGTGCGAAACTTAGGCGTTTACCACGAAAGGATCTTCATAAACGGAAATGTGCCTCCCGGAATCTACTTTTTAATATTGAGTGATGAAAAAGAAATCCTTTCCTCCCATAAGATTATTAAACAATAAGACTACTTCTTTTCCTCGGGCAACGTGATGCCCAGCTCGTTTAGTACAGCCAAGGTGAGGTCAAAATTCTTATCTATATACACCACATTTTCATTCATTTGAAGTATTTGGGTATATTTTCCGGCTTCGGCTACGGTCTCCATGGCGGTGCCAATTTTCTTATACAGTGGGCGTAGCAACTCGTCTTGTCTAATTACTATCAATTGACTCCCGTTCTTCTGAAATTTTTCCAGATCGTCTTCCATGGCTACGATCTCTTTTTGTTTTTCCTGTTTCTGAAGCAGGGTATACATAGCTTCTTCCTGCTGATACGTGTCTACCAAAGTGTTGTAGGCAGCCATCTTCTTCTCGAAATCGGCATCCAGACCCTTGGCGTATTCTTCCACTTGTTTCTGTACGGAGGGTAGTTCCGGCATCTTGGACAAGATAAAATCCACATCGATAGTGCCTACTTTAGATTGCGCAAAGCCGCTTACACATATGAATAAAAGAAATAACTTGAAGAATTTCATATTATACTGTTTTATTGGGTTGCAATACTACTAAAAATTTTGCTAAAGACTTACTTTTTAACAGCTTGTTACAACATGGGAGTATTCGTTCGTCTATAAAAAATATAGTCGGTAGCAATCGGGGACACGCCCTGTAGCTTCAGTTCACTCATGATCTGTCCACGATGATACGTGCTGTGATTAATGACGTGGTACAGGATGTCCTGTATACTGTTTTCAAAGAATTCACCCCTTGTGTTGACATAGGAAACCGTTAGGTCAAGGTGTTGATTTGCAAGTATGGAAAGACTTTCGGCATAGTGCGCATCATTGATCTCGCCAAGTTCATCTCGTTCAAAAAGATGCCAAACGCCATAATGTGGTTGGGTAGCAAGTATACGGCTGTTCCAAATATGCTGCGCATTGAATGTATGGCTCAATAAGGTCTGTGCTCTTTCTGAATAGGCTTCGGGAGTTTCCGCCAGCAATGTGATCATCTTGTGGTTACAACTGTGATTATATTCAAACAATGTCTTAAAAAAATCTTTCATGTTTCAGAAACCTTTTGTCCGCGATTGGGTTTTAGTCTGCTGCGTAACGATTCCATAAGGTCCCAGGGTACAATGAGGAAAGCGATTGTGTGCATATCACTAAGGGGCTCGGTTCCGGTTTGTGCATTTGGGATCCCTTCGGCTACAGCAAATTCTTCCAAATGTTTGGCATGATGTGCGGCAATGGGTTGGGCATTCGGACCGCGAAAATCCCAGATAAGCTTGACACGCGCCGTCATTTTACCTCTTGAACCGACGTACCATGTTCGGCAAAGTTCTTAAAATCGGTAAGATACTTCATAGATTGTTTCTTAAAAGCACCGGGCATAACCCAGCCCATGAGCTTCATCGCGAAACCTTGGAATTGAAATTCAGATTCCGAGATCCATTTTGTTGAATTGTCGTCGATCTTCTTAAAATAGTTTCTCTGAATGTTATGAACTCCCTTGGCATCGTAGGTTGCGTGGAACTCTTTGGGAAACTGATTTTTTAAAATCGTTTCAATAAGTACCATATCGCGTTTGCCCATTTTATACTCAAGTTCCATGGTCGCACCTTCAGTACCCGGAGAGCCGTTTAGCGTTTTGTAAGCTACCAGTCCGCGTTGCCAATGTTTCATGTTTTCCGGATTGTCCAGTTTTTTAATGACCTCTTCACGAGGCAGGTTGATGGTGATTTCACAACTGTATTTCATGGTTTGATCGTTTAGTTGCTTTGCAAGGTACATTTTTGGTATAATTTCTGCAAAGAATGAAGCACTATAATCCAAGGAAAAACGTTCCTGTAATGTGACTTGCGTAACGCTTGCTTTTTGTTATTTTTGCCAGATTACTTTAAACATAGAATGTAAAAATGAATACAAAGTTAGGATCCCTGTTTTTTGTGCTTTTGTGTAGTATTTCCCTGTTTGCTCAAGAGAAAAAAGAAGTACTTCTTACCATAGACGATGTTCCTGTCTATACTTCTGAATTTAAACGTGTATACAAAAAGAATTTGGATTTGGTCCAGGATGAATCACAAAAGAACGTAGAGAGCTATTTGGATTTGTTTATTGATTATAAACTGAAGGTGGCGGAAGCCTATGATCAAAAATTACACGAAAAAGAAGGGTATCGCTCTGAGTACGCAAAGTATCAAGAGCAATTCTCCCGTAACTATCTGTACGAAGATAAATTTGTTGACGACCTGGCTTTGGAAGCCTATAACCGAAGTTTAGAAGACGTAGACGCCAGCCACATATTGGTACTATCGGGTCTTGATGATGTACCCCAAGATACGCTGGCTGCGTATAACAAGATCCTTAAGATACGCGAACGAGCGTTGAAAGGGGAGGATTTTGAAGTCTTGGCGAAGGAAACTTCCGAAGAACCTGCCGCAAAGGAATCTGGAGGAAGGTTGGGGTACTTCTCTGTATTTTCCCTAGTGTATCCTTTTGAAACTGCGGCCTACAACACGCCTGTGGGTGGCATATCGGATATTGTACGTACGCAATACGGATATCACATTATAAAGGTGCATGATAAGAGAAAACGTGCGCCGGAGATTACAACGTCACATATCATGGTGTCCGATAAAGAAGATGCGACCCGTACGTTTAATCCGAAAGAACGTATCCAAGAAATTTATCAATTGATTCGGCAAGGAGAATCTTTCGAAAGTCTTGCCAAGCAATTCTCAGATGATAAGAATTCGGGCAAGCAAGGAGGAAAACTCAACAAATTCGGAAAAGGAGATCTTCGCTCCAAAGAATTTGAAGAGGCGGCGTACGCTTTGGAAAATGTAGGAGATATCTCAGAACCAATCAAAACAGATTTTGGTTGGCATATCATTCGATTGGATGAGGTACATCCTATCCTTAGTTATGAAGAAATGAAGGCTGGTCTGGTACAGAAAGTAACAGACATGCCCCGGTCTAAAAAGATTACGAATCAGATCAATAAAAAGATAAAAGAAAAGTACGGCTTTCAGATGAAGAATGATCCTACTCCCTTCTTTACGGAATTCTTAGACGAGAATGCCTTGAAACGACGTTGGACCTATGACACACTCGAACCTGCAAAGAATAAAGTCATCTTTACCGTGGGAGATCGTCCTGTACATTACCGGGAATTTGCAGATTATATTGTAAAAAGACAACGAGAACTAAGACCTTTCAAGACCCTTGAAAATTTGGTAGAGGTTATGTACGATGAATTTGAAACAGCCGAACTGAAAGCCTATTTCCGCGATCGATTGGAAGACGAGAACGAGGATTATGCCGCCGTCATCTCCGAATACCGCGACGGACTCCTTATTTTCGATGTAATGAACAAGAATGTTTGGAACAAAGCAAAGAAAGACTCTCTAGGCTTGGACACGTATTTCGCTTCGGTACGCAACAAATATCAATGGGGACAACGTGTTGAAGGAATGATCGTTTCGGCTACCACGAACGAAGCTGCCAAAAGCGCGCTACAATTGTTAGAGCAGGGCAGCACCGCCGAAGAGATCAAATCGAAACTGAACACACAAGAAAAGATCAATGTGATCGTTACATCCGGGATATTTGAAATTGGAGAAGCCGATCTTCCCGAAGATTTTGAAGTACGCACCGGTGTATCCAAGATACATAGAATTGGCGAATCCTATGTGTTGGTCAAGGTCGATAAGATCTTGCCCCCCGGGCCTAAGACCTTAGAGGAGGTAAGGGGTAAGGTGTTGAGCGATTACCAGAACCATGTGGAAGAAAACTGGATGCAGTCATTGCGCTCAAAATACAAGGTGGAAGTAAATAAAAAAGTATTGAAGAAAGTAACCAAAGAGTTGGAGTCGTAATGGGGAAGGTAATTGGTATATTCATGTGTGTGATGGTGTTGACGTCTTGCGAGTATTTTAAGCAAGAGACACAACGTACACCTATCGCCAGAGTGAACGACAACTATCTTTATGAAGAAGATATTCAGCAACTTGTTTCAGAATCCACCTCGAAGGAAGACAGTACGCTTATTGTTTCCAACTATATCAATCGCTGGGCGCGGCAGCAGCTGTTACTCAACAAGGCTGCGATCAACCTACCGCAAGATCAACTCGACACCTACAATAAGTTGGTACAGGAGTACAAGAACGAACTCTATACAGAGGCGTATAAGAATGCAATTGTAACTAAACAATTGGACAGTACGGTTTCTGAAACCGAATACGAGGATTTCTACGCATTGAACAAAGAAAATTTTAAGCTAAATGACGAATTGCTGAAGGTTCGCTATATTCATGTGGCAGAAAATTATTCCAATCTTTCATCGACACGTCAAAAGTTAGATCGTTTCAATAAAAAGGATAAACAAGATCTCAATGAGATCAGTATTCAGTTTAAGAAATTCAATTTCAATGACTCCATGTGGGTAAAAAAGAAGTCATTGGTAGAAGAAATTCCCGCATTGAGCGCCCAAAATGAGCAATTGTTAAAAAAATCCAATTTTACTCAGTTACAAGATTCATTAGGAGTATATTTGGTGAAAATTCAAGATGTTCTTACTACGAACGATATCGCGCCGCTTTCCTACGTTCGGCCCACCATCAAACAGATCATTCTAAACAAGCGAAAGCTCGAACTCATCAAGAACCTAGAAAAAGATATTATTAATGATGCTATTAAAAACAAAAATTTTGAAATTTATCAAGAACAATAGCCTATTGTGCATGATGTTGATGCTGTGGATGTCCGGTGCTAGCGCACAGGAAGTAGTGACCGTAGACAGCACGGGGGTAGCCAAAAGCAATGATGCAGTGTTGGTAACGCAAGTCGAAAAAGATACGGTTCAGCCATTTAAGCGTTTTAAAGCCGAAGGCGTGAGTGCTGTGGTTGGTGAATACATTGTTTTGGATAGCGATATCGATAAGAGTTATCTGGAACTGGAAGCACAAGGCATTTCTACAGACGGCATCACGCGTTGTCAGCTCTTCGGAAAGTTGCTGGAGGACAAGCTCTATGCACACCATGCCAAACAAGACAGTATCTTGGTGCCCGATGCAGAGATCAATCAAAAGATCGAGCAGCAATTACAATACATGATTAGCGAACTAGGCAGCGAAGAGAAGGTTGCCGCTTACTACCGAAAGGATAATCTAGCCGATCTCCGTGCCGAACTTTTTGAAGTGAATAAGACCCTAAAACTTGCTAGTGAAATGCAACGTACCATTGTGGAGAAAGTGGAGGTTACCCCTGAAGAAGTGCGAAATTTTTTCTATTCTATTCCTGAAGATGACCGCCCCGTTTTTAGTGCCGAGGTAGAAGTTGCCCAGATCGTTATCGAACCGGAGGTTACCGAAAAAGCCAAACAGGATGTTATTGACAGGTTAAATGAGATGCGTGCAGACGTTGTGGATAATGGCGCTAGTTTTGCCACCAAAGCGGTGTTGTATTCTAAAGATGGAAGTGCCGCTAAAGGAGGTCTAATAGGTTCAATTACCAGAAATTCTCCCCTTGCTAAAGAGTTTAAAGATCAGGCTTTCTCCTTACTGGAGGGGGAAGTTAGTGAACCTTTCGAAACCGAATTTGGTTTTCATATACTATATGTAGAAAAAATACGCGGGCAAGAGGTAGATGTTCGTCATGTGATACTCTTCCCCGAGGTTTCGCAAACAACCATCGATGAAGCTCGAGCCAAAATAGATTCTATTCGCACTCAAATCGTAAGTGGCGCCATCACCTTTGCAGAGGCTGCGAGACAATATTCCGATGAAAAGGAAACCCGTTTTAACGGAGGACAATTGGTAAATCCGGTTACCGGTGACACGCGGTTTGATCTCACTAAAATGGATCCTACGCTTAGTGCACAGGTATACAACCTAAAGAAAGATGAAGTGTCTAAAGTATTTACAGACCGCGATTATACAGGAAAAAGCAGTTTTAAGCTTTTAATGGTCACAAATAAATACGATGAGCATACAGCTGATTATGTGAAGGATTATGAAAAGATAAAGGAACTTGCTCTCAAAGAAAAGCAAATCGAGGCAATTGGAGAATGGCAGGATAAAAAGATAAAGGAAACCTATATTCATGTGAACGAAGATTATATGAATTGCGATTTCTCAAGCAATTGGTTAAAAAAATAAGAAGTAGCACATGTCAGACGTAACAGCAGTAGAACAATTAGTACAAAAATATTCGGCTTTACGGCAAGAGATCAAAAAAGTGATCGTAGGCCAAGATGAAGTAGTGGAACAAGTGCTGCTGTCTATTTTCTCGGGTGGTCACGCCTTGCTTATTGGTGTTCCGGGCTTGGCAAAGACCTTGTTGGTCAATACGGTAGCTGAAGCGTTGGGCCTCAAATTCAAGCGTATTCAATTTACACCGGACCTGATGCCCAGTGATATTCTGGGGTCTGAGATCCTAGATCAAAACAGAGAGTTCAAATTTATAAAAGGTCCCATATTTGCCAACATTATCTTGGCCGATGAGATCAACCGGACTCCTCCAAAAACGCAGGCAGCCCTCTTAGAAGCAATGCAGGAACGCGCTGTTACCGTGGCGGGTCATCATTATAAACTGGACCTGCCTTATTTTGTATTGGCAACACAAAACCCCATAGAGCAGGAAGGAACCTATCCGCTGCCCGAAGCGCAACTGGATCGCTTCATGTTTGCCGTGAACCTTGATTATCCCTCTTTTGCTGAAGAAGTAGAAGTAGTGAAGGCAACCACTTCAGGGGAATCGACCAAGGTCAATCCATTGTTCTCTGCAGAAGAGATCATTCAATACCAACAGCTCATAAGAAGAATTCCTGTCGCCGACAATGTGGTAGAATATGCCGTGACATTGGTGGGAAAAACCAGGCCCAAGAGCCAAGCGGCTCCATCACAGGTTAAGAACTATATTGATTGGGGAGCAGGACCTAGAGCTTCACAAAACTTAATCTTAGGCGCAAAAGCGAACGCTGCCTTGCACGGAAAGTTCTCACCGGACATTGAAGACGTGCAGAAAGTCGCCGTAGGGATTCTTCGTCATCGCCTTATTAAGAATTACAAGGCTGAAGCCGAAGGACTCACTATCGAAGAGATAATTACAGACCTTTTTTAGAACGTCTACTTACTTCAAATTACTACCTTCGCTTTAAGGAACCTACCTTAAAACGATGACACGAACATATTCCGAACGTATTTTTGGATTGGACCTCATGAGGGCGGTCGCTATTCTAAGCGTGGTACTGGGTCATGCGCTCTGGATCTATCCCGATGCTCAAGGTGGTATTGTTCCATTGCTGAAAATAATGGCTGTGAGTGGCGTAGAACTGTTCTTCGTACTTAGCGGATTCCTTATTGGTCGTATTCTGTATAAGATTATCACTTCGGAAACGTTTCATTCCAATCAATTAAAATATTTTTTGGTAAGGCGATGGTTCCGAACGTTGCCAAATTATTACCTAATTCTCCTCATAAATATTTTAGTGGTGCTTTCTTTAGGCCGAACCTTACCCGAATCTTTGTTTTCGTATTTTTTCTTCCTTCAGAATTTTGGTTCCGGTATGGGGCTGTTCTTTACCGAATCATGGAGCTTACCCATTGAAGAGTTCGCCTACATAATTGGGCCGTTTCTGTTGTATCTTTCAGTATTGGTGCCTTTTAAGGCACCTAGATCTATGCGTTTTCTTTACGTGACCTTACTCATCATTGCTTTTTTTATGGGTGCCAAACTACTGTATCATTTTAACACCGGCGCTACGACACCCAACGAATGGAATACACAATTAAAAGCAGTAGTGCTTTATCGTATCGATTCTATCTACATTGGCGTATTGGCGGCGTATGTATCCATGACACATTCGGCATTCTGGAAACAATATAAGGGAGTGCTGGTTATAAGTGGGATGGTTCTCTTTTGTGGAATGCTGCTCTGTATCGCATTTTTTCAATTGGGGTATGAGACTCATCCTTTTGTATGGAATGTACTCTATCTTCCATTTGGATCAATATGCATGGCCTTGACCCTTCCTTTTCTTTCCCAATGGAAGCACAGCCATGGCTGGTGGTGTAAAAGCGTGACCCGTATTAGCATTATTTCCTACAGTATGTATTTGCTTCATTACTCTATTATTTTGCAACTTATGCGAAACTTGGTTTCAATCGATTCGCTAGGCGAAGGAGCCAAAGCGCTCTATGTTGTAACGTATCTTGGTATCACTATAGGACTTTCTTACCTGTTGTATCGTTTTTATGAAAAGCCAATGATGGATCTACGGGATCGGCCGGATATCACTCAATATTTCCGAAGATAATAAATTGTTATTTTCATAATTATCATAATAAAAAAATATTATATACTTAATAATTCATACATATTTTACATATATCATAAATTATATGCAGCAATAACAAGCTTTCATTAAATATTTTTAAATAATCTCTAATTTTTGTACTTTTGCTACACTTCAAAAAAATTAATAGGATACTATGGCATTTGATACTGACATGATAAAAGGCGTTTACGCACAAATGAAAGAACGCGTGGACAAAGCAAGAGAGATTGTTGGAAAACCACTAACACTTTCAGAAAAAATTCTCTACAATCACCTTTGGGATGGAATGCCTACCAAAGCCTATAGAAGAGGGAAGGATTATGTCGATTTTGCCCCGGATCGAATTGCGTGTCAGGATGCAACTGCACAAATGGCTTTGCTGCAATTCATGCAGGCCGGAAAACAGAAGGTGGCTGTGCCAACCACAGTACATTGTGATCACTTGATACAAGCCAAACAAGGTGCGGCAGCCGATCTAAAACGAGCGAATGAGACTAGTAACGAGGTGTTCGACTTTTTGGAGTCGGTTTCCAATAAATATGGCATTGGATTCTGGAGACCCGGAGCAGGGATCATTCACCAAGTAGTCCTTGAAAATTATGCATTCCCGGGGGGAATGATGATCGGGACCGATTCACATACCGTGAACGCCGGTGGCCTAGGAATGGTTGCCGTAGGCGTAGGTGGTGCCGATGCCGTGGATGTGATGGCAGGGATGCCTTGGGAATTGAAATTCCCTAAGCTTATCGGTGTTAAATTAACCGGAGAACTCAGCGGATGGACTGCTTCAAAGGATGTTATCCTGAAAGTAGCAGGCATCCTTACCGTAAAAGGCGGGACCGGCGCTATCTTAGAATATTTTGGACCGGGAGCTCGTAACTTGTCGTGTACCGGAAAAGGGACTATTTGTAATATGGGCGCCGAGATTGGTGCAACCACTTCTACATTTGGATACGATGACTCCATGGAGCGATTTCTTCGTGCTACCGATCGCTCTGAGATCGCCGATGAAGCTAATAAACTAAGGGAGTATCTTACGGGAGACCCGGAAGTCTACGAAAATCCCGAAGCTTATTTTGACCAAGTGATCGAGATCAACTTATCGGAATTGCGACCACATCTTAACGGACCTTTTACACCGGACCTTGCCACTCCTGTGGGACAACTCGGTGAAAAAGCCCGTAAGAATGATTGGCCTATTAAGGTTGACTGGGGCTTGATTGGTTCGTGTACTAACTCTTCTTACGAAGACCTTACTCGTGCCGCATCCATTGCGCAACAAGCGATCGATAAAAAATTGAAACCTAAAAGCGACTTCGGAATCAACCCGGGATCTGAACAAATCCGCTACACGGCAGAACGTGACGGTTTATTGCAGGTGTTTGAGAATTTGGGCGCCACTATATTTACCAATGCCTGCGGACCGTGTATCGGGCAGTGGGATCGAAGTGATTTGAAAGGGGATGAGAAGAATACTATTGTGCATTCTTTCAACAGGAATTTTTCTAAACGAGCAGATGGTAACCCAAACACCCATGCTTTTGTGGGATCTCCGGAAATGGTCGCAGCCATCGCAATCTCGGGACGTCTCGATTTTGACCCTATGAACGATACACTCCTCAACGAGGATGGGCAAGAAGTAAAACTGGACGAACCTAGAGGGATCGAATTACCTCCTAAAGGATTTGAAGTGGAAGATGCCGGTTATCTCGAACCGGTTGAAGACGGAAGCAAGATCGATGTGAAGGTGAGCCCTACTTCAGAGCGTCTGCAATTGTTAGAACCCTTTGAACCTATAAAGGACAGTGACCTTCAAGGGGTAAAACTTTTAATTAAGGCATTTGGGAAGTGTACAACCGATCACATCTCGATGGCAGGTCCTTGGCTTCGATTTAGAGGCCACCTCGATAACATTTCAAACAACACCCTTATCGGTGCCGTAAATGCCTTCAATAAGAAGACGAATTTTGTAAAGAATCAGCTAAACGGCGAATACGGTGGTGTGCCCGATGTGCAGCGAGAGTACAAGGCCAAAGGTATCAAGACCATGGTGGTAGGGGATCACAATTACGGTGAGGGATCGTCACGAGAGCATGCGGCAATGCAACCTCGATTTTTGGGCGTGGCTGCCGTTTTGGTTAAATCGTTTGCGCGAATTCATGAAACCAACCTTAAAAAACAAGGGATGCTTGCGCTTACATTCGCAAACGAAGCCGATTACGATAAGATACAGGAGGACGATACGTTCAATTTTGTGGATATTTCTGATTTTTCTGAAGGAAAACCGCTCACCATCGAGGTCGTTCATGCCGATGGAAGTAAAGACACCATTAAAACGAACCATACGTATAACGAAGCACAGATTAAATGGTACCGCGAAGGATCGGCGTTGAACCTGATCAAAAAGCAGAATGCGAAATAATTTAAGTTTCCATACGAACACTCCCGCAACCGCGGGAGTTTTTTGTTTACTATAATGAAATTTTTAAAGAAACACTGGAGTAACCTCGTTTTTTTGGTTGCCATAGTCTTACTTATACTTCCGCAGACACGGGTTCCTATACAGGTGTTCGTACAGCGGTTGATTGCCTGGAGTCCTTCTGAAATAGCTTCGGAAGAACGAGTCACCGTAACAGAGTACGATTGGCCTTTGCAAACACATACTAGGGAAGAAGTTAATTTTTCCCGCTCCGAAGGGTCTGTTGTATTGGTCAACTTTTGGGCCAGTTGGTGTCCGCCGTGTATCGCCGAAATGCCCTCCCTTCAGAAATTACACAACGACTACGGTGATGTTGTCGATTTCTATTTTGTTACCACTGAAGAACTAACGGTCGTGAACCAATTCCTTCAGAAAAAATCATATCAACTACCGGTTTATGTCTCAGGACAACGTCCGCCCGCGGCTATGGATTATCAATCTTTGCCTACTACTTTTCTCATTTCAAAAGAAGGAAAGATCGTAATGCGCAAGGAAGGTGCCGCCGATTGGAATTCGGAGAAGGTTCGAGAGACGATAGCCCTGCTACTCGCTGAATAACTCCTACTTCAGTTGTTTTTCGAAACAAAGACTGTTTTCCATTTCTTGATACTGACCGTAGTTGGGAATGGGCGTATACTGTTCTTTTGTATAAAGCCGAACTGCTTCTATTTGCCTTTTGCCTGTCTCCAGGATACAACGATTATACCCCAGTTCCCGCGCCCAGTCTTCCAATTCCTGTAAAACGTTGCCGGCCAATCCTGTCCCTCGTGCCTGCGGAACCGTAAACATACGTTTTACCTCCATTGTATTATCGTCATAATGCTTAATTGCGCCACAACTCACAGGTTTTTTATGCACATAAATAACCACTACGTGTTTTATGTGATCCAGTTTGTTGTATTGATTATAAAAGGCGTGTTCATCCCCATCTGTCACAGCGAGGTAGCTGTCTAATTGACGTACCAAGGAAATAAAGTCATCATTGTCAGAATGTGTTCTAAGGATTGTTTTCATGATATCTACACCATTATTGCGTGACTTAACTTCGCTCTTCAAAGGGAAGAATAATTCCTTTTTCTACATATTGCTTGAGGCCATGGAGAAGGATCGCCCAACAGTAGGAGGCCGTTCTAAAGTGCGCATTTCGTTGCATCCAGTGAATATGTGAAAAACGTAACAACGTACCCGATGCGTTCGGCTCCAGTTCAAATCGAAAGCGAGTAGGGTCCCAATCGGTATCGGCCTTGGTCATTTTAATTTCAAAGATTTTATCGGGGACCATTTCAGAAACAACGCCGTACCAGTCAAATTCCGGAGTAAAGAAAAAATTATAGACCGCTCCGGCCTCCGGTCTTCCCGTGCAGCGAAGCGGCCACCATTGTTCCAGCTTCTCCGGAAGACACACGGCCTGAAACACGGCTTCTGTAGCGGCAGCAATATGCAGATCATGATAAATTCCGAAAGAGTTTTCTCTAGGCATATTCCGCTATTCACCAAGCATGTTAGACATGGCATTTAAACACGGACTCACATCAAAATACAGCCCCTCTATTCCGGCTTCGTTTTCGGCAACAGTAAGATAATCGTAGTGTTCAATAAGTTGTTGCATCCCGCCAAATTGAAATCCGAGAATATTGAGCAGATCGTACTCATGGCTGGTATAGATCACGTAAAAAGACTCTTCTTTACTTGTTCCGTTGCCCGAACTTAGAAGCGCATCAAAGACCGTATTCATTTTAATATAGGTTTTCTTGAAGTTCTCTTTTTCCCTCTTTTGGTCGAACGCAAAAAGTTTATAGTTCATGGCTCTTACATCGAAAGGATTCGTAGTGAGCAATGAATCTGATAAATTGACAACTTGATCTAATTCTGATTCTGATAAGGTTTCCTTCTTAAGAAGCGTCATAAGGTTGTCCAAACTTTTTGAGTGTGAATACGGTGCGTACTTGTCGTGAAAGCTGAAACCGTAATACAGATGCCTTTTTTCCTGAAGTGTCAAGGTAGAATCGGCATCTTGGAATCGGACCATAAGCGTATCGTAAAAAAGAGGCGACGCTTTGTCTTGTATGTTTTTCTCGATCTCTTTATAATTGGGACTTTCGAAATCCCAACTTTGTGAATAGGCGGTTGCGCTAAGTACTAAAAAAAGGAGCGTGGTGATTTTTTTCATGAAATTAAAAGTTACGAAGGGTCTTCAACCCTAAAAATAGGGATTTAATTATAACTGAGGTATTTCAATACCTAGAAAATCCTTTTTTAGGAGGAGGCGTTTACTTCAGAAAAAAACGGATTAAGACCAAGATCATTCCAATGACAAAGAGCGATGTGAAGATGATCTTATTATATGTTGCCAACCAATTGGGTAAGAAGATGTCGAAATTGGCCTGCGTTGAACCGGAATACTTACGAGCCCAAAGGGTCAAGGGGCAGAACATTTTAAATATAAGCAATACCAGTCCTTCAGCAAGTACTAGTACAATTCCTATCCATGTGTACATGGTAAGATTCCCTGAAATACCCGAATAAAGAATGTAACCGATCACCGTTACAAAGAATATCCAAATAATCGTGTGCAAAATCTTGATCCAAAAGAGCATCTTAAATTTTTTTTATAAAGGTGAATGCTATTGGTTGCATTTAGGTTCTATGATCAAAAAGATCGCTGTACTATCTCCGATATTCAATACCTCGTGCCATCCGATACGTTCATTCTCAAAATGGTATCCGGTGGGTACGTCTACTTCTCGGGTACCTGTTGTATCGGTAATCCTAAAGCGACTTCCTGCGAGCGTATACCCTACATGAGCAGCGTGATAGTGTTTTTCGTGTCCCACACCCGGGGCGAAAGTACATCGCAACACCCGTACTTGGTCATTCTCTTGAAGCAATTCGCATACGGCTTGGTCGTTCCAGCCTGCCTCTAAGGGGTCGGGCAGGCTGTTCTTTGTGGTACAGCTTAAGAGAATTGTAACTATTATAAAGAGCCAAAAGTTTCTTTCGGTGTGAGTTCTGTGGCGTGCTTTTCTAACGAATTTGATCATTTGGCTATTTCGTTTTCGATCAACTTGATCATTTCTTGAATGTATGCTCCCAGATCTTTATGAATGCCCGCGATATAACTATTATTCATTAAGGCCAATCTGAGACCATTTTTAAAGACCTCATTATGGTGTTGCCACTGTGCGTCTTTAATTAGTTTATCGTGATGTGACTTCGGAATATCTTCTGTTTTTAACCGAGCAGGAAATCCATACTCAGGTTTTTTTAAATCAAAGAAAGCAAGGGCTTCAACATTTTCTACGTGCGTATCGTACAAATAGGCTTCAAACTCTCTTCGCATGTGTTCTTCACCGGTAGCAATTTCTGCATATCGCTTATCCAGCTCCAACAATGCATTTTTAATGGAGTCGTTCGTGATCAAACTCAGGTTGCCGGAACTTAACAGCTCTTTAAATGTATTATTATTGGGCACGAAGGTGTTCCAAACAAAAACCTGTTCGTAACGATTGGTGTATTCTTCCACATCCTCAATAGTTGCAGGAGCGTCCCCATTTAAAAGTATGGAACAGACGTTAGCTTTGTTAAAACGATAGGTAGCGAAGGAGGAATTATTTTCTACTTCTCTACTTAGATCGGCATGTACGTTACGCAAGTAGTTAAGCTCTCTGTTCCTGTCTTTGCGTGCTTCATTCCAATTATTGATCTGCAAGGCTATCAAAATCCCAATCACCACAAGGATTATTTCACCTATGGCGTAGAGGAGGTATTTTGAAAACCTGTTCTCGTTAACAAGTCTTTGGCGTATACGGCGGAAGAATTTTATCATTATTTGAGATTATAGGTTTTTTGAATCAACAAAATGAGGTCCTCTGCACTTTTCTGCCTTTTTATGCTTACCGTCTCGCCCAAATTGAGCGCACCATTAAAATACTGAAGGCTGTTGAGCAATTGATTAATAATAATAGGGTCTTGGGTGAGCATATCGCTGGGTCCTGCATCTTGCATTTTCCGTTCCCGCAATATTTTTAAAAGTATTTCAGCATCAAATATTTTGCCCAATGTCTCCACATAATCTGCTGCCCAAAGCATTCCGGCCTCATTGTATCCGTCAAAATCTTTGAGGGAATTGTAATAGTTTGAAATACCGTTGGCTACATCCTTATTTTTTACCAGCCTCAAATGTCCAGAACTTTTCATCTGCTCAAAGGTTCGTTCCACAGGATGGATAATCATCCACTTTATGGTCAACATTCTTGTCCAATAGGAGAGTTCGCTTACCCGCTGGGTCCTATTATCGGCTTTTAAGCCCGGTACAATGGAATCTACCAAGGTGTATATTTCACTATTGCGTTTTTGAAATTTTTTATAGATATCCAAATCGTCCCGCAAATCCTCCAGTAAATTTTGCATGTAATCCTTCTCTATTCTATGCTCATTTTTTTCTTCGTTCCAATTGTTTATGGAAAGTGCAATCAATATCCCAATAACCACAAGGATAATCTCGCCAATAGCGTAGAGGAGGTATTTTGAAAACCTGTTCTCGTTAACAAGTCTTTGGCGTATATGGCGGAAAAATTTAATCACGATCTTTAATATTCTGTTTTAATTGCTTCAACTTTTGTTGCCTAATTTCAATCTTGCCCAAAACATTGAAGGTTCTGCCCAAGTCACCTATAATATAATTTTCCATTCGGGGGTAGTTCAATATGTCTTTGTAATCGTAATCGATATTCCTGTTGTCTTTAATTGAGGCAATTTTTTTATAGAACCCGGTCACATCTGATTGGTTAATCACTAAATCACCCGTGTTTTCGTTCATATAACCTTCGGGAAGGCTGTACATCATTGGTTCAAACTGGTTTTCGATAAAGCGTTCCAGGGAGCTGAAATTATTCCTCACCTGCATAAAGTCGGAATAATACTCAGCAAGATTTTTAAGCAAGATCTTATCTGAGATGACGTTAAATGTGCCGGCCGCCTTAGCAGACTCAAAGGTCGCATCGTAAATGGTTGGTTGTTCTGAATAAAAAATCGGTTCTACGTACCTACCGAATTTGTCAATTCCCATTGTTTTTTGTGGATTGCGTACATAAGTTAAGAGGGTATCTAAATATGCGATTCGTTTAACGCAAAAACGCTTGTAGTACACAAGCTTTTTTTCATCTTTTTCCAAATCAAGCAAAATTTCTTCATAAAACGTATTTTCTGTGACTTGTGCCTTGCGATGTTCGTTCCAAGTATTAATCTGCAGCGCTATCAAAATTCCAATCACCACCAGAATGATCTCCCCAATGGCGTAAGCCAGATAGCGGCCGAAGCGGCTTTCACCAAGGAGCTTATAGCGGATGTTGCGGAAGAATTTTATCATTTTTCACACAATTGTTGAAGTTGCTTATATGTTGGTTCCATCTCCTTTAAAATCTTATTGAAATGTTGTTTTTCACGGTCGCTCATTACTACAAAAAATACAAGGTCGTCCTGGTATTGTTTGTATATAGCGGAGTCGGGGTCCAATTCCCAATTGGTTTGTGGTAAGGTAGCCAAGACATCAGGGCCCAGGGCATTTTTTGCGTAATCTGCATATTGAAACCCGAAAGCTATATCATTTTCATAAGAGAATGCTTTTTCCAAGCTTTTGCTTCTATTTAGCTCCAATTGATATAGCAAGTTGTCCAGTTCGGCATAATAGCGGATAAGGTTCTGTTTTAGGGAATCACTCTTAATCAAATTTAAGTTGCCCGAGGATGTAATGTCCAGGATGGCGACCTTGCTGGGTGCAAAAGCATTGGTGCGCAATGCCTGTATATAAGTGTCTATAAGGTATTCCTTGCTTTTGTTTTTTTGTGGAAGTTCCAAAAGCAATGTTTTGGCAGTCTCAATTTTATAGTCAGATTCCTTATAAAGTCGTGCGACGTTCTGTCGGTCCAATTCAAAATCCTCGAGGAGCTTGCAATAAAAATCTTTTTCTGCTATTCTTTCTTTCCGGGCTTCGTTCCAATTATTTATCTGCAAGGCAATCAAGATCCCAATCACTACAAGGATTATTTCACCAATGGCGTATTTTATGTATTTTCCTGTTTTATTCTGTTCCATAAGGTTGTAGCGTATTTTTCTGAAAAATTTAATCATAGAGGTGATTCTAGGTAAACATCAATACAGCGTAGTATATAGCTGTAATAAATAGAAGTACAAGCCCCATGGCTAAAAACCGAATGGCTCGTTTTACATTCCGAAACTTCCACGCTGCAATTTTTGAAATGATAAAAATCTGTTCGCCCAATTGTTCGAATAATTCAGTCTCGTTGCTACTTACCTTATAAAAAGTCTTTGAAAATTCTTTAATGCTACCAAACTTGGAAATGACATCTCCAAAAAAGAACATGTTCTTGTCGTAATTGCCCTCGATCTTCGGAATAAAGCATCGGATACAATAATACACCGAAGTAGCCGTACAGAACACCCATAAACCTAGTAAGACGTAGAATACCGTGTCATTGGACACATTCTCCAAGATGGTTCCGGTACCTTGATAGATAAAGTTCAAGAGGATGCCATAAAACGACAGGATCAATCCGGCTTTTAATTCGGAAGCCTTTATCAGGCTCGTTACATAATTGATACTTCCCCAGTAGTGATCCACCAGATCGGCCAGGTGCTCGTTCTTTGGAGGAGGCTGAGTGGGCGTTGTAGGTATTTCGGGTTTTTCAAATTCTTCCATAATAATCGGTTTTTATATAAAGAATTGTGTACTTACTCCAGTACTTCATACACAGTGATAGGTTCGGCTTTGTTTTTTACCGAAATACTGCCAATCTTTTTACACTTAAAAGCTTCCTTCACAGTGTTGTAGCATTTTTCGCAAATTACAATCTGATTCTCTTTGGCAGCATCCTGAAGTCTGGCCGCTGTATTTACCGTATCGCCAATGACCGTATAATCCAAGCGTCTTAAACTGGCAGATCCAATATTTCCGGAGATCATATCCCCGCTTTTTATTCCAATGGAAACTTTGGGTTCAAAGTCCTGCAGTTCTTTAATTTTGGGAAGTTCCTTGATTTTATTTCGTACCCCTATGGCGGCATCGATGGCCCGGTCTAAATGATACTCACCTCGAAAGACAGCCATGATGGCATCGCCAATGAATTTATCTATAAATCCTTTTTGCTCCATGATCTCTTGTACCATGACATCAAAATAGGTGTTTATCATATTCACTACAGTATCTGCCGGAGCGGTTTCACTTATCTTGGTAAAACCGCATAAATCAATAAACATCACAGTGGCCTCAATGGTCTCGTTAGCCATGAGCGTGGTTTCGTATTCCCTGCTTCCCATAAAGTTGAGTACGTTCTCATCCACATACATTTTAAGGATATTATTTTCTTTGATGGCTTGTAAGGTGTCTTTAAGGTGCTGTGCATGTTTCAATGTTTTTTCCATGGTAAGCGTCAAATCCTCAAAATTGATGGGTTTTGTAATAAAATCAAATGCACCTCGGTTCATCGCTGTTCTAATATTCTCCATATCACCATAGGCCGAAACGATAACCGATTTAAGGAGGGGTCTTAGTTCGGTGAGTTTACTTAAAAGAGTGAGTCCGTCCATTTCGGGCATGTTAATGTCGCTTAGAACGATATCCACATCGGGTTCACCGTCAATTTTTTCTAACGCATCTATTCCGTTTATAGCGAATAAGAACTCATATTCCTTTTCGCGGATTTGCTTTCTGAATTTCTGTTTAATGAGCGTCTCCAGATCTGCTTCATCGTCTACTACTAGTATTTTGGCCATAGCTACGTATTTAATAATTTATCCTTCAATAATGTAAAGTCTACTGGCTTCGTAAGGAAATCGTCTGCACCCAATTTCTTTGCTGTGTTGAAATTTTCTTCATCACCGTAGGCGGTGATCATCATGACCACGGGTGGAGGCTTTACATAATTCTTCTTGATCTTTTCAAGCAATTCGAGTCCGCTCATCCCCGGCATATTGATATCGCTTAAAATCAACACGGCCTCTTGTTGCATGGTATCTAGGGTCTGCAGGGCTTCTTCTCCTGAAAAGGCAAACATAAATTCCACATCCCCTTTTTTTATTTCTTTGCGAAAACGCTGCAAGAAGAGATCTTTAACATCTTTTTCGTCGTCTACTACTAATATCTTCATATCTATTTTTTTGATAATATAATCTTGAATTCTGTACCATTCCCTTCTTCAGTTTCCACTTTCAACTCCCCTTGGTGGGCTTTGGTCACGATATCATAGCTCATACTCAAGCCCAATCCGGTTCCTTGTCCTGTCGGTTTTGTGGTAAAGAAAGGTTGGAATATTTTGTCCAGAACGTCCTTAGGAATTCCGAAGCCGTTGTCTCTTACTGAAATCTCTACCTTATCTTTCACCAATTTCGTGCAAACCGAAACTGTAGCTTCATAATCTGTTCCTTCTGAAGCATTTTTTCTTTCATTTACGGCGTAAAAGGCGTTGGTGATTAAATTAAGAATTACCCTGCCTATGTCTTGCGGGATTACCGGTACCATTCCAATACGTTCATCAAAATTGGTTTCTAATGTGGCATTGAAACTTTTATCCTTTGCCCGAAGTCCGTGATAGGCCAATCGCAGGTATTCGTCTGCCAACTTATTAATGTTTGTAGGTTCCTTTACGGCACTACTGCTGCGGCTATGCTGCAGCATTCCTTTTACAATACCATCGGCACGCTTGCCGTGATGGTTTATTTTTTCAAGGTTTTGGACGATATCGACCAACAGTTCGGTCACATCTTCCATATTCCCGTTCTTTAGTTCCTCTTTGAGTTCTTCGATCAATTCTTGACTTACTTCACTAAAATTATTGACAAAGTTCAGCGGATTCTGAATCTCGTGTGCGATGCCGGCGGTGAGCTCTCCTAAGGATGCCATTTTTTCGGAATGAATCAATTGTTTTTGAGTTGCCTGTAGATCGGATAGGGTAAGCTCTAATCGTTGTTTTTCAGCAAGTAACGCAGCCGACTGCTTTTCTTTCACTTGTAAGTCTGTAAAACGCTGATAGGCGAACGTGAACACATTTCGGAACCGATCTAAAATGTTCTTTTGATCCTTGCTCAGGATCCCGAAATTTGAGATTCCTATAGCGCCATTCCCAAATGCGTATAAAATATAGGAGACTTTTTCGGCTTTGAACAGTCTAGGATCGTCAGCCTCCCCGTTTTTGCGTCGCATATTTATTAGATCCTCAAGTTGTTGCCCCTCCAGGATGGTTTCAGAATATCCGTCGGTAGTATCAGCTATGACGCGTAATTGTTCTTCCAGTGTAGGATCGTCATCGTAGGACATGAGCGTTACGGTGCTGCCCATTTCGTGGGAATAATCATAGTCCAAAAAAGTATGGTCGTCCTCATTGTTCACATCAATAATCGCATTGCGAATATCACTGAATCCCAAAGCTTCCAACTGCTCGTACAAGGCTTTCGCTATGTGCAACAGGTCCGTCGATTCGTCCATGCTGAGCGCTACGGATCGCACTTTCTCCAAAGCGGCTTCTATCTTCGCTTCCCGTGCCTGCGCTTCGGCGTGGGCCAGATCGGTATATCTTTTATAGGCAAAGGTAAATACGTTGCGGAATCGTTTCAATATTTCCTTTTGTTCATCACTAAGAATTCCGAAGTTTGAAATCCCAATAGCACCGTTTCCAAAGGAATATAGATTATAGGTAAGATGATCTGTGTCCCGTAGTCGAGGATCGTCTTTTTCGCCGTTGCGTAACCGAGTTTCTATGAGTTCATCCAATTGTTTACCTTTCAATTCAATTTCAAAAAAGGCATCATTACTGGACTTTACTTTTTTGATTTGTTGTTCGATGACCGGATCCCCATAGAAGGAGAATTTAGTGATCGCACTCGACATATCATGCGAATAATCGTAATCTAAAAAAGTCTCTTCGGATTCATTATGAATGTCGATGATAGCGTTACGGATTTTGCTAAAGCCAAGCTCCAGCAGTTGTTCGTATAAAATTTTTGCGATGTCCAGCATATCATCGGACTTCTGAAGGCTTAACGCTACAGAGCGCACTTTTTCCAACGAGGCCTCAATTTTAGCTTCACGCGCCTGTTCTTCGGCTTTTTGTAAGTCGAGGAAACGGGTGTAGGTTTGCTCAAATACTTTGGCGAAACGTATAAATATCTCTTCATCCTCGTATGGTTTGGTTGTGATCACCAAGAGGTATCCGTGTTTGAAATAGGCCGCATGCCATTTTTGCCATGTTGGAAAGGTAATACCATCGTCCAGCATTTTTTGGAATATAGGTTGGACATCGGGAACAGAGAGCATGTACTTATAATGAGTCACTAACTCTTTTCCTTCCTTTGCCGTAGAAAAGATAGCCAATTGGTCCTTCCAGCCCTTATACATTTCTTTATGCACGGGGTCTACCGTATTGGGAATTATTAAATGAGGTAAAATGCCTCCTTTATTCACGAACCAAAATTCATCTTCGGAAGCATTTTCTTCACAGAATGCAAAACCGGTGCCCCAAAGGGCTCCTCCCAATCCCGTTAATTGCTCAAAAAGTACCTGGGCTACGTCCCCGATTTCATTACTTTGTTGCATGGCCATAGTTCGGCTGCGAACTCTTTCCAATGCCATTTCTATGTGCGTTTCACGTGCCTGTGCTTCGGCTTTTTGAAGATCCATAAACCGTATGTAGGCCTGTTCAAAAACATTGGAAAAGCGTTTTAAAATTTCAGTATCTCCTTCAGAGGGTGTTACTCCTGTGAGCGATGGAATAATGATAGCCGAATTTTT
>NZTP01000069.1 GCA_002696485.1 Altibacter sp. | reverse complement strand
CACCTAATGCTGGCAACCCAAACAAATAACTAGGTGCCTGTACCAAACAGATACCAATGGTTAACCAGCGCGTGATTTGATTGATCTTCTTACGACCGCTTTCTCCTTCTTTCTGTAATTTCTGAAGGTAAGGAACTGCGATCTGCATTAATTGAACCACAATCGACGCCGAGATATAGGGCATAATCCCTAATGCAAAAACTGAAGCATTTGCAAAAGCACCTCCAGTAAACGCATTTAACAATCCTCCAATTCCACCGGCATCAAATTTACCGGCAAACTCAGAAAGCTTAGAGGCATCAATCCCCGGCAACACTACTTGTGCACCAAAACGATACACCAATAATAATCCTAAAGTTACCGTGATGCGGTTACGCAACTCCTCTATTTTAAATACGTTCTTTATGGTATCAATAAATTTCATCGGTATTCTTGGATTACAATGTTACTACTTCACCACCAGCAGCTTCAATAGCTTTTGCTGCAGCGGCAGTAAACTTGTGAGCAGATACTTTTAAACTTGCTTTCAACTCTCCTCTCCCCAAGATCTTCACCATATCGTTCTTACCAGCAAGACCTAAACCAACAAGGGTTTCAAAATCTACAGTATCTTTTATCTTTTTATCATCTACTAACTGCTGAAGTGTATCCAGATTGATTCCCTGATACTCCTTACGGTTAATGTTAGTAAAACCAAACTTAGGCACTCGACGCTGTAAAGGCATTTGTCCACCTTCAAAACCAAGTTTCTTGGAATATCCAGAACGAGATTTAGCTCCTTTGTGACCACGGGTCGCTGTTCCACCTTTTCCGGAACCTTGACCGCGCCCAACGCGCTTCCCTTTGTTACTAACCGAACCTTCTGCAGGTTTTAAGTTACTTAAATCCATTGTTTTTATCTTATTTAGTTTCTACTGAAACTAGGTGATTAACTTTTTTTATCATACCAAGAACCGCTGGCGTATCCTCATGCTCGATCGTTTGGCCGATTTTACGAAGACCTAACGCTTCAAGCGTTCTCTTTTGGGTCTGTGTGCGATTGATAGCACTCTTTACCTTTGTTACTTTAATCTTTGCCATTTTTCTTTGGTTTAACCTTTAAACAATTTCTCCATGGAGATTCCTCGTTGGTCGGCTACAGTTTGTGCGCTACGCAATTGCAATAAGGCATCAAACGTTGCTTTTACCACGTTGTGTGGATTGGAAGATCCTTGGGATTTCGACAATACATCGTGTACTCCCACTGCTTCCAATACCGCACGTACAGCACCTCCAGCAATTACCCCTGTACCGGGAGCTGCCGGCAACAGGTTTACGCGTGCTCCACCATACTTTCCTTTTTGTTCGTGAGGCAGTGTGGCTTTGTTCAAAGGAATACGAACAAGGTTCTTCTTGGCATCCTCAATCGCTTTTGCGATCGCACTTGCCACATCCTTAGATTTTCCAAGACCGTGTCCTACAACTCCGTTCTCATCACCAACTACAACAATAGCCGAAAATCCGAAGGCTCTACCTCCTTTAGTTACTTTAGTAACACGCTGTACGCCTACTAAACGGTCTTTTAATTCCAGACCTCCTGGTTTTACTAATTCTACGTTTTTATAATCTTGATACATACTACTTAGAATTTAAGGCCGCCTTCGCGTGCTCCTTCAGCTAATGATTTTACTCTTCCGTGATATAGATAACCTCCTCTGTCAAAAGCTACGGTATCTACACCTGCTTTTTGCGCTTTTTCAGCGATGGCTTTTCCTACTAATTTCGCTACATCGGTCTTGTTTGCTTTTGCAGCGTCAATATCTTTATCTCTTGATGATGCAGCGGTAATTGTTTTACCGTTCACATCGTCGATAAGTTGCGCATAAATCTCTTTATTGCTTCTGAAAACAGCCAAACGCGGGCGTTGTTCTGTTCCTGAAATAGTTTTACGTATTCTAAAACGTAGACGATTTCTTCTATCTTGTTTTGATAATGCCATAACTCTATTTATTATGCAGATTTACCTGCTTTTCTTCTTAATTGTTCACCAACAAACTTGATCCCTTTTCCTTTGTAAGGTTCCGGCTTACGGAAACCGCGGATCTTAGCCGCGATCTGTCCTACCAATTGTTTGTCGTGCGATGTTAATTTAACGATGGGGTTCTTTCCTTTTTCAGAAACTGTTTCCACCTTTACTTCAGGAGCGACTTCCAACACAATATTGTGAGAGTAACCAACTGCCAAATCTAATTTCTGACCTTGATTAGAGGCACGATATCCAACCCCTACAAGTTCCAATTCTTTTGTCCATCCTTTAGAAACTCCTTCTATCATGTTGTAGATAAGTGCTCTGTATAGCCCGTGTTTGGCTTTGTGATTCTTTGCATCACTGGGACGTTCCACGTATGCATTACCGTCTTCTACTTTGATGGTTACATCAGAATATTCCTGAGTTAACTCACCTAATTTTCCTTTAACGGTAATTACATTGTCTTTTATTTCAACTGTAACTCCTTCTGGAATTGCTACCGGGTTATTACCTATTCTTGACATTTCTTCTTGTCTTTATTGTTAGTATACGTAACACAATACTTCACCACCAACGTTTTGAGCTTTCGCTTGCTTTCCTGTCATTACTCCTGCTGAAGTAGACACGATGGCAATACCCAAACCGTTTAGGATACGAGGGATCTCGTTAGAACTTGCATATTTACGTAAACCGGGTTTACTAATTCTTTGAATCTTCTTGATCACCGGATCTTTTGTAAGCTTATCGTATTTCAAAGCGATCTTGATAACACCTTGTGGACCTTTATCGTCTTCGAATTTGTAGCTTAAGATAAAACCTTGATCGAACAAGATCTTTGTAATCTCTTTTTTTAGATTTGAAGCCGGCACCTCAACTACGCGGTGTCCTGCTTTTACTGCATTTCTAACTCGTGTTAGATAATCTGCGATTGGATCTGTTGTCATTTCCTTTTGTTTGCGGTAATGGTTTTCGTCAATATCCCGAAAGCTATCGGGACCATGGTGACAAACCTGCTACCAGTTTATAAATTTACCAACTTGCTTTTCTAACACCAGGGATAAGACCTTGATTGGCCATTTCACGAAACATAACACGTGAAATTCCAAAAACTCTCATATACCCTTTTGGTCTTCCGGTTAACTTACAACGGTTGTGTTGACGTACCGGAGAAGCGTTCTTTGGTAATTTTTGTAGGCCTTCCCAATCGCCAGCTTCTTTTAAAGCTTTGCGTTTTTCAGCATACTTTGCTACCATTTTAGCTCTTTTCACCTCGCGGGCTTTCATTGATTCTTTAGCCATCTCTTAGTTCTTTTTAAAAGGTAATCCTAGTTCTGTTAGTAATGCTTTTGCTTCTTTATCGGTTTCAGCAGAAGTAACGAAAGTAATATTCATCCCTTCGATCTTTTTTACTTTATCGATATCGATTTCAGGAAAAATGATTTGTTCGGTAATTCCCAAAGAGTAATTTCCTCTTCCGTCAAAACCTGTGGCTTTGATCCCGTTAAAATCACGTACCCTTGGCAAAGCAGAAGTAACAAGTCTATCTAAAAACTCGTACATACGCTCCCCTCGCAATGTCACCATCGCTCCAATAGGCATTCCCTTACGAAGCTTAAAGGTTGCAACGTCTTTTTTGGAAATTGTCGCAACGGCTTTTTGCCCGGTAATATTTGTCAATTCATCTACAGAGTAGTCGATAAGTTTCTTATCTGCAACTGCGGCACCTACACCACGAGACACAACGATGCGCTCTAGTTTTGGTACTTGCATTACATTTTTGTATCCAAACTCGTCTGTAAGAGCATTAATTACTCTGCTCTTGTACTCTTCCTTAAGTCTTGGTGTATATCCCATAACTATAATACTTGATTCGATTTTTTAGAAAATCGTACTTTTTTACCATCTTCCATTCTGTACCCTACGCGTGTCGGTTCTCCGGATTTAGGATCTACCAGCGATAGGTTTGAAATATGAATAGGAGCTTCTTTTTCTGTGATTCCACCTTGAGGGTTTGCCGCACTTGGCTTCTCATGTTTTTTCACAGTATTTACTCCCTCCACTATTGCTTTGTTTTTATCAAGGAGTACCTTAAGCACTTTCCCTTCGGAACCTTTGTGTTCTCCGGCCGTAACTACTACGGTATCCCCTGATTTTATTTTAAGCTTTGCCATCTTGATTCGTATTAAAGCACCTCGGGTGCCAATGATACTATTTTCATAAATTGTTTGTCACGAAGCTCTCTTGCCACCGGACCAAAGACACGTGTTCCTCGCATCTCCCCTTGTGGGTTCAACAACACACATGCATTATCGTCGAAACGAATGTACGATCCATCGGGACGTCTTACTTCTTTCACGGTACGTACCACTACTGCAGTAGAAACGGCACCTTTTTTAATGTTTCCGTTGGGAGTAGCTTCCTTAACAGTCACTACAATCTTATCTCCAATAGAAGCATATCTCTTTTTTGTACCGCCCAACACTCTAATTGTTAGCACTTCTTTAGCGCCGGTGTTGTCTGCTACTTTTAGTCTTGATTCTTGTTGTATCATGATTACTTCGCTCTTTCAATTATTTCTACTAACCTCCAACATTTGGTTTTACTTAAAGGTCGTGTTTCCATGATCTTTACAGTATCTCCTTCGTTACAGTCGTTCTTTTCGTCGTGTGCTACGTATTTCTTCGTTTTTAAAACGAACTTTCCGTACATAGGATGTTTTACTTTCTTTACTTCAGAAACCACAATGGATTTTTCCATTTTGTTACTGGTAACTACTCCTATACGTTCTTTTCTTAAGTTTCTTTTTTCTTCCATCTTTCAGCTTCGTACCGTTATTGTACTTCTCTTTTAGTTAGTTCTGTCGCAATTCTAGCCATAGTTCTTCTATGTCTTCTCAATTGAATTGGATTTTCCAACGGTGAAATGGTGTGTGCCATTTTAAGGTCTGTATATGCCTTTTTAGATTCAGCAAGTTTCTCTTGTAGCTCCGCTGTTGACGCTTCGTTTATCTCTGATTGTTTCATCTTTGTAAAAATTAAGCTTGATAATCTCTAGACATAATAAATTTCGTTTTCACAGGAAGCTTTTGAGCTGCAAGGCGCAATGCTTCTTTTGCTGTTTCCAAAGGAACTCCGGAAACTTCAAACAAAATTCGACCCGGCTTTACAACGGCTGCCCAATATTCTACAGCTCCTTTACCCTTACCCATACGTACTTCAAGAGGTTTCTTTGTAATTGGCTTATCCGGAAAAATCATGATCCAGATAGAACCTTCTCTTTTCATATATCGGGTAGCGGCGATACGCGCTGCTTCAATTTGACGTGCTGTCAAGAAGTTTGAATCTAAAGACTTGATACCAAAGGTTCCGTAGGCAAGCTGATTACCACGACCAGCATTCCCTTTCATACGGCCTTTTTGCATTTTACGGTACTTTGTTCTCTTAGGTTGTAACATTTTCTTCTATTTAAAAAATTACTTTCTACGACGGGCTTTGTTATTGCCTGCTCGTCCTGTGGAATTTCCGCTCTTTCCGCCCTTTTTGGTCAAACCAACTAAAGGAGAAAGCTCTCTCTTTCCGTATACTTCGCCTTTCATAATCCATACTTTAACACCCAATCTACCATAGGTAGTGTGTGCCTCAACTAAAGCATAGTCAATATCAGCTCTAAATGTAGATAAAGGAATACGACCATCTTTGTACGATTCTGAACGTGCCATTTCTGCACCGTTCAATCGTCCAGAGATCTGGATCTTGATACCCTCTGCGTTCATACGCATGGCAGCAGCAATAGCCATTTTAATAGCTCGACGGTATGAGATTCTATTCTCGATCTGTCTTGCAACACTTGCCGCTACTAAGTACGCATCCAATTCTGGTCTTTTGATCTCGTGGATGTTGATCTGTACTTCTTTACCTGTGATCTTTTTAAGCTCTTCTTTCAACTTGTCTACTTCCTGTCCACCTTTACCGATAATGATACCGGGACGGGCAGTGGTAATAGTAACGGTTACAAGCTTAAGCGTACGCTCAATAATCACTCTAGACACACTAGCTTTACTTAAACGAGCGTGAACATATTTTCTAATCTTGTCGTCTTCGGCTAATTTATCGCCGTAGTCGTTACCTCCGTACCAGTTGGATTCCCATCCTCTAATAATACCAAGGCGATTCCCGATTGGATTTGTCTTCTGTCCCATTTATTAATTGCTTTGTGTGTTATCGTTAGCTCCTAAAACCAATGTTACGTGGTTGGAACGTTTTCTAATTCTGTGTGCGCGACCCTGTGGTGCAGGACGAAGTCTTTTTAACATCGTTCCGCCATCCACACGGATCTCTTTAATGAAAAGATCTGCATCTTCTAAAGAAGCATCTTCGTTCTTTGCTTGCCAGTTTGCAATTGCAGACAATACAAGCTTCTCCAAACGACGTGATGATTCCTTAGAACTAAACTTCAAAATATTTAGTGCCTTGTCTACTTTTTCCCCGCGAATAAGATCCGCCATCAAGCGCATTTTTCTTGGTGATGTAGGGCAATTATTCAACTTAGCAAAGTATGTTGTCTTCTTTGCTTCCTTGATCTGCTCTGCTCTTTCTCTTTTACGAACTCCCATGGCCTATTATTTTTTTCCTTTGTTTTTTGCACCAGCATGACCACGGAATGATCGAGTAGGTGAAAATTCTCCTAGTTTATGTCCTACCATATTCTCAGTTACATATACGGGAACAAATTGACGTCCGTTGTGTACTGCGATGGTTTGCCCAACAAAATCCGGTGTAATCATTGAAGCACGTGACCAAGTTTTGATAACGGTCTTCTTGTTAGATTCCACATTCTCTTGTACTTTACTCTCTAACTTGTAGTGAACGTAAGGTCCTTTTTTTAATGATCTTGCCATAGCTTATTTCTTTCTACGTTCGATTATATATTTGTTACTAGATTTCGTTTTAGAACGGGTTCTATATCCTTTTGCAGGAATACCGTTTCTAGAACGCGGGTGACCTCCGGAAGATTTACCTTCACCACCACCCATTGGGTGATCAACAGGGTTCATTACTACCGGTCTGGTTCTAGGTCTTCTGCCTAACCATCTTGAACGACCTGCTTTACCGGACACCAACAATTGGTGGTCACTGTTTGACACAGCTCCGATGGTCGCCATACAGGTAACCAATACCAATCGGGTCTCCCCGGAAGGCAACTTAACAGTAGCGTACTTCCCGTCACGTGCCATCAATTGAGCAAATGCTCCGGCACTACGTGCCATAACAGCTCCTTGACCGGGACGTAATTCTAAACAAGAAATGATTGTACCCAATGGAATGTTGGCAAGTGTCATAGCATTTCCAATCTCTGGAGCTACGCTCTCACCGGAAACTATGTTTTGACCAACTTGTAGCCCGTTTTGTGCAATTACATACCGCTTTTCACCATCTTGGTAATTCAATAAAGCGATAAAAGCCGTACGGTTAGGATCGTATTCAATGGTCGCGACGGTCGCAGGGATTCCCGCTTTGTCACGCTTAAAATCGATAATTCGATATTTTCTCTTATGACCGCCACCAATATAGCGCATGGTCATTTTACCTTGACTGTTTCTACCACCAGATCTTTTATTCGGAGCTAATAAACTTTTCTCCGGCTTATCAGTTGTAATGGCGTCAAATCCATTTACAACTCTAAATCGCTGACCTGGGGTGATAGGTTTTAATTTTCTTACTGACATGTTTGTCTAATTAAATCTAAGCGAACTTAGATGTTACTGTAAAAATCTATTGTATCACCTTCCGCCACCTGTACAATTGCTTTTTTGTAAGCATTTGTTTTACCAGTTTGGATTCCCGTTTTTGTATATCGGGTCTTCCTGTTAGGGCGGACATTTATTGTACGAACTTTTTCAACAGAAACGCCATAAGCAGCTTCCACCGCTTTTTTGATCTCTACCTTGTTCGCCTTTGGGTTTACTACAAAACCGAAAACATTCTTGTCTTCTGCATCACGTGTAGCTTTTTCCGTAATTATAGGTTTTATTAAGATATTCATCTTGTTTCTATTTACTTAAGTTTGTTTCAATTCCTTCCAAAGAACCTTCAAACAACACAACGCTGTTTGCATTCATAATTTTATAAGTACTTAATTCTGAGCTAGTTACAACTTCAGTACCTTTCAAATTGCGAGACGACAAATATACATTATTATTTAACTCTCCCAACACAAACAAAGATTTTTTGTTTTCAAGCCCTAAGGTCTTTAAAACTGAGGTAAAATCCTTTGTTTTAGGTGCATCAAAATTAAGGTCTTCCAACACCACAATTGCCTTATCATTTGCCTTGATACTCAGGGCCGAACGACGCGCCAAACGCTTTAATGTCTTATTCAATTTAAAAGAGTAGTTACGCGGTCTTGGACCAAACATTCTACCACCCCCTTTAAATACACCGGACTTGATACTACCCGCACGGGCCGTACCAGTTCCTTTTTGCTTCTTTATCTTTCGGGTTGACCCTGCAATCTCTGCACGCTCCTTCGCCTTGTGAGTTCCTTGCCGTTGATTGGCAAGATATTGCTTCACATCCAGGTATACGGCGTGATTGTTAGGCTCAATTCCGAACACATCCTTAGAAAGTTCAACCTTTCTTCCCGTGTCTTTTCCGTTACGATCTAATACAGCTACCTTCATTATTTCTGAATCATTACATAAGCGTTCTTATGGCCGGGAACACATCCTTTAACCACTAGTAGGTTCTTTTCTGGAACTACTTTTAAAACCCTTAAATTTTCAACTTTCACTTTTTCATTACCCATTTGGCCGGCCATCTTCATTCCTTTGAATACTCTCGCAGGATAAGATGCTGCACCAATGGAACCAGGAGCTCTCAAACGGTTGTGTTGACCGTGCGTCGCCTGCCCAACTCCTCCAAAGTTGTGACGCTTCACAACCCCTTGGAATCCTTTACCTTTAGATGTTCCTGAAATATCCACGAACTCTCCCTCAATAAAGTGCTCTACGGTGATGGTATCACCTAATTTGTAATCTTCTTCAAATCCTTGGAATTCCACGACTTTGCGTTTTGCAACGGTTCCTGCTTTTTTAGCATGCCCTTCGGCAGCTTTTGTAACAGTCTTCTTGTCATCGAAACCAAGTTGAAGAGCTTCGTACCCGTCAACCTCTTTGGTTCTGACTTGGGTAACAACACAGGGGCCTGCTTCGATCACGGTACACGGAATGTTCTTTCCGTTCTCGTCAAAGATGCTGGTCATCCCTATCTTTTTTCCAATTAACCCAGACATATTTATTTATTATTAGTTATTAATTATTCACTTTTTATCCATTCTGAAGGAATCCCTTCAGAAAAAAACAGGGTCAAAATAAATTCAACCCTGAATATTATTTTGTTCCGTTTTTCCCCAACCATCGTTGAGGACATTTTTCTCTTCACAAGACCCCGAAGCGAGTTCGGGACAAACCAACGCTTATAACTAAACCTTGATTTCCACCTCAACACCACTTGGCAACTCAAGCTTCATGAGTGCGTCAATGGTTTTTGAAGAAGAGCTATAGATATCCAATAGCCTCTTATACGAGCTCAACTGGAACTGCTCTCTACTCTTCTTGTTTACGTGCGGTGAACGCAATACGGTAAAGATCTTCTTGTGCGTTGGTAATGGGATGGGACCCGTTACAACAGCACCGGTACTTTTTACGGTCTTAACGATTTTTTCAGCAGATTTGTCCACTAAATTGTGATCGTAAGATTTTAGTTTGATTCTTATTTTTTGACTCATTGCTGAAATATTATACGTTAGCGGTTCCTCTTGCAGCTGCGATCACTTCTTCTGAAATATTCGAAGGAGTTTCAGCATAGTGCGCAAATTCCATTGTTGATGTGGCACGACCTGATGACAAGGTTCTTAATGTGGTTACATAACCGAACATTTCAGAAAGTGGCACTTCAGCTTTTACAACTTTAGCTCCGGCTCTGTCGCTCATGTTATTTACTTGACCGCGACGACGGTTCAAGTCACCAACGATATCACCCATGTTCTCCTCAGGTGTAATTACTTCCAATTTCATGATTGGCTCAAGAATTACAGCTCCTGCCTTCTTAGCAACGGCTTTAAAGCCCATCTTAGCTGCCAACTCGAAAGATAAGGCATCCGAATCCACAGGGTGGAACGAACCGTCCTTTAAAGTAACTTTCATGCTGTCTACTTCAAATCCTGCCAATGGACCATTGACCATTGCTTGCTTGAATCCTTTTTCTACAGCCGGAATAAATTCCTTAGGTACGTTACCCCCTTTTACCTCATTCACGAATTCAAGTCCAACTTTTCCTTCTTCCGCAGGCTCCAATGTAAATACGATATCGGCGAATTTACCACGACCACCTGATTGTTTCTTATACACTTCACGGTGATCTGCTGCTTTTGTAATGGCTTCCTTGTACTCAACCTGTGGTTGACCTTGGTTTACCTCAACTTTAAATTCACGACGCAAACGATCTACAATAATATCTAAGTGAAGCTCACCCATACCGGAAATAATGGTTTGTCCTGAAGCCTCATCGGTACGAACGGTAAATGTTGGATCTTCTTCCGCCAATTTACTTAAAGCCATACCTAACTTATCGACATCTGCTTTCGTCTTTGGTTCTACAGCGATACCAATTACCGGATCCGGGAAGTTCATACTCTCCAGCACGATAGGATGTTTCTCATCAGACATGGTGTCTCCAGTCTTGATATCTTTAAAACCTACAGCTGCTCCAATGTCACCTGCTTCGATATAATCGATAGCATTCTGTTTATTAGAGTGCATTTGGTAGATACGAGAAATACGCTCTTTCTTTCCTGAACGGTTGTTCAAGATATACGAACCTGCATCCAAACGTCCGGAATACGCACGGAAGAATGCCAAACGACCTACGAAAGGATCGGTAGCAATCTTAAATGCCAAGGCCGCAAAAGGTGCAGATACATCCGGCTTACGGATCTCTTCTTTCTCAGTTTCAGGGTTCACCCCAATAATACCTTCTTTATCTACAGGAGAAGGCAAGTAACGACAAACAGCATCCAATAAGAATTGAACTCCTTTGTTCTTAAATGCCGATCCGCAGATCATAGGAATAATAGACATATCCATTACGGCAGCACGAAGTGCAGCATGCACTTCCTCTTCGGTAATAGAATCTTCATCCTCCATATATTTTTCAAGCAAGTTCTCATCGTACGCAGCAACCTCTTCAATAAGAAGACCACGGTACTTTCTTGCTTCTTCTTTCATGTCTTCAGGGATATCAACAACGTCGAAGGTAGCTCCTAACGTTTCGTCATGCCAAATGATCGCACGGTTCTTCACCAAATCGACCACCCCTTTAAAGTCTGCTTCGTCCCCAATGTTTAATACAATAGGCACAGCATTAGACTTCAACATGTCTTTTACTTGCTGACAAACAGCCAAGAAGTTAGATCCCTGACGGTCCATTTTGTTCACGAAACCAATACGTGGCACTTTATAGTTATCGGCAAGTCTCCAGTTTGTTTCAGACTGTGGCTCAACACCATCTACCGCACTAAAAAGGAATACTAGTCCGTCTAATACACGCAACGAACGGTTTACCTCCACGGTAAAGTCAACGTGACCCGGAGTATCAATAATATTAAAGTGGTAATCTTTTGTTTCGTCCACAGGCTCGCCATTTTTCAATGGGAACTTCCAAGTACAGGTAGTAGCGGCAGAAGTAATTGTAATACCTCTTTCCTGCTCCTGTTCCATCCAGTCCATAGTAGCTGCACCATCGTGTACTTCACCAATCTTGTGACTTACTCCGGTATAGTACAGTATACGCTCTGTAGTGGTGGTTTTACCGGCATCAATATGCGCAGCAATACCTATATTTCTTGTAAATTTTAAATCTCTTTGTGCCATTTTTTAGAATCTGAAATGTGAGAATGCTTTGTTTGCTTCGGCCATTTTATGCGTATCGGTACGCTTCTTAACCGCAGCGCCTTCTTCTTTAGCGGCAGCAAGGATCTCGCCGGCCAACTTTTGCGCCATAGATTTTTCGTTTCTCTTACGTGCGTAAAGGATCAACCACTTCATTGCAGTTGAAATTTTACGATCGGGACGAATTTGCATAGGAATTTGGAAGGTAGCCCCACCAACTCTACGACTGCGAACTTCTACGTGAGGCATTACATTGGAAAGTGCATCTTTCCAAAGCTCTAATGCCGTTTTTTCATCGTCTGTTTTTTTCTCGTCTACAATATCAATCGCATCGTAGAACACTTTAAAAGCCACCGACTTTTTTCCGTCCCACATCATGTTGTTTACAAAACGTGTTACCAACTGGTCGTTAAACCTTGGATCCGGCAAAAGGGGTCTCTTTTTGGCTTGTCTTTTTCTCATGTCTTCTCTTTAAAGTTTTTTAATTACTTCTTAGGGCGTTTTGCACCGTACTTAGATCTACGTTGTGTTCTACCTGCAACACCGGCGGTGTCTAAAGCGCCACGAACGATATGGTATCTAACTCCCGGTAAATCCTTTACCCTTCCACCTCTAACCAATACTATCGAGTGCTCTTGCAAATTGTGACCTTCACCAGGGATGTAAGCGTTTACCTCTTTACCATTTGTTAACCGAACCCTTGCTACTTTACGCATAGCAGAGTTAGGCTTCTTAGGCGTAGTGGTATATACACGCGTACACACACCTCTTCGTTGAGGGCACGAATCCAAAGCAGCCGATTTACTCTTCTTGGTTATTTTGGCTCTTCCTTTTCGTACTAATTGTGAAATTGTTGGCATATAAACTTTTAATTATACTTTATTAAATATAAAATCCCTCTTTTTAAGGGCTTGCAAAGGTAGAAATAAAATTGAATTAATCAAACGTTCCTAAAGTAATTTTACCGACGGTTCTATTATTTCACAATAGAGATATTAAAACCGGCGATGAAACGTTAGTTTTACAAGTCAAAATGATAGTTGTTGAAAAAAAGTCTCTCCTTAATTTTATACCTTAATATATATACCGCTATTTTTTGGGCAGTAGGAGCCCAGCAATTGCAGTTAAATATAGAGGCCGAAGAAACAGTCTCTGCATCGCTCTTGGACAGCTTGGGTATGCAGTTGCGTTTTAACGATTATCGATCGCTTGAAGCGGAAACGGATTCCCTGCTTCAAAAGTTTCAAAACATCGGCTACATTGAAAGTGAATTGCGAATGCTTCGGAAGGAAAACGACAGCCTTCATACCGCCCGTTTTTTTTTAGGAAAAAGATTCAAGACCATCAAGATATTCTATGACAACACTCTTGTTTCAGAAAAGATCCTTCAGAAGATCTCTCAGAACGTAACCGAAACTTATTTCTCGCTTACCTTTCCGAAGCTATCGTCGTCATTGCGAAAGCTCAATGCTTTAGTAGCTGAGAACGGTGATCCATTTACCCGAACAAGTCTTACCAATATCGTCAAGAACGAAGATAATTCACTTTCGGCAAACTTGGTTATTAGCACTGGAAATCTTAGAACCATCGATTCCATTGTTGTTAAAGGATATGAGAAATTTCCAAAATCATATCTCACTTATTTTGCCGGCGTGAAGAAAGGAAAGCGTTTCAGTCAAAAAAAATTGGTGGCACAAAACGAGGTGTTAAATGGCTTGGGCTTTGTCTCAACGATAAAACCTCCAGAAGCGCTCTTCAGAAAAAACAATACCACTGTCTATTTTTATCTAAAAAAGGAGAACAACAATTTGTTTGACGGTATTTTGGGATTTGCCACGAATGAAGATACCCAACGACTGGAATTCAACGGGTATTTGAATTTAGAGCTAAACAACAACCTGAATTTTGGAGAACAATTGCTCATAAATTACAAGGCCGATGGCAACGAACAACAGAACTTTAGGGTTAGGGTCACCATGCCATATCTTTTCAAGACACCTTTTGGACTAGGCGCCGAACTTCAAATATTTAAACGGGATAGCACTTTTGTCACCACCCAACAACAAGTTAGAGTGACATACCAGATAAATCCATCATCGTCGACCTACGCGGGCTATAAAGGATATGAGTCCAGCAATTTACTTGAGACAACCGTAGCCGGAACGCCAATAGATGATTACACCTCCAGATTTGCCATTGCCGGCTTGTCATTCATGAAACCACAAAACAGTTTTCTGTTTCCCGTAAAGACTCTTTTATCTTTAGATGCCGAAATAGGGCAGCGAGAACTGCGGTCTGCTACCGAAGCGCAGCAACGTATTAGTGTAACGGCCAATCACATCTTTAATTTGAATAATAAGAATTCCTTCTTTTTACAGAATAATACAAGCTTTTTATTATCCGACACCTATGTAACCAACGAATTATTTCGATTTGGAGGAATTAACAGTATTCGCGGTTTCAACGAGAACAGTATCGACGCCTCGCTTTTTTCGGTGTTAAATACCGAATACCGTTATTCTTTTTCCCCTAGTATATACCTACACAGTATTATTGACCTTGGGTATTTTGAGAATCAATTATTTACGCAAAAAGAACAGTTGTACAGTTTTGGAATTGGCTTAGGCATGCGGACTAAGGCCGGAATATTTAAATTTAACATCGCCAACGGAAGTGGCAGCCAGCAAGATTTTGCATTCTCAAATACCAAAATTCATCTAAGCCTGACTTCCAGATTTTAAATTTTAACATAGCTAAGTCAAGAAATCATTAAAAAAAGATAAATTTTAAGTTTAAAAAGTTGTTTAATCTACTTTTTATTGAGACTTTTGGCGTTGGCTAATTCAAATAAATCATAAAATGAAAACAAAGTTTAGTGGAATTTTAACACTTTTGTTAGTGTTAGTAGTGCAGCTCACTTTTGCACAAGAAAAAACAATTACAGGAACGGTGACGGACGATTTGGGTCTTCCACTGCCAGGTGCCAACATTATCATTAAAGGCACCAACACAGGAACTCAGTCTGATTTTGATGGAAATTATTCTATCCAGGCGCAGGCGAATCAAACACTTATGTATAGCTACGTAGGTTTTGAGACCAAGGAGATTCCTGTAGGGGCTCAAACCACCATTAATGTAACCATGACACCAGGTGCACAATTGGATGAAGTAGTGATCACAGGTTATGGAGAACAAAAAGCTAAGGAGCTTACAACGAGTGTCACAACCGTTACAGCCGAGCAAATTCAAAACGTCTCTACACCAAACATCGCTAAATCCATTCAAGGTAATGCTTTAGGTGTATTTGGTGGACAGGCTTCTGGTGCTCCCGGAGCTGCGGTTAATATCTTGGTTCGTGGACCTTCTTCGTTAACATCGAACGGCCCTCTATATGTTATTGATGGTGTGCCTATTAGTGCTAATAATCTATCCAGTGGTCTTCGTGCTTTTGGAGGCCAAGATACGAGCCCTTTAAGTTCTATCAACGCCAACGATATTGAGAGTGTAACGATACTTAAAGATGCTGCAGCAGCATCTATTTATGGATCTCGGTCTGCGAATGGGGTTATCTTAATTACTACCAAAAAAGGTAAAAAAGGAGTATTCCGCGCAAATGTTAACCATTACACAGGATATCAAAGAGAAATCGAAAGACCTGAAGTATTTACATCAGGACAATATGCTCGTTTTGTAGCGGCAACTAACGGTGATTTTGAGGATGATCCTGCATTTCTTGAAGATGAAGGAGACGATTATATTAGTGCCGTATATCGCCCGGGAGGTGGATTTCTTACCAGTACCGATGCTTCAATTACTGGCGGAAGCGACAATGTAACCTTCTATTCGAGTTTCGGAAGCTATGAGCAAGAAGGTGTTTTACTTGGTCAAGATTATAAGCGTAAAAATGGACAGGTTACAGGTACATTCAATTCTAGCGATTCTAAGTTTACCGCTACAGGAAGTGCTTCTTTGACTAATGAGAACCAGTCTCTGATCAACAGTGATAATAATATCTTCGCACCATTAACAACTGCCATTTTAGAAGCTCCCGGAAATATGTTGTTTAACGAAGACGGAACTTTTAACACTAGCGATTTTACATTTTCGAATCCATTACAAAATGCAACAGTAGTTGTTGGAGAAACTGAAACTCAGCGTTTTATCGGAAGCTTAAGTGCAGGATATCAATTTTATGATGATCTAAGCACTAACTTTAGAGTTTCCTACAGCAGAATTGATTTCACCGAGCGTAGTTTCTTCCCTGCTGAACATCCTTCTGGAGATCCAGACGGAAGTGGGTCACTAGATATTAATCTGGTAGAAACACTCATTATGAATCAAACTTTCAACTATAACAAAAAATTTGGTCAGTTAGCTCTTAATGCACTTGCGGGCTATGAGTTTCAAAATGATCAAAACAATTCAGTGCTATTAGCTGCTACCGGTTTTCCAAATGGAATTACTTATCTTGGAGCTGCTTCTACACCAACGACAGCATCCCAAAATTTAATTCGTGAAAAAAGATTTGGATATTTTGCACGTGTAGGATTAGATTGGGCTAAGAAGTACTTCATAGAAGCTTCTATGAGAGCAGATGCTTATTCAGGTTTTAGCTTGGAAGACCGTATTGGTTATTTCCCCGCAATCTCCGGAGCCTATATTGTATCTAAAGAAGATTGGTTTGGTGATAGCGAAACATTTAACTTCTTTAAACTAAAAGCCTCTTATGGTGTTACTGGTAACAGTGAGCCTCTTGGAGCATTTGGTTATTTATCTCTAGGTGGAACTGCTAACTACGCAGATCTTTCAGGAACACAAGTTGTCCAGATCGCAAACCCATTATTAACATGGGAAGAAACGGCACAGTTAAACGTTGGAACTGAATTAGGGTTCTTTAATGACAGAATCTTTATAACCTACGATTATTTCAAGAAAGAGTCTACCGATGTATTATTAACGCGTCCTACCCCAAATTCTGTAACAGGTGGTGGAGGTATTAACGACAACGTTGCCGAGATTACCAACAGCGGTCACGAAGTATCTCTTAATGCTAAAATTATAAAATCTGACGATTTTAACGCGTCAATATTGGTGAACGTAGCTACTTTAGAAAATGAAGTAACCGCCTTATTCAACGATGCTGACGGGGAACCGTTACCAATCGATGCCGGTTTTGCTACCAGAATTGATGTTGGGCAACCCATTGGAGCTTTCTTTGGACTTCAGGCAAATGGTCTGTGGCAAGAAGGTGATGCTATTCCTCAACCATTATTGGACAGAGGTGTTTCTCCCGGAGACGTTCGTTATGTAGATACCAATGGTGACGGCGATATCAGTGATGATGACCGTGTATTTATCGGAAAGGGTCTTCCAGGAGTTACAGGTAACTTCAGATTGACCATGAATTATAAGAACTTTGATTTTACGGCGAATACCAACTTTGCATTAGATTATAACATCTATAATAATACTTTGGCATTTGCCGGTGCATCCGGAAGCAGAACCTTCAATAAGTTTGCTAGTCAATTGGATTATTGGACTCCTACTAATACAGACACGGATCTTCCTAGACCACGTACCGGAGCACTACAATCTTATAATAACCAAGATTCGTCTAGGTTCATTGAGGATGGGGATTATTTCAGATTAAAAGAAATATCTTTAGGATATACTATTAGAGATATAAACTGGTTCGAGTCTGTGAGAGTGTATGTTTCTGTCGATAATTTACTCACTATAACTGATTACAGTGGGTTTGATCCGGAAGTAAGTACGTTTGGAGCTGTTAACACAGCCTATTCTACTGATTTCTTTACTCAAGGTTTGAACCGCACCTTTAAAATAGGTTTTAACGCATCTCTATAACACTAAAAATTGTATCTAATTATGAAAAATATTTTAAAATTTTCGATTTTCATCTTTGCGACATTCTCCTTGGTGTCGTGTGCAGATGATTTCGTTGAAAACAACGTAGAACCGGTTACTAGTATTCCGGTTACCGAATTGATTGTTGACCTACAAACGGCTCAAGCTGCCTTAAATGGTATTTATGCCGCTGCTCAAAATGACGGGTTCTTTCAGGGAGATGCCATCTATCAAAATGGTTTGTACAGTGATGAACTTGTACATACAGGTTCGTTTCCCTCATTTGCGGAATTCGCAGGAAATGACATTGCAACCAATAATGTCGAGAACCTAGGTATATGGCAAGCGAACTACGATGTGATTTTCGATGTTAACTTTTTTATTGCTGGTATCGAAGCCATAAGTGGTCAATTAACCGCAGCGCAGACGAGCAGTTTCTTAGGACAAGCACGTGCATTACGTGGAGTAGCTTATTTAAACTTAGGACGTCTTTTTGGCGCCGTGCCGGTATATTTAGAGTCTCCTATCATTACAGGTGATTTTGAAGGTTCTCCAAGAGTTCCGTTGGCACAGGTTTATGAGCAATCTTTAGCAGATTTAAATTTTGCAGTAGACCAGCTTTCTTCAATAAATGCTGATGACGGATATTTTATTGGAGAATATTCTGCACGTTTTTTTAGAGCTAAGTTAAACACTGAAACTGGTGACTATGCTGCAGCAATGCAAGACTTAAATGCTATTGAAGGCAATTTTTCATTAACTTCTTCGTATAGCCAAAATTTCTCTGATGGAATTAAAAGTGAGACTATCTTCAAATTGGATTTCTCAATCACTGATGGAAATGGATTAGCTTTCTTTTTCTACCCTTCTTCAGACGGAGGAAGAAGAGAGGTATTTGCTTCTCAAACCCTTATCGATGCAATAGCAGCTGACGGTGGTTCCAGAGGAGATCTATTAGTTACCGTTGGGAATTTTGATAATATAATTAACAAATATGACGATACTGCAAATGGATCTGACGAAGTAAACGTTATTAGATATGCAGATGTATTGTTGTATCAAGCAGAGGTTGCGGCGAGAATGAATCAATTTGGTGTTGCCACAACTAAAGTAAATCAGGTTAGACAAAGAGCAGGTGTTGCACCTGTTACCGTAACGGCTGGAAATTTCCGCGACATTCTTTCCAGAGAAAGATTAGTAGAATTTTATGCTGAGGGTCATCGTTGGTATGACATCAAAAGACTAGGCGTAGCAGACCAAATTATTCAAGACAAACCGGGAAGCGTTTTTATTCCTGCACGTATGAATCTTTGGCCTATTCCATCTGATGAGATAGATACTAATTCAAATATTAGCCAAGCAGACCAAAACCCCGGGTATTAATTCTTAGTCCAAACAATCCCAAAAAAGGCCATTATTCGTAATGGCCTTTTTCTTTTAGAGTCCTTAAATTCTCTATCCTAACGCAAACTAAAAAACTAAAATTTAGGTTTAAAAAGTTGTGTATTTAACTTTTTATTATGATTTTTGGCATTGGCTAATTCAAATAAATTATAAAATGAGAACAAAGTTTAGTGGAATCTTAACGCTATTATTGGCGTTTGTCGTGCAACTCACGTTCGCACAAGAAAAAACAATCTCCGGTACGGTGAGCGACAATACTGGTCTGCCCCTGCCTGGAGTTAACATCGTCGTAAAAGGTACAAACAGCGGTACTCAAACCGATTTTGACGGAAACTACTCGATTCAAGCGAGTGTAGGTCAAACATTGGTTTTTAGTTATGTTGGTTTTACTACTGTTGAACGCCCAATTACAGGCGCCTCCAATAGCATAGATGTCCTCCTTCAGGAAGATGCAGCTGTATTGAACGAGGTAATCATTAATGCGATCGGTTTAACACGTAAAAAGGATGATGACCTTACATCGACCACAACAGTACAATCTGAAACTATCACTAGATCGGGTGAAATAGGGGTTGCAACTGGTCTGGCCGGTAAGACTTCGGGTGTGAATGTTGTTAGAGGTAGTGGAGATCCGGGTGCGGGTGCATTTATCCAAATTCGTGGAGCGAACACTATCCAAGGTGATGATGAACCGCTCTACGTAATTGATGGGGTTTTAATTAACAACTTTAATTTTGGAGCCGGTGTTGATGGAGTATCCGAGCAATCGCGATTAAACGATATCCCGGCAGAAGACATCGAATCTGTAAGTGTTCTAAAAGGTGCTTCAGCAGTTGCCATTTACGGTACTGGTGCAGCAAACGGGGTGATCGTAATTAAAACAAAATCTGGTAGAGGAACTGCCGGAAAATGGAATCTTAACTACAAATCAAGTATTTATGTAGATGAGGTAAATGAGCGTTGGGACCTTCAAAAGAAATATGGTCAAGGTACTAATGGAATGGCTTCAAATTTCAATGGAGCATGGGGTGATCTTATCGCAAGTCGTCCGGGTGGACCCGATTTAGTAGACACAAGCAGCCTACAACGTTTTGAAGCATTAGACGGAACTATCTATTATCCAATTATTGAAAAAAGGTCTAGAGAAACCTTTTTAGAATCTAATTTCGATGCGGTAATTGGTACAGGACTTACGTTCGAGAATGACCTCAGCTTACAACATTCCGGAGAAAACGGCAATACCTATATTAGTGCCAGCGAATGGAATCAAGAAGGTATTATTAAAAATGGGTCTAATTATGTTAGAAGATCCATGCGTTTTAATAACACTACTAATTTTTCTGATAAGCTTTCCGGTAGAGTTTCTGCAGCGTACGTTAAAACTGAATCAGATGCAATTCAAACCGGATCGAATCTTAATGGACTATATCTCGGATTATTAAGAACTCCTGCAGATTTCGACAACCGAGATTATAAAGGAACTGCCTTTGATGCGCAAGGTAATGCGATCATTAATGCCCAAAGAGGGTATAGAAACCCGTTAGGACCAATTCCAGTATACAACAACCCATTATGGACTGTAAATGAACAATCCAATACTATTAGCGTAGATCGTATCACTATGTCGCCTGAACTTACATACAAGTTCAGTGACAATGTATTTGTAACAGCACGTTACAATAAAGATTCATATAGAGACAGAAGAAGAGAATTCTTTCCTTTCAACTCAGCTACGAATATTGGTAACGGAGCAGGTTATTTTGCTCAAGACGAACGTTTTGTTACTTCAGACTATGCAACTGCTTTCTTAAGTGTTAACCATGATATTTCAGATAATTTCAATTTTAACTGGATCCTAGGTACTACGTATGAAGATAATAGATTGGAACAATTTGCAGCAAGTGCTACAGATTTTGTTAACCCTTTCGTTACATTATCTGACTTAATTGATGTAGGAAATGCAGCTGCCGAAAATATCACTGCTTTCAACAACACTAATTACTCTAAACAAGTTGGTGCGTATGTATTGATCGAAGGAGAATTGTTCAATCAAGTGCTTTTCAACTTAACAGGACGTATGGACAGATCTTCTACGTTACCGGATCAAAACTTTTACTATCCTGCGGTCTCATTAGGATGGAAATTCTCTGAAGTCATTGGAGAGAATAACTTCTTAAGTTTTGGTAAGTTGAGAGGAACCTACGGTGAAGTAGCAGTTGCACCAATACCTTACTCTTTGAGTAGTGGATTTGTTGGGGGCGGTGTAGGATCTTCATGGGGTGACTCTATTGCGGGAGACCAATACGGTAGTGTATCTTCATTGCAAAACACACAAGGAAATCCGAACTTAGTAGTTGAACGAGTAAAAGAGGTTGAAGGAGGAGTAGATTTACGATTCTTCAATAATAGACTTTCACTTAACGGTACGTATTACGATCGTAAGACCGAAGATGTGTTACTACCCATTGTAGTTGCTCCATCCTCTGGTTTTACTAATTTGAACAGTAATGCGGCAACAATTACCAATAAGGGTATTGAATTAGACATGAGTGCAACGCTGATTCAAACCGAAGATTTCTCATGGAAGATCAATGCCAACTACAGTATGAATGACAACTTGGTAATGAGTCCTGACGGTAATGGTGAATTGCTTACAACCCTGAACGGATTCACAGGATCTGCCTCTTCGGTATATGATGGTCAACCTTTTGCGGTATTTGCAGGAGAGCCTCTATTGAGAGATGAGAACGGTAATCTTGAATTGAACGATTTTGGATTCCCTGTAATCTCTACTGAAGGTGAAGAAGTTCTTGGAGATCCTAACCCGGATTGGATTGGAGGTCTTGGAACCGAGATCGCTTACAAAGGTTTTGAACTTGCTGCCCTATTCGATTTCAGACAAGGTATGGATGTATGGAATGGTACCTTAGGTGTATTAAATCACTTTGGTGTAACCTCTATCACTGCCAACGAAGTTACAGTTTCTGCGGCAGATGCGGCGAACATTGTTAACTTCCAAGGGATCGCTATTGCCGATCTTCCAAACGCCCAACAAAATGCTGACGGTAGTTTTACGGTACGTGGTAATTTGGATGATTTTGGAGCAGGAACTGTACTATTAGACCAAGCATGGTATAACGGTGGAACAGCAAGTGGATTCAATGGTTCTTCTGAACTTTATGTTGAAGACGCTTCTTATGTGAAATTACGTCAAGTATCGCTTACCTATTCGTTCCCTACCCGCTTGATCGAGCACGTAGGCTTAGAGTCTCTTAGCTTAGCGATTTCCGGAAGAAATTTAGTAACTTGGTCTGACGTTGAAGGTTTCGATCCTGATAACAACTTGACTGGTGCTTCTAAAGGAAGAGGTTTGGAATACTTCACCAACCCATCTACGGCTAGTTATCAATTCACCCTACGTTTAGGACTATAATTTAAAAAAATAGAAAGATGAAAAATATAAAATCAATTTTGCTTCTAACAACCATTTCGGTGCTCCTTTTTTCTTGCGAGAAATTGGTTACAGAAACAAATTATCAAGATGATCCAAATACCGTAGGTTCTGTACCTACCGTAAACCTAATCTCGCAAGCAGAACTGGTTGCTACCTATCTTGCAGAAAGTGATGCTTCTCGATACGCGGGAATCATGTCTAATTCAATTACCGGTGCCGATGCACAATGGATTGGATATGAACAATATCGTTTTACCCCTACCGACTTTGATGCTTTATGGAGCAACATTTATGTAGAAGGTATAAAAACAGTACGATTAGCTAAAGAGCAGGCATTAGAAGAAGAAGACAATGATGCGTTCGCAACGGCCGCTATGCTTGAAGCTTATTTCTTAGGGGAAATGGCTACTTCTTTTGGTGCTGTACCGGATTCTGAAGCTTCAGTAGCAGGGATTGATTTTCCTGTATATGATGCTCAAGCGAGTGTATTGGCTCATGTTCAAACTTTATTGGATGATGCTATCGCGGCTGCCGGGGGTTCTACTTTGTATATTAGTGACGAAAATGGCTCTACTAGAAGTACTTCTACCTTAGGACAAATCGCACACTCCTTTAAGGCCCGATATTATATGATTTCCAAAAATTATCCCATGGCCCTTTCAGAAGCCCAAGCCGGTATTTCTAATGTAGGTGGAGATTTCTTCTCATTACATACAAGTGCTACTGGAGCTCAAAATTTTTGGTATAATTTTACAGTTCTTGCTAGACCCGCTAACACTACTCCGGTAGGTAGTTATTTACAAGAGCTTATCGATCCTAGTGGTTCGGCTAATAGGTTATTAGCTACTCCGGGAGAAGCTGCGAGATATGCATTCTATTACAGAGACAATGGTAACTTTGGAACTACTGAAGGTCAGTTAATGGCTCAAGATGCGTCTTTACCTATTATTTCTTGGTATGAAACACAATTAATTCTTGCTGAAGCTGCTCAAAGAGGTGGAAACAACACTTTAGCACAAAACACCCTAAATTCCGTAAGAGCTGCATTAGATGCTCAGTATGGTGGTGGATTTCCTCCCTCGGCTGCAACCGGAGGTACGTTGTTACTACATATCTTAGAAGAGAAGTACATTACACTTTACCCTTCTCCTCAAACATGGCATGACCTAACGAGAACAGATAATATTTTAGGTGTACCATTAAAGACAGGTAGTCAATTACCTGAACGTTTTCTGTATTCACAAACCGAATTGGATGTGAACCCAAATACGCCACAACCAATTCCTACTTTGTTTACACCAACACCAGTAAATCAATAGAAAATTGGAAAAAAAAGAAAAGCCACTACGATGTAGTGGCTTTTTTGTTTTTAAACGTTTCGATTTTTTCTTACCTACTTAGATTATAAATCGAAAACCCAGTTTTTCATTTTATCAAAGCTATATGTTTTTGTGTTAATATTATATATCTTGTTAATTTTCTTAACATTTTTTTTGTATTAGATTCATAGAATCGCCACATTTGTACTACATTCTAAAACAGCGAATATGAAAACAAAACTATTCTGGATCTTTTGTTTGACGTTTCTTAGTATTTCGTTCACTTCTCTTGCACAAGAAAGAACAATTACAGGTACTGTCAGCGACAATTCGGGGCTACCTTTACCCGGAGTAAACATTATATTAAAAGGTACCACTACCGGAGCACAAACCGATTTTGACGGAAATTATTCGATTGTTGCCGACAACGGTGATGTATTGGTGTTCTCCTACGTCGGTTTTACCGCTCAAGAGATTGAGATCACGCCGGCTAGAAGCACTATCAACGTAACTTTGAATGAAAGTGCTTCAGAATTGGACGAAGTGGTTGTAACAGCTTTGGGAATTAAAAAAGAGAAAAAGGCACTTGGTTACGCCGTTACATCTATTTCATCAGAAGACATAGAACAACGTGCTACTGGTGATATCACCAAAATTCTTCAAGGAAAAGCTGCAGGTGTTAATATCATTAATGCCAGTGGTCTCTCGGGTGCAGGTTCTAGCATCACCATTCGCGGACTTACCTCAACCGGTAATAATCAACCGCTTTATGTGGTAGATGGTGTTCGCTTCAATTCAAACACAAACGGAACCGGGTTCTCCGGAACGAGTCGTTCTTTGGATATTGATCCAAATAGTATTGAGACCGTAAACGTTTTAAAAGGCTTAAGTGCAACTACGCTTTATGGTGCGGATGGTAAAAATGGTGTGATCGTTATTACAACAAAAGCCGGTAGTTCAGGGGGTAATAGAAATAAACAAACCGAAGTTACCCTTACCGTCTCTACATTTTATAATGAGATCGCCTCCCTACCCGATTTTACCGACGAGCGCGGACAAGGATATTATGACGCCTATTACAATTTCTTCGGAAACTGGGGCGCTACCTTTGGTAGATGGGACTACGGAAACGTGGATGCCCAAGGACAAATCTCACACCCCTATTCTCTTAATAGTCCTATTTTTAACGATGGGTTTCCGGACCAAGTGGATTCCAGAGTAGATTACAAGAACTATAAATCTCAAGAGAATTTCTTTAGAACAGGAATTGTTAAAAATATAAACGCTAGTGTAAACGGAGGTTCCGAAAATTTTGGCTATAATCTATCTGTTGGTAACTTAGACGATCAAGGATTCTTGCCCGGCAATACCTTGCGCAGAAACACATTATCTGTTGGCGGTAACGGGAACTTGGCAAATAAAATAAATGTTTCGTCAACCCTAAATTACTCACGTGTTGATTTTACTTCCCCCTTTACCGGGCCGATTTTTACCGGTTTATTAAATACTCCAAGAAGTATAGATCTTGCGGGATGGCCTTCACAACACCCGCTTACCGGACAAGAAATTAATTTTCAAAACGACTCTGGTGCTTCCAACCCGTATTGGTACGTTAACAACTCCGGTGTGGAAGAAGATGTAAATCGTATTTACGGTCAAGTATCAGCCAGTGTTAACTTAACAGAATGGCTGTCGGCCACCTATCGTTTTGGAACAGATGTTGGCATTGAACAACGAAAGATCTATATTAATAGAGGAAGTACAGATGCCGCAAACACTACAGGTGCTCTAACAACCAGTGCGCGTCGACAAACACTTTTTACACATGCTTTCTTATTAAATATGGAAGATCGATTTGCCAAAGATCAATTCGGAATTAGTGCAAATGTCGGTGTGGATATCAGCAGAACCGAAGAAACATTCGAGGCTACAAATAGTACGGGACAAACTGTATTTGATGCTTTAGAGCATGATTTTTTTGAAGAGCAATCTGCAATATCGGGCAGATACGCACTAAATAGGCCGGGAATTTTGGCACAAGCAACATTTGATTATAATAATTACTTGTTCTTGACCGCCAGTGCCCGAAACGATTGGACCTCCAATTTTGAGAACAATTCACAGTTCTATCCGGGCGTAGGACTTTCGTTTATTCCCACACAAGCCTTTAAAGGACTAAAAGGCGATGCGCTTAATTATTTCAAAATACGCGCCAATTATGGAACGTCTGCCGATTTCAACGTACCGGGGACCAGTTTATTTGGGTTATTCATACCCTATCCAACCATTCAAACAATCGATTCTAATTCTAGCTCTTTTGTAACCGCTAATGGAGATATTATCAACACAGATGCAATTAGTAATACATTGGCTAATAAAGAATTAGGGCCTGCCTTAATCGAAGAGTACGAGTTCGGGTTTGAATCAAAATTCTGGAAGAATCGTATCTCCTTCGATGCCAGCTATTTCAAGAGAGTGACAAGTGACCTTATTTTCACTAGAAATCTGGATCCTTCTACCGGATTTATTTCTTCTCCCCAAAATGTGAATGAATTTCAAGTGGATGGAATAGAACTTGAGTTAAATATAACTGCCATTAAAACAAATGATTTTTCATTCGACATTGGTGGTAACTTTACAAAGAACGATTCAGAAGTGACGAAACTGGAAGAGGATCGTTTTCCTGTCGCAGTTTTCGGAACACTAGGAAACTATTTAGTAGAAGGACAGCCTGTAAACATTATCTTAGGAGAGGTTATTGCTACCGATGAAAATGGTAACTATCTTACAAACGGTCGTCAGTACGAGATTGCTGATGATATCGCCATTATTGGTGACCCGAACCCAGATTGGATTGCCTCTATGTTTACTGCAGTGCGGTATAAAAACCTTTCGCTTACTGCAAACGTACAATACAGACAGGGAGGTGATATCTACTCCTCTACTGCTCGATCTCTATTGGGACGAGGGCTAACAACAGACGGCGACGGACTTCAAAATGTAGGATATGTCCTCCCGGGAATTAATACAACAACCGGAGAACCGAACGAGGTAGTGATAAGTGCTGGAGATGCACTTTTCAACGAATACAACAACGGGCCGGATCAATTTGGGATTTTCGATGGTACCACTATTAGAATTCAAGAAGTAGCCCTCACTTATCGTTTTACGGATAAGGTCTTAGATCAAACACCTTTCGGCTATTTTTCCATTGCAGTAGTAGGTGAGAACTTATATTACAAAGCATTAAACGCACCGGACGGCATTAATTTAGACACCAACTCTATTGGTACAGGAGTGAATAGCAACGGCGCCGGTATCGAAGGTGGAACCAGCCCTTCATCGCGAAGAATTGGTCTTAGTATAAAAGCATCATTCTAAAAAACATATTATGAAAAAATATATTCACATAAAATTTATCGCATTACTGCTGATGTTTCTCACAGTATCATGCGAAACCATTGATACGAATCTTACCGAAGACCCAAGTAACCTTGGAGCAGATGAAGCAAATATTGAGTTTTTATTCAATGCCAGTCAGCTAGGATTTAACAGTTTCTTTCAAGGACTGCAGTTTAACGTTGCTACGGTGACCCGAATGGAATTGATGCGAAACTCTCCCTTCTATGCAAGTCAATTTGACTCTGATTCTTTTAATGGTGTTTGGATCAATGCATATGCCAACTGTCTAATTGAAACGAAACAATTAAAAGAATTGGCGTTTGCACTGGAAACTGAAGATATCAACGGAAATAATATCATAGCCGCCACCCAGATCATGGAAGCCTATGTAATTGTTACATTGGTAGACACTTTTGGAGATGTCCCCTATTCTGAAGCCTTACAAGGAAGTGACAACTTTAATCCGGGACGGGACGAAGGTAGTGCTATTTATGCCGATGCCAGAGAGCTCCTTTTAAATTCTATCCAACGTATAGATGCAGGGGGAAGTGTAGATTTGCCTTCCGATATATTCTATGGCGGAAATATGGACAATTGGAAACGTCTTGCAAATTCACTCTTACTTAAATTGGCAGTATCATCTAGGCTTAACAATTCAAATGCAGCAAGTCAAGCCAATCAAGTGATTGGAGGAGGAAATTTTATTTCTCAGAACAACCAAGACTTTCAGTTCAATTATTCCGACACGGCTGATGAACCCGAGAGTCGACATCCATTGTTCCAAAGTCAATATGTAGGTGGCGCCGGAATCTATATGGCTGCGCCATTTATTCGAAGAATGCAAGGTGATCCACGCTTCAATTATTATTTCTACCTGCAAAATGGTGAAATATTTGCTCGGGAACACGGCGATGCCGGACCCAATGTTGCTGCAGACTTTCCGCTTATCACAGTTCACGGTCTGTATCCGGTTGGGGGTAAGTATAATGATGGGTCAACAGGTGCAACAAATGCCGGTCAAGGTGCGGCAGGCGCAGGCTCCTCTATTATCATGACCAATGCCTTTACCCAATTCCTTATTGCCGAAGCACAATTAATGCTCAACAACAATAGCGGAGCGGCTTTAACTGCAATGGAAAATGGTATTCGCGCCTCTATTAGTAAAGTAATGAATTTTCAATCTTTTGCGATTCCATCGGGAGCACCTGAACCTACACAGGCTGATGTTGACGCTTATGTAAGTGATGCTATTGCTCGTTTCAATGCTGCTTCAGGAAATGAAGCTAAATTGGATGTGATCATTACCGAATATTACAAATCTGCCTGGGGCAATGGGATAGAGATCTATAATAACTTCCGCAGAACGAGCTATCCCTCAGATCTCGCTCCTTCGGTAGTTCCTAATCCCGGGACATTTACAAATAGCATGTTGTATCCTGCAATTTACGTGAATAACAACAACAATCCGGATGCAGTGCAAAAAGCCTCAGTAGGTGAAAAAGTGTGGTGGGCAGAAGGCACAACATTTAACCTTGACTTTTAAAATCTATCGATATGAAAAAAATTAGTTTTATAATCATGTGTGCGCTTCTTGCAGGAGTATCCTTTTCCTCTTGCAACAACGACGAAACCCCTTTTGGAGATACGATCTTTAACGATCTTTCCAACTATCCGTATGTCGCTATCCAAGACCGAAACGAGGATTTGGAAGGGATCATTGGGAATAATTTTTGGAATTTTAGACTTGTTGCAGAAAACAACGGAAATCAAGTGCGAATCGAATACCGGTCTCAAGACCCTAATATTCTTTCCCATGAGGTATACGTAGGTTTTGACAGCAATGATTCTACTGCACCTTTGGAGACTGATGCCTTGCTGGCAACCATAACGACCTTCCCTACCGAATTGATCTTTACCAAACAAGATGTGGCTACCGCCTTAGGTGTTCCTGTATCGAATTTGGAAACGGGAAGCGTTTATTTTAGAGGTCGCAGTGTCGATGCAGATGGCCATGTTGTGGATGACCCTTCCAATTTTGAAGACTTTTTGGTCTTTGAGCGTCACGCATATTTTTATGAGTGGCCTTTGAACCAATAAGCCCATAAAATTTACTTAATTTTATACCGCTGTTTTGCACTTTAGCAAGCAGCGGTATTTTTTTCAATATGAATAAAAAAGAAAGCACCATATTTGGGATCTACCCTGTTTTAGAAGCAATCAAGTCCGATATTGTTCTCGACAAGGTCTACATTCAAAAAGACAGTCCCAACACGAAACTAGAAGAGATTGTGAATACACTCGAAAAAGAGGGTGTAACCATTAATCACGTTCCGGTTGAAAAACTTAACAGACTTACTCGGGGAAACCATCAAGGTGTTGTGGCCGTAACCTCCCCTATTGCCTTTCACGATCTAGAAACAATCGTGGAAACAGTGCTCTCTTCTAAAAAGATCCCGTTGTTCTTGGTCTTGGACCAAATAAGTGACGTGCGAAATTTTGGAGCGATCCTAAGAACCGCAGAATGTACCGGTGTGGATGCTGTAATTATTCAGAAAAAAGGTGGTGCGCCCGTGAGTGGCGATACCGTAAAGACATCGGCAGGTGCTATTTTCAACATCCCTATTTGTAAGGTAGACCATATTAAAGATGCCATCTTTTACCTTCAAGGTTCCGGTATTACCACAGTGGCTGCCACAGAGAAGACACAAAAAAGTTTGTATGACTTGGAACTCAACAAGCCTCTGGCACTTATCATGGGATCTGAAGGAAAAGGAGTTTCAAAATCTGTATTGCATTTGGTGGATGAGAATGCTTCCCTACCAGTGTTGGGAGAGATCAATTCGTTGAATGTTTCGGTGGCTTGCGGTGCTTTCTTGTATGAAGTAGTTCGCCAACGAATGGGCAATGATTAGACGTCGGTATCTTTGGAAGCATCCTTCCGAAGCGTATAACGCACCGTAATGCGCGGTGATGACTCCATAGGATTTTCATCTTCGGCGAGTCGCTCTATAAAATTACCGTTCTCGTCAAAATGCTTTAAAAAAGGATCGTCTTCTTCGTTATAATCTTTGTCTTCCCATTCGTATTTTTTATTGGTAATAGGGTGTTCCTTAAACAAAAAAGCAAAAGCGATCCCTACCGCAAAACCCGAAAGATGTCCTTCCCATGATATCTTCGGATCTATGGGAAAAACATACCAAAGCAAACTTCCGTAGAGAAAAACTACAATAAATGCTAAGGCTGTAAGCTGATATTGTTTTGAAAATACGCCTTTAAAGAAAAGGAACGCCGCCAGCATATAAACGACACCACTTGCTCCTATGTGCAAGGCCGGTCTGCCAATAAGCCATGTGAGTATTCCCGTAATTAACAACCCAATTATGAGGACTTTCCAGCGGATGCTTCGGTAAAAATAGAACAGCGCTGTAGAAAGCACTAATAATGGTACCGAATTATTAAAAAGATGTTTCAGACTGCTGTGGATCATGGGGCCAAAAATAATGCCTCGCAGTCCTTCCCAACGTTGCGGAAAGATGCCCAAGAAATTAAAATTCCACCCAAAGCGCATCTCCGCCCAGAATACGATCCAAAGAATCGCTACGAAGAGAATGGGGTATCCAATCACTTCGTTCGAAAAGTACAATTGATTCTTTGTCGCCATATTCTTCCTTATTCAAAAAATGCTCCCTTCCTCAAATGTATGATAAATTGTCAGGTTCGCGAAGGGATAAAAATTGTAATTTTACTCCCTTATGAGTGCACCACTGGCAGAACGCATCCGACCGAAATCTTTAGAAGACTATTTGAGCCAACAGCATTTAATTGGTCCAAAAGGAGCCTTGCGTGCTCAATTGGCTTCCGGGATGCTATCTTCCATCATTTTTTGGGGTCCTCCGGGAACAGGCAAGACGACGCTTGCTTCGATCATCGCCCAACAAACCGACAGACCCTTCTACACATTAAGTGCCGTAGACAGTGGTGTAGCGGCCGTTCGCGAAGTTATTGAAAGAGCAAAGAAGAGTGACACCTTGTTCTCAACCAAAAACCCTATTCTATTTATAGATGAGATTCACAGGTTTAGCAAGTCGCAACAGGACTCGTTGTTAGGAGCAGTAGAAAAGGGGTGGATCACACTTATTGGTGCTACTACCGAAAACCCCAGTTTCGAGGTCATACCTGCATTGTTATCGCGATGTCAAGTCTATGTGCTGGAAGCTTTCAGTAAAACCGACCTGGAAGCACTTTTAAAGCGCGCTATTAAAAAAGATACCCTGCTCGCCCAAAAGAAGATCAAATTGCAAGAGACAGAGGCTATCATACGCTTATCGGGGGGAGATGCTCGCAAACTATTGAACATTCTTGAACTGGTGGTGCTTTCAGAAGCGCAAGAACCCATCGTTGTCACCAATGAGATGGTGCAGCAAAAAGTACAGAAGAATACGGTGCTATATGACAAAACGGGAGAGCAACATTACGATATCATTTCGGCCTTTATTAAATCCATTCGTGGCAGCGACCCAAATGCTGCTGTGTATTGGTTAGCCCGAATGATTGAAGGTGGTGAAGATGTGAAATTTATTGCACGTAGACTCGTGATCTTGGCTTCGGAAGATATTGGAAATGCGAATCCTACGGCGCTTGTCTTAGCAAATACTACGTTCCAGTCGGTCAATATCATAGGCTACCCCGAAGCTCGAATTATATTGAGCCAGTGCACTATTTATTTGGCGACTTCCCCAAAGAGCAATGCATCTTATGCGGCTATAAACAAAGCGCAGCAATTGGTGAAGCAAACCGGCGATCTTTCGGTGCCTCTTTCTATTCGAAATGCACCAACCAAACTTATGAAGGATCTGGGTTACGGTAAGAATTATGAATATGCGCACAATTATGAAGGGAATTTCGTGCCACATGAATTTTTGCCTGACGAGATAAAGGGTACTACACTCTATGATCCGGGTGCGAATTCAAAAGAAAATGTACTGCGAAACTACCTTAGGTCACTTTGGAAAGACAAATACGGATATTGAATTCTTACCTTAGTTGTTAACCATTTCGAATGGCATGGGAACAAGTTCTACCATGCCTTCCACTTCGCGTTCAATTACAATGCCTTGGTCCACGATATATCCAATTCCATTGAACATCGTAGTCTTGGCTAAAAAATTATTAGGACGTGAGGTAGGAACCAATTCACCTATCTTCTCATTCTTATATAGAATGGAATAGCCGGCTTCCAATGTTTGTAAGGTGTAGTCGCCATAGACATACATAACATTCCTGTTGATGCTTATTGGTTTGGCTTCGGAAAGAACTACGCTAACATCATTTGGTACTTCTTTTTCTGAAACAGATAAGGTATTGGAAGTTTCGCTTCCTTCCGAAGCTGAAGCAGCAACGGTCAAAACCGCATTAGGATCGAATGTTTTAAATGCATTTCGAAGTGAATGTTGGAACGCTTTCTTGTATTCTTTGAACTTGCTTCGCCCTTTCTCACTTCTATATACCTCATTCCCTTTGCAATCTTTTAAAACTACAGCTGCACGTGTCCAAATAAAGCCCGGTGCCATTTCTACATCTGCCCACAAGACATCACAACGGGGGATGTTAGGCAGTTCTGTTTCGAATACGGCTGTTAGCCCTTTTTTGTTCAACAAGAACTTTGTAAGAGAGTTCATTTGATATTGATCGGGTTCTTTCAAAAAATCGAAGGCGGACGGAACGACTACATAAGAGTAATCAGTTATTTTCTTTTGCGCATTCCCAGTAACACAAAATAATAATGTTACAAATACAACAAGACCAAATCGTTTCATTCTTCGTCAAATTTTATATTAAATCCTAATTGTAAAGATAGGCTTTTTGCCTTTGCAAGGTTTCCATACCGAAGTAAATTGTCCGCCGCTATATAAAAGTTGAATTTACCAATGTCTGCAACCAGTCCTAAACCCACATTTGATGAGGAATAGGGATCTACCGTATACGTTGCCTTGGCCGAAAGATAGTCGGTAAAACGTCTGTAATAAAAAGCTGTTGCTGCTGTTTGTGGCGCCTTTGGTCTGAAGATACTGTAGAGTTGTATCCCAACCGACTGATTCCTGTCAATACTACCGCCGGGATTTCTGCAATCGCACTCTCCTCCCTTCCCTACAATACGACCAAATTTATACGTAAGACCTCCATTTATTTTTAACGGACGCATTTGTGTGTATGAATTGGTGAGTGTATCAATGGGAATTTCACGCTCGATCTCATCCTCTAGATCATCATAGTATGGCAAAGTACCTTGTCCGTCTACGAGCGGCGGAAAAATTAGCTCAATGCCATCGAGTGTATAAGTCCCGCTTGCCTGATAGCTTTCTACATCATTGGAATGAAAAATGGTTCCTAGATCCAAGACACTGGCACTGGCTGTAAGATTATTCGTGATGTCGTAGGTTGCCCCCAAATCGAGTCCCAACCCAATGTTCCCGCCAAAGAAAGCTCTCCCTAAGATCTCATTGGTTACTTGGGAGGCTCCGTCTAAGTCCCGTAAGGAGGCAAATCCGGAAGTTTCTACCGTGACATTGGCATTTTGAACCGTATGCTCATAAATATTAACACTTCCATCGCCCAATCGAGTAACAAATGTTCCGGTATTGTTTGTACTGCGATAGCTTATCATACTGGAGTATAGCTTTGCCCTGGCACCTACAGTGAGTTTATCTGTGATTTGCTTGTTGGTACCGAAATGAAAAACGGTCATGAAGTCGCCTGTTGTACTCACCTCGCCAAGATCGAACTCATAATCTAAATAATCTCTATTTCCCTCCCAGGCCAAGATCGCCAAGTCTTTTGGAAAGTAAAACACAAAGTCGAACTCTTGGTAGATTCCGCCGGAAAAGAAAATGTCATTCTTAGCGCGCCAACCAAAATTTATGAGTTCTAACTGTTCAGTTGCCGTAAAGAAATCTGTGTTCTCCATTTCAAATATCTTGTTTCGTATACGTGTGTTGATATCTACGTTCGACTTACCAAAAATATCATAGACCGAAACACCGGAAGCACCACCGTTAACATGCAGATGCGACAAGAATGGGATCCCAAAATGCATCCGTTGGGGTGCTTTCCCTCCCGGATTAAGCAACAGCGATTGAGGAATTTCCTCAACCCCGTAGATAAGCTGCTTGTTTTGTGCAATAGACGTGAACGCCCATAGGGCGATGATACATGTTACTAGATCTCGCATTGTATTAAAATTCCAGGTAGTAGGTTGTTTTAGATTGTAGGTTCAGGGTTCCTTCCAAGGTTTCGTTGGAAGACGGTATTGTTACCGAAACCACCACTTTTGAAGCTGCTGTCAACCGGGTGATATCATCCCCTTCGACCACTTCTTCAAATTCTGTGATAACAGGATCTTGGGGTGTTCCTTGCGTCACATTGGTTTGTGTGGTATATGTAGTGTCGTTGGTTTCACTTAAAAATTGGAAATCCACTTGAAAGCTTCTAGGAATTCCATTTGAGAATTTGAAATAGAAATCGGCCCTTCGCAAACTTTCTTGAATTTGAGCATCGTCCAAAAAGCGGATATCCGTAGTATCCGTTACGGTGAGAATAGGTGTATTGTTGATAGAATCGAAAAAGTTAGATGCTGTTAGGTTAAAATAGATAAGATCTAATTCAATAACCGGTGTTAGGGCAATATCTTCTGCCTGATCGAAATCGGTGTCTTTTACGCATGCAAAAAACAGCAAACTTACAAATACAGCCGCTACCGGCAATAATAGGTTCTTTTTCATGACTGGGGATTGTTCGTGTAACTAACGGTAATAGGTGCGTAAATATTATGATTACAGATGTTTTTTAATTTCTGAGAGACGCCGGATCGCCCTGTAGCCTTGAGGCACGGTTTCATTTCGGTAATTATAATACAATGTATGCATCCCAATGGCTTCGGCACCCAAAATATCTGCTTCAAACGTATCGCCTATCATGAGACTCACCGAGGGCTGAACAGATGCTTTTTCAAGAGCTCTTTGAAATATAACAGGATTGGGCTTCTTTAACCCTACCTCTTCGGAAGTGGTTACGGTGTTAAAAAAGGGAGAAATACCACTATTCTTAAGCTTTAAATGCTGTACTTGATGAAACCCGTTGGTGATGATGTGTAGCACATATCTTTCGGCTAAATAAGTTAAGATCTCTTCAGTTCCATCGAACAGGTGGTTATCTACGGGCAGTTCTACGATATAGCTTTCAGCCATAAGATCGATTAATTCCAAAGGCAGGCGCATCTTAAACGAGTTAAAGGCATCTGTTAGCCTTCCGCGGCGCAATTCCTCCTTGGTAACCCGGTCTTCCCGAAAACGTTTCCAGTATTCAAAATTAATAGGCTCGTATACCTTTATAAACTGCCCTACATCCATATCGATATTGTGCTTTTTGAATACCCGCTGAAATGCCAGCATCGAATTACGGTCGAAATCCCATAAGGTATGGTCAAGATCAAAGAAAATATCGGTAACGGAAGGACTAGGCATCTGGATTTAATTTTTTGGAGAAAAGCTCACGCCAAATCGTATTACCGATCGTAGGTGTGAAATCTCTGTTAGTGAAAACAATTGAAAATGTGCCGTGCACTTCGGCCACGGAAGTCCACAGTTGATCTATTTTCTTTGTAATGTCTGAGGCATACTTATTCTTGAACGAGCGCGTGGAAGCTGTAATTGGATGTATAATCAAAGGAGTCTTGATCTCGTAATCCAGATCATAGAACAGGAATGGTGTGCAGGTACCTGCCCGAAACCCCGGTTCGTTCTCATAGCCCATGGTAAAATCCTTTTGCACTTCTAATTCTACCAGATTGCGGTACAGTTCAGGTAGATGTACCAAATACTGCGCATTCATGGAGCTTTGCAGGCTTCGGTTAGTGATACTTTCAATTCGTTTCTTTTCAATACGCAACATCTCATAATCCTGTAATGCATCAAAGGAAAAGATAAGACCCACCTCCTTATAGTCTGAAACGTACTTGAGCAACATCTTGAATTTTTGACGATAGGTATTGATGCTTTCTTCAAATACGGTTGCTTCACCCAACAGGAAAAATACGGTTAATTTGTTGGTGCTTCTTCGAGCTTCAGAAATAAGCCATTCGAAGGTATCGAAAGGATCCTGCCTTAGGCCCATGATAACCCGTGACCTTTCAAGTATACGCGACATTTTAAATTGCAGCAAGTCCTTTCCGTAGCCCACCAAAGAGCGAAACGCGCCTCGTTGATTGTAGGCATAGGGCTGTCGCGCTTTCACCAAATTGTGAACAGTCATGCTTTTGGGCAAAAACACAAGACTTGGAAAGTGCTGTAAAAGAACAGCCTTAAACTTATAAGCCCAAATATCTACTACCGGCTGAGAGAGAAACCCGTTATTGAAGGCCAAACTTTCGTTGGCAGGAAAACGACCCATCTCATCTTTTACATGCGGCAGGTATTCTTCAAAACGGCTTAACAGGTAGAATCCTGCCGAAAAGATATCAAAGGGCAGATCGCTCTTTTCGCCCATTGCAAAGAAACATTTGGTCGCCTCCCAATCCTTTACCGCAATATCTTCGCTGTCGATACCTTGCTGCGTAAGCAACCCGTGACTTTGAATAAACAACTCATTTCCCATGGGTTGTTTTCCATAGGACAGTTTTGGACCATCATAGGCAATGAAGTCTTCAATTTGTGATGTAAAATTCACCTCCAAGCCTAGGATCCTGGTACAAATATGCTTAAAGATATAGGTGATCCTGGGTGTGACCTTTTGGGTGTAAACTAATACTGTGGACACTTATAGAAGGTTTTCGTCTGCAAAGCTAAAGTACGCTTTTTCAGTAATTATTAGGTGATCCAATACCTTAATGTCCAAACTTTCTCCCGCTTTTTTTAATTTTTGGGTTAAATCCTTATCGGCCTGACTAGGGTGCAGTGTTCCTGATGGATGATTGTGCGCGACTATAAGTGCCACCGCTCCCAGCTGTAATGCATTTTTAAAGGCCAGTCTAACATCTACCAAGGTCCCTGTAATCCCTCCTTTACTTAATTGTGCGGTTTGTAAGACCTTGTTGGCATTGTTCAAATAGATGATCCAAAACTCCTCGTGGGGCAGTTCAGAAATAATGGGTTGCATAAGCTCAAAGACCGATGCACTGGAATTGATCTTTTTTTTCTGAAGTGCTTCTCCCATACGCCGTCGCCTGCCTAATTCTAGTGCTGCCAAGATGGTAACGGCCTTTGCTTCTCCAATCCCTTTGAACTGTAGAAGGTCACCCAGTTCCATTTTTCCTAATTGGTTCAGGTTGTTATCTACCGAAGCCAAAATACGCTTGCACAGGGCCACCGCACTTTCGTTACGACTCCCCGAACCAATAAGAATGGCCAGTAATTCGGCATCACTTAGAACAGCGTGGCCTCTTTGAAGTAATTTCTCTCGCGGGCGATCCTTTTCACTCCAATGTTTTATCGAGAATGGTGTAGTTATTTCTCCCATATTTTATTCGCTTCTGAAAATGAATACGATTTCAATAAGAATATTGTTTGGGAGTTGCTACCGGTGTTCTTTATGTGGCAGGAGTATCTCAAAGATATAAAACTAAATTTTGTTCGTACCTTTCCTATTCACAAAATGCTACGCGATGAAATCAATTTTCGAAGCAGACGCCTATCAAGAACTTGTAAACCGTCTGGACAAACTCACATCCAACACGCAACGAACATGGGGATCCATGGATGTGGCACAGATGCTGCATCATTGTCAGAAACCTTTTGAGATCCCTTTGGAGAGAACGACTATCAAGAAACCCAATCTCCTGATGAAAATTTTAATCAAAGGGTTTAAACCCTTGCTCTACAATGACAAACCGTGGAAAAAGAACTTGCGTTCCGCCAAAGAATTTGTGGTGACAGAACCCAAAGATTTTGACAAGGAAAAGCAGTATTTGTTAGACCTCATGGCCGAATACTATGCAGAACGCGACCGAGATTCATGGAAACCGCATCCCGGATTCGGTTATTTCACCAACGCCCAGTGGGGGCAAATGCAGTATAAACATTTAGACCACCATTTACGACAGTTTGGAGTTTGATCTTTTGGTGTAATGAATAAGGATTGTAACGCTGAAAAATAGATATGGTATTATTTGTATTCCTTCTGAAAACCACGAGGACCCACGTGCGGGGTGGCAAACTACCTAAAATTTGTAGCTTATGGCACGAATTTTAGGAGTTTGGCGTCAAGATCCTATTGAAACATTAAGACCACCATTTACGACAGTTTGGAGTTTGATCTTTTGGTGTAATGAATAAGGATCGTAACGCTGAAAAATAGAGATGGTATTGTTTGTATTCCTTCTGAAAATCTCGATGACCCACGTGCGGGGTGGCAAACTCCCTAAAATTTGTAGCTTGCGGCACGAATTTTAGGAGTTTGGCGTAAAAGCCTTTCTGAAACATCAAGACCATCATTTACGACAGTTTGGAGTTTGATCTTTTGGTGTAATGAATAAGGATCGTAACGCTGAAAAAATATAGATGGTATTATTTTGTAATCCTTCTGAAAACTTCGATGACCCACGTGCGGGGTGGCAAACTCCCTAAAATTTGTAGCTTTCGGAACAAATTTTAGGAGTTTGGCGTCAAGATTCTATTGAAAGATTTGGACCACCATTTACGACAGTTTGGAGTTTGATTTGTAATCAAGAGCAAAACGTAGTTCGTTGAAGTTGTATCGAAGTATCAAATCTCATAAATATCAATACCGTCTAATTATTATACAAAAAAGTGAAAAAAGCAAAAGGGTAATTGTATTTTTAACTTTAGTTTGAAAATCTTTTAGCATCATGTATCCACCGCCCTATCACCAATCCCAAGACATACAAAAAATGATCGCCCTTATTCGGGAGTATCCCTTAGGTATGCTCGTATCTGTCTTAGATGGCAAACCTCTGCTAACTCATATTCCTATTATCTACAATGAGACCACCGGTGCATTGATCGCACATATCGACAAAAACAATCCGCAGATTGAAACACTTAAGGAAGGTGCCGAGGTTACGGTTGTCTTTCGTGGTCCTGATGCTTATATATCGCCGAGTGTCTATACAACAGAACAATTACCCACTTGGAATTATATCATCGTCCATGTCACCGGCACGGTGCGTTTGATCAACGATCCTGAAGCCGCTAAGGAGACCATGATCGCAATGACTACATTTTTAGAAGGGGAAGAACAACGTTTTGTTTTACATCGAGATAATGAACGAATGGATCGTGCCGTAAATTACATTCAAGCCTTCGCAATGACCATTACTCATTGGGAGGGTAAATTTAAACTGTCTCAAGATAAGATAGAGGCCGATCAGTTGAATGCCAAGCATGCACTCATAAAAAAATCCGGCGAAAGTAAAGCCGGATTTATTAATAGTATCTATAGCTGAAGCTATTCTACGAGTTCATAACTCATTAATCGCTTTTCCCACATATGTTGCGGGTTGTTAACAGTTGACGATTTTCTAAAGATATAACCGATACCATCTGAATAGTAAATCTCATCGCGTCCTTGAGAAGAAGTTCCATCATCTAATATGGCATACACCTCATTATTCAAACAAGAAAATTGACCTGCCGGGACTTCTATCGAAAAGTTCTCAGGTTGTAATACACCGTAGACATTTCCCCATTCATTTTCACTTATTAAATAATCGCTTACACTTTCTCTAGAAAAATAGATTGCACCTATTTCATCCACGAGAAACCCAAGAGAGTCTCTCAATTTTCGATTGGTAACACCTTCGTCAGGACATAAGGGACAGTGGGTAGTATCTCCGGTTGTTGTGGTCGTAAAAACAAAATATGTTTCTGTATTTTCAGTTGTTGTTCCGGTAATCTCTACTTTTTCGGTGACATTTAGATTTTCAAAATCATCGGAGTCACCAATCCTGTAAAAATAATTATAGGTCCAAGTATTCCCAATCTTTAAAGCGTAGAAATTTTCCGAACCCGATTGGTCGTCTGTAGCATCATCATCCTTACAAGATGTAAACATACACAGTAGCACTACTAAAAAACACGAAATTCTCAACATATGTATTAAAATTAATGGTTAAGTAGAGCTTTATATAGGCGGTATGGTTAGTACTTTCTTAACGGAAGCAAGCAACAATTTATTATATATTTTATAAATATGTCTTTACTTCATTAAAATCCAACCCTCCGTAATTACCACTACTCATAAGGAGAAGCGCGGTATTTTCAAAATTCTGTGAATATAAATAGGTCTTGAAGTCGGCCGGGTTTGTAAACACAATAAGATCCTCCCTCCCAAAAGCCTCATCGATCTGTTCCCCTTTGATCTCCTCCAGCTTCTTGATCATCACGGCATGCGGAGAATAAAAGACCACGGCACTATCTGCCGCATCCAAAGCGCCTTGATATTCCTTTAAAAATTCCGGGTTCAAACTACTGTAGGTATGTAACTCCAAACACGCAATAAGTTTTCGATCGGGGTATTGATCTTTTACGGCCTGCGTAGTTGCCTTGACCTTACTGGGAGAATGCGCAAAGTCCTTATACGCTACTGCCGTCCCACTTTCGGTTATCTTTTCAAGACGCTTACTGGCTCCACTAAAGGTGGCGATCGCTTCATAAAAATCGTTGGCATCCACCCCCATAAGCTGACAGATCCATCGAGCACCTTCTAAATTGTTTAAATTATGCTTTCCAAAGATCTCTATAGGCATTGGTCCTTCGGGAGTTTCTAAGAGCGTTTGTCCGTTTTCAATGGTATACTCAGGCGTGCGATAGGGATACTTTTTTATAAGACTGGCGGTGCGTTCCACTACCTTTTTTACTTCAGGATCTTCTTCGTTGTAAATAATTGCGCCACCGGCTGTAATCTGTTCTAAGAAGACATCGAACTGTTCCACATAGTTCTCAAAGGTTGGAAAGACATTGATATGGTCCCACGCAATCCCACTGAGTAAGGCGATGTTGGGTTTGTACAAATGAAACTTTGGGCGCCGGTCGATAGGAGAGGATAGATACTCATCTCCTTCCAAAACAATAAAGTCATTAGCATCGGTAAGTTTTACCATAACGTCAAAGCCTTCCAACTGAGCGCCTACCATATAATCAACATCTTTATTATGATATTGAAGGACGTGAAGGATCATAGAAGTAATGGTTGTTTTACCATGAGAACCGCCTATAACAACACGCGTTTTGTTCTTTGACTGCGCATAGAGAAACTCAGGATAACTGTAGATCTTTATGCCCAATTCTTTGGCGCGAAGCAACTCGGGATTATCGCTTTTGGCATGCATTCCAAGGATAACGGCGTCAAGTTCCTTTGTGATTTTTTCCGGAAACCATCCATAGTCTTGAGGAAGAAGCCCTCGTTTTGCTAAGCGACTCTTGGAGGGTTCGAAGATCTCATCATCGCTTCCCGTTACTATGTCTCCTTTATCGTGCAAGGCCATTGCTAAATTATGCATGGCGCTCCCGCCTATGGCTATAAAATGTACGCGCATTCGCTCTGTTTTTATGCAAAGATAAATATTATAAGTCGCAATAGCGATTGCGGCAAGTAGCTTTTGCAACGCAAAACTACAGCCAAAAGCGCGCCCTTACTTTTAGTAAAAAGTAAGGGATTGCCCAAAAAATTACAGCGCTAAAATACGCTCTTTCTCCTTCTTGGCTTCTTCAAAATTGGGTCGCTCTGCCAACGCTTTGTCGATCCATTGCAAGGCTGTTGCTTTTTTTCCCAAATTCTTGTAAATCTGCGCCAATCGGTAATAGGCCCAATCTTTAGGGACACCGTCCTTGGCAGAATGGTTCTTGATATAGGCCTGCAAGCTATTAATGCCAAGCTCTGCATCGAGATTATACTGTGCCGCAATCTTACCTATTTGGTAATTCAACTGATTCCGCTTGTGGACCTTTAAGGAGCGGGAGGTGGTTTCTAAGGCCTCCTTTGGCTGGTTGTTCTTTTCGTAGTAGTTAGCGAGCTTCTCATAGGTATGTTCAGACCCACCCACTTCAATGGCCTTTTTATAAAAACGCTCTGCGTCTTTAGGACGATCGCTGTATTCGGCTATATAGCCATTGGCTAAGAAACCATCCACGGGCGAAATGCGGCCAAGCTCATTTGCGTATTTGATGGCCTTTCGTTCACTTCCTCCAATAATGCCGGGTAACTGAATGTAGAATTCCACCAGCGCCCAGCGTACTTCAATATGGTTGGGGTCCAACTTTGCCGCTTCCTCGAAGTGGTATTTGATATCACCAATATAGGTCACTGCCCGAATCCTGCTTATCTCCAAAGCCTTCATCCCCATAGCCCCACCGTACTTAAAATGGTAATTTGCACTCTTGTTGTCTGCATCCACCAAGACTTTATAGTACTCCATGGCCGTATCCCAATCTTTTTTGTACCCTGCGATATCCCCGAGATATTCTTGTGTTTTACGATGGTTTGGATGTTCTTTAAGATATCGCTCGAAAACAGGCTGTGCCTTGCTAAACTTTTCCTGCTTAAAATAGTTTTCGGCCTGTGCGTAGGTATCTTGGGCATGTACTGCCGGTGTAAGAAGACAACAAAGTAACAATAACGATATGAAATTTTTCATGGATTGTTTGGTAAGGAATTAATTATATATGGGAATTACTTCTCTTTAGGAGGAAATTTTTTAAGTGCTTTAGCGATCACCGTGTAATAATAGGCTTCTTTTTGTACAGGTGTCGCCCTTTCTTTGTAGGAACCATCCACAACCGCCTGCCACACGAGTTGGTCTGTTGCGGCGTCAATAAAATCAATAGTGAGTGTTTGATTTACCTCTTTGCCGCCAATAGGAATGCCACCGCTTACTCCCACGCCTACATTTCCGCCACCACCGCCTACGCCAATCCCAATCGAATTTCGGGAGTTGGAAAGATACTCCTTGGCAAAAAAATTGATCAGCAGCTGTGGATCTTCTGTCTTCTGAAAGGTTGGACGCTGTAATAGCACGCTATCGATAGCTTTCATAATCCGCCTATCGTCCAGCTCGTTTAGTCCTGAATCTATCGTTGGATAAAAATCGTAGGTTGTATAGGAAGTAAAATCTGCTTTCTTATCATAATCTATCGCCACTGTGGCACCACAGGACAGTAGTAATGGAACAAGAAAACAAAGAAATAGGTTTCTCATGGCGAATCTTTCGATAAAAGTACGCAAAAAACAAGCCAAGAGTTTTTAACAAAGGGTTAAAATTCTGCTGCTTTAGGCGTTAAGCATGGCCCACAACTTGTCCTTGAGTTCTGTTAAGCCCTGCTGTGCTACCGAAGAGATAAAAAGATACGGAATACCTTTAAAGGCTACATCCAGTTCGGTTTTCATCTCGGCCTTCAGTTCTTCATCCAACGTATCGCTTTTTGAAATAGCTACCAAACGTTGCTTGTCGAGTAATTCGGGATTGTAGCGCCGCAACTCATCCAAGAGGATCTCGTACTGTTCTTTGATGTCTTTCGCATCTGCCGGAATTAGAAAAAGCAAGGTAGAGTTGCGTTCAATGTGGCGCAGGAAGTAATGTCCCAAACCTTTTCCTTCGGCAGCGCCTTCAATAATACCGGGAATATCGGCCATGACAAATGTTTGAAAGTCACGATATTTTACAATACCTAGGTTTGGTTTGAGTGTGGTGAATTCGTAGTTGGCGATCTTAGGTTTTGCTGCCGTGACGACCGACAGCAAGGTAGATTTTCCTGCATTTGGAAATCCTACGAGTCCGACATCGGCCAAAACTTTCATTTCTAAGGTGATATCTACTTCTTCGCCTTCCAGCCCCGGTTGTGCATAGCGCGGCGTTTGGCGTGTCGCACTTTTAAAATGGTCATTACCCAGACCTCCTTTACCGCCTTTGGCAATAATGCGCTCCTCGCCGTCTTCGGTAAGTTCAAAAAGTATATCCTGCGTGGCGGTATCGCGAATCACGGTCCCTAAGGGCACATCCACATATACATCTTCCCCATCGGCTCCGGTACTCGTTTGCTTGCCTCCGGATTCGCCATGCCCCGCTCTAAAGTGACGCTTGAACTTTAAATGGTATAGGGTCCACAGATTCTTATCGGCGCGAATGATCACATGACCTCCTCGTCCACCGTCTCCACCATCGGGGCCTCCCTTGGGCAGATATTTCTCTCTACGCATGTGCGCACTGCCCTTTCCTCCTTTTCCGGAAGAAACGTGGATCTTTACGTAGTCTACAAAATTGCCTTCGGTCATATTTTTGGTACAATAAAAATGGTATGAATATAAAGTTCTAAGTTTTCAACTTTTACTTCTTACACTTTTTCGGTTTATAGCTTGTCAATTACCGCGCTTAAGCGATTGGTAATATCTTCAATACTACCCACACCGTCCACACCGTGGTATTTGTTTTGGTTTTGATAGTACTCTTTCAAAATATCGGTCTTGCGATAGTATTCTGCAATGCGTTCGCGAATCACGGCCTCATTGGCATCGTCTGCCCTTCCGCTTACCTTTCCTCTTTCTAGCAGGCGTCCCACCAAGATCTCGTCGTCAACCTCCAGAGCTACCATGGCGTTGATCTGTGAGTCCATTGCATCCATCAAATTTGATAATGCTTCAGCCTGCGCCGCAGTTCGCGGGAATCCGTCAAAGATAAAACCATTGGCTTGTGGATTCTTTTCTACTTCCGCCTTTAACATATCGATGGTGACCGTATCCGGCACCAAATGCCCCTTGTCCATATAAGATTTGGCCAACGTACCCAGCTCGGTGGCATTCTTAATATTGTATCGAAACACATCGCCCGTAGAAATATGTACGAGTTGGTATTTCTCCTTTAAAATTTCGGCTTGTGTTCCTTTTCCGGCACCCGGTGGGCCAAACAATACTATATTCTTCATATTTGATTTTGATCTTTCGTTTCCTTCTGAAAAGTTTATTTTTTGCATTTCTTCCGAAGGGTTCGGTTTCCTATTGAATAATGATGATAAAAATCGCCACATAATTAAAAGTGCAAAGATAACAATTGCAAAGAAGATTGTACCTTTGTGCAAAGAAACCTTTATGACAGACCTTTTTTCTTCAGACTTCACTTTAGGAATTCTTGGCGGCGGCCAATTGGGCAAAATGATGCTCTATGAAACACGCAAGTTCGATATTAAAACCCATGTCCTTGATCCCAGTGCGCAAGCCCCTTGCCGTATAGCCTGCGATCATTTTGAACAGGGCGATCTCATGGACTATGATACCGTGTACCGCTTCGGAAAAAAGACCGATGTACTCACTTTTGAGATCGAAAATGTGAATGTTGATGCCTTAGCTGCGTTGGAAAAAGAAGGAAAAAAAGTATTTCCCTCTTCTGAAACGCTCAAAAATATTCAGGACAAAGGGATTCAGAAGCAATTTTACAAAAGTCACAACATCCCCACTGCCCCTTTTGTGGTCTATGACAGCAAGAATCGTCTCAACGAAGCCATCGTTCGCAAGGAACTACATTTTCCATTCGTTTGGAAAAGCTGCACAGGTGGCTATGACGGAAAAGGCGTAAGTATCATTAGGAACGCTGAAGCTATTATTCCCTTGCCCGATACAGCGTGTATCGCTGAAAAATTAGTGCCGTTCAAGAACGAACTTGCCGTGATCGTGGCTCGCAATGTTTCCGGTGCGGTAACTACCTATCCTGTAGTCGAAATGGAATTCCATCCGGAAGCGAATCAGGTAGAGTATGTGATCTGTCCGGCCCGTATCGATGCCGCTGTAGCAGCCAAAGCAAGAGAGGTCGCTACCCGTGTTTCCGAAGCTTTCAAACATGTGGGATTGTTAGCCGTAGAATTGTTCCAAACTGAAGATGACGATATCTTGGTCAATGAGGTCGCGCCTCGACCTCACAACAGCGGACATCATACTATAGAATCCGGTTATACCAATCAGTTTGAACAGCATCTTCGCGCTATTTTGGACCTTCCGTTGGGGAGAACGGACAGTAAGGTTGGAGGCGTGATGGTGAATCTGGTAGGCGCAGAAGGCCATACCGGTGAGGTACACTACCAACATATTGATTCCATTTTGGCTATGGAAGGGGTAACACCGCATATCTATGGTAAAAAAGAAACGCGTCCGTTTCGAAAGATGGGTCATGTCACCATCGTTGATGAAGACCTTAATAAAGCGAGACAGATCGCAGAGGAAGTTAAGAAAACCATACAGGTAATTAGTAAATAATAGAGTTATGAAAAAAGTAGCTATTATCATGGGAAGTACCAGTGACTTGCCGGTCATGCAAGAAGCGATCGATATTCTTAAAGGATTCGATGTGGAAGTGGAGGTCGACATCGTTTCGGCACACCGCACTCCAGACAAACTCTTCGATTATGGTAAAAATGCCCATACTCGTGATATCGCCGTGATTATTGCAGGCGCAGGGGGCGCAGCCCATCTTCCGGGGATGATCGCATCCCTTTCACCATTACCTGTTATTGGTGTTCCGGTTAAATCGAGCAATTCCATAGATGGCTGGGACTCTATTTTGTCCATCCTTCAAATGCCGGGAGGGGTTCCGGTTGCGACAGTTGCCCTAAACGGCGCAAAGAATGCCGGTATACTTGCTGCACAGATCCTAGCAGCAGGTGATAGCTGTATGCTCGACAAGGTCCTTGCCTACAAAGAAGGTTTAAAGATAAAAGTAGAGGAAGGTGCAAAAAAGATAAACCCTTAAAGTTCCTTATTAGAAAGCCTATTTTTTAAAAATTAATTTAACGCATCCCATTTTACATGAATCCCCTGCTACACCCTTTCGATACAGCGCCTTTTTCAAAGATCAAGAATGAACATTTCCTTCCTGCCATTCAAGAGCTGATCAACAAAACCAAATCTGAGATTGACGCTATCGCAACAAGTACGCTTCCGCCTACTTTCAAGAATACGGTGGAAGCACTTGAGAATACAGGGTTACAGTTGGACAGGGTAACCAGTATTTTTTTTAATCTGAATAGCGCAGAAACCAACGACCACATTCAAAAGATCGCGCAAGAAGTGTCACCCCTTCTTTCTAACTTTAATAACGATCTCTTACTGAATAAACCTTTATTTGAGAGGGTGAAGGCCGTATATGAAGTGAAAGATTCGCTAGGGCTGAATACAGAACAACACATGCTTTTGGATAAACAGTACAAAAGTTTTTCCCGAAATGGCGCCAACCTTTCAGAAAAAGATAAAGAAACACTTCGAAAGATTGATGCCGATCTTTCGAAGCTGAAACTTACCTTTGGAGAGAACGTCTTGGCCGAGACCAATAAATTTCAACTGGTAATCACGAATGAAGAGGACCTTGCCGGACTGCCGGAAGGAGCTAAGGAGGCAGCAGCGCAAGAGGCTTCCGAAAAAGGTGTTGACGGCTGGATCTTTACATTGGATTACCCCAGTTATATTCCGTTCATGATGTATGCTGATAAGCGAGAACTTCGAAAAGAACTGGCTATTGCCTTTGGCGCCAAAGGTTTTCATCACGATGCCTTGGACAACCAAGAGAACGTGTTGCGTATTGTAAATTTACGTCATCGACGTGCACAACTTCTGGGATACAGGTCACATGCCCATTTTGTTTTGGAAGAACGTATGGCAGAGACACCCAAAAAGGTACACTCTTTCCTTATAGAACTGTTAGAAAAAGCGAAACCGGCCGCTTTAAAAGAGTTTCATGAATTGGAAGCATTTGCAAAAAAACGAGACGGAATTGAAAAATTACAAAAATGGGATGGCGCCTATTATGCCGAAAAACTGAAACAAGAACGCTTCGATCTCGACGATGAAAAGTTAAAGCCCTATTTTGAATTAAAGAATGTTATTACCGGCGTGTTTACTGTGGCAGAACGTTTATACGATCTACAATTTAATCCTGTAGCTGATATCGACACGTACCATCCGGACGTGAAGACCTATCGCGTTACAGACGCAGACAATGAGTTGGTTGCTATCTTCTACGCCGATTTCCATCCCAGACCGGGAAAACGAGGAGGCGCCTGGATGACTTCTTACAAATCGCAAGAAATACGTGATGGGGTAAACGAGCGACCCCATGTTTCGATCGTTTGTAATTTCACAAAACCTACTTCCACCAAGCCTTCCATTCTAACGTTCAACGAGGTAACAACCCTCTTTCATGAGTTTGGCCACGCGCTTCATGGCATGCTGGCAAACACTAAATATAGGGGATTGTCCGGTACGAGTGTATACTGGGATTTTGTAGAATTACCTAGTCAGATTCTAGAGAACTGGTGCTACGAAAAAGAAACGCTGGAGCTGTTCGCTACCCATTACGAAACCGGAGAAGTGATCCCAATGAAATACGTGGAAAAGATAAAAGAATCGGCTACGTTTCACGAAGGAATGCAGACGCTTCGTCAATTGAGCTTTGGCATGCTGGATATGGCTTGGCATGGCAGTGATCCTTCTCACATTAAAGATGTGAAAGCATTTGAAAAAGGTGCTTTCGCCCTTACAAAATTATATCCCGACGTTCCCGAGAATTGTATGAGCACCTCCTTTTCTCATATTTTTCAGGGTGGGTATGCTGCCGGATATTATAGTTATAAGTGGGCCGAAGTATTGGATGCCGATGCCTTCGCTTATTTTCAGCAAGAAGGAATTTTCAGCAAAACGATTGCAAATAAATTTAAAAAATTCATCCTTTCCCAAGGAGGCACGCAAGACCCCATGGATTTATATGTTAAATTCAGAGGACAAAAACCCGATCCTGAAGCCCTATTAAAGCGTGCCGGATTAATAGAACGTTAATAGTTTCAATTACTTACTGAAACTTTTCTATTTTTGGGAAAACAGTTGCCTACGATATGTCTTCAGTCGAATTAGATCCAAACCTATGGGTTGACCGTTATTCGGATTATCTCTATAATTACACTATAGTTCGTGTGAATGATCATGAAATGGCTCAAGATCTTATTTCTGAAACGTTTCTCGCCGGTCTAAAATCTAAAAAGAACTTTAAAGGGGAGGCCAGCGAACGCACGTGGCTCATCTCCATCTTAAAGCGAAAAATTATAGATCACTACCGTAAGTCCAATAGCCGAAAAGGCAAAGCAGAGGTACGCATGACCTATACCGACGAGGATGCGGAGGGCGATTGGCTTGAAGAACGCGTACAGGATCCTTCTTATAAGACTGCCGAAGACAGAATGGAGAACGAAGAGCTCGGGCTTGCCATCTTAAATTGTTTGGAAGGACTCAACGACAGGCAAGCGACCATCTTCAAGAGGAAGACTATGGACGGCTTCGACACAGAGGCAATTTGTAATGAATTTGAGATCACACCGTCTAACCTTTGGGTGATTATTCACAGAGCACGAACTGCCATGGCCGATTGCCTGCAAAAAAACTGGTTTTAGTAGTATGAAAATAAACATGAAATGTAACGAAGCTGCGCATATATGCGATAAAGCTCAATATAAAGAAGCAGGATTTTGGGAACGGATTTCAATGAAGGTACACCATATCTATTGTCGCATTTGCAGAGAACATTCCATAAGAAACACAAAACTCACCCAACTTTTTCAGCGGGCCAATCTTAAGACGCTCAGTGCTTCCGAAAAAGAAGCTATTCGACAACGCCTAAGAAAAGATTAGGGCGATTAGTAATAGTAGCAGATACCACAGGATAGGAATACTTTCTACCCAAAATGAAGCATAATAGGGGGATTGTTTTTTTTCAGAAAAAAGGATGGAAACAGCTATGAGTATACAAATAACCATAAGGGAAATGGCATAAGGCAAGAACATCTCTTCTTTAAAATATTCAATTAAAAAGGAGATTCCCAAAAGCACACTGCCCAAGGTCTTTGTTGCAAACACCCCCAATCGCTGCGGCAGGGTTCCCAGCGTTTTTTTATCAAACGGAAGATCTCGTATTTCAAAGGGAATCGTAAGTGCTATAACAATGATGATACGTTGTAGTGTACTAATCCCTATATTTTGATTGAACGTTTCTTCGGAAGCAATCACGGGTACGACCATGGTAACACCTGCCCAAACAATGGCAACGATAAAAATTTTAAGTCCGCTAAAATTCCGCAAATTTCTCTTCTTGACCAACGGAATGGCATAGAAGAGCGTAAGGATACCAAATACAGTAGAAACTGCCAGCACTTGAAACGACTGCTGAAATGCGAAATACAGTAAAAATACGAAGCATCCCAGCGAGAAGATCTGTATGGATTTTAATGAATCTGTGAGCCGACGATGATGTAATCCGGCGATAGCGGCATACTTTACAAAATTATAAGCGGTTATCGTTCCAAAAAAAACATAGCCCAACAATGAAGATTGCAGATTTAGGTTGAACTCAAACTGTGTGATCAATACAAGTGAGAGCACGGCCAAAGCCACGTGAATACTGCTTTGGACATAGAAATCGAGAACACGCTGAAGACCCTTCATACTACAAAAATAGACAAAGTGTTAGCAACCTGTCCTTACGGTTGAAAAGTTATGTGTGCGCAACGTTAAAATAGCCTTTTTTATCCGTTAAAATATGTAATTTTGCACCTTAAATTTAATAGCAACAAATGAATACAGATTCTTTTGCCCTTAGACATATTGGTCCTAGAAGAAGTGACCTCCCTGAAATGCTAAAAACCGTTGGTGCAGAAAGCCTCGAGCAACTTATTTTGGAAACCATTCCTAATGAGATATTGCTTCAAAAAGAGCTTACGCTTGATACTGCCATGAGTGAAAATGAGTATTTGGAGCACATTACCGAATTGGCGGCAAAGAATAAAGTATTCAAAACCTACATTGGATTAGGGTATCATCAATCCATTACCCCCCCCGTCATTCAAAGGAACATACTTGAAAATCCGGGTTGGTATACGGCGTACACGCCCTATCAGGCAGAGATCGCTCAGGGACGATTGGAAGCTTTACTAAACTTTCAAACCATGGTCACAGACCTTACAGGAATGGAACTCGCCAATGCATCCCTTTTGGACGAAGCTACTGCTGCAGCCGAAGCAATGACCTTGTTGTTTGCGGTACGTGAACGCGAGCAAAAGAAGAATAATGCCTCAAAGTTCTTTGTTTCAGAAGAGATTCTTCCGCAAACCCTGGATCTGTTGAAAACACGCGCAACGCCTATAGGTGTAGAACTTGTTGTGGGCAATCATGAAGACTTCGATTTTTCTTCAGAATTTTTCGGTGTCATCCTGCAATATCCGGGCAGAACCGGCCGTGTACATAATTTTAAAGACTTTATAGCAAAAGCTAAAGAAGCGCAGATTAAGGTTGCTGTTGCCGCAGATATCTTGAGTTTAGTGAAACTGGAATCTCCGGGGCATTTTGGAGCCGATGTAGTAGTAGGAACCACACAACGCTTTGGTATTCCATTGGGCTATGGAGGGCCTCATGCCGCTTATTTTGCTACAAAAGAAGAATACAAGCGCAGTATTCCGGGTCGTATTATTGGTGTGACCAAAGATACAGACGGCAACCGTGCGTTACGTATGGCCCTTCAAACAAGAGAACAACATATAAAACGCGATAAGGCTACGTCCAATATTTGTACTGCTCAAGTATTATTGGCAGTTATGGCCGGAATGTATGCTGTTTATCACGGACCAAAGGGATTGGAACACATTGCAAGTAAAGTTCACAATACTGCTGCAACGCTTGCCGATGCATTGGAGCGTTTAGGCTTCTATCAGGCCAACGACACCTATTTCGACACCATCGCTATTAAAACAGATGCCACTAAGATCGAATATCTTTCAGAAGGGAAAGAAGTGAACTTCTATTATCCGGATAACGAAACTGTCTCGATATCTGTGAATGAGACCACGACCCTTAAGGATCTAAATAGAATTATTCAGGTATTTGCTGAAGCGTTCAACAAAGAGACCCTTAAAGTAACCGAGTTGTTGACAGGGAATAAGATTCCGAAGGAAGTAAACCGAAAAACCCTCTTTCTTCAGAATGAGGTCTTCAACACGTATCACAGTGAAACCGAATTGATGCGCTACATAAAAAAACTAGAGCGAAAGGATCTATCACTGAACCATAGCATGATCTCTCTTGGCTCTTGTACCATGAAGCTTAATGCTGCCGCCGAAATGCTTCCGCTAAGTGACCCTCAGTGGGGAAACATGCATCCTTTTGTTCCGGTGGAACAAGCGGAAGGATACCAGCAAATGTTGAAGAAGTTAGAGAACCAACTTACCGAGATCACAGGGTTTGCCGGCACCTCGTTACAACCCAACTCAGGGGCTCAAGGCGAATATGCCGGACTCATGGTCATTCGTGCGTATCACGAATCTCGCGGGGAGGCACATCGCAATATTTGTTTGATCCCTTCTTCGGCGCATGGTACCAACCCCGCCAGT
>NZTP01000068.1 GCA_002696485.1 Altibacter sp. | reverse complement strand
CGCATGTATTTCGTCCAATTTTACCCGTTCCGAAGAGTAAAATGTTCTTTTCTGAAACATAAGGAACACGAGCCATGATGTACTGAACGGCCGCAAAACTCACTGACGTAGCCCCGGTAGAAATCTCGGTTTCATTTTTAATGCGCTTACTGGCCTGGATCACGGCATTCGCCAATCGCTCCAAAAAAGGATCCATCACACCCATGTTTTTAGCCCGCCGGAACCCATTTCGCAACTGACTGATGATCTCAAAATCTCCAAGAATCTGACTGTCCAGTCCGGTACCTACTTTAAAAAGATGGTTTACGGCATCCTTATTCTTGTGGATGTATGCTACTTTTTCAAACTCTTCTACGGTCCCGTTCGTGTGTTGGCATAAAAGTTTTATAAGCTGAAAGGGATGCTGTGTAATGCCATAAAGTTCAGTTCGATTGCAAGTAGAAATGACACTTAAAGATACAATACCTTCTTCCTTAGCTTGTTGAAGCATGTTTGCCTGAGCTTCTTCAGAAATGCTAAAGTGACCTCTAATTTCTGCATCGGCTTTCTTGTAGTTCAATCCGATCGCATAAAAGTTCCCATCCGAAGAAAGCGAAGATGTTTTTATACCGTTATTTTTCATACCTGATGGCGCAAAAGTAATCGCAATCTAATTTAAAAAATAACGCCAGCGGTATCAATTGTATCGTTGGCTGTTAAATTTGCCTAAAAACTGATATTTGTCATGTTTTTATACTGTAAATTCGCGATTCTAACAAATTCTTACTTATTTTTTATTTAGATAGATTCTAAATAAAATTGCTCAGCCGCTTTATGGAAGTACAAAAAAATGTCGCTCAAAGTTATTATGAAGAAGTATCGGTAGATGCTAATTTTTTTATCTTAAAATTCAACAATGAAACTATTGACAGCCAAGTGTTTACCAGAGAGATCGGGGCGCATTTTATACAGTTTCATTTTTGTGTAAAGGGAGCGGCACATTTTAGTTTTAACGAAGGTGCCTACGGACTGCCATTGCAAGAGGATAGTTCGTTATTATTGTATAACCCGCAGCGCGATCTTCCCTTGAACCTACGGGTGAATAGCCAATCTTGGGTGCTTTCCATGTTGTTGCCTATTGAAAAATTCCACAGCCTTTTTTCCAAAGAAGCCAACTACATTCACTTTTTAAGTGATGAGAATAAGGACCGGAAGTACTACAAAGATGCCACCATATCGCCCTCCATGGCAATCGTGTTGAATCAATTGATGAATTATAATTTACATCCCTCTATAAAACCACTGTATTTCAAGGCCAAGGCTTACGAATTGCTTAGTTTGTACTTTAATCGTCCTGCGGAAGCGAATGTGGAACAATGCCCATTTTTAGCAGATGAAGACAATGTGCTAAAAATAAAGAAGGCAAAAGAGATCATTATTGCAAGAATGGCAGAACCTCCTACGTTACAGGAACTGGCGGAAGAGATCAAGCTTCCCATCAACAAATTAAAAGAAGGATTCAAGCAGATCTATGGGGATTCTGTCTTTAGCTTTCTTTTTGATTACAAAATGGAAGTGGCCAGGCAGTTGTTAGCTTCAGGGAATCACAATGTAAATGAGGTTGGACTCAAGGTAGGCTACAGTACAGCAAGTCATTTTATTGCCTCGTTCAAGAAACGCTTCGGCACCACCCCAAAAAAATACTTGATGAGCCTTACGGCATAAAAATAACTAATGGAAAGATTGGTATTTAATAGGGAAGCGATTTGACGCTTGCAGTTTTAAAAACTAATTTTGTTCCGAAACTAAAAAAAGTATCATGAAAGGAGTTCTCCTTGTGAATCTCGGATCACCGGACAGTACCAACCCAAAGGATGTTAAAAGATATCTGGATGAATTCTTAATGGATCCAAGGGTCATTGATGTTCCGCGTTGGGCCCGTATCTTATTGGTACGTGGGATTATCTTGAACACACGTCCCAAAAAATCGGCTGCCGCTTACGAGCGTATCTGGTGGGAGGAAGGCTCTCCACTTATTGTGATCTCAGAGCGCCTTCAGAAAAAAATACAAGATCGTACCACAGTGCCTATTGCTTTGGCCATGCGATATGGTAGTATGACCTTAAAGAAAGGACTTCAGGAATTGGTAGACAAAGGAGTAGATGATGTACTAGTAGTGCCACTCTATCCGCAGTTTGCCATGGCTACCACCGAAACGATCGAGGTGGCGATCGCAGCACTCAAAAATGAATTCTTTCCGCAGTTAGAGATCACATCCTTGCCGGCTTTCTATCACAAAGCCGAGTATATTGACGTTTTATCGAAAAGCATTTCAGAAACGCTAGACACTCTGGAATACGATCATCTGCTTTTTAGTTATCATGGGGTTCCGGAACGCCATATTAGAAAAAGTGATATCACTAAATCACACTGTACTATAGACAACAGTTGTTGCATCATGCCCTCTCCGGCGCATCAGTTCTGTTATCGTCATCAATGTTATGAGACAACTCGCTTGGTCGCCGAAAATTTGAACTTGGCTCCGGGGACATACTCCTTGTCATTTCAATCGCGCTTAGGTTTTGACCCTTGGCTGCAACCTTACACAGATCGGACTATAGAACGTATGGGAAAGGCAGGCGTCAAAAAACTCGTTGTTGTAACTCCGGCATTTGTTAGTGATTGCTTGGAGACCTTAGAAGAGATTGCTATGGAAGGCGAAGAGATCTTTCACGAAGTAGGTGGTAAGGAGTTCACGACCATTCCCTGTTTGAACGATCGCGACGACTGGGCAGACATCCTAACCGGATGGATCGATGCGTGGCGCATTGTGGATGTAAACACAGCAATAGCTTAATGGCCAACGAACGGAGATCGGATACGCTTGGTAAGGATTCTATCAGTACATTGTTGATACGTCAGGCGGTGCCTGCCTCTATTGGGATCTTGGTCATGTCCTTGAACATGATCGTAGATACCATTTTCGTTGGAAGATGGATCGGTCCTTTAGCGATTTCAGCCATTACCGTGGTGATTCCTATTACATTCTTTATTGGAGCCATAGGTCTTTCGATTGGGATTGGCGGAAGCTCCGTACTATCCAGAGCATTGGGATCCGGCAACGACAAAAAAGCACTTCGGGTATTTGGCAACCAGATCACACTTACATTTTTGAGCTCGGGCTTGCTGGCGGTACTCGGATTAATTTTTCAGCACGACCTTATAGAATTTTTTGGCGCTGATGAATCTTTTAAAGATCTGGCGCTCACCTATTATCGGATCGTACTCTATGGAATCGTCATGTTGGCTATGTGTATGATGGGCAATAATGTGATACGCGCCGAAGGCAAACCAAAATTTGCTATGTACGCTATGATGCTTCCTGCCATTGGGAACATCTTTATGGACTATATTCTTATCAATGTCCTCGATTATGGAATGGAAGGTGCAGCTTGGGCTACTTTTATTAGTTATGCTGTATGTTTTGTATTTATACTGTGGTTTTTCTTCGCAAAAAGCGAGCTCAGGCTTCGTTGGGAATCGTTCACACTTCATAAGAAACTAGTTTCCGAAATTAGCAGTTTGAGCTTTGTTACCCTTGCACGTCAAGGCACTATTGCCGTGATGACCGTACTACTTAACAACGTATTGATCACTCATGGGGATGCGCTGGATGTGGCTACGTATGGTATTATTAGTAGGATGCTTATGTTTGCACTGTTTCCGGTAATAGGGGTTAATCAAGGTTTTCTGCCCATCGCCGGATATAATTACGGAGCCGAACAATACAAGCGCGTTCGCGAGTCAATCAATACGTCTATTAAATACTCCGGAGCATTGGCGCTTCTTATTTTTGCAATTATCATGGTCTTTCCAACCGATATCGTTTCTATTTTTATAAGTAATAACGATGCACTGGATGCTGTAACACTTTCTAATAATGCTGAGATTCTACAACGAACTCCCGATGCATTGCGGTGGGTTTTTGCCGCAACCCCGGTCATTGTGATCCAGCTTATTGGCGCTTCTTATTTTCAGGCCATTGGAAAAGCGACGCCAGCCCTCCTGCTTAGTTTGACCAAACAAGGGTTTTTCCTCATTCCGTTGGTTTTAATTCTTCCTCAATATTTTGGTGTTTGGGGCGTCTGGATTTCATTCCCAATTGCCGATGTGCTCTCGACCATCGTGACCGGTTATTATTTGAATCGCGAAGTTCGGAAAATGATCGTATAGATTTTTTGAAACCGAAGGGAACCACTATCTTTAAACAAAACTTTTTACAATCTCATGAATCGCTCTTTACTAAAACTCGCTCTTTTTCTTTGTTTTATTTGCTTCGGAATCACTTCTGAAAAAGCTTCAGCACAAACATACAACACCCAGCAACTCGATGCCTTGGAATACCGGCTTATCGGCCCTTTCCGTGGCGGAAGAAGTGCAGCCGTAACCGGCGTTCCCGGAAAACCGAATCTTTTTTATTTTGGCGCGACAGGAGGCGGAATCTGGGAAACTAAAGATGGAGGAAGACACTGGAAGAACATCTCAGACGGATTCTTTGGAGGTTCTATAGGAGCGATCGAGGTCGCCAATGATGACCCAAATGTTATTTATGTAGGCGGAGGAGAAAAGACGGTACGTGGGAATGTATCATCGGGTTACGGGATCTGGAAATCTGAAGATGCCGGTAAAACCTGGAAACTAATGGGGCTTGAAACAAGTCGGCATGTACCGCGCATCGCCATTCACCCGAAAGATCATAACATTGTGTATGCCGCAGTGTTGGGTAATATCTATAAACCTACCCAGGATAGGGGGGTATATAAAAGTACCGACGGTGGAAAGACGTGGCGGAAAACGCTCTTTGCGAATGAGCAAGCAGGAGCTGTGGATCTCATAATGGACCCTAACAATCCGCGTGTTTTGTATGCCTCAACTTGGAATGTACAGCGAACACCATATAGTTTAAGCAGTGGCGGAGACGGTTCTGCTTTATGGAAAAGTACAGATAGTGGAGAAACATGGAAAGAGATATCTAAGAACAAAGGATTCCCAACCGACACCTTAGGGATCATCGGGATTACGGTATCTGCAGCCAATAGCGACAGACTGTGGGCCATTGTAGAAAATAAAGATAAAGGAGGCGTCTATAGAAGTGACGATGGTGGAGCAACTTGGGAGTATATTAACAGTGAGCGCAAACTGAGACAACGGGCTTGGTATTATACAAGAATCTATGCCGATCCGGTCGATGAAGATGTGATGTACGTTCTTAATGTGAATTACCATAAGAGCACCGATGGAGGTAAAACCTATGAAACCTACAATGCACCGCACGGAGATCACCACGACCTGTGGATCGCACCGGAAAATCCTAATAGAATGATTATAGGTGACGACGGAGGAGCACAGGTCACCTACGATGGCGGGGAAACCTGGAGCACCTATTACAATCAGCCCACCTCACAATTCTACAGGGTCACCACCGATAATTCATTCCCATACCGAATCTATGCAGCGCAACAGGATAATTCAACCATTCGTATCAAGCATCGTAACGAGGGCTGGAGTATTGATGAAGACGATTGGGAATCTACAGCGGGGGGCGAAAGTGCTCATATTGCGGTAGATCCCGAGAACAATGATATTGTTTACGGCGGCAGTTACGATGGCTTCTTGACACGATACAACCATGAGACAGGTACGGTGCGCAGCGTAAGCGTCTGGCCGGACAATCCCATGGGGCATGGAGCCGAAGCTATGAAGTACAGGTTCCAATGGAATTTCCCAATTTTCTTTTCACCGCATGACTCAAATAAACTATTTACAGCTTCCAATCATTTGCATAGCACTACAAATGAAGGAGAAAGCTGGGACGTGATCAGCCCAGATCTTACGCGAAATGATCCAAGCAAGCTAAAATCTTCGGGAGGACCTATCACACAGGATAACACATCGGTAGAATATTATGGAACCATATTTGCCGCATCCGAATCTCCGGTGACCCCGGGAGTGATCTGGACCGGAAGCGATGACGGACTCGTGCATGTAACCCGAGACGGCGGAAAAACCTGGGAAAATGTAACTCCCAAAGGTATGCCCGAATGGATGATGATTAATAGTGTGGAACCTTCGGTGTTTGATGCAGGCACGTGCTATGTTGCCGGAACAAAGTATAAGACGGGGGATTTTGCTCCTTACTTGTATAAAACAAATGACTTCGGAAAAACTTGGAAGAAGATTACCAATGGAATTCCGGCAGAACATTTTACTCGTGTGCTTCGGGAAGATCCAAAACGAAAGGGATTGCTGTATGCCGGCACCGAGACCGGAATGTACATATCATTTGATGACGGAAGCAACTGGCAGTCGTTTCAGCTTAATTTACCCATTGTACCCATTACCGATCTCGCCGTAAAACAAAATAATCTTATTGTGGCCACACAGGGGAGAAGTCTTTGGGTCCTCGATGATCTTACGGTCATTCACCAATTGGCGAATGCGAAAGATAAGGATGTATTTTTATTCAAACCAAAAGACACCTACCGCATGGATGGAAATTCACGTTCGGGATCCCTTACCAGCGGAATGAATCATCCCAATGGAGTGATGACATATTTTTATGTGAAGGATCCTTCGGAAAAAGAGATTCGATTAAGTTATCTCAATACGAAGAATGACACTATAAAATCTTTCAGCTCAAAAAACAAAGAGGACAAATTGGAAGTGAAGAAGGGAGCGAATCTCCATATCTGGGATCTTCGAGGTAAAGGTGCAGAACGACTTAAGGGAATGATTTTATGGTGGGCCAGTACAGAAGCTCCGCAGGCGGTTCCCGGCACGTATAAGGTGGTTCTGGAAGTGGGTGATGAGGTGCAAACACAATCTTTTACCGTTCTGCCGGACGCCAATGCCGAGACTGATCAAGACGGTATGCAGCGACAATTTGATTTTATAACAGACGTCAATGCAACAGTGGACAAGGCGCACAAATCCATCAAAAAGATCCGAAAGATCAATGAACAACTAGAAGCGTTTCAGAAACAATATAAAGACAATGAATCTGTACAGCCTTTAGTGGAAAAAGCGAAGTCGCTTAGTGAAGCGTTCAGCGAAATAGAAAAAGCATTGTATCAAACACAAAATCAGAGTGGTCAGGATCCGCTCAATTTCCCGATCCGACTTACTAACAAACTCGCGCACTTAAACAGTTTGGTAGGAATGGACGACTTTCCGCCAACCCGGCAGGATGTTGCTGTTAAGAATGAACTCACACAAAAGATCGATGCAGAATTGATGAAGTTTGATACCTTGGTGTCTAAAGAGATTAAAGAATTTAATGACGCTTTCAACGCCCGGAATTTAAATTATTTGTTTGTTGAAGAAGGGAAGGAATAATGGAATACAATTATATTAAATCGCTGCATCTCATCTTTGTTATAACTTGGTTTGCGGGATTGTTCTATATCGTACGTCTTTTTGTATACCAAATTGAGGCCTTCCACAAGGTCTCTCCGGAAAAGGAGATTCTTGGCAAACAATTTAAAATCATGGCCAAACGCCTTTGGACCATCATCACTTGGCCTAGTATGATCTTAGCGCTGGGTTTTGGAATTTGGGTGATCGCACTGCGCCCCTTTTACCTCACCGATGCATGGATGCAGGTTAAACTTGGGTTTGTTATAGCGTTGATTTTCTACCATGTTAAATGTCACAGCATTTACAAAGAGCTTCAAAACGACAAGGTTCGCTATTCATCAAACTTTATGCGACTGTTCAATGAAGGTGCAACCATCATTCTATTTGCCGTCGTTTTTCTGGTGATTCTGAAAAATGCAGTGAACTGGATCTACGGCGTAGTAGGCCTCATGCTCTTTTCGCTGCTTCTTATGCTGGGATATCGCTTCTACAAGCGATGGCGTGAACGCAACGAAAACAGTGAATGAAAAATCACGGTTTTTGTGTTGTACCTCCTTCTGAAATCCTGTAATGTAAAAGAGCAGCCGCTTTGGTGTAATTATTGCTATCTTTCTGAAACATATGTACTAGAATGAGATTTACCAAATCCTTACGTTTTCGAATCTTTCTATCCATGTTGCTTATTGTAATTGGGGCCTCTATCCTTATTGCGGCCGTAACCATTTATCAATATCGGGAAGAGGCCGAAGATTACCATCGGGAACGTTTGCTGCGAAAAGAAACAGCCATTCGTGAGAATATTAACTATGCGCTCAAGACCACGACCTATCCTGTAGACACCCAGAACATCCCATTGATTTTTAAGGACAAGATTTACGAGATCAAGAACATTCACAATCTTGAACTGTATCTATATGACTTGGAAGGAAATCTCCTTAAATCGTCTAAGGCCACATTTTACAAGGACACCACAGATACGACTTTGCCCGATTATGTGATCGATGCACTGGAGAATTCTCAAACCAAGCATTTTGTCGAGCAATTCACCGAAGATGGTCAGGAATATCAATCCTCCTATTCATATATCACCGACAGCTATTTTAAGCCGTTAGCAATCCTAAACCTCCCCTATATTGAGGATGACGGGTTTCTTAATAAAGAACTTAAAGAAAACCTTACACGGCTTGGTTACGCATACATTTTTATGTTGCTTATTGCCATAGCGATCTCATATTTCCTCTCCAAATACATCACCAGATCCCTGAACGCTATCAGCCAAAAGATCACCGAAACCCGCTTAAACAAACGTAATAAGCGTATACTCATTAACGACACGACACAAGAGATCTCTACGTTGGTAAATGCATACAATCGAATGATCGATGAATTGGAGAGCAGTGCGGCCCAATTAGCCGCAAACGAAAGGGAAGCTGCCTGGAGAGAGATGGCAAAACAAGTAGCACATGAGATAAAGAACCCTTTAACACCTATGCGGCTTACAGTACAAAGTTTTCAGCGAAAATTTAATCCGAATGACCCCGATGTTGAAAAGAAATTGGAGGAATACAGCAATACACTTATTCAGCAAATTGATACCATGAGTTCTATCGCTTCGGCTTTTTCGACCTATGCCCAAATGCCTGCCCAACAGGATGAAACATTGAATGTGGTTAAGATCACCAAACTGGCTTTAGACATTTTTAATGAAGACTATATCTATTTCTTTTCCGAAGAAGATAACCTTATTGCTAAATTCGACAGAACACAACTTATTCGTGTGATCACTAATTTGGTCAAGAACAGTATTCATGCCATAGAACAACGTGCACCGGACCACCCTCGTATAGAAGTTCGTGTATATCCCGAGGGAGCGAATGCGGTGATCACGGTGCAAGACAATGGAATAGGTGTAGTTGAAGCAAACAAGACCAAGGTATTCGAGCCTAAATTCACTACCAAGACGAGTGGAATGGGACTTGGATTAGGAATGGTTAAAAAAATTGTTGAAACGTATGAAGGATCCATCTATTTTAATTCTGAAGAAGGAAAAGGAACCACATTTAAAGTGGCATTCCCCAGAAAATTATAGTAATTTTAAAAGGATAATAACCAAACACCACAAAAACAGTTACCATGACATACGAGAATATTCGTTTAGATAAGAATGAAGGAATTGCTATCATTACGATCGACAGACCCAGCAAACTCAATGCCCTGAACAGTGCCACCATCAAGGAGCTTCACAAGGCACTAAAAGAAGCTGATGCGGCCAAGGGGATAAAGGTTATTATTCTTACCGGAAGCGGTGAAAAAGCATTTGTTGCCGGAGCCGACATTAGCGAATTTGCAGATTTTTCGGTGGCACAAGGAGAACAGTTAGCAGCAGAAGGACAAGCAAAACTGTTTGATTTTGTAGCACACCTTTCCACACCTGTGATCGCTGCGGTAAACGGTTTTGCACTTGGTGGTGGTTTGGAACTTGCTATGGCGGCTCATTTTAGGATCGCCAGCGAAAATGCCAAAATGGGTCTTCCGGAGGTGTCTTTAGGAGTTATTCCGGGATATGGTGGTACACAACGACTTCCTCAATTGGTTGGGAAAGGAAGGGCCATGGAAATGATCATGACGGCTGGCATGATCGATGCACATCAAGCACTGCAATACGGTCTGGTAAATCACGTCACCTCACTGGAGGAACTCATGGAGTTTACACAAAAGATCGCACAAAAGATCATACGTAATTCATCGGTGGCTATTGCCGCGGCTATAACCGCTATTAATGCAGGCTACGAAGATGGAGAGAATGGTTTTGAAGAAGAGATCACGCAATTTGGAAAATGCTTCGGTACGGCCGATTTCCACGAAGGAACACAGGCATTTTTGGAAAAGCGGAAAGCAAATTTTCCGGGTAAATAATTTGGAATAATTCCAAAATAAATTGGAATAATTCCAAATAATGAATATTTTTGATAGTTCATTTTCAAAAGTATTCATGTCTCAAGAACCCATAAAAGGGCGTGGTGCCCAAAAACAGGTACATAACCGTTTTTTCGAGCTTCATCATGAAATTCGAAATGATTTTTTAAATTTTTGCCATGCCGAAGATGAAGCGGCAGATTCAAATAAGACCAAGTATATTGATGTATTCCCTAAAACATTAGTGAATAGGGTCGACAGTCCGGATGTAGGAATGGGCTATTCAGCAAATCCCTATCAAGGCTGTGAACACGGTTGTGTCTATTGCTACGCACGAAACAGTCATGAGTATTGGGGCTATGGTGCAGGATTGGATTTTGAAAGGACGATTTTGGTAAAACGGAACGCACCTCAATTATTGCGCGATAAATTAAAAAGTAAATCTTGGAAAGCCTATCCCATTGTTTTTTCCGGAAATACCGATTGTTATCAGCCTATAGAGCGAACCCTTCAGATCACGCGAAGTTGTCTAAATGTATTCCTGGAATGGAAACATCCGGTGGGAATCATTACAAAGAATTCCCTTATCCTTCGGGATCTTGATATCCTGAAGGAACTCGCCAAGGACAATTTAGTTCAGGTTAATATATCCATCACATCACTTTCCGAAGCTACCAGACGTTTGCTTGAACCCAGAACGGCAAGTATCGCACAACGTTTAAAGACTGTAGAAGTGCTTTCAGAAAACAACATACCCGTACGGGTAATGATGGCACCCATCATTCCTTCCCTCAACAGTCATGAGATCTTACCTTTAGTAAAAAAAGTAGCCACACTGGGAGCACGGGATGTCGCCTACACGGTCGTTCGGCTTAATGGGCAGATTGCAGAGATATTTACAGACTGGATACAAAAAACCCTCCCGGATCGCGCAGAACGTATTTTGAACCAGATCGCAGAATGCCATGGCGGAACTCTTAACGACAGCAGATTTGGGCGGCGAATGCGTGGCGAAGGAACATTTGCAATGCAAATTAAAGATACTATGGAACTCGCCAAGAAGAAGTATTTACATCATGATCCTATTGCGCCATTGAACACAACACCATACCAAGCCCTTAAAGAACCACAACTGCGATTGTTTGATGAATCTTAAGTTTCCACCCCCGCTTTGATGATGGATTCTACCTTATCGATCAGCTCATCTGTGCTGAAGTCGGAAACTTTTATCGCCGGATGGGCTATAAATTTCAATTGAACCCCTAAAGGCATGGGAAACATACCGTAACGTTGTAATTTCCAGGAATTGCTTACACTTACCGGAAGTACGTACGCTTCGGGAGCATGTTGAAACAAAGTCTCAAGTCCGCGTCGTTTGAATGGTTTCGGAATGCCATCACGACTTCGGGTTCCTTCCGGGAAAATAACCACGCTTCGGTTGTATTGAGATATATATTGGGCAATCTTAATGATTTGTTCCGTAGCTTGTTTGGGATTCTTCCTGTCTATAAGGACACTTCCGCCGTGTTTCAGATTAAATGATATGGATGGGATGCCTTTGCCAAGCTCGATTTTCGAGATGAATTTTGGATGGTATTTGCGTAGGTACCAGATAATGGGAGGGATGTCCCACATGCTTTGATGATTAGATACAATAATTATGGGGAGATTGTTTGGGATGCTTGTATGAAGATTCATATTGAAAGTGGTCCCCAGAATATTTAAACATCGCAGGATCCACCAATTGAAATAATCTACACTGCTTTTATGTGCTTGATATCCAAAAAGGTGCAAGCAGATCCATTGTATAGGATGGAACAATAGGAGATTGATTCCAAAAAAGAAATAAAAGATTACCGATATTGGATAACTCAATATTCTAGCTGCTTGTTTCATGCCGAAGGATAGTTCAGTCGTAGTATAAAAATATAAAAAAACCACCTTCTTGCAGAATGGTGGTCTTTCCTGTTTATGCTGAAGGAATATCTTAGCAATATTCGTTGTAGGCGCCCTTAAGATTTTCCGAGATCATTTCGGCGGGTCGTCCTTCTATATGATGACGCTCAAGCATGTGAACCAACTCTCCGTTTTTAAATAAGGCCATGGACGGAGAACTTGGTGGAAATGGCACCATTTGTGCTCTGGCAGCATCAACAGCTTCTCGGTCTACACCTGCAAATACAGTTACCAAATGATCGGGCTTTTTAGTGTTTTGAAGAGACATTCTTGCTCCCGGACGTGCATTAGCGGCAGCACAACCACATACCGAATTAACCACCACCAACGTGGTTCCTTCCTTCTGCAAGGCTGCATTTACGTCCTCGGCAGTATACAATTCGTCGAAACCTATATTTGTTAGGTCTTCACGCATGGGTTTTACTAATTCTGGTGGATACATAGCATTTTACTTTTAATTGTGTAACAAATTTACGGCAAAGATAACCAATTTTAAGGGGATCTTAGCAGCTTCCAACGTCAAAACTCTCTGTTGAATTAGTTATCTTTGGTCGCATTTTATTTATTGAAATTACAAATACATGATTCGTTGGATCGCAGCCATTCTAGGCTTTACTTTTTTTCGGTTTCCCGGAGCAATTTTAGGATTTTTACTTGGAAGTTTATTGGACAATCTTACCACGAAAAGTGCCGGTGGTGGTGCTTTTCAACAAGTCTTTCAGCAACAAAGGAGGGATCATGTTTCTCCTGCCGACTTTGAACTAAATCTGTTATCGCTGGCTTCCCTTGTGATCAAGGCAGATGGAACCGTGAACCAAAGCGAATTGGATTATGTTCGACAGAACTTTGTACAGGCCTATG
>NZTP01000067.1 GCA_002696485.1 Altibacter sp. | reverse complement strand
TCTCGGTGTCGTAGGTCCAACGACCGCCCTGCGGTTCTCCTTCCGAAGTGAGCAAAAGCCCCAATCGCTTGCGCTCCGATTTGTAGAAGTGAGTCTGATGGTATTGCTTCCGATCCTTGAAATAGGTATGGATCTCTTCCTTCGAATTGAGGAATAGGGGGTTCTCATACACGGTGGTGTCCAGCTTCAGACGGGAACATGCCTTGGTGATACGTTGCTGTAGCCAGTCGTCGGTGGGATCGATATAGCTCACGGTCGTGATGCCTTCTTCCTTCAGCTTCGGAAGGAGTTCGCGCACATCACTACGGGCATCGGTCGCAGGAATGTAGTGCACGGTATATCCCTGTTCCTTCAGAAACGCTTCATACGCCTTCATGGAGGCGCGGTGAAAGGCGATCTTTTGTTTGTGGAAGGGAAACTGATTGAAGAAGAGGGATTCTTCTATAAGATACAAGGGCGCCTCCGTTCCGAAGTCGGGAACCTTTTTAAATAGTTGATGCGGAAAGCAGAGGTGTACGGTCATTTCTTGTTTCTTTTACATCGTTCGCTGCAGTAACGCACCTGCTCCCAGTCCTTCTTCCACTTCTTCCGCCAGGTGAACGGGAGGGTGCATACAGGGCATAGTTTCTGCGGAAGGTCTTGCTTTTTCATACGTCGAAATCGGGTATGTTGTGGGGTCGTACATAGGGGTATTCGGCATATTTGGTGAGGGTATAGTAGCTGTTTAAGCCGGAGATCCCCATGCTTTCCGTCGCTTCCAGATCGAACACCTCTTGATGGATATCCACGGTTTCCGGAAGGATGAGGTGCTCGACCGCTCCTATGATGAGGGTCGTTCCGTTGAGGGGAATGGGGATGGCTTCCTCAAAACGCATGCCCATCTTGCAGCTACTTTCCTGAACGAAGGGTGCTTGGAAACCTTCGATATAGGCTTCGGTAAGGCCGCAACGGGCGAACTCCGACACCTCCTTGGGGAACTTTCCGGAGGTATAGTGGGCACGCTCTGCAAAGGAGGGCAGGATGTGATTGATGGTATAGTGCCCCGTCGCCAAGATGTTCTCATAAGTATGCCTAGGAACCTCCCCTTGGGGGCGCATGATAAAGCCCAGTAGGGCCGGATCGCTGCCCAAATGTACGACCGAACTGAAGACCGCCACATTGGGGTGCCCTTCGGCGGAGATCGTTCCTATAAGGTTGGCGGGCTTGATCCCGGTGATCGCATTGATGAGTTTTAACCGTGCCACTTTGGACAAGGCGCTGATGTCTTGTTTGGAAAGGATCATACGACGGTCGCTAAGGTGTTGAACTGTTTTTTACATCGCTTCCAGTAGGCAAAGAAGGAGGGATAATACCCGTGTACATCGAAGAGCCACGCGCGTGGGGTTTCGGTGCCGGTGTAATGACGACTCCACGGGTGCTCCTTATATCGTATATCCGTTAAGGCGTGGTTCGTCTTTAGGGTGTCGAAGGAACCGACAAAGACCTGGAGGTTTTCAATGTTGTGGGTCAGATTCAGAAGAAAAGCTACCGATCGCTCCGATATGGGATACGCTTCAAAGTGTTCGGGTTCCAGCAACAGGACCCTGTTGGCCGGGGCGTCGGTACCCCATAACGGATCCAGATTATAGGCGTTGTAGATGTAAGTAGGCAGGTTCGGGTCCAGGGTAAGGGGCTTCGGTTCGGGCAAGGGGGTGTGTAACGTCGGATCTGTATGTTCTTTTAGGACTTCGGGACATGTTAGCTGCGGCAGCCGTTCGTAGGACACATCCAGAAAGGTGCCGGTTTGGTGGGTATAACAGTATTTGTTGATGTTCTCCTGATTCGCACGGTACTGTTTGTTGCTGTTGGTACCGGCCACCCACTGCCAGCTCAGGGCATTGCTCGCCCAATCCCCATCCCATAAATGATAGTACAACCATTTAGCGGGGGTGCGCCAATGACTCCCGGCGATGTTACAGGCGATGGACGCCACATACATACGCAGGTGGTTGTGCATATACCCGGTACGATACAAGCCTGCAATCGCCTCATCCACGGCCTGTATGCCGGTACGGGCTTCAAAAATAGCGGTGGGGAGTTCATGGTGTTGCACGCCGTGTTGCGGATGCTTCAGATCGTGGTCGATGCAAGACCCTTTGGCGATCCATACCTGCTGCCAATACTCCCGCCAAGTGAGTTCCTGTATGAACTTTTCAATCGTAGCGGGGTCGTAGCCTTTCGCCAAGACACGGTTCAGTACAAAGCGGGGAGAGATCACGCCGCGGGACAGGTAGGGCGACAGATAGGTCACGGCACCGTCTACGTAGTTGCGGGTGCGGCCGTACGCGATGGGGTCGATGGCATCGATGCGCTCCAGTATGGCGTGATAGGCCGTAGGGAAGGAGGCGATATGGTCGGACAAACGGTGCGTCATCGTTTGGCGATGCTATTGCCCGAAATGGCCCGTTGTCGGGTACATTTGAAGCGGTTCATTCCGGAGGGGCGTTTTTTAAGATGTTTGGAGCTCACCCCGCTGTTCACCCGTTTGCGCCAGCGCTTAAAGCTCGAAGATTTCAGGTTACGCCGCATGAGTCGGATCACCTCCTGCTCGGACGTACCAAACTGATATTCGATCGCTTCAAAAGGCGTACGGTCCTCCCAGGCCATCTCGAGAATGCGGTCGAGTTCACGTTCGGTAAAGGAAGAAGGGGTGTTCATAACAGGGAATCTTATATACATGGAGCGACCCGGAGCGGATTAGGGGAGTTGTTCCCGCGCTTTCAGCACCTGCTCGGCCTCATAGGTCTTTTCATCGCTGGCCTTTCGGTTGGTGGTGGAGAGGCGGTGCGCTTCCTTCAGCAGCGATTGGTAGCGGGCATAGAGTTTTTCTTTTTCTGATTTCTTTGTAAACAGTCCGAACATAGTGGTGCGTGTTTGTCTTTATTCAGTATAAAGATACAAAATGTTTAAGTTAATGGATGTAAGATTAAACAATTAGGATATTTTTAACCTTCTTTCTCTTTCTTTTTTGCCCCTCCAAAAAAGAAACAAAAAAGGAGGCCTTTTCGTAGGAATTTTTCAGCAAACTGAAAACCACCTTGCCAACTCCGCGTCGTTGCTTGCAGCAACTCCTGAATTTCGGAGCTTGGCTTCGGTTATTCTAGACGAAAAGGATGTCATTACCAAGAATAGTATACGCTAGTATCTTGTATTGCGGGATTTCCTGATTGCAGCTACTTTTGATTCTTAGAAAATTTATCCCTTCACGCTTCACCACTCACCAATCACCATCCCTTGTTCACCACTCACCCTTCACCTGCCAATGTCATTCCGAATGCAATGAGGAATCTCAAGATTCTTCGCTTCGCTCTGAATGACATGGAGACTGTCATTCCGAATGTAATGAGGAATCTCCTTTTTTCCTTCTTTTCTTTTTCCCATTGCCGGAAAAAGAAACAAAAAGGTCTAGGCCTTACGATTCTTGTTCACCCGTTACGTCCTCCATTCTAAACACACACAACTCGCTGCCTATGGCAGCTCAGACAGTGTTTAGTTTTTAACGAATGTTCGGACTACGGGTCCCGAAGTCGAATCGTATGGCCGCTTGAGATCTTCTTGTGAAATAGAAAGTCAGGTTCATTGGTGAAGTTGTTGGTTAGGGATCCTTTTATTCAGCCTTGCCTCCGACGAGGTGCCAATGGCACTGAGAGGAAGGCATTTTAAAAAGCTGTGAGATTCAGCTCCACGACGTGGAGCGCACAGTTTTTACGGTGGTTTGGAATGCATGAGCATTACAAAATGCCTAAGAAATCGAAGATTCACGAGCACTGATTTATCCTAATAGAAAGGTGCGAGTAAAAGGATAGAAGGTCTTTTTCGCCTGCCTCCGACGAGCATTGCGAGAGGAAGGCACTATTTCTTTTGGACCAGCAAATGCGAAGCATTCATGAATTCCTTTAAAAAAACAATAAGAAAGCATGAATAAAAGAAAGTTGAATAATCACAAGGATGTCACTTCGAGTGATGCCCTGAAAGGGCATTGTATCGAGAAGTGGTATAATCACTATTCACCCTTCACCTGCCAATGTCATTCCGAATGAAATGAGGAATCTCTTTGTTATTGAATGGATTCTTCGCTTCGCTCTGAATGACAATGAAACTGTCATTCCGAACGCAGTGAGGAATCTCATACAGTGTTTTAGATAGTTTGGACTAATTACTTTAATGCCTAAGTCCTAAGTCCTAACTCCTAATCCCTAGCAAATCACTGCTCACTGCTCACTGCTCACCGCTCACTGTTTACCCTTCACCCTTCACCATTCACCAATAACACCTAAACACATCCTAACAAGTAGTGCTTTTGAACCGAAAAAAGAAAGTTGAAACAATAACCATTTTAAAAATCAAACATCATGAAAACATACCATATAACAACCCATGCCCTCAATGTACGATCGCACCCTTCGCTGAAGGGGAAGATCATTGGGGTGCTCACCTACGGTACGACCGTAACGGCGCTACAGACGTCTGAAGACCAAAAATGGCTGCAGTTGCAGTATACGAAGCACGGAACCACTAAAACGGGCTGGAGCTCGCTGCGGTATTTACAAGCGGTGCCGCCGGAGGGGCTGCTGCAGGAAACGGATCCGCCGTGGTTACGGACGGCCTTGGGCGAACTGGGCGTACGGGAAGGGGTAGGTACGGAAAACCATCCCCGTGTGCTACAGTACCTGCAGAGCTGCGAACGCTTGCCGGCCGACTTACAAGCAACCGATGCCACGCCCTGGTGCTCGGCCTTTGTGAACTGGTGTATGGAGCAGGCGGGGGTTGAAGGCACCAACAGCGCCTGGGCGCGGGACTGGCTGCATTGGGGCCGCACGATCACAAAACCCCGGCGGGGCGATGTGGTGGTGTTGAGCCGCGGCAGCGGCGGCCATGTAGGCTTTTATTGGAGTGGGACCGCCAAGACCCTACAGGTTTTGGGCGGCAACCAAAAGGATGCGGTGTCCATTGCGCCCTATTCTGTCAAACGGCTGTTGGGCTATCGCCGTGGTACCGGACGATGGGCAGTGTGCTCCTGTTGCGGACAGCCGGAACGGGTGTGATCCTAGCAATATAGCACTGTAAAGAAATGGATCGGAAACGGTCTCTTTTTGTGGGAGAGATGCAAAAACTGTGAGACTCTTCATTATTGAGTAGTGGCGAGAGTTTGGATAAAACTACATAAGTAGGAGAGACAAGCAACCCGCCAAAAAGACTTGTCAGGCTGGTTACTTATAACCCATCCTAAGTTTGTAATATAGTTAAATTAGACACTTTAAACAGTAATAACAAAAGAGCAGAGTAAGGTTATTATAGCCGTAGGAACTTTCGATTCCGTCCACATTGAAAATCCCCACTTTTTTTCAACCTGAATACGATCAGTTCTATTAGTCCGGAACTCGTTTTCAAATTGTTGTGCTTAAGGTAGTATATTCTATTGTTGTGTGTAGTGAGTTAGATATTGTCTTTTATTTTTCGCATTATATTGATCGATTTTCTCAATTGAGCATCAGTAAATTTCCTATTTAATGTATTTTCAGGATGGTGTATTGAGTGTCGAATATATTCACATAATGAAACTTTAAATTCTTTTTTAGAAGGGTGCTTAATCCAAGTTCTATCCTTTGGTATTTCGTTTAATTTTGTTGGTGAATTATCTTTAATGAAGCCATAAAGCTCGTTATGATAGTCATTGGTTGGAATATCAAAAATTTCGAAGTTTATCTCAGAGTATGAAGTTTTAATTTTCGATATTTTTTGAATTACTGTTTTCAAATTATTTTCTTTCTCAATTTTAAAAGACCTATTCAAATTTGACTTGTCAATCAAATAATTTGAATGAGTAGCATAGAATACTACATTGTTGACTGTACTTTTTGATATATTCAAAAGCTCATCTTTTAAATTTAATTGTGCTGTTGGATGTAAATGTGTTTCTGGTTCATCTAATAATAATATAGTGTTATTGAGTTCTTCATTTAGATTTTCTATTGATATAGTCAAAAGAAAAGAAACAAATTGTCTAAAACCGTCACTTCTTTGATTTGTGGTTTTTACCGCATATTTCACTCCTTCATCTTCAACTAATAATACTAAAATATTATTGTTTATATTAAATTTTAATTTGATTGGGTGATTTGCCCAAACTCTTTTGATGTGCTCAGTCACTTTATCATTCAATCTTTCAACAAGATTTGAAATTGAAGCGGGGTCATTGAGTTTGTTAATCTCACTTTGAATTTTAGCAGTATCTATACCGACAAGATGAAAACAATTTTTTAAAGGAATAGATGTATTTGGATTTGACGCAAAGTTCGCCAAATTAATATTTCTTGAGATTAAGAATTTATCTTCTGATTTCCAGAAAACAATTTTGTGCATTGAAGTCCAAAAGTGATTTTTATATTTTTCTTCAAACAGGTCTTCTAAGTATATTTTACTTTCTTTATCAACCACAATTGTTTGGTTTTCTATTTTAAAACCATTCAGAGTATGTTTCTTGAAAGAAAAAAATTGTTCTTTGGTGACAGTTGCCTGTGCTGTATTAGCTATATTTTTTATCAGTTCTAATTCTTCTAGAACTACTTGGCTCAAAAACTTTTTGGGTGGTTTGAAATCTTCATCTATTTTTTCAAGGATTTCTTTCTTTTCGTGAGCTTCGAGAGTATAATGAAAAGCAATCTTAATAGATTCATCCGTATTAAAATAGTCTTCCGGAAATTTTGCATCGGATTTACTTATAAAAGAGATAGCTTTTAATATACTTGACTTCCCAGATTCATTTACACCCAATAATGAAAAAGTTAAACTACCATTTACTCTATTTAATGGAATTTCTAAATAGTCGATACTTTTGTAGTTCTTTATAGTAATTTTTTTTAACTCCATATTTTTTTGCATTACACACAACGTTTAGTATGTGGCAAGTAGGGCAGTAGAAAGCGATGTACTTTCAAATTTGGCGGTGTTTGTAAACAGTATTGAACTTTTGTAAACAACCAAACGGCCTATTTGCTATATACAGTGTTATAGGCTGCCTTTATTCCTTTTTATTCATAATCTTTTTAATTGCAGTTGTTGCAGTTAACGTTAAAATACCTGCTGTCAAGCTAATGATTATTGTTGCAATTTCTTTATTATTTATTGTTGAGTTTAAAAAATCCATATCAATTGAGTCCTTTCCAAGAACAGCAATGATTCCTGCTGTTATTGATAAAATTGCTCCGATTAATCCAAAAAGTGAAGCAAAACTATCCCCTCTTTTTGATGTTATTTTCTCGATTTCCTCTCGGTGTTTTTTCTGTTTTTTAATCAAATCTCGAAGCTTGTCATCTATCTTGGTTTCATCGATATCTTTAAAATCTTTTGTTTCGAGAGCTATTTTTTCTATTGTTTCATAAAGTTCATTCTTTGAAAGTAAACTTTGAAAATTATGTAGAAAAAATTCTCGTTTTTCATTTTCAATAAGCGGATTCGAAATAGTTTCTGACATTAAATCTTCAATAATTTCTTCGACCGAAATAGAACTAGATTTAATTCGATTTTCTCTAGTCTTTGAGTTAATAACAGATTGTATTTCCAATGAGGTTAATTGACGATTTTCACCTAATTGGTAAGAAAGTGACTTTACAATTTCACGAGAAATTTTCAGAACTTTTTGCTCCGAACTTTTAATGTATAAATATATTGCTAGAGGAATACTTCCCACGGATGCAATAGTTCCTATAATTGAAATAAAATCACTCATTAGTTTCTTTTTGGTTGCCTATAACGGTCTTGGCTATGAGTAGTTGCGTGGGTTAGCACTTAACTTTGCAAGTACGCACCAAACTGAAAATCTGCGAGGATTTTCAGAAGTAGGTGAGAACAAGCAATTACTTATAGCCATTGTTACCTGCTGGCTTTATTCTGTTCATATAGATATTTCTTATAATCTAAAAATTCTTTGTCTTTAGGATTAAGCATTAAAATATAATTAATCTTTCCAATCAAATGTTTTAAATAATTATCCCTTGTTTGATTAGTTCTTTTCTGATGATTGTTAAGTCCAAATTTTTTAATGTAGAACATCTCATTTCTAATGCTATTTCGTTTGTACTTTGGCACTTGAGTTTTATCATTAACCACTATTCCAGAAATTGTCTGTCTTTGGTTGCGTTTCATAAGTATGATTTTGTCGTTATTCAATTTCAATCCAATTTTTCTTAATTCTGAACGAACTAGTTTTATCAACTCAGTTTTTTTAATTTGTCCAGAAAATGCTAAATCATCAGCATATCTAGTATATTTTAATTCTTTTTGTCGACAATACTTCGCAATAGATTCATCAAATTCATAAAGTAATACATTTGTGATATAAGGGCTTGTAGGTGCCCCTTGCGGTAATCCTTTTTCTAAATAGCACAATTGGGTCAATAAATTTGATACAGATTTTGAATACCCCATTTGGATAAACATCTTTAGTGTATAGTCTATTTTTATGGAATCAAAGAAGTTTTTTATATCAAGTGTTAATACTTTCGATTCTTTTGTATGGTATCTCACGTGATCCTTTATACTTCTTTTGGGTACATAACCCTTTGCATATTTACTTACTTTATTCTTGTATAAGATTTCTTTTAAAATCCAAATTTGAATTTCTTTTAGACTTGGCAATGGTTCTGAAATTGTTCTATAGGTTTTATCATTTTTAAGAACTTTAAAGCTTCTATAGAAATATTTAGTAAAACGCGCTGCCCTTCTTAAATAAATCAAATTGTAACCAACTAACTGGCTCAGATGTGTGGTGTTATAAATAACAGGAAGGTCTTTTGTGATTAAAGGTTTTGAATAGTCAAGGCATTTGTTGATATTATCCTCAGAAAAACCATTTTTTCTGGCTTTTGTAACAAATTGCTTTTTGTATTTATCAAATGCTTTCTCCATTTTTTTTAATCCTTTTGAACAGGGGACTACCCAGAGCCCCCGTTCGGAATAAGTGCGTTAAGAAGTTAATAATCTCCGATTTTAACTTCTTATAAGCACTTATAAGCTTGAAACTAAGTTCACTAATTGGGAAAGTGACCTCACTACCCATTTTATTTTTGGATTCAAAAATCAAGTGCATTTTGATTTGGTAAAAATATAAAATCCTTATCTAATTTTGATATTTGACTTTTACTTTCTTTTTCAATCCATTTATTTTTATCTAAAATTTTAAATTTTTTATCTAATTTTTTTATTGATTTTAAGCCTTTCTCTGAAATAGCAATAGAATGCTCTTCATAGATTAGGAATTCGTGTTTTATAGCTTGATTAGATAGCTCAGCTATATCTTTAAAACTTAGCCCTTCTCTAGTTAGACGTTTTATATCTCCGTTGTTTTTGACAACGTTTAATAAAATATATAAATGCTTTTCGTTCATATTAATATCTTGGAAATGGTGCTTTAAATTTTTCTCCATTTTTTCTATGTTCTTTCCAAAAAATAGGAAAAGTATTGTCAGGTGTACGAATCATAGTGACCAAAGCTTCTGATTGTTCATAGCCAAAAGAAAAGTTACTCCCTCCGGGAATTAATTTTTCAATTTCCTCCATTATCTTTATCTTCTCTTCTAGTGCTGGTGATTTATAGAATTGACTAATTTCTTTGATTACAGTATCACTACTATATGATTTTATTCCAATATTATTTAAAAATTTTAATGAATCGTCTTGAAGAATAATAGATGCGACAATAATCTTATCGTTTACTAAAGTACTATTTTTAAATACTTCAGTTAATGTTGCTTTTAATGTCTCTCCAGAGCCAACATAATCATCAACCAACAATAAAATCTCATTCTCCTTCAATTTTAGTTTGTCTTCAATTAATAGTTCGAATTTGTTTAATTCTTCAAACTTAATTTTATCATAGTCTTCTATAAATGGCTTAATACCTCGAATCATATAGATTATGTTATTTCCACTCTTTATTTTCTCCTCATCTTCTGGTTTTATTATTGGAAATAAATATATTTTTTTTGTATTCTCTCCATAGTCTTGATAAATAGTTTTTAGAATATTTGTCAACCTTGAATTGTATTCGTTATATGTTATCCATTTATACCGTTCTGTAAGTTCAAAAATAAGGTCAGTTTGCTCTTGAGTTAAGTTATCTGTTAGTTTACAAAAGTTTTCAAAAACTTTTTTATTGCCTTCTATTTCATTCCACTTTTTATCGGCAAAAAGTGCATACAACTTCATTACAATATCAATATCTATTTTTTTCTTCATTAAGTTTTTCAGCTTGCAGTTAACACGTTATAGTAATTTAGCTATATACCATGAATCTTCTCGGGATATCGTTACTTATTCTAAAAACTAAAGAGGGGAGAACTCAAATATAAAAAATAATTGGATAGAGGTAGAGTTTTGGGTTGGGAAATTGAGGATGCCGGAATCGGTCTCTTTTTTATAGGGGGGTAGATCAATCTGATGTAACTACCAGCTGTATCGTTTTTCAATGGAAGGTTTACAGTAAATCCATGGTATACTAAAATTGTAGAGAATTGACCCAGGCAGAACTGGTCTCAAAGGGAATGCAGAACGGCGTTGGTTTTTAGCTTGGTTCTTTGTTGTAGGCAGTTTTTTTACATATCAAATAGTTCAATTGCGAATAAGCTTTTTAAATTTCGACTTTCGTGATATTCATCTCTTGAACTCATTTTATGTTCACTTGATATTTTGGTTTTTAAATAACTTTCCACTTGTCCGTATATGTTTGAGTAAAACAATTCTAATGAACTAATATCTACATTTTTTTCTGTTTCATAATTGTATGATAAATAGCCCATCATATCTCTCTCAAAAACCACGTAATCTCTTCTTAGGTGATATGAATGACTTATTCCAGTTATTGTGTCAGGAAGTTCGTAAAATGTATCGTGGTCAAATGATTGATAATCTCCAAGATGTTTATAGTTGTGAAAATAACTATCTAAACTTGAAACTTTCGGTGCGTTGTATATGAAAAGATGTTTTCCTGTACTTGGCTCTATAATTCCGGTGAATGATTTGAAATAATCAACGACTTGATGAAAAATTTGCTTATTGACTGTAGTTTTTATTTCAATTATCGAAATTACCGATTCAGCTGGTACAACTACAATATCATTAATTCTATAAAAAGGTGAGTATAATTCGGAATCATAAATTATTATATCACATTGTTTAGACAATTCTCCATTTTTGTTAAGCACAAAACCTTGCTTCACAGAAACTCCTTTCGGAATATAATTCTGTAGAAATGTTCTTAAAATTTCTTCTGTTAAAATACCGATTGTTGGATTATGCTTTTTTATAAAAGTTTTGACTTGATTTAGTTTTATAAAAAGTTCTTCACTCACAAGTCTAAAATAATCTACCATTTTTTTGAGTTGTTTTTCCTTGATTGAGTCGTCTAAATTCGATTTAAATTATTTCAGTTCGAGTGTTTCCCAAATTGCTTACAACGGTTTTGTGTAAGCGTCAGTAACGGGAAAGTGCGCAAGTACTTTCCGCTGACGCACCTAATTTAACAAAACGGGTTGAATTTCCGATTAGGAAATTCAGTAGCAATGAGCTATACACGGTGTTGGCAACTGGCTTTTCTTTTCAATGTTAGAATATATTAAAATCATTTAGCCTATTACAAAGTCGAATATGTTTATTTAATAAATCCTCATATGTTACTAAACTCACCTCTGTAAAATTAAAATCCCTTTTTAATTCTTCAATCAGATTTTCATTGTACCTCTTTTCTTCAGAAGAACCCATCAAAAGTGTATATTCATATTGATTATATACTTTACCTAAATACTTCTTTATGTAATATTCGTTTGCCTCATTTTTGGATTCCATATACTTCTTATAACGAATTACTTGTTCAAACCCTTTTTTTGCTTTGGAAAGAAATTGGTCTTTATTTTTCCAAAAGAGTCTTTGAGATTGTCGTTTAACCTCAAAAATTTCAGGAAATCTTATCGCATAATCAAATGGTTTATTGATAAAATCAGGTTCGTTATATCTTCGTGTATTACTTATATAAAGATGTTTTTCATAAAGTAGTTTGCTGAAGTTTTCTCCTTTGACAAAAGTTGGATTATCGCGTAAAAAATCGTGAAACTCTTTTTCGAGATATTTTGTCGGTCTTTTTAAAGTTTCTTTCATTTTCTTTTCGAAGAGTTCATTTGAGTCCACGAGATTATTGTAGTTGTACTCTTTATTTGTCCAGATATAGTCTAATGAGTTAGATTTTTTATCTACAAATTTTTTTGATAAAACTTTTAGTTTGTAATACGATATAAATGATTTAGGATGAATAGAATGACTTGTGTGAGTTCTTGGATCAAGGCCAATGAGTTCTAAATCATCTGCAAGTGAGGTTCTCCATTTTTTTATTGAACTCGTAATATTAAATTTTAAATTAACAGAGTTATGAGGGAAATTTTCAATTACAGCATCAAATCCATCAGAAATGGTTGCAGATTGGTTTTCTCTGTCTTCTATTAATAAAAATGGTATAGACTTTAATTGAAAATTACTAGATGAATAATTTTCTAATGAATCTCTAATCCAATTCAGAATTGTTTTAGAATTAATATTTTGAAATTTCCAATCTGATATTATAAAATCCAGATGTTTATCTTTTTCAATTAAATTCTTGGTCAGGAAATCTTTTGCATTTGTTAAAGATTTAAAGTGATGAAAATCTTTTTCTTCTGTATAAGGTTGAAATAATTTTAATGCTTCTTCTTTCGAAAAATTAGGCTGATTTGAAATAAAAAGAATTGTCATTGATTATTTCAGATGGTTGTTTTTTCAGTTTGTTGCCAACGGTAAGGGTTATAGTGTGAATTGCCTGCGGCAGCTTCGACAGAACAATAGGCGAATTGAAGCGGTAGCCAATGTTTCGGTGTAATGGCAAAGAGGCTTGTTTTTATTTTTCGGCAAGCTAAATTTAAGTTATTTGTTCTAAGTATCATTTTATTGCAAAACTACCCTGTGCAATATAGGTGGTGTTGCTATCTGGGCTTTCTATTCTGTTTTTCAAGTTAATCATTTCCACTCACACGAAATACTGTCAGATTTTCATCATTTAAAACTGTCGCAGAATATTTATTTTGGACTACTCCTCCAAAACTATTTGTTCCTTTAGCCACAAAATCTACATAATAAACGGCTTCCTTATTTTCATCAGTTTGCTCTTGTAGAAAAGCATATTCCGTTTCCGCTTGATTTAACAAATCTGATGAAGGTAATTGTTCATTTAGTTCACGAACTTTATTCAGATACTCTTCATTCATCGTTTTTTTTCTTTCTACAACTGTAATAGTTTTATTAATATTCATACTTACGAATTCATAACTCGCTGGGTCTTTCATTGTTGGTTTTAACTTCGCCTCAATGTTTTCTCGTATTCTTTCCTCCTTAGTTTTTACTTTTTCAGCGCAAGAAATGAACAATATTAGAGTAGACGATAATAATAAGATTTTCTTCATTTGTTTTTTGTTTAGATTAATTTAAAAATCGGTTAATTTATTACCGACCTGTTACGGAATTCCGCATTTGTCGAACTTTAAATTTTCAAAACGTCTTTTTTCGCCTTGATGGCAACGGTCCGGGCTATCCCTTTGTGGTGGTTGGCGAAGGAGTGCTGGCGTGATCCAAAAACCCGGTAGGGTTTTGGGGGAAGCTGTGCTTGCACAGCGTTAGAATCAGCAGTATCGGCCGCGCCGCATAACGAGTTTTATCGGAACCTATTATTTTGAACTAAAGTATGATTATTAAATCACTCAACCAACATAGCTATATGCGATAGGCGTTGTTAGCAGTCGTTCTTGCTAATTATGAGTAATATATCTTTTTACGACGTAATTATAGTTGTCTTTGCCTATTATTTCTCGATTTTTATTTATATAATCTCTTGCTGAAAGGTAACCACAATATTCGATCCTAGAATCAAGCTCGATTTCTTTTAAAAACTCTGCGACAATTATTTTGAATGATCCAAGAGCGCTTTTATAATTATCTAAGTTTTCTATAAACTTGGATGTGAATTCTGTGTCTAAACAAAAGCTATATAGCTTAAATTTCTTGTTTTGAAAAATAGGTTTATCAATTGTATTTATAATGCCAAGTAAGTGACTACAAAGTTGTTTAATTCCACTACCATAGATTCTTTGATTTTTAAAATTTCCAATTACTGTTTGAAGGAATCTAATAAACTGATCTGCAATATCTACTCGTCTATATTGGCCCTTGTTAAAGTATTTATTTTCAAATTGGATTTTATTTAATCCTATATAACAAATTTCAAAAGCTTTAACTTCAAATAACTCAATTGTGTTGGAGCTCAAATCCTCTAATTTTACATCTATTTGTGCAGCTCTTTCAAATACTTCCATTGAAAACTCAAACTCTAATGTTGGATTTTTTATTCCAGAAAAAATGTTATATGCGTATGCCTGAGAGCTTTTTAAGCTTGACGCCCAAGTATGATATTTGAAATCATTTTTAGGAGTTGTAATAAAATTTTCTTCTTTATTTTTAAGTACAAAATTATGTTTAGCAGTAACTAGATTTGAGTTGGTATTTTTGTAACCGTTTATTACAAATTTTTCAATTTCGTTCTTGTAACTCATAATGTCGATTTGGTTTTTTTAGAATGACTGCTAACCCATGATATCAGCATTAAAGTATTTCCATCCCATGACTCTATCCGGGAAATTAATCATTATTTGAAAAATGAAAAAAGGGGAGAATTCAAATATAGAAAATAATTGGATAGGGCGGTGTTTTGGGTTTTGGAAATTGAGGGACCGGAAACAGTATCTTCACTATGCTTGAATTGTTATATTAATAATACTCTTTGATATATGCATAGGCTTGTTCAAATAATATTTGATCTTTATGCAGTTTGTATTTTAATAATGCTTTGCGAAGTGATTGTTGTACCTCTCGTTCTCCAGAACTGGTAGTTTGCCACCCGGGAAAACGGACCATGCGTACAATACCGTCAATATCGTTTACTATGCGCTCTACCACTGCAGGCGTTTGGTCGGTTTTGAGCTCAATAAATAATTCGGTTAAAGCAGCTTGGGGTGTTTTCTCTTGTATCAATTTCTCTATTTCCTTTTCTGCTTGAACGGTGTCTTTAGCCAGTTTACACAATTCTTTTACAAATTCAATAGAGGTTATTAAGCCCTGTTCGGCTTGGTCTCTTAGTGCTTCCAAACGCTCGCTTAATTTTTTGAACTTTGGATTCCCTGCATGCTTTTTAAATCTCTTTACTAATATCTTTTCAAGTTTTTTGGCATTTGAAGGATCAGGATTATTAAAGATATTTTCAATTACATCTGCATCCAATCGATACTCTTCTAATGTATGCACATCGCCAACATGAATATTTTCATGCATTAATTTGGTAGTCTGGGCTCCCAATGCTATCCACAGCAATTTACCTAAATTATCTACTGGCGGGCGTACCGATTCGAATACTTGCGATAACCATTTATAATCTACTTGATAAATGTCAAGCATCCTATCCGGAGATAAGGATTCCCATAATCGTGAAAGATATTTGTAATCTTTTGCAAAAGCATCTTTCTTTTTATCATCCTTAATGGCATTTTGTGCATTTTGCAATCCCTCAAAGCCTTCGAGTGTTCTATCTACCCCTTCAAAATGAGCCAGCGCAGTACTTATAGCCTCTGGTAATTTAGCACGCAACAGGGATAAGTTTGTAATAATGGTTTGTACCGATTCTTCATCAAATTGCAATGCTTTGGCAGCATCATCAAAAACTCCAAAATAATCTACAATGCGTCCAAAGGTTTTATTGGGATAAAGCCTGTTGGTCCTACAAATAGCTTGCAAAAGTGTATGGTCCTTTAAGGATTTATCCAAATACATGGTTTGTAATATTGGCGCATCAAAACCCGTAAGCAGTTTAGCAGTAACGATGATGAATTTTAATTCCGATTGCGGGTCGTTGTATTCATCAATGATCTTTTCCTGCTGGCTTTTATCTATACCCCATTGTTGCTTAAATTCAAAGGGATCGTTGGATGTCGTGGAAATTACCACTTTACTTGCCTCCGGAATGAAGTATTTATCTAATTCTTCCTTATATTGTACACAGGCATATCTGTCCGGGGTTACAATCATTGCCTTAAAACCTTGGGGCGCTACTTTCTCCTTAAAGTGTAAAGCAATATCCTTTACTATACGCTCTACACGCTCCGGGGCTTTTAAAAAGGCGGCCATACGTGCCGCTTTTTTATTTAGTGCATCTGCCTCTTCATCACTTAGCGCAGCACTTTCCACAAACGCTTTAAATGCTTTGTCAATGGTTTCTTTATCTACATGAACATCTACCAACCGGGGTTCAAAGTGCAAGGGTAGGGTAGCATCATCCCTAATAGAATCGTGGAAAGTGTAGCGAGACATATATCCCCCTGTATCTTCCTCGGCTCCAAACGCCCAAAAAGTATTTTTGTCGGCTTTATTCACCGGGGTACCCGTCAAACCAAATAAAAACGCATTGGGCAAGGCTGCCCGCATTTGTCTTCCCAAATCGCCTTCCTGTGTCCTGTGGGCTTCATCCACCAAGACAATAATATTTTCCCTGGTATTCATATTGGGGTTCGCGTCGCGGAACTTATGGATCATCGAGATGATGATCTTTCGGGTATCCCTTTCCAGCATTTGCTGCAACTCTTTAATGTTGTCGGTGGTTTCCACATTGGCTACATCGGCTGCATTAAAGGTTCCCGATATTTGCGTGTCCAAATCGGTTCGGTCAACCAGTATGATTACCGTGGGACTTTTAAGCGACGCTTCCCGCCGTAATTTTTGAGCCGCAAAGACCATTAACAATGATTTACCCGAACCCTGAAAATGCCACAGCAATCCCTTTTTAATTTGTCCCTCTTTAACACGCGCTACAATTTTATTGGCCCCTTCGTATTGCTGAAAGCGGCAGATTATCTTGATGCGTTGTTTCTTTTTGTTTGTGGAAAAAAGCGAAAAGTTTTGCAGTATGTCCAACAATCTTTGCGGGCTTAACAAATCGGTTAATTGCTTTCCAATTCCCTCTAAGCCTAATTGCTGGGCCAAGTCCATTTTATCTGCTTCCAATCGCCAAGGCGACCAAAATTCCAAAGGAGTTCTAATAGCTCCATAATACAGTTCTTTGCCTTCTGTAGCAAAGGAAAGTATATTTGGTACGAACAATTGCGGCACTGCATTCTCATAAATTTCATGCACATCAAAGGCTCCGTCCAACCAACTAACAGAAGGACGAATAGGTGTTTTGGCCTCCCCTATTACTACTGGAATACCATTAATTAGCATAACAATATCCGGTATCTTGGTTTCTCTATTATGTACACGGTATTGATTGGTAATTATATAACTGTTGTTTTCCAGGGTTTCAAAATCTATTAACCGAACCGGAACATGTCGGTTGTTTTCTCCAAAGGGCATCGTCTTATCGCCGGACAGCCATTTAAAAAACTCCTCATTGGCCCGTACCAAACCCGTTTGGTTGACCGAAAGTAAAATGGCACGGAGTTTATAGATTACTTCATCTGCCAAGGTTGGGTTATGGCCAATCTCAGGATTTAATTTTAGTAAGGCATCTTTCAGCTCATTTTCCAATAGCACTTCATTAACACCACGTTGTAATTCTTGTGCAGATTTAAACACCCATTGCTTGCCGTAGACTTCCCTTGGCTCTGAAACCTCAACACGGTTTAGGTTGTTACCGCTTAATTGGTGAATGATATAATGCTCTACGCTATTGAGTTCGTTGAATGACATAATTCAAAAAATTAATTAATCAATGCACTTTAAGATTCTGATTAATTTTTAATACAAATCCTATAGTTTCTTTATAGAAAGATTTCAGTAAAGTTGGTTTCGGAGTTGAAATTGAGGGTTTTTTTTTATTAATCAAAAAAGCCTCTTTTCTGGTGTATTTCGTGTAATCGTTATTTTTATTAAAATAAGAAATTGTTATTTTTATTTGTTCAGCCGCATCATTTGTCCATACTGCGAAATTCTTATTTCGATGTTTAAATTCTACAAAAATTAAAGAATTGCCCCAGTGAATCATTGAATCACATATCCTATCATGACTTACACCATCTTCTTTTAAGAATACAATACATTTGTCAATCGCTTGATGTAATACATTTATTTGTAACGGGTTTTCAACTTTTAAATCCCAAATGCGTGGACTCTTTGTATCTATATAAGCAGGTTCATTTTCTTTACTTGTATCATCAACAACCCCGAAAGCATCCTCGCAGCATCTTGACCCACATTTATTAGAGAAAAATTCAACTTTTCGACTCATTCTCTATAGTTAACAATTGAGAAAATAAAACATTAATCTCTTCAACTAAATTGTTCAAATAATTATCATCTGAAGGAATATCATCGATAAACTTTAATTTTTTGATTTTTCCTTCATTATTTATTTCATAAATCTCTAACTCTCTTTGATCGATCGTGCTTTTTAATGGTACAATCTTATCCAATTTTCTTAATAATTTAATATTTCCTTCCATATTCAGTTTATCCCGTAATTGTCTTGCTTGTGTAGATAGAGTGAGATAATTAATTATATATGGACTGTGTGTCGTAAGCAATAATTTATTACTGCTTTCATTGGCAAATTCTAATAGTTTAAATAATAGATGTTTTTGTGAAGTCGGAAATAAATTTTGTTCAATTTCTTCTACGATATTGAAAAAATAACTTATTGTAAATCTGGTTGCTAGTGAATCAAGAAAAGCTTTATCAAAAATAATATTATTGTTTTCCTTAGTAATTCGGTTAGCAAGTATTTTTCTAATTCTCTGTATCTGTTCAGCACTTAAGTCATTCCTTGAAGAATCGCCACCTTTCTTAATAAATTCACTTAAATATTTAGATACAACATAAAGTGGTGTTAAAGACTGATATCCACTTGAAGCCTCAGAAAGTGCGATCTTAAACCCATTTCCAGATAAACTAACATGATCATTTAATTTTTGATATTCTAAAGAAACGTTCTTTATTGGTAGATCTATTTTTTCCTCAAAGGATTCTAAGGCATAATTATATTCATCTAGGAAAGTAATTAAAGGACCAGGAAGATTTTTCATCTGCTTTACGCCTTTTATTGCGCTCAAGAAATTTCTTTCGGCAGGAACATACATGATTTTTGGGACCTGATATTCACCATTGGATTTTTCTTCAACCATAAATTCTTCATTTCGGTATGTTAAATCAAAGGCGTTTCCAACATAATCAATCTCTGAATTAGTCTTAAAATAGTTATGAATGTTCTGATATTGACAATAAGCGTTTCTAAATCTTTTTGGTTTGGTAACTTCTTTTATCGAAATATCTTCTCGCATAAGCGCCTTTTCAATCCATGTCAAGGTTGAAATTAACTTCGCAATAGTACTTTTGCCAGTTCCTTGATCCCCAATAAACACAAGAAATCGCTTTATTTCAATAAAGCCATCACCCCCAAAATCACTTTCTTTTATTGGCCCAAAGTTTTTTACTCTAATTTTCGACATTATTTCCCTATTATTTAAAAAATGGATACCTTTTGTAAAGGTAATTCATTAGCTTATTAATAAAATACTTATTTTAAATTGAAGAACAATTTTAAAGATGATCGAAGCCAATATATTTTAAAACACCTGATTAATTAAACTCTTTTGTAAGGCTTGTGAAGACTGGATTTTACTTTTCACAAGTTTATTACGTTCATCCAAAAAAGATAATTCTTTTCTCATCTTTATTTGATTATTTATTGGAGGGGTATAAACTTTAAGTTTTTTAACAATTTCTTTATTCAAATTATTTACAACACCACCTGCTGCGAATTTTTTAAACTGATTAAAAATTTTATCAGAGTTTAAATAATAGTATAAATATTCTTTATCAAATATGTTATTTTCGTCATGAATAACTAACCATCCATCATGAATACAGCCATCAATTTTTAATATGTAGGGTCTTCCGAAACTCATGGAATTAGATAAAATTAAATCCCCTCGATAAACACGCCTAGTTTTATTTAAACCACTTGGTTTGATTTTTTGTTTAGTTGTAGTAACGTATTTTGATTCTAATTCCACATCTCCAATTTTTATCCAATTTATACCATTATCTTCATCAGTGATATAATCATCAATTGGTCTTGGAGAACCGCCTCTTTCGATATTACATACATCACCCAATTTTTTATATCCCTGAAATGATTCTCTTTGATTGAAAAAATTATTAATTTTTATTTTTCGGAATACTTCTAACTTCTCCAAAACCTCATTCTCCCTCTCAACAACCTCATCCATAGCCCAAAGTAATTCAGCCAATTTGGCTTGTTGGTCTTTTGGTGGTAGTAGAAACTCTTGTGCTTTCATATCTCCCCAATTTATAGTTGGCGATAAACCTCCTACAGAAATATCTACCATTCGATGCATAAATTGGTTAGAATGTAAGAAGAAAGGAAATAGTTTTGGATCTATTATTTTTGGATTAGCTCTAAATACAAAAGCGTGAGCTGAACAAATTCCTTCAAAATCTACAATAGCAGCTTTTCGTTGGTAGGCACGTCGCTTTCCAAAAATAACATCACCAGGATAACATCTTAATTTTCCTCCTTTAACGTCAGAAGGCACTCCTTTTCTTCTAATGTGGATATCTTCTGGATCAATATGTTCTAAACCTACATATACATCTACCTCCGTTTCATCTGGTTTTACAGTTTCAGAAATTTTTTTTGCAATTTTGTCAAACCGAAAACTTTTCCAATTGGCTTTATCAAGGTTTTTCAAATCTATATTTTGCTCCATTGTCATCATTCTAATTCAAGATTTGAAATAATTCATCCATACTATTTTTAAGAGCGGAAGAAGATTCCTTCCAATTCTTATATGCTTCTTCTGCAGAAAGCTGAACACCATTAGTATCCACGTTGCTAACATATTGCGCAATGTTCAAGCTGCCTTTATTATTCAATATTTCTTCATTTCCAAGAACTTTACAAAATCCGTCTATATCCTGAAATGACTTATATGCTTTATAAATTTTCTCAATATGTTTAGTTTCCAGATAGGCTATGTTTTTCTCTTGTCTTACTTCCTTAACCGCATTAATAATCAAAACCTTTCCTTTTCTGTTTTCTATTTTATTGGTGGTTGTAATCAATAAACAAGCTTCCATTGGTGAATTATAAAACAAGTTTGGTCCTAGTCCAATAACACATTCCACTAAGTCTTCTTCTATCATTTTTCTACGCATTTCAGCTTCGGCATCCCTAAACAAAACACCATGGGGCCATAAAGAGATAGACCTACCGTTGTTGGCATCCAAACTCTTTTGTATATGTTGCTGAAATGCATAATCTGCACAGCCTTGCGGCGGGGTGCCCCAAATATTACGGCCATAGGGATCGTTTATAAAAGCTTTTTGGTCCCACGCTTTTATAGAGTAAGGCGGATTGGCTAGGATTACATTAAATGTCTTTAACTGGTCGTTGTGCAAAAAAGCAGGCCGCGCCAAGGTGTCGCCACGTACAATGCTAAACTCCTCTATGCCGTGCATAAACATATTCATCCGTGCAATGGCAGAGGTGATCAGGTTAATTTCTTGCCCATATAGTTTTAAGGTTCGGTATTCTTTGCCTTCTTCTTTTAAATGCAAAGCGCAATTAAGCAACAAGCCACCGGAGCCACATGTGGGGTCGTACACACTTTCGCCGGGCTGGGGGTCCATAATCATGGTCATAAGTTTTACCACAGTGCGGTTGGTGTAAAATTCTGCTGCCGTGTGACCGGAGTCGTCGGCAAATTCCTTTATTAAATATTCGTAGGCGTTCCCTAACTGGTCGTCCGGGACATTTTTTAGGTTAAGTTTTTGCTGGGAGTAATGCTCAATTAAGTTGGTGAGCGTTTCATCGCTCAACCTATTTTTGTTGGTCCAAGAGGCATCGCCAAAAATACCGTACAAGGTATCTGGATTGGCTTTTTCTATGGCCCGCATGGCCTCTTGCAATGCAATCCCTACATTGGTGGTGGTTTCGCGAACATCGTTCCAGTGCGCCCCTTTGGGGATTTGGAAGTGGTGGTTTTCGGCAAAGGCAGCGTATTCCATATCGCCATCGCTTTCGTCTAAGGCTTTTTCAAATTCTTCGTCATACACATCACAAATACGTTTAAAAAACAATAGCGGGAAGATATACTGTTTGTAATCTCCTGCATCTATGGTTCCGCGTAACTGCGTGGCCGCCCCCCAAAGGTATTTTTCTAGTTGTTGTTGGGTCATGTTGTTTCTTCTTCTTCTTCATTATTCATAAAATCCAAATGCAATATTTTAAGTTTATCTTCTATAGTTCCAAGAGAGATATTCCAGTTATCCTCCATAAATTTGAGAAGTGTAAGCCCTCTTTTCATAATTGCTTCTGGGGTCCATTCATTGTATTTAGCAACTTCTTGTTCAGAATAGGATCCATTCTGGTACCCATTTCTTATCAAAGTGCCATCTTTATCATATTTTTCTACATTTTTGTCCTTAAAACAATCGTTCTGCAAACTTGAATTAATACTTGCTGACAACGGTAATAGATTGCCTAATGACCCTTTAAATCTATTAATTTCATAGTCGCTATAATCATTGAATTTTGGTTTCCAACATTCATTACTAGGAGTTTGTGGATAAATATGTTCGATAGAAACTTTGTCTTTAGTACTTCTTACGAAATTTTTCCATGAAATTTTTGGTTGATTTCTATGTCGTTTTAGATATTCCTCATATTCAAACAAAAAATATCGTAGCCCGTTCCAAGCATAATAACCTATTCCGTTGGAACTAAATTTCTTAGTTATGTGATCTTTAAAATATGAATAATAAAAATCCCCATTTTCATAAAAAGTGTAGTTTGAATGTTCATCTAAAGAATCAATTAATGTTTCAATTTTTAAACTGCCTTTATAAAGTTCACGAGTAGCGTTGTAATAATAGCTGCTCTTGTAGTTAGACATAGAACGTGATAATCGAAAATTTAAAAAAATGAATCGTTCTATTTTTTTTAAGAGTTTAATTCGTTCGTCAACATTAAATCTTCCACTAGCAAATAGACTCATTACGAGAGGTCTAAAATAACTGATGTTAATTCTATTGAGTTTATCAATATAAATTGATTCATCAGCCGTTAAATCCACATTATCTTCAGGATTATATGTGTTATACCAATGCTGAGCAGCATCTTTCAAGCTTTTTACATACTTATCTATTGTGGTTATGGAGAGCCTTGCTTCTTCTACTTCAACAATTTCTTCAATACTCTCAAGGAAATCTTCTTCTTCTTCTTCTTCTTCTACCTCTATATTCTCCTCCTTCACCTCCAAAACTTTTGATAGAGATTTTTTATTTACCTTGATTTTAGTGAGTACTTTTTTTGGAGCAAATTCTTCATCCAATAATGATTTAATATAATCATTACCTTTTTGGCGAGAATATTTAAAATACATAATCCAATGTGCTCTTAAAAAATCATCATCATTCAAAGGTCTCTTTTTGTTTCTGCCTAATTGATAGTATATTTCTTTCCAAGCACTATTTATGTTTTTTCTTACCTCAACTTTATCATTATTTGAAACAGTATCATCATAAAGCGTAGTTAAGTATATTAATCGATTTTTTAATAATTCTAAATCAGACAATTTTTTACCACGATTATTCATGGTTTCAAAAGCTACAAAGACATCAAAATCATCACCCAATTCATAAAGGTTGAACATCATTCGCTGCACGAGTTTTTCGAATAGATTTTCTATACCAAGTATTCCATCCTTTTTGTAAAGATCATTTAAATTATCATTAAAGAATTTCTTGGCATTTTCTAAATTTAATGTGTAAAATGTTTCATCAATTTTACCACCACTAGGTTCTTCAAAAACTTTATGTTTTAAGAACAAGAAAGAAGGATTATCTTTTTCATAGCCAAATTTGAATGTGTTGATAGTATGATTCGGTGGCTGCGATATAGATATATATTGTCTTTTTATCTCTTTTAAACTATATGAGCCTAAGTAAATTTCAGAATCATCACGATTTTTATAATTAGGATGCTTCTCAATCATTTTTGTGATACAATAAATTAGAATTGTACATGTTGTTAATCTTTGTTGTCCATCTACAATATGCACGGGCTGATGTTTCCTTGTTTCAATAAGCCATGCTTCTGTATTCCAATCCTTCCATACTTCTCTGTCAATCTCTTTTATTGAAAGAACTCCAGTATAATGAAACCTATTCTTATTTAAATTCATTAAATCTTCCCAAAAAGCAGATAACTGTTCATCTCTCCATGCATAACCTCTTTGGTAATCAGGAATTCTAAATAATCTTTTATTAAATATATCTTCAAGTGAATTTAATTCTTTCATTAAATAAATTCTTTAAAAATAGTTTTAAACTTCTCTTCTGCTTGTAAACTATCCTCCCAAGCTGTTTTTAAATCTTCCAATGCCTCTTCCACATTTGGTAAATTATCTTTTATTATTTTTTCCACATATAGTGGAATATTAAGGTTGTAATCGTTTTCTTTTAACTCATTTTGGGAAGCAATTTTTACAAAGTTCTCCACATCTCCATAGGCCTTGTACCATTCAAAAAGTTGTGCCACATGTTCTGGTTCCAAATAGTTCTGTGCCCTGCCCACTCGCACTTGTTCACTGCCATCTATAAAAAGCACTTTTCCTTTTTTATGGGCTTCTTTATTTTGTTTAAAAACAAGTACGCATGCTGCCAATTGGGTGCCATAAAATATATTGGGGCCCAAACCTATAACAGCTTCCAACAAATCCTGCTTTAATAATTCCTTTCGTATTCTTCCCTCTGCCCCTTTTCTAAACAAGGCTCCGTGGGGAAGCACTACAGTCATTCTGCCTGTACTGTTCATAGATTTTATCATATGTTGTACCCAGGCCATGTCGCCGTTGCCATTAGGAGGCACCCCAGCTATATTTCTACCATAGGGGTCATTGGCCCAATTTTCGGCACCCCATGCTTTTAATGAAAAGGGTGGGTTGGCAATTACGCAATCAAAAGTTTTTAATCCATCAGCTTCAAAAAAAGCAGGGTTACGCAAGGTATCGCCCCGCACTATGTTAAAATCCTCAATACCGTGCAGGAACATATTCATTCTTGCAATCGAACTGGAAGTAAGGTTTTTTTCTTGCCCAAAAAGTTTAAGGGTACGGTAATCTTCATTGTTTTCCTTTAGATGGTCAACACATTCCAATAGCATTCCCCCTGTTCCGCAAGCAGGATCGTAAATGGTTTCTCCCTCGTGCGGATCTAGGATAAGCCCCAATAAGTGCACTACCGAGCGGGGTGTATAAAACTCACCCGCTTTTTTATTGGTCAAGTCGGCAAAGTGTTTAATAAGATATTCGTAGGAGTTTCCAAGCAAATCGGAATCGACATTGCTATTGCTGAGGTTATATTGAGAAAAATGCTCTACTAAATCATTTAAGAGTCTATCTGATAGTTTGTTTTTATTGCTCCATTGGGCATCTCCAAAAATTCCATATAAGAATTCTTGATTCGCTTGCTCAATTCCTCTCAACGCTTTTTCAATGGCTAATCCAACATTGGTTGTAGTTTCTCTCACGTCCTTCCAATGGCAATCTTTTGGTATTTCAAATCGGTGGAATTCCGGTAAAGATGCATAATCTATATCTCCTTCAGATTCTTCGAGAGCGATTTGATATTCTTCGTCATATACATCAGATATTCTTTTGAAGAATAGAAGTGGGAAAATATATACTTTAAAGTCAGAAGCATCCACAGGGCCTTTTAATATCCAAGCAGCTTTGGATAGGTATTGTTCTAATTGAGAGAGGGTAAGTTTAATATTGGACATATAGGTTTTACTATTATTGCGTTTATCAAATATAGTGGAATCCCACAGCTGCACAAAGACGGGGGAATACATTACAACAAATTAATTAGGGAGAGGTTAAATATAGTAAATAATGGCAAAGTCTAGCTAACTAAATGACAGTTCACATGAGCTATTTTGTTTTGAATTTGAGTTGGGCCGCCACTTTTGTATTTGCCCAAGTTAGTCGGCTCATTTGCTTTTTCTGTTTATTATAGTCATCTCGGGTGTAAAAACCGTTTTCAATATATGTGGGGGTTCTGTATAAAATATCTCCTTTCTGTTCCTCAATTCTTAGACGGGCTTTGTATTTAAACCAAGTGTATTCTTCAAAGGATACCGGGGTTTTCTTGCCGCTTGCTACTTCAACAAACAAACGCTGCTTTTCTGTAATGGGTGGTAGTTCTCCATTCTCTAAGGCCCTAAACCAATGACCATATTTTTGCAGCAAGCTTATTTCTTCGTTGGAGAATATAATATGATTACAAGCTATGGTAAAGGGTCCTTGTTCTTTAAGGAATTTTAGATGTATTTTCTTTAGATCACTTTGGGGCATATCTGCTGTATTATGAAAACAAAGTTGGCCTTGTTATCTCTCGTTTCGCATCCTCAACCATGTACATAGTTTTGCAATTCGGGCAGTACATGTAATATTCATAGTAGTACGATTGCTTGTCTTTTACTTTTCTTTTTTTTGGTGTCTTTTTAATTACGGGGGTATCACACTTTCGGCAAGGGGTTCCCGCTTCTTCAATCTTTCTAAGCGCTTTTTCTTTGGCCTCTTTTAAGACTACGTTGTTCGCTTCGTATCCTGCATCCTCTTTGAGATTATCTCCCTGCAATGCCAAAGTCGCAAGGGCATCACACCGCTCATTCTCAGGATGACCGGAATGTCCCTTGACCCAATGGAAGTGAACTGTATGTTTCTCTAATATTGTCAACAGGCGTTCCCACAGATCACTATTCATAGCTTTTTCTTTTTTGGTGCGCATCCAATTATTGGCACGCCATTTCTCTGCCCAGCCTTTTTCAATTGCGTCAATGACATACCTTGAATCTGAAAATACGTCAACTACAGATGTGGTTTTTAGTTTTTCCAGACCAAAAATAATCCCCATTAATTCCATGCGGTTATTCGTAGTCAATTCAAAGCCCTGATAGAATTCCTTGCTTATCCCTTTATAAGTGAGAATAACGCCGAAGCCGCCGTTACCGGGATTGGGCTCTGCCCCTCCATCTGTATACAGGCTTATTTCGGGTTCATTATTCCAGTCTTTCATTTGATTGTCTACTTTAAAATGTGCTTAAAAAAATAACTCCCCAAACCAACCATATTTTAGGATGGCAGGAGTGGGGAGCATGTACTTATTTAAAAATTCATTGTTATGCAATATGAGTGATGCTTGCTATCCGGTAGCGCGTACTATCAGCCATAATTTTTATAGTTATCATTTAAAATGGGGTTGCGCATTGACGTTTTTCCAAAGGACTCTTTACCCGTTCTATGACAATAACTCTCTGCAAAGTCATAATTTTCAAATTGGGCCCAAGTCTTCCAAGCCATGTAACTGAAAGGCTGTTCCGGATTAAAAGGAATTTCCGTTCCCGTACGTATACAATAACCGGTATGATTGTTTGTCGTAGCGGAGTTGGGTGTTTCAGCAAAGGTTTCTCGTCGCGGTCTTTCCGATTTCTCGGACCCGAGTGTAATTTCATCAGGAAATTCATCTAATTTGGCAATTCGGTATTCTTTCTTATTACGCAGCAAGGTTTTATTTAGGGTATCGGTTTGATCTAAGAGTACATCAGACTTCACATAATTTTTACCAAGATTGACCACAAACTTCTTTTTTTCATAGACAGGGCGTTTTATAAATACGGCTTCACCCTCATACGCCATATCCATACAAAAGTTCCAGGCTTCTTGATCTGCTTTTGTGCTAAGGTTATTTAAAAATCCCTGTTCGTGAAATACACCAAACTCAATGTTATTCTTAAAAGAATAATCGTATAAATTAATGGAAGTAATAACACCCTTACGCTCATTGCCATAATATTTAGCATGGAGCGTCGGTACATAGATGATGCTTATGTTTGAAAACTCCTTAAAAAAGGTAAAGTCATTGCTATTTAAACTTTTACTTCGTTCTGTTTCGTTCTTTCCAAACACAATGACAATATGTAATTTCGGATTGTTTTTGTGCTTTGTGAAAATCTCTTTGAAGTAATCATCTAATTTAATAAAAGGAGATACTATCAATAAAGTCTGTTCGGCATCCCAAATAATGTCATATATAACATCGTGTAACGCGGTTGATGTTAGAAATTTACTCATTACAGCTATCGTGGTTAGTTAATTTTTCGCACATAAAAATAGTATTATTTGCGGCTATCTTTAGGTAATAAAAATACAAATTCCTACAAAAACAGCCCCCTATTGGGTGTCAGACGGTTATGGTATTGTAGGAAAGCCAAAAGGTGGCATTCCGTCAAATGCCGTCCCCCTACCTATAGTAGGCATCGATATAGGAAAGAATATCATACAGTCCCAAATAGCTGCGGTTGGGATCCCATTCTTCTAAATGGACCTGCCCAAGATATCTTTGGAGTTCCAACTCGCCCATCAGGTCGATCACAATGGTAAAGAGGTTTTCTTCTACTTGCTCAAACCCCAGTCCCTTGACACTTTCATCAAAGCCCTTAAAACCCAAAATAATGTCCAACTTGCCGGAGGTGTCGCCTTCTTCCGGTTCCAGCGGCAGCCAATACACCCCACTGGCCTTTAACGGCATGCGGTGAAACTGGTAGGGGGCGTCGGTGCCATTCACACAATCGTCAATATCGGGCCGGGGCTGTACAAAGGCTACCACGTCCCAACGGGGCAGGGAAGGGGCGTGGTCCGCCAAGTTCCGTACGTGTATAAAACCATCCGGTCGGCCATTGGCGGTAAAGGTAAGCGTACCTTTGCCCAGATCACTCGGACCCCGGACGATCACACCAAGGTCGGGGTGAAAGTCCCTAAGGTATAGGCATAAGCGCTCGAAGTGATAGGTCTTGTCGTCCAAGGCCATACGATGGAGACCGTAATAGGTCGCTTCGTTCTCCACGAACCAGTTCCAGAAATCGGATGTTGTGGGCATGGGGTTGTTTTGAGTATTAAATGTAAAGTATTTTTTCTTTTATTCTTTTTTGCCCCTCCAAAAAAGAAACAAAAAAAGAGGCCTTTTACGAGGAATTTCCCGGCGTCAAATGCCGGGAACCGGCCCCCAAAACTTCTCGTCAGCCGCTTTTATCGGCTTCCTGAATCCCTGCCCGCCGGCGGGCGGGTCGAAGTTTTGTGCGCCTATTCTAGCGTAAAAGGGAACCCTTTCAATTTCAAATCCATTTCTAAACTTGATGTTTTAGCATCCTTTTCTTCAGCATAAGCGTGAAAAGCTGTGAGATTCAGCTCCACGACGTGGAGCGCACAGTTTTTACGGTGGTTTGGAATGCAAAAGCATTCCAAAATGCCTATGAAATCGAAGATTCACGAGCACTGATTTATCCTAATAGAAAGGTGCGAGTAAAAGGATAGAAGGTCTTTTTCTTTGCAACTTTCTTTTGGACCAGCAAATGCGAAGCATTCATGAATTCCTTTAAAAAGCAATATAAACGCATGAATAAAAGAAAGTTGAATAATTATAAGAATGTCACTTCGAGTGATGCGCCGGAGGCGCATTGTATCGAGAAGGGGCATAATCACTTTACATAACCCTTCACCACTCACCGGTCTCACTGATCACTCCTCCGAAGCATGGTGAG
>NZTP01000066.1 GCA_002696485.1 Altibacter sp. | reverse complement strand
TTCAGCAATGGAGCCTCTTTTTTTATGGTACGGTATGGAGCGCTATCTCGATCATCGTGCTAAAGGTAGATTCTCTGTCTTCGGCCGAAATTTCTTTTTTAGATACCAAAGAATCTGAAATGGTTAGGATAGCCAGTGCCTTCACCTTGAATTTGGCTGCAATGGTATAGAGTCCGGCTGCTTCCATTTCCACACACAACACACCAAAATCGGCCCATTTCTTATACGAATCGAAGTCATCGTCGTAGAATTCATCTGCCGAAAGCACGTTACCCGCTTTTATGGGAATACCCTGTGAATCGGCATATTTGGCTGCCTTCATAAATAGGTCGAAATCGGCCGTTGGTGAATAATCGGCATTGATAAAACGAGAATTATTGATCCCTGACGTAGAGGAGGCCGCCATGGCAATAACGATATCCCTTAATTTAATATCGGGCTGGTACGAGCCGGCGCTACCTACGCGAATTAGGTTTTTTACACCATAGTCGTTTATAAGTTCATGGCAATAGATAAGGGCCGAAGGGATGCCCATTCCCGTTCCCTGCACCGAGATCCTTTTTCCGCGATAGGTTCCCGTATATCCCAGCATTCCCCGAACGTCATTATAGCATACGGCATCTTCCAAAAATGTTTCAGCGATCCATTTGGCGCGCATGGGATCACCCGGTAGCAAGACCGATTCGGCGATCTGTCCTTTCTTAGCTTCAATATGTATACTCATTTTTCTCTTATGTTTCTGAAACAATAGCGATACCCGATGACGTGCCAATACGGCTCGCCCCTAATGCGATAAACTTACGGGCTGTTTTTACATCTTTTATACCCCCAGAAGCTTTTACTTTTACCGAGGGGCCTACTTCTTCCACCATGAGTGCCACATCATCTAAGGTCGCACCGCCGGTGCCAAATCCCGTGGAGGTCTTTACGTACTGGGCACCGGCTTTAGCGGCTATAGAACAAGCAATGCGTTTTTCTTCATCGGTAAGAAAACAAGTTTCTATAATGACCTTGAGAACAGCGTTCCCAATGACCTCTTTGATGGCGGTAATCTCTTCGTGAACATTTTTGTATTGTTGTGATTTTAGAAGACCGATATTCAAGACCATATCGATTTCATGTGCCCCATCTTTGATGGCCTGCTCTGCTTCACTTCGTTTTGATTTGCTTGAGGCTGCACCTAAGGGAAATCCAACAGTAGCTGCTACTTTTATAGGGGTGTCTAACAGTGCGTTGCTCGCAAGAGAAACATAACAACTGTTCACGCACACCGCATAGAAATGATATTGTTTTGCTTCTTCGCAAAGCTGCAACACGTTTTCGGGTGTGGCGGTAGGAGCGAGCAAAGTGTGATCGATATACTGCCGTAGTTCCATTAATTGTGCGCATTTATCGCTGCGATAATGGCATCCTTCTGCAAGACCCCCGATTGGCGCCATTGCTGTTGTCCGTTCTTAAACAGCAAGAGCGTGGGCACACCTCGAACATTAAATTTAGCTGCAGCCGCTTGATTTTTATCCACATCAATCTTTACGATCTTGATAGCATCTCCCAATTCGTCCTTAACTTGCTTTAGGATGGGAGCGAGCATTTTACAGGGTCCGCACCAATCGGCATGGAAATCGACCAACACAGGTGTTTCAGAATCTATTATGGCATTAAAGTTTTGTTTCATATGTATTATTTTATGCTATAGAAAGATACTTCATTCCGAAGAAATATTTAGCCCAACAGTGGGTTGTTCTTATACTTTCGAAGCACCGGAAGCAACTTAGTCAAGGGTATCTCAATGGAATACGTTCCCGTATAGGAGGGGCATATCACACAGTCGTCGAAATAGAATTCTACCATATCGTCGTTGACAACAAAGTTATTTTTGTACTCAAAGAAATCGTCTTCAGAGATCTCCCAACAATCGTAGAAGAACTCTCCGGAAGCGATCTTCTCATTCAATAATTCATTTAGGATCGTGCGTAATTCTTCTTCCGAGCCATCGATAAAGAAATCTTCGTAATTCATAAACACCGAACGAACCAGATCGAAATTAAGACAATCGAAAGTGTAGGAAGGATGCATGGCGCCGGCGTAGTGATTTTCCTTGTAGAAGAGTACGCTAATGAGCTTTTCATTAATGGAATAGATCTTATAGTCTACTTTGCGCTTTTCCCGGTATCTATTGGTGCGAAGCGTGTCGCAATACAGTTCCTTGTCCTCCAGGATCTGCGCTTCCACCCCTTTAATATCGATATAGTATTTTTGGAGATATTCGTTAAAATTATTGTAGGAAGGCTTGAGAGATTCATTAAGATACGGATATTTAAAATCCAGCACATACATATCCTCCTCTTTAAAGAAAGACTTTGCAACCACCAGTTCTTCAAGTTCAGATCGTTCATCCGCCTTTTGTATGAGTTCCTCTCGCTTGATTTGTATGGTCTGCTGTTTTTTCAGATCGGAGTCTTCCAATGATCTTACAAGGGAGTCTTCCACGGGATCTGTGGCGTCTTCCATAAAGGGGACACCTTCTTTTTTATTAGTGTCATTTTTACAACCGTAGGTGATTATTACAAGTGTTACGGCCAATACTGCTCTTAGAATATGCATGTTTAGTATTTTAAGAATTGAGGGTTAATTTTAATTTGGACAAGAGTACCAATTCCGATTTGTTGGTGCCGGCAAAAGCATCGGCGATGGCTTGGGCCGTCTTCCAGATCAGTTTCTTTCGTTTGTCGTCAAAAAGATGTTCGTGTTCTTTCTTGAATTCACGAAACTCTTCAAAACAATCATCGGCGGCTGCATTGTTGTAATCCAGCCATCCAAAGACGATCTCAATCTGGAATGCCGCATCGCTGTGAAATTCATCCTCCACTTCGTCCACATTCATCCAGTGAGACGAAACGATATCTAAAAGCATATCGTATTCGGCTTTGCGTACTACCTTGTCGGCAGCAGCTACAGCATAGAATAGTTTTCCTATTTTTTGGTAGAATTTCAATTGGGCCGGATGTGTAGTGTCCATAATTTCAGTGTTTTAAAATATGAGATAAAAATAACGAATTCTACCGGTTTGTTTTATGATAAAAATCAGTTCCAAAAACTCTATTAAAATGATTACTTTTGGGGGAATGAAGGTTTTTGAAGAAAAAAAAGATACCATTTTCAAACTTCTTTCTGAAGCTATTTCTGAAGGAATCATTATCGTGAATGCCCGTCAGGAAGTGGTTGCTTCAAACGGGGCTGCCAACGCTATGTTTGGGTACGAGGGGGACGAACTCCTCGGGCAACACTTAAATCTTCTTATTCCGAAGGAATACCACAAAAAGCATGAGGGTCATTTTGAAGCTTTCGTAGAGAATAGTGACACGCGGCAAATGGGTCATGGACGCGATCTGTATGGACTGCGCAAAGATGGCAGTATCTTTCCCGTGGAAGCCGGTCTCAACCCTTTTGAGATCAATGAGCGTACGTACGTAATGGCTTTGGTGAGTGATATTTCCATACGGAAACAACAAGAGAAAGAGATACGCACCCTTAATGAAAGTTTGGAGCAAAGGATCGATTTACGTACCAAGGAACTTCACAGTACGATCATGGAGCTTAAAGATGAGGTCATTAAGCGAAAAGAGGCCGAGAACAAGATGAAAGAATCGCTCCAAAAAGAACGTGAATTGAACGAGCTAAAGACAAAATTCCTTTCGTTGGTCTCACACGAGTTTAAAACACCCTTAAGCGGTATCCTCACTTCTGCTACTTTGGCACGTAAATATACCCAGACCGAACAACAAGAGAAGCGGGAAAAGCACTTAAAGACCATTCAAAGTAAAGTGAAGTACCTCAATAACATCTTGGATGATTTCCTGTCCATAGAGCGTATTGAAACAGGAAAAGCTACTTACAAGTTTAGTGAGTTCCCATTGAGTAAGGTGATCAACGAGGTGATCTATGATGCTAACATGTTGCTCAAGGACGGACAGAGGATCAATTATCCTCACAACATTGATGACATCGTGATCGAGTTCGACGAGAAGATCCTTGAGCTCATCTTAACGAATTTGATCAATAATGCGATCAAGTATTCTCCGGAGCATACGGTGATCGACGTGCAGGTAGCATTGAACAAAGACAATTTATCAATTATGATAACTGATGAAGGCATGGGCATCCCCGAAAAAGAACAAAAGTTTATATTTAACAGGTACTTTAGGGCGGAGAATGCCCTTTTGGATCAAGGCACCGGAATTGGTCTTAACATTGTAAAGAGTCATTTGGAGAACTTAGGAGGTACCATAATGTTTAGCAGTAAGGAAAATAAAGGAAGTTCCTTTACCGTGGTTCTTCCTATTACGCATAATTAGAAGCAGCATGAAAACCATACTTATTATAGAAGACGATATGGCCCTTCGAGAGAATACGGCAGAGCTACTGGAACTTTCACATTACAGGGTGCTAACCGCTCCTAATGGGGCTGCCGGTATTGAGCAGGCAAAGAAGGAAAAGCCGGATATTATTGTATGCGATATCATGATGCCCGAGGTGGACGGGTATGGGGTGCTGCAGGCACTCGCCAGCGACCCGAACACACGCCAGATCCCTTTTATCTTTCTTTCCGCCAAAACCGAGCATAAGGAAATTAGAAAAGGAATGGACCTGGGGGCCGATGACTACCTTACAAAACCTTTTGATGAAGATGAACTTTTAAGTGCTATAGAAAGCCGCTTGGCCAAATCGAGTATTCTATCGGCAATGGCAAAAGAGGCACAACAGTCCGCCATCGACGCCCGCGAAGAGGATAGTGTACGCAATTTGCACGAGCTAAAAAATTTCTTCGACGATAATGGAACGATCATCGAAGTGAAAAAAGGAGACCCTGTCTACAGCGTAGGCGACCACTCGAATAATATCTTTCTCATTCTAAAAGGCGTCGTGAAAAGTCATAAAATGGATGAAAGCGGGAAGGAGTTAACTACCGCTTTACACAAAGCAGATGACTTCTTAGGGTTTACTTCTTTTGAAGAAAACTTCCCCTATCAGGAGTCGGCAACAGCCGTTGAAGATACCGAACTGGCTGCGATCTCTAAAATGGAATTAAAAGAAGTGTTGGGCAAAAGCAAGAATGTATCCTTAGAGTTAATGAATGTGCTCACCGATAATCTTTCAGAAATTAAACAACAACTGCTGCAAATGGCCTATAGTTCCGTTCGGAAAAAAACAGCACAGACCATTCTTCAATTTGCCGCTGTATTGAATAAGAAATCTGAAGACACCATTAAAATTTCACGGAATGATCTCGCAAGTGTGGCAGGGATCGCCACCGAAAGCCTTATTAGAACCTTGTCCGGTTTTAAAAAAGAGGGGCTCATAGAGATTGAAGGACGTAACATTAGAATCCTCGATCTTGACCGTCTCGAGACCATCGAATAGTTTTTTTGCAAAACTGATTATTGTCATTCTTTAGCTGACCCGTTCCCGATACTTTTGTCTTGTTACAAAGTAGTGAGATGAAGAATATTCTTATCCCAACAGATTTTTCAAAAAATGCTCAGAATGCAATACGGTATGCGCTGTCCTTCTTCGAAGATACCCCTGCCAATTTTTTTCTGCTGCATGTCTCGTTGGTGGAAGAATTGAACGAAGAAGAATGTTTTTACAAATATTCTGAAACAGTTACAGATCAAAAAGTAATCTACGACCCTTCTGAAACCTTAACCGCCGAACTTAGAAAAGTACAAAAGCTCACTGCCAATACAAGGCACCATTTTTATGCGATCCATGAATATATACATTTTGTGGAAGCCATCCGCAAACATGTGGATGAGAAGAAGATCGACTATATCGTTATGGGAACTAAAGGAGCCTCTCAATTGAATGCCTCTACCATTGGCAGTCATACGGGCGAGGTCATCACCCGGGTGAAATGCCCTGTACTTGTAATTCCGGAGCAGGCAAGGTATACACCGCCAAAAAACATTCTTTTCCCAACCGATTTCAACATGTATTATAAGTCCCGGATTTTAAAGACCCTTTCCGAAATACTTCGGGTAAAAGAAGCAGCCTTACGAGTATTGTATGTTTCTAAGAAAGTACATGAATTGAGTTCCCTTCAGCAAAAGAACAGAAATTTTTTGCAGGAACACTTTGAAAATAAACCACATCACTTCTATTATATCACAGATTTAAATATTGACAACGCCATAGAGAGTTTCGTGGCAAAGAATGATACCGATATGATCGCCATGGTGGCGAAAAATTTGAATTTCTTCCAACGCATACTATTTCGGCCCACAGTAGAAAAGATAAGTTACCATACTAAGATACCTTTCTTGGTCTTGCACGAATAATGCTAGTCGTTCCTGCCAATAGGATGGTCTTCGTAAAAATCCTCAAAAGTCTTCTCGGTACTGTAGTCATCTGTCAAAACACGGTAAACGGTATATACCAATATGGCTTGGCCAAGCGTGGTAAGATAGAAGACCCAGCCAAACGGCATGTCCATCGAAACAAAGACGACGACCGTAAGTAGAATAAGGGTGGAAATGGCCACCCATGCCATAGCACTAAGTTTCATTTTTTGGTTACAAGATACCATTTGTACTAGAGAATTTATCTTAAGGTTTCGCTAAAAATCAATAGGTTAGCTGATAATTATCATTCTTTTTCCAAGACGTTCAGTGTATATTTGAGACTATCAACATGTAATCTTTTACCATGCGAAAAGTACTCATATCCACCGATTTTTCTGAAAATGCCATGAATGCGATACGCTATGCGTTAGAATTGTTCAAATACGAGCGAAGCGAATTTATCATCTTTCATGCGTATGCAGATGAGGTCTATGAGAATACCTTGGAAATGTCTCGTGAACTCTTTGAAGCATTTAGAGAAAAGGTGCAAGAACGCTCGGACAGAGAACTACAAGCTATTCTAAAGGAAATGCTTAGTATATCTCCCAATCCACGACATGAGTACAATTTCCGTTCGGTCTTTGGGAGTCTGGTAGATGTATCGAACGACCTTGTTGACTCCGAAAATGCCGATGTGCTTGTGATGGGAACCAAGGGTGCAACAGACCAACGGGAGATCACTTTTGGGAGTAATACCCTTCAGGTTATAAAGTATGTGAAATGTCCGGTTTTGGCAATTCCCTCAAGATTTCACGACGTACATCCCAAACATATACTCTATACCACAGATTATATGTTACCCTGCCAACGACGTGAACTGAAATTAGTAAGCACTATCGCCAAAAAGTTTGTTGCAACCGTTCATTTTCTGTACATATCACCGTTTAGCTCCCTTTCATTTAGGCAACAGGATAATAAATTCCTGCTGTCCTGTTTTCTTTCAGACAATAAAACACAATTTCATCAACAAGAAGGCAAAGATATTCCGAGTAGGATACACACCTTTATTAAAGACCATAAGATTGATATGTTGGTAATGACCAATTCACGTCATTCGTATTTAGAGCATGTATTACATACTTCCAAGGTGGAAGAGATTGGTTTACAGATCCAAATACCCTTTTTAGTCCTACAAAATTTACCACGAAATTAATGTAAATCCGCAGCCATGAAAAAGATCCTGTTGCCTACCGATTTTTCCGAAAATGCCCTGAACGCTTCAAGATACGCCCTGCAATTCTTCGCGAACGAAACCTGTACCTTTTATTTGCTCAATACCTTTACGCCTGCCGCCTACAATGTGGGAATGATGGCAGATAGTTATTCGGCTTTACGACTCCAGGAGATCGTACGGGGGAATTCAGAGAAAGGCCTGGAGCGCATGGAGAAGACTTTAACACAAGAATTTAACAATCCAAAACACAGCTTTGAACGCATCGCCAGTTTTAACTTGCTCGTTATGGAAATGATCGATCTAACCGAAACGCAAGATATCGACATGATCGTGATGGGTACACAAGGAGCCACCGGAGCCAAGGAGGTATTTCTAGGAACTCACACCACATACACGATTAAAAAGGTGAAGTGCCCCGTGTTGGCAGTACCTTCAGGATTTCATTATGAGGCTCCCAAAGAAATTCTTTTTCCTACCGATTACACGGTGAGTAAAACGAATCCTTATCTTGCTTTGATCAAAGAAATTTGTAAGAACCATGTGGCCCGACTCAATATTTTGAATGCTTACTACGGCGAGCCCTTAACAGAGGAACAGGAAGATATCAAGGATTTCTTGGATCACTATTTTAAAGATAATGCACACCTTTTTCATATTGCTGAAAATACCGACGTTTTGGGAGCGATCGAGCAGTTTCAGAGAAAACAAAAGATCAATCTACTCGTGATGGTCCATAACAAGCATTCTTTTTTCGAGAATATGCTTTTCAAGCCCGTGATCAATCAAGTTGCGTATCATACAAACATTCCTTTTCTGGTGGTTCCTGCCGAAATAAATGTTTAATAAACAGGTAGCTAAAGTGCACAAAGAATCGTAGGGTAAGTGAAACAATTGTTACAGGAAAAGCGAATTCTAATCTTTCTTTTTACATAGTTCACAACCGTAATTAGTAAAGATCAAAGTCGTTTTTGCACTTTAGTAGAAAAAATAATTTTAAAGTTTTGTTAGAATAAGACCTTCTCTTTTTCTTTTAATGCTAAGTTTAGTAAATTCAAAAAAATAAATAATTCTATGAAGATCAAACAATTTGAATATGAGCCACTTTCACACTTTTCATATGCTATTGTAAGCGAAGGAAAAATGGTGTTGGTAGATCCTGAGAGAAATCCTATACAGTATTATAAATACGCAGAAGATAACAACGCGCAGATTGTTGCTGTTTTTGAAACTCATCCGCATGCCGATTTTGTAAGTTCACATCTTCAAATCCATAAAGAAACGGGTGCTACCCTCTATTGTAGTAAAAAAACGGGTGCCGATTACCCCCATGTGCCTTTTGATGAAACTGATGAAGTGATGATTGGGAATTGTACATTTAAAGCCATCAATACACCGGGTCACTCTCCGGACAGTATCACTATCGTTGCTTCGGAAGCGAATAAAACAGCACTTTTTACGGGAGATACTTTATTCGTGGGTGATGTGGGACGACCTGATCTTCGTGAAAAATCCGGTCACATGAAAGCCAAACGCGAAGAATTGGCAAAAATGATGTATGAAACCATTCAGAATAAATTTACCAATTTACCGGACAACGCTTATGTATATCCGGCACATGGCGCTGGTTCCCTCTGTGGAAAAGGGATGAGCGAGGACGCCTCGTCTAGTACATTGGGTAACGAACGCGTTGGGAATTGGGCCTTCAAAAAACAAACACAAGAACAGTTTATAAACCATTTGCTGGATTCGCAACCTTTCATTCCACACTACTTTGGGTACAATGTGGATGTTAATAAAAATGGTGCTGTCAATATGCGCGCTGCTTTAGGCAACATTGAATGCAAGCTAAATGTAACAGAAGTAAAAGAAGAATCATTGATTATTGACATTCGGGATGAGGAAACCTTTAAAGAGAAGCACCTTCCTGGCAGTCTTAATATTATGGCTACGTCTAAAGCATCAAAGTTTGAAACTTGGTTAGGATCGATCGTACGACCAAACGAGAAATTCCACTTGGTCGTTGATTCCATAGAAAATGTTGAGAATATACTGAACCGAGCCGCCAAGATCGGATATGAGACTAATATTAAAACGGTACTTACTCTCGGCGATGTCAAATTAGAAGCGTCACCTTCGTTCCATTTGGAAGCATTCAAAGAAAATCCCAAAGACTACACGATCATAGACGTTCGGAATGAGAGTGAAGTTTCCGAAGGAAAATTATTCGAACACGCACTGCCGATTCCACTGCACCGATTGCGCGATCAAGTAGATGAAATACCCACGGATAAACCTATAGTGGTGCATTGTGCCGGAGGCTATCGCAGTGCTGCCGGAACCAGTATTCTTCAAAGAGCAATAAAAAATGCGGCTGTTTATGACCTTAGCGATGATGTAAAAGATTTCAAATGATAGAGTTCGCGTCATAAAGACCTCGACATTCATTGTATTATGCACCCCAAAGTGGGTGCTTTTTTTTTTCACCATAAGAATCTTTGGTAACATTAGTTACTGACCCACCTATATATCTACCGTAGGTTTGCATCAAATTAAATTTTAAAATGAGAATTAAAAATATAGGTGTACTCATTGCTTTGCTACCCGCGATAATTTCCGCACAGCAAGCGGTACCCATTTCCAAGGCAGAAGTGATGGAAAAGGTGATGCAGCAAAATAATGAATTGAAGATAGGAGCACAGCAAGTACTTGCCGCTAAGGGAGATTACCGCCAAACCAACGCGGTGTTTCTTCCAACGATCAATGCTTCGCACAGTGGAATGACAACAACCAACCCTTTAATGGCGTTCGGTTTTAGACTAAACCAAGAATTAGTCACCCAAGCCGATTTTGATCCAAACAACCTAAATGATCCTTCCCAAATAAATCTGTTCGCAACAAAGGTTGAAATGCAACAGCCTCTTATAAATATTGACGGTATATTTCAGCGAAAAGCGGCAAAAGCAAGCTGGGAGGCCACTCGAATGCAGTTGGCGCGAACCGCCGATTATCTCTGGTTGGAAACCGAAAAGGCCTATATGCAACTACAGTTAGCTTATAAAAGTGTAGCTGTGTTGGAAATAGCCTTGGAAGCTGCTAACGAGAATCTGCGATTGGCAAATAACAGGTTTAAACAAGGATATCTACATCAAAGTGATGTTCTGGCCGTGCAAGTGCGTGTTTCTGAAGTTGAGAATCAATTGCAATACGCTAAGAGTAACGTATTAAACGCTTCGGAATATCTTGGGGTGCTTATGAATGAAGAGATTTTTGGAGTTTTAGATCCAATCGATTCGTTAAGGGTTGTTTCGGAATTGAATACCGCCGAAACCATTTCGAATTCCAGAGCCGATATACAGGCGATGGAATTTGCAGCGGAAGCTTATAAACAAAACTACAAAGCCGATAAGATGACGTTTCTCCCTAGGCTGAATGCCTTTGGAAGCTACGAACTATATGACGATCAGATTTTTCAGGCAGACGCGAACGGTTATTTGTTTGGCGCAGCTTTAACTTGGAATCTTTTTGAAGGTTCAAAACGCTTTGGAAAGATTGAAAAAAGTAAGGCCGAATTTAACAAGGCAAATCTGGCGTTGGAACAATACAGGGCTGAAAGCCAAATGGAACTAAACAAGGCGAGACGTATGTTCCTAGATGCGCAGAACAGTTTAAAGTTGACTGAACTGGCATTGGAGCAATCAAAAGAAGCCCTGCGAATCCGAACCAACCGATTTAAGGAAGGGCTAGAAAAAACAACTGATTTGTTAATGGCAGAAACGCAATATTCACAGAAACAATTGGAGTATTTCAATATCGTTTTTCAGCATAATTACGCCTTAGCGTATTTACAATTCTTAACAAAAAACTAAAGAAACCGAAATCAACAAGATTTAAAAAAACATAAAAAATGAAACAAATTTATACCGGCATACTTCTTTTAGGAATTCTTGGCTTTAGCAGTTGCGGCAATTCTTCCGAAGAAAAAAATATTGACAATTCAGCAGCGATTCCGGTGACGGTGCGTTCAGTAACTGCAAAAAACAACACCCCTTTCTTAACGGCCAGCGGAAAAATAGAAGCCGCAAATAGCGCCACCCTCAGCACCCGAATGATGGGTTTTGTGGATAAGGTTCACGTGAATGTTGGGGATAAAGTTACAAAGGGACAGTTGTTAATTAGTATAAACAATGCCGATCTTTCGGCAAAACAAGCGCAGACCAGTGCCGGCATTGCCGAAGCACAAGCGGCTTTTAACAATGCTGAAAAAGATTACCATCGATTTCAAAACCTCTTTGACGATAACAGTGCGAGCCAAAAGGAACTCGACGACCAACGTGCACGGTATGAAATGGCAAAAGCCCGACTAGAAGGGACAAAGCAAATCAAAAATGAAATACAATCGCAGTTTGCCTATGTAAATCTGCGGTCGCCTTTCAACGGCGTAGTGACCAACCATTTTATTGAAGTAGGTGATATGGCGAACCCGGGAGAGCCTTTGCTTTCGGTGGAGGGTCCGGGTACTTTTGAAGTTACCGCTTCAGTACCCGAAGGTGAAATTTCAAAAATAAAGTCGGGAGCAGTAGTACAAGTGCACGTGAAGTCTTTAGATAGAATACTTCACGGCACGGTTACCGAAGTTAGTAGTTCCGCTAAAAACACGGGTGGCCAATATCTTGTAACAGTGGTTTTGGACAGAACTGATGCAACAATTCTTTCGGGTATGTATGCTACGGTACAATTTCCCTTAGAAGCGAAGACGGAAACGAGCTTAATTATGGTCCCGGAGGACGCTTTAGTAAAACGCGGACAATTGACAGGGATTTATACTGTAAGTCAGAGCAATACCGCCTTACTGCGTTGGTTGCGCCTAGGCCGGACTTTTGGAGAGAATGTGGAGGTGCTTTCGGGCCTTTCCGCAGATGAAAACTATATTATTGCTGCCGAAGGCCTGCCTGCCGGACAGCATGGAAAGCTTTTCAACGGAGCGAAAATAACCCCTAAAGAATAAGAATGAAAGACGGATTAGCTGGCAAGATTGCTAAATTATTTATAGGTTCAAAGCTTACAGTACTGTTGATGATCGTATTTATGGTCGTAGGTGTCTGGAGCTCGTTTTTGATACCCCGCGAAGAAGAACCGCAGATTGATGTCGCCATGGCCGATATCTTTGTTGGTTACCCGGGTGCCTCTCCAACCGAAGTAGAATCGAGGGTAGTAAAACCTTTGGAGAAATTAGTTTCCAACATCCCGGGAGTTGAGTATGTGTATTCCACCTCCTCAAAGGAAGGAGCGCTAGTAATCGTGCAGTTTTATGTAGGCGAAGATATTGAACGTTCGTTCGTCAAGCTATATAATGAGATGAACAAACATATGGACCAAATACCTCCGGGCGTAACCATGCCACTTGTGAAACCTCGTGCCATTGATGATGTGCCTATGCTGGGAATAACGCTTTGGAGCGAAACGTATGATGATTTTCAACTGAAGCAGATTGCCGATGAACTCACCCAAGAAATTGAAGAAGTAAAACAGGTTTCAGCCACTCAGAAAATTGGAGGTAGAAACAGACAATTGCGGGTAATATTAGACAAGGACAAATTGGCTGCAAGCGGTCTCGACTTTTTGGGCGTTGCCGAAATGTTAAAAGCAAACAACCAGCAAATGAGTTCAGGCAGTTTTGATAAGAATGATACAGAGTTTTTGGTCACCACCGGGAATTTCCTAAAAAGTGCTGCCGATGTTGAGAATTTGGTGGTGGGTGTGCAGCAGGATCAGCCTATCTATCTTAAACAGGTTGCAAGTATTGTTGATGGACCGGAAATACCTAGACATTATGTTTCCTTTGGCTTTGGTGGCGCAGGTGAAAATGCCTTAAAACACCTTTCGGAATATCCTGCCGTGACCATTTCTGTTGCAAAAAGAAAAGGAGCCGATGCCATGCAGATTGCCGATGTGATAATCGATAAGGTTGAACATTTGCGAAGCAATTTAATTCCGGATGATGTTCGTGTAGAAATTACCAGAAATTACGGGGAAACCGCTTCCCAAAAGGTTTCAGAATTATTAATGCACCTATTAGGAGCCATCTTGGCCGTTACTCTAATTGTAATGTTAGCAATGGGCTGGCGCGGTGGATTGGTCGTATTCCTTTCGGTACCCATCACCTTTGCGCTGACACTTTTGAGTTATTATCTGCTCGATTATACGCTTAATAGAATTACACTTTTTGCCTTGGTCTTTGTCACGGGAATCGTGGTGGACGACTCCATTATCATAGCCGAAAATATGCACCGGCATTTCAAAATGAAACGCTTGCCTTTTAAGCAGGCGGCCATTTATGCAATAAATGAAGTAGGAAACCCAACTATTTTGGCAACGTTTACGGTAATTGCTTCAGTGTTACCCATGGCGTTCGTTTCCGGACTAATGGGGCCTTATATGTCGCCAATGCCTATTGGAGCCTCCATTGCGATGATACTGTCGTTGTTTGTGGCTTTAACGGTTACGCCTTATTTAGGGTATATTTTCCTAAGACAGAAAGAGAAACCTGTCCGCCGAGGTGGGAATGGGAAAGGTCCAAAAGAAGAAAAACCGGTGGAAAACACCTTCATTTATAGAGTTTACTCAAAACTGGAAACCCCTTTGATCGAAAACAAGAAGACGCGTTGGCTGTTTTTGGGAATTACCGTTGTTATGCTTTTGGGTTCTGTCATGTTATTCTTTACAAAATCAGTTGCCGTGAAAATGCTTCCTTTCGACAATAAGAATGAAATGCAAGTAGTGATCGATATGCCCGAAGGAACCACCTTGGAAAGAACAGCGGTGGTTGCCCGTGAAATTGGGCAGTACCTTTCAACGCATCCTTTGGTAGTGAATTACCAAAATTATGTGGGTACCTCGGCACCCATAACCTTTAACGGTTTGGTGCGTCATTACGACCTTCGAGGAGGGAGTAACATGGCCGATATCCAAGTGAATTTAGTTGGAAAGGAAGATCGTAGCGATCAAAGCCACGACATTGCGAAAGAACTTCGGCCACATATTCAGGAAATCGGAAATAAGTTTGGTGCCAACGTAAAAATAGTGGAAGTACCGCCTGGGCCACCTGTCTTATCCACCATTGTGGCAGAAATCTACGGACCTGATTACGACCAGCAAATTGCAGTGGCCGAAAAGATACAAAACATTCTCAACGAAACTCAGGATGTGGTTGACGTGGACTGGATGGTAGAAGCCGATCAAAAAGAGTACGAGTTCATTATTGACAAGGAGAAGGCGATGCGTTACGGCGTGACGCCGCAGCAGATTGTCAATATGATGAATATAGCCCTTTCGGATAGGCCAGCAACCCAACTCTATGATGAAACAGCTACCGATCAAGTGGGAATACTGCTTGCTTTGGATGAAAAGGAAAAATCCACCATTCAGGATATTTCCCAGTTGAAGATTGCCTCAAAACAAGGACATATGATTTCGGTAGGCGATTTGGTCGATATCCGACAAAGCATCCGGGCCAAGAGTATTTATCGCAAAAACCAAAAGCGAGTAGTCTATGCGCTGGCCGATATGGCAGGCGAACTCGAAAGCCCGGTGTACGCCATTTTGGGAATGACCGATAAGCTTAATGAAATTGAGTTGCCCACGGGTTACAAAATGAATGAACTGTACTTGCAACAGCCAGAACATGCAGACGATTTTACCGTGAAGTGGGATGGCGAGTGGCAGATTACGCTGGAAGTATTCCGTGATCTGGGAATTGCTTTTTTAGGTGTAATCATTCTCATTTACATGTTGATCGTGGGTTGGTTCCAAAATTTTAAGGCTCCTGTGGTCATGATGGTTGCCATTCCCTTATCGTTAATAGGAATTGTACTCGGTCATTGGATTATGGGTGCGTTTTTCACAGCTACATCATTTATCGGAATGATCGCTTTGGCAGGTATTATGGTGCGAAACTCGGTGCTGTTGATTGATTTTGTGAATCTGCGAACTGCTGAAGGAATTCCGTTAAAACAAGCCGTTATTGAGGCGGGTGCTGTACGAACAACCCCCATCTTGTTGACGGCGGGAACTGTTGTTATTGGTGCTTTCGTAATACTTTTTGACCCGATTTTCCAAGGGCTCGCCATTTCATTGATGGGCGGAACCATAGTTTCCACAATACTCACGCTGCTTGTTGTACCGCTGGTTTATTATATGATAGAACGGAAAAACAATAAATAGTAGTGAGTAATAAGAATAAATAATTAAAACTATAAACGGATGAAATTATTGATCGTAACCACTGTAGACGAATTTCAGAAAGACGTGTTGCAACTTTTCAAAAAAGCAAATATTGAGAGCTTCAGCGGTTCTGACATTGAAGGCTATAAGAACGCATCTTCCTTTATGCTAAACTCCAGTTGGTTTCCTTCTGAAAAAGGAGGCGCAGACAGCAGTATGTTCTTCTCCTTCACCGAAGATAAGAATATTGATTCGTTTTTCAACTTAGTGGTGCAATTCAATACAATGATGGAAACTAACAACCCGATCCATGCAGTGGTTGTTCCTATAGAACGGAGTATTTAAAGATAAGCGAAACAAATAAAGAGAGGAATTCTAACATTAAAATAATTAGTATGATCAACAGATATATTAGAGCTATTGCCGGAACTTTTATTTTGATCAGCCTTTTGTTGGCTGTTTATGTAAATATAAGCTGGTTGTGGTTCACAGGTTTTGTAGGTGTCAACTTGCTACAATCATCGTTTACCAGATGGTGTTTGATGGAAAAAATTCTCAAAAAGTTTGGGGTTCAAGAAACGGGAGGAGACTGTTGCGTGTAGAAATCTGTTCTACTTGTAAGTGTGAGAACGGATTTATAACTTGATCAGTCCTATCCTATTGGATATGATTATAATCATATTACGAGGAGGCTGAAAAGCATATCTTTGAATTAGTAAATTCCATTTTGGGAGGAGATCCATTGTCCAATATTAAAAACAGTAGGAGCGATACAATCCCAAAAAAAATTTAAAGTTTTCAACGATGAAAAAGAAAGTTTTGATCCCTACAGATTTCTCCAAGAACGCATGGAACGCCATCGCCTATGCTGCCGATCTCTATAAAAGGGAAGAAGTAGAATTCTATCTGGTACATGCCTATGGGGATTCCCGCTCTAAGATCGCAAATGAAAAAGCCGAAAAGGAACTTCAAAAGACCTTACAACATTTAGAAATACGAACCATCCATCCGCGACATAACTACAGTACGTTAGCATTAGATCTTTTACCTCTAAAAGCGCTAAAGCAGACTATAGAAAAATACGATATCGAACTCGTGGTTATGGGAACCAAAGGTCAAACCGATGCGACCGATGTGCTCTTTGGCAGTAATACCATAAATGCCATGGAAAAGATACGTAATTGCCCTGTATTGGCAGTCCCGGGTAATGTAATATATCAAGATCCAAATGAGATCGTTTTTCCCACCAGTTATAAAACGCATTACAAAAAGCGCGAAATGCAGCACCTGTTCGAAATTTCTAGGATCACCAATGCGCCTATACGAATTCTACACGTTCAGAAAAAAGAAAAACTTAGCGAGGCACAGCAACACAATAAAGAACTGTTGGAAGACTGTTTGGATGGTACGCAGTTTAGCTTTCACTGGTTGGAAAATATAGACATTCAAGAAGGGCTTCTTCAATTTGTTGAAGAACGAAAGAGCGGGATGATCGCCTTTATTAATAAAAAGCACCTTTTCTTCGGAAGTGTTTTTTCAAACCCTTTGGTAAAAAAATTAGGATTGTACTCCAAAGTACCGGTCCTCGCACTCCATGATTTTCGTAATTAACCCTAGATGAAAGAATCCCATCAAAAATTTGATGTGGTCAAGTCTTCCGGGGAGGTAGTGCGATTCTCTGTGGAAAAACTAAAACATTCCTTACATCGTAGCGGCGCCGATGATAAAGCCGTACAGGAGATTGTCGATATTGTTCGTGACGAACTCTACCAAGGTATTTCTACCAAAGAGATCTATAATAGGGCTTTCGCATTGCTAAAGAAAAAGAAATCGGTATATGCCTCCAAATACAAATTAAAGAAAGCGATCTACGAACTGGGCCCCACAGGATTTCCATTCGAGAAATTTATTGCAGCACTGTTGTTCTATTCAGGATATGCTACGCGAACAGGGCAAATACTACAGGGACGTTGTGTAGATCATGAAGTGGATGTTGTCGCTCTTAAGAACGGTCAACATATCGTAGCCGAATGTAAATTCCACAGTGATGAAGGGCGCAATTGCAATGTGAAAGTGCCGCTTTATATCCATTCTCGTTTTAAAGATATTGAAGCGTATGGTATGGAGCTCAAGAATCCTAAGATCACGCCTAACGAAGGATGGGTGGTGACCAACACACGGTTTACAGCAGATGCGATCGAATACGGTACCTGTGCAGGCTTGGTATTGTTAAGCTGGGATTATCCGAAGGGTCATAGTTTAAAGGAACGTATTGACCGTTTGGGCTTATATCCAATTACTGTTTCTACATTATTGTCCTCTAGAGAAAAGCAGTTTCTACTGAGCCGGGATGTGGTACTTTGCAGGGAGTTGGTCAATGATGCGTTCTACTTAGATCATTTGGGGATTTCCAACGGTAGGAAAGTCAAAATTCTTGCAGAGATATCCTCGCTTTGTAAAGGTACATCATGAAAAAAATCAAGGTGCATTTTTTAGGGGCAGCAGGAACCGTTACGGGGTCTAAATTTCTGTTGGAAACCCCCGAGCAGACTATTCTTATTGATTGTGGGATGTTCCAAGGACTGAAGGAATTGCGCGAAAAAAACTGGGAATATTTGCCTGTGGATGTTTCAAAAATAGATGTGGTGCTGCTCACACATGGTCACTTAGATCATACGGGCTATTTGCCACGATTGGTAAAGCAAGGATTTCGAGGTAAGATCGTAGGTACAGCACCCACGCTGGAAATTGCAAAGATTATTTTATTAGACAGTGCCAAGATCCATGAAGAGGAAGCCGAAAAAGCCAACGAAGAAGGCTATTCTAAGCATTCTCCTGCAGAGCCATTCTATACTGTCGAGGATGCCGAAGTCACCCTTGGATTCTTTCAGAAAGAGGAAAAGGATAGCTGGAACCGACTTTCAGAAAACATACAATACAGATTCCAATATAACGGTCATATCATTGGTGCGACCTTTATCGAATTGGATCTCTTCGGAAAGATCTTCGTCTTTTCCGGTGATGTGGGAAGAGAGAACGATCTGCTCCTTTTTCCCCCGAAAAGACCCCAATGGGCAGACTATCTTTTTATGGAAAGCACCTATGGACACAAATTACACCCCACCGAAAGTGTTTCAGAAAAATTAGTGGAACTCATCAACAGGACCATACACAATCGCGGCAATTTGATCATTCCTTCCTTTGCGGTTGAACGATTACAGACGTTGATGTTTCTGCTTTGGAAATTGTACGACAAAAACCGAATACCGAATATCCCAATATTTATAGATAGCCCCATGGGCAACAATGTATTATCTGTGTTTCAGAAATTTCCGGATTGGCACAAACTTCCTATGAAAGATTTCAACGCCATGAACAGCCGAATGAATATCATCACCTCCTATAAAGAAACATGGGAAACCATAGATAATCCGCAGCCCAAAGTGGTGATAGCAGGTAGCGGCATGGTCACCGGCGGAAGGGTTTTGACCTATCTGAAGCAGTTGATAGATAAAACGAATACTACAGTATTATTGGTGGGGTACCAAGCTGAAGGAACCCGCGGACGGCAGTTGCTGGAAGAAACGCATGAAATAAAGTTCTTCGGAAAGTATTACGAGGTCAAGGCAACAGTGGATCATATAGAAAGTCTTTCGGCGCATGCAGATCAGCAAGGGCTGTTAAACTGGACAAGCAACATAAAGAACATACCTGAAGAAACCTTTCTTATTCATGGAGAACCTTCGGCACAGCATGCATTGCGTGTAAAACTGAAGGATACGTATGCGTGGAGGGTTTCCGTTCCGAAGTTATACGACATCAAAGAAATCTATATCTAACAAAATTCTTTGGGAAGCTGAGGGATATCATATGTAAGGAAGACCAATTACGCTACTTTTAATGCGTATTTAGGGAACTTGGTACAAGATACCTGTAGCACCTATGATCAAAAATTTTTTTAACCCTATCAAACAAAAGACAATGCGACTACACTATGTTTTTTTTGGAATACTATTAGGGCTTCTTAGCGGATGCGCCTCCAGTAGATTGGTGAACCAATGGAAAAGTCCCGACACCCCCGTTTTTGAAGCGAATAAAGTATTGGTGATAGGGATGACGGCAAATATTGATTCCAGAAGGATGTTCGAGGATGAGCTGGTGTCTCGTTTGGAGAAAGAAGGCGTGATCGCCGTGAAAAGCGTCGACTTTTTCGATACTTCTTTTACGAATGCCGAAAAGACCGAAGCCGAACTCAATGCCATCGAGAACCAACTGCTGCAAGCCGGATTTGATGCTGTTTTAATATCAAAGGTCACAGGTTCCGAAGACCGAACTACGCTAGTAGGATCGATCAACGCATTTAGGAACGAAATAGGCTCTTTTAGAGAATACTATTACGAGAATCAGCAAATCTATTCGGAAGCACAGCAACCTTCTTCGTACAAGGTTTACCATACCGAAACCTCACTCTTTTGTATATGCCCCGGGAAAGAACGAGAGTTGTTATGGAAAGGAATGATAGATGTAATAGATCCGCAACGAGCAGGGCGTGCCGTGGCAGATTACGCCCGAATTCTTATGAAGGAAATGGCACAGCAACAAATGCTGTTGGTTGCCAATTGATATTGTTAGCAATGGATGATCAATAAGGGTACCGGACTTTCATAACTTATTTTTGAAGCCCCCGACCCAAAAAGCAATCTATCTAAAAAATGCTGTTCTTCCACGATGACGGTATGCAGTTCGACGGGCATTAATTGTTCAAAGGCTTTAATGGCCATGGCTTCAGGAATATCCTTTACACGAAATAACTGGTAATTGAGCATCTTCTGCAATCGCTCCAAATTGGCAGTAGTATCTTTGGCAGTTATTGCAGCTTCCGATTCTTTAATGTCCAAGACTTTTAAGTTTGCTTTGTGTAATGACAGCACCTCTTTTAATAAGGGAACCTGCGACATAGGAAAGGACTGGTAGTTAAGAGATAGTAAAACCGATTTTATCGGCGTGAACCGATACGCTTCCGGAACCGTAAGTACGGTACAGTCTACTTTGCGAATTACCTGTAGTGTATTGCTGCCAAAGACAACTTCTTTGGCATTGGTGGCACCATTGGTTCCCATAATAATAAGATCGATATTGTATGTCACCACCGCTTGGTTCACGGCATCGCAAAAAACGTCGTAATCCAGCAGGGGTTTAAAGGTATAGCGTTCCTCTTTGTATGTTTTTTGGAGGTAATCGATTACTTCCTTAATTGCTTTCTTATTGTCTTGAAGAACACCATTGTAAATCGAATCTGTCGGCGATCCGCTCATTACCTCACTTAAGGTGAAATCGGATGTTTTCTGAACGTTCAACACATAGAAGTGCATTTCCATTCCGGCAAAGAATTTCATTGCGTATGTGATGGCATTCATGGCGTTTTCTGAAAAATCGGTAGGAAGAAGAATATGTTTCATGCTACTATATTTTCTCAAAAATAGTAAGAAGGTGCGTACATAGGTATGATTTCGGTCATATTACAAAAAGCATTTCCTTATGCTTTTAAATGCGCTAAGGTAATGTTCTTAAAACGTTCGCGAAGTGCAGATTTCTCCTCAACAATAAGTTCATGAATGGCACATGGATTTTGCGCATCGCAGTTCTCTAAATTTAAAGCACATTCTTGGAGCCGGTCCTTACCTTCCAATTCGATAATAATGTCTAAAACCGAATGCTGTAATTGCGCATCGGTCAGGTAAAAACCCCCATGCCTCCCTTTGGTAGATGAAATTAGGTTCTTTGCCGCAAGTTGCTGAAACAGTTTTGACAGGAACGCCTGTGGAACCTCGGTTGCTTCGGCAATATCTTTGACCAACAATTTTTTTTCTTCCGAAGCATTTGCCACCAAATAGACCAAGGCTTTTACCGCATATTTTGAAGAATGTAACAGCATGACATCGTATCGTTAAGGATAACCGGAATCAAATATACATTATAAAAAGAGAAAACAATCCTTTTATGATAAATATCATATTTTAAATTGGTTTTCACCGCTACTTTTGACCCGTAATATTTAATCAAATGTACCATGAAATATCTATTTAAATCGCTGTCGGTTCTTTTTGTCTTCACATTGCTAAGCTGTGGAGGAGGCGATGAAAAAAAGGAAAAGGAACAAGTAAAAATTGGAAGTTATAAAAAAGAAGAAACTACCAAGGCTGTGGAAAAGACTCCGGCCACAACCGCTACGATCGATCTTTCCAGTAAAGGGGTAGGACCTATCAAGAATTTAGAATTACCCGAAACGATCGATCAGGGCTTAGCGTCTCAAGGTCAAGAATTGTTTAAAACAAAATGTACGGCTTGCCACAAGGTAGGAAAAAAATTCATCGGACCAGCTCCCGATGGGGTCACAAAAAGACGTAGTCCGGAATGGATCATGAACATGATCTTGAACCCTGAAGAAATGGTACAGAAGGACCCAATCGCAAAGCAATTGCTTATAGATTATAACGGATCTCCAATGGCCAACCAGAGCTTGACCGAAGCAGAAGCACGAAGCATTCTGGAGTATTTTAGAACCTTGGATCAATAATTCAGTAAAGAAGCATATATCACCAACCAATCAACCAGCCAAGACGTACTTTGAAGTGCTTTTGGCATAAAAACGAAACCCATGAAAACAATAAGTAAACTCGTACTGGTTTCAATCTTAGTTTTTTTTACCAACTGTAAGTCTGAGACCAAAAATGATTCACCGGCCGCCGCCTCACCGGCAGCAACAGAAGAAGTTGCAGATTCCGAACGACAAGGGCAAGCCTTTTTAAAAGATGATGAAGGGAAGCCCACGGTACTTCACATTGCAATTGGGTCTAAGGACCATTCAACCTTGGTTGCGGCAGTACAAGCAGCCGAATTGGAAAATGCACTTGTAAATGCCGGTCCGTTAATGGTCTTTGCACCCACGAACGAAGCTTTTGAAGCGCTGCCTGCGGGCACCGTTGAGGACCTGTTAAAGCCAGAGAACAAGGAGAAATTGGCCTATATCTTGAAACATCATGTTACACCAGGAAATTACGATAAGGAATTTTTGAAAAAGTTCAAATCGTTAGGACAAGCAAGTAATGAGAATGTTCCTGTTGAAGTGAAGGGTGGCGATGTGTATGTGGGAGGCGCCAAGATCATTGCGAGCGTTCCTGCCGGAAACGGGATCGTGCATGTGGTGGATAAGGTAATTCTTCCAAACAATTAATTCAGAAAAAACAACCATTTAATCAAATACTATCATGAAAAAATCATTTAACATACTATTGTCGTTTGTGGTCCTCTTTGGGATAATAAGCTGTAACAATAGTGAATCCAGTAACAAGAATAAAGGAGCCCTGAGCTCCAACGCTGCAGAGAAGGTCTACGTGGCGCCGGGAGAATACGATGAGTACTATGCCTTTATTTCCGGAGGTTTTAGCGGGCAGCTCTCGGTTTACGGTTTGCCGTCCGGACGATTGTTCAAGGTCATTCCTGTATTTTCACAAGATGCCGAAAAAGCCTGGGGATACAATGAAGAGACCAAACCCATGTTAAACACATCTCACGGATTTGTGCCATGGGACGATGCGCACCACCCGGATATTTCTCAAACCAATGGGGTTCTAGACGGCCGTTGGGTGTTCATTAATGGTAACAATACACCGCGTATCGCAAAGATTGACCTCACGACCTTTGAAACGACCGAGATCATTGAGATACCTAACAGTGCCGGTAACCACAGCTCTTCGTTCGTAACCGAGAATACGGAGTATGTAGTGGCAGGAACACGTTTTTCGGTGCCCATCCCGCAACGGGATATGCCTATTAAGGACTATAAAGGGAACTTTAAAGGCTCATTATCATTTATTAGTGTAGATCCGGAAGACGGAGGCATGGATATAAAATTCCAGTTGTTAATGCCCGGATTCGATTACGATCTTTCGCATCCCGGAAGAGGGAAATCACACGGTTGGTTCTTCTTTACTACCTATAATTCTGAAGAGGCAAATACCTTATTGGAAGTGAATGCTTCTCAAAATGATAAGGATTTCATTGCTGCTGTGAACTGGAAGAAAATTGAAGAATATGTGAACAATGGTGGGGGTACTAAAATGCCTACTAATTACGCTCATAATGTGTATGACGAGGAAACCCACACAGCAACGTCTACCATGAAGAAGGAGGTGTTGGTGATAGATCCAACCGAGGTTCCGGGAGCTGTGTATTTTTTGCCAACGCCTAAATCACCTCACGGTTGTGACGTAGATCCTTCAGGAGAATACATCGTTGGAAACGGAAAATTATCTGCTAATCTAACAATACACTCCTTCACCAAGATGCTAGATGCTATCGAGAATAAGAAGTTTGACGGAGAAGCATACGGTATCCCTATTTTAAAATTCGAGGATGTACTGGCAGGCGTGGTTGAACAACCAGGATTAGGACCTTTACACACTGAATTTGATGATAAAGGAAATGCATATACCACCTTCTTTATTTCTTCTGAAGTGGTGAAATGGAAATTAGGAACTTGGGAAGTAGTCGATAGACAACCATGCTATTACTCTGTAGGTCACTTAATGATCCCGGGTGGAAATTCGAGAGAGCCTTCAGGTAAGTATGTGGTGGCTATGAACAAGATCACCAAAGACCGATACCTGCCCACAGGACCCGAGGTCACCCAGTCGGCTCAATTATACGACATTTCCGGAGAGAAAATGGAACTGTTGTTGGACTTCCCAACCATAGGGGAGCCCCACTATGCAGCAGGTATCGCAGCCGATGTGGTAATGAAGAACTCTAAGAAGATCTTTAAGATCGAGGAAAACAAACACAAGTATGGTATCAAATCGGAATCGGAAGCTCGTGTGGAACGTAACGGAAACGAAGTCCATGTATACATGTCCATGATACGCAGTCACTTTAACCCGGACAATATAGAAGGGATTAAGGTTGGGGATAAGGTGTATTTCCACGTGACCAACCTAGAGCAGGATTACGATGTACCACACGGAATTAGTATGATTGGTGCTAACACATCTGAGCTGTTGATCATGCCGGGACAAACCGAAACCTTTGTGTGGGAGCCGAAACAGGTAGGGGTATGGCCATTCTATTGTACCGACTTCTGTTCTGCACTACACCAAGAGATGCAAGGTTATGTAAGAGTATCTCCCGCTTCGTCACCGCTCGAGTTGAGCTGGTCATTGGGAGAGGATTAATTAGTTGTTAATAGCGGAAATACATTTGCGTAGTGATTAGTGGTATTTCCATACAAAGACGGGAGTTTTCGACTGCTCCCGTCTTTCATTAAAATAAAATGTCATGATAAAATCGCGTATACTTATGGGACTTTCAGCCGTCTTGATCTTAGGGCTGTTTCTTTTCCCGCTTTGGAATATAACTCTAGAAGCACCACAATATCCAACTCCATTGGGTATGGATATTTACATCAATGATTTTGCAGACACAAATCCCCATGATATAAAGAACATCAACCTCATGAACCATTACGTGGGCATGAAGTACATACCGGAAAGTATTCCCGAATTTCAAATCTTTCCCGTGGTGATCATTATAATGTGTGTATTAGGGTTATTTATTGCATTAAAAGCAAATTACAAATGGTTCCTGGGATGGTTCCTGCTCATGTTCGTATTGGCCGCAGCTGGGATCTACGATTTCTATCTATGGGAACACGACTACGGACATAACCTGGACCCTAAGGCTATTCTAAAATTCACCAATAAGGACGGTACCGTAATGGGTTTTCAACCGCCGTTGTTTGGAACCAAAGATATTCTTAATTTCAAGGCGCACAGCTATCCGCAATTAGGGGCTTACTTTTTAGCTGCAGGGATGGCCCTGTCTTTAGTAGCATACTTTGTGGGTAAAAGGTTTAAAAGCTTAAATTGATACACCTAAGACATGAGAACAATTTTTTACATATTACTTATTTCTTTCCTTAGTATTTCCTGTACCATTAAACCACAAGAAATACACTATGGAGAAGACGGTTGTGTCTATTGTAGTATGACCATTGTCGATAGGCAACATGCTGCCCAATTGGTTACCAATAAAGGAAAAGCGTATAAGTTTGATGCGGCAGAATGCATGTTTCATTTTATGAAAGAGAACGATATGGAAGTGGAACTCTATCTTGTTACGGATTATGCACAACCTGAAAAACTTATTGATGCCACAAAGGCCACCTTTATTATTTCTGAAAATATTCCCAGCCCCATGAGAGCCAATCTATCTGCTTTGGAATCAAACGAAGTGGCCCGGAAACTGCAGCAAGAGAAAGGCGGCACTCTGTATACGTGGGACGAGATACAAGATCAAGTTTCAAAATTTTAACATGGTCACTTTATTTACAGGTTTTTTGAAAAATCCACTGATACATAGCATTCTTTTTTTCTTGGCGGGTATCCCTTTTCTTTTTGCCAATACATTGGAAGTTTGTGCTACCTGCTCCTATAAGAGTATTCGGGAAGCGGTGCAAATAGCACAACCCTTTGACACTGTCTTGATACAAAAAGGGACTTATAAGGAATATAATATTATTATTGATAAACCCCTTACCCTTTTAGGCGACAATTATCCTGTGATCGACGGACAGAACAAAGGGGAGATCATTAAGATCCTTGCTGATAACGTTACGCTGGACGGCCTGTTTATTATTAATGTGGGAACCAGTTACACCGAAGATTATGCCGCCGTGCGGGTGGTTAAAAGCAAGAATTTTATCCTCCAGAATTTGGTCTTAGAAAAGCTTTTCTTCGGAATTTATCTTGAAAAGGCTAGTGATGGCAAGGTTTTTCATAATAAGATTATAGGGGATGCCAAAGAAGAGTACAATTCGGGTAATGGAATTCAATTGTGGTACAGCAATAATATTGAGGTAGATCAAAACATAATCACCCACGTGAGGGATGGTATCTATTTGGAGTTTTCAGACTTTTGCAAGATCACCAACAATACAAGTTCGCACAATATTAGGTATGGGCTGCATTTTATGTTTTCCAACGATGATATATATCAAGGGAATACCTTTCAGAATAACGGCGCAGGGGTTGCCGTAATGTTCTCTAAAAAAATTGAGATGTATGATAATATCTTTAAAGATAATTGGGGGTCTGCTTCCTTCGGAATTTTATTAAAGGAAATCAACGATTCTGAAATTGTAGGCAATGTATTTGAAAGTAATACCGTAGGCATTAACATAGAGGGTTCCAACCGGGTGAACTATAAGGACAATGACTTCATCAATAACGGATGGGCCATTAAATCCCGAGGCGCGTGTTATGCCAATCTTTTTACAGAGAATAATTTTTTGTATAACTCTTTCGATCTTTCGTATAACAGCAAGCTCAACGACAATAAGTTCAGTAATAACTATTGGAGCAATTATACCGGCTACGACCTTAATAAAGATGGTATCGGAGATGTACCGTACCGTCCGGTAAAATTATTCTCTTACGTGGTGAACAGAACTCCGGAAGCCATTATTTTATTGCGGAGCTTGTTCATCGATATTATAGATTTTTCTGAAAAAGTTTCACCGGTCTTCACCCCGGACAACTTAGTGGATGCAGCACCCAAAATGAAATTGATATCCCATGATTAAAGTTCAAGATTTACATAAAAAATTTGGAAAGAACCAAGTGCTACAAGGCGTGGATCTGGAAATAGAGCAGGGCGGGATCTTTGCCATCCTGGGTCCCAATGGCTCGGGAAAGACCACCCTTATTAAAAGTATTTTGGGGATGGTCATCCCAAATTCGGGCGTAATAAAAATTGAAGGTAAACCTATTAAAAAGGACTGGAAGTATCGTCATAAGATCGATTACCTTCCACAGATCGCTAACTTTCCTTCTAATCTTACGGTTCAGGAACTCATCAATATGATTAAGGACCTTCGTGGCAAAGAAAATGTAGACGACTTGCGGCTTATTGAACTTTTTAAGTTGCAGCCTTTCTTAAAAAAGAAGCTGGGCAATCTTTCCGGGGGAACTAAACAAAAGGTAAATATCGTATTAGCCTTTATGTTCGATAGTCCGCTCCTTATCCTCGACGAGCCTACCTCCGGACTCGACCCTATATCATTATTGCGATTAAAGGATTTGATCAATTCAGAAAAGGAAAAAGGGAAGACCATACTTATCACCTCACACATAATGAGTTTTGTGGAACAGGTAACCAACGATATTGTTTTTCTACTCGAAGGAAAGATCTATTTTAAAGGAAGTATCACACAATTGAAGGAGCAAACTCAGCAACCCGATTTTGAACACGCCATTGCGTCGATTTTACAACAGAGCTATGATTAAAATTCTCAAATATAGTTTTTACGATCTCATGCGGAGCCGTTGGAGTTACGTGTACTTCGCATTCTACCTTTTGTTAGGCGTTGTCCTGCTTTTTCTCAATAACGATCTGTCCAAAGCAGTGATCACCCTTATGAATGTGATCATTGTATTAGTCCCGCTAATTGGAACCATCTTTGGCGTGATGTATTATTACAATTCGAAAGAGTTTACCGAACTTCTCTTAGCACAGCCTGTAAAACGTACTTCCATATTTTTGGGTCAGTATTTGGGTGTCGCGCTTTCACTCTCCATGAGTTTGATCATTGGACTAGGAGTACCATTTATATTTTACGGTATATTCAGGTCCAATGCCATTTGGGACTTTTCATTACTGCTTATCACCGGAACCTTTTTAACCCTGATCTTTACTGCTCTGGCTTTTATGATCGCACTGTCCAATGAAAATAAGATTAAAGGATTCGGGTATGCTATTTTGCTGTGGCTGTTCATGGCAGTGATCTATGACGGAATCTTTTTGATGTCTTTGATCGCCTTTGAAGAATATCCATTAGATAGCTTTTCACTAATCGGTACCATGGCAAATCCTATTGATCTGTCGCGTGTACTTATTCTGCTGAAGCTTGATATTTCGGCCCTTTTGGGATATACGGGAGCGGTATTTCAGAAATTCTTCGGAACCAGTTTTGGCGTGATCATCTCTATTGTGATGCTGTTGTTGTGGGTGGTGATTCCAACATGGATCATTCAGCGGAAAGCAAAGCGGAAAGATTTCTAGATATGAGCAATATCATTGCCTGAAAGGGAGTGAAATGGAATCTTTGCCAAAAAATTAATGGTTATGCATTCCACCCCTTATACAGGACTTACTTTAGTATCACCGCTTGAAGCTGTCTCAATTGTACAACCCGGAAACCGTGTGTTCTTTCAAGGAGCCGCAATGACCCCCAATCTTTTGATTGATGCTTTATGTGATCGATACGAAGAGCTTTCAGATATTGAAATCATTCAAATTCACACGCATGGTGATGCCAAATACACACGGCAGCCTTATTGTAATGCATTTAAATTACACAGCTGTTTTGTAGGGGAAAATGTTCGAAAAGGTGTTGCCACACACACAGGGGATTATATTCCAGTTTTTCTGAGTGAGATTCACTGGTTGTTTAGAAGAAAAATCCTTCCGCTGGATGTGGCGTTTATACAGGTTTCACTTCCCGATAAACACGGGTATTGTTCATTGGGCGTTTCGGTGGATATTACCCTTCCGGCGATACAAACTGCAAAGAAAGTAGTAGCATTGATCAATCCGATGGTTCCAAGAACCCATGGTGACGGAATTATTCACGTCAATAGTATCGATTATGCTGTTGAGGTCGATACGCCTATACACGCTTCCCCTTTGGGGGCGCCTTCACAAATAGAGGCGACCATTGGAAGACACGTGGCGAGTTTGGTGGAAGATGGCGCTACTTTGCAAATGGGAATTGGCAACATACCTAACGCTGTATTAAGCAATCTAATGAACCATAAACGATTGGGAATACATACCGAAATGTTTAGTGACGGACTGCTACCCTTGGTGGAAAAAGGGATCGTCACCGGGGAAGAGAAGGAGATCAAGACCGGAAAGATCGTTACCTGCTTTGCCATGGGAACCCAAAAACTCTACGATTTTGTGGACGATAATCCTATTGTTCATTTTAAGGAAGCAGGATATACGAATGATACCGCCCTCATTAGGCAAAACCCTAAAGTAACTGCCATCAATAGTGCCATAGAGATCGATCTTACAGGACAGGTCTGTGCAGATTCGATAGGAGCATATCAATATTCGGGTGTGGGGGGACAGATGGATTTTATAAGAGGTGCGTCCCTTTCCGAACGAGGAAAACCAATAATTGCCATGCCTTCTGTCACTACCAAAGGACTGTCTAAGATAACCCCCTTCTTAAAGGAAGGAGCCAGTGTCACCACGACCCGAGCTCACGTTCATTATGTTGTCACTGAGTATGGAATCGTGAATCTTTTTGGAAAGAGTTTAAAGCAACGTGCCCAAGCGTTGATCTCCATTGCACATCCCGACCATAGGGAAAGTTTGGAGCGGGAAGCATTCAATAGATTCAATCTACAGTAATTGGAGAAATCCAGAGATCTTACCTAGATTCCTTAATTTATACGGTTAAAGGTTTGTTTGTCAGCGTTTGTGACAGACAAACCTTTCTGTTAATAACCCTCTTAATAACTCTCGAACCTCGCACTTGAAACCTCCGTTAATCTTATTTAATTTTATAAAAGATAAAAAGATCTTTTATACTTAAATATGCGTTATCACGATTTTCAAGTTGTTTTACAGGAAGTTCCCGGGGAGATTAGTTTGTGTTATTCCATTACCGGCTGCCGGTTACGTTGCGACGGCTGTCATTCTCCCTTCCTTTGGAAACTAAGTAACGGGACACCCCTTACTAAGAAGTTGTTTGCCCAGACAGTATATAGGTACAAGGGCTTTGCCAGCTGTGTCATTTTTATGGGCGGGGAATGGCATGGAGAAAAGCTCCTAAAACTTCTTAAAATAGCAAAGAGAGAAGGGTATAAGACCTGTCTTTATACCGGAGAGGAAAACGTAGATACGATGCTTTTGGAACAGTTGGATTTTATCAAGACAGGTAAATGGGATCCCACATTGGGAGGTCTTGACAGCCCTCAAACCAATCAGCGATTTATAGAAGTAGAAACCAACAGAAACCTCAATCATTTATTCACCAAAAACTAATAACATGATACGACTTACCGATACTCAGGTGGCAAAAAAAATCAGTTTTATTGATCAGTACATTCAATCCTCTAATGCCGCCGATGGCTCTAAAGTAGATGCCAATGCCAATGTTACCTCCAAGAATATTGCCACTATGGAGGCCGAATTAAATAAAGACATCAATATTCAAGTAAATAGGGCATTGGTGGCGCGTAAAATTTCGCAACTTTTTGGAGAAGCTAGTGCAAAAGAATACCTGCGACAAATTGAAAACCATGAAATATATGTCCACGATGAGACTTCTTTGAAACCGTATTGTGTAAGTATAAGCATGTATCCTTTTTTGCTTGACGGACTTACTAAAATGGGAGGGGAGAGCAAGGCGCCAAAACACTTAGAAAGTTTTTGCGGGGAGTTCGTTAATCTTGTGTTTGCAGTGAGTTCCCAATTTGCCGGTGCGTTAGCGACCGTAGAATTTCTCTTGTATTTTGATCACTTTGCGAAGAAAGACTATGGCGCCAATTATGTATCGACACATACAAAAACAGTGGAGAATCACCTTCAGCATGTGGTCTACGCGATAAATCAACCCGCTGCGGCACGTGGTTACCAATCGGTGTTTTGGAATATTTCACTCTACGACGAAGCCTATTTTAACAGCATGTTTGGAGCCTTTGTCTTTCCGGATATGGTAAGACCTGAATGGGAGAGTGTAAAGCGCTTACAAACCTTTTTTATGAAATGGTTCAACGAAGAGCGAAACAAGGCTGTACTCACCTTTCCCGTAGTAACGGCTGCGATGTTGGTGCAAAATGGAGCACCTGTGGATACAGAATTTACGACTATGTGTGCACAGGAGTTAAGCGAAGGAAATTCTTTTTTTATCTATCAATCTGAAAACGCCGACAGCTTGGCATCTTGTTGCAGACTTCGGAATGAGATAAGTGATAATACCTTTAGTTATTCCTTAGGGGCCGGAGGCGTTGCAACAGGATCTATTAATGTGATCACCCTCAATATGAATAGACTTATCCAAAAAGGAGCAGATATTGTTACAGAAGTACGAAAGGTCCATCAATACCAAGTGGCCTACCGTAAGTTAATTGAAGAATATGAGGCATCGGGCTTATTACCTGTCTATGACGCAGGGTTTATTTCGCTAGACAAACAATTCTTAACCATTGGTATTAATGGGATGGTAGAAGCGGCCGAAAGTTTAGGTATTGAAGTTAAAAATAACAGTACCTATAAACAGTTTGTCAATACCTATCTTAAAGCCATCTATAACGAAAATAAAGCAGCCAAAGAAACCTATGGGTATATGTTCAATACAGAGTTCGTGCCGGCTGAGAATTTAGGGGTAAAGAACGCGAAATGGGATCGGGAGGATGGTTTTTTTGTTCCTAGGGATTGTTACAATTCTTATTTCTATGTCGTTGAAGATCAACAAACAAATTCATTGGATAAGATCATTCTGCACGGAAAAGAAATCATTCAATATCTCGACGGAGGCTCCGCACTCCACCTTAACCTAGAGGAAACCCCAACGGCAGAAGGCTTTGTAAAACTGATTCACGCTACTGCCGCCGCCGGATGTAATTATTTTTGCTTTAATATCAGGATCACCCTTTGCAATGATTGTGAACACATCGATAAAAGAACGCTTTATAGCTGTTCAAAATGCGGTTCGGTGGATGTCGACCACGCTACAAGAGTGATCGGTTACTTGAAACGCGTTTCTAGTTTTAGTTCGGGACGACAAAGGGAACATGGCTTAAGACACTACCACAAACAAAATCGAAAGAATGCGCTCAATGAACATAGAGTAGGAGTGCTTTCTTCATTACGTCCAAAGACAGCGGAGCAAGTAACCCACCATCCAAACATCGATTAATCGTGAGGAAAACTGGGTCTTTCAATTCTTTTTAGTTGAAAGTAAATTTTCTGAAATGATTTTAGTCATAATTTAAAACTTAAAAAATATCAAATCTTTGTAAAAAGATAAAAAGGTCTTTTTATAATTTAATAACTCGATTTCTATGTTGTCAAAAAAACAAGCCCGAGCCTTTTTTCTCGGAGGGACATTAGTCACTTTTTTAGTGTTCATCGGACTCACCATTTTCTCTTTCAGTAAGGACCAAGATCAAACCAATTACGAAGCTATTACAGATAGCGTAGTGCGTGGAAAAGAAATATGGGAAACAAACAATTGTATGGGGTGCCATACTATTCTAGGAGAGGGGGCTTATTACGCTCCCGAGCTCACCAAAGTTATGGATAGACGAGGGGAAGGATACGTGAAAGCGGTTCTCATGACACCCAATCCATGGGCTCCCAACGGTCGGAAAATGGTCGCCTATGGTTTTTCTGAAGAAGAAGCTATGGATGTAATCGCATTTTTGGATTGGATAGGCGACATCGACCTTAATGGTTTTGATCGCGTGGTATCGCCCCTTGCGAAAGATGAAAAATCAATAGACACAAACTAAACTAAAAATCATGAAATACAAATCGCAAAAAGTAGCGTATTGGTTCTTTGCATTGTCCATGCTACTCCTCGTTTTACAACTTACATACGGCTTCATTATGGGTTTTGCCAGAATTGGCATGGATGGCTTACATGAGTTTATTCCATTCAATACAGCAAGAGCTGTTCACACAAACCTATTGGTAGTTTGGCTGTTATCAGGTTTTATGGGAGCAGCATATTATATTATCCCCGAAGAAGCCCAGCGTGAGCTTGTAAGTGTAAAATTAGCTTATGTGCAACTTATCTCTCTTGCTCTAGTAGGGGTAACCGCTATTGTTGGGTATCACTTCAATTGGTGGGAAGGACGTAAATTCCTTGAAATACCACGGCAACTGGATTATCTTGTTGTTGTAAATGTTCTATTGTTCCTAACCTTGATCTTAATCACCCTTTTTAAAGGTAAACGAAAGACAACCACGGCTCTGGTGCTTACAATGGGATTGCTATTTGCTGCCTTGTTATACTTACCCGGAATGCTTCCGTTCGACAGTCAGGTGACAGATTCCTTTTTCCGTTGGTGGGTTGTCCACTTATGGGTTGAAGGTGTATGGGAATTAATCATGGGAGGTATTCTCTCATTCCTCTTAATTAAATTAACGGGGGTTGACCGAGAGGTGATTGAAAAATGGCTTTATGTGATCGTAGGACTTACTTTCCTATCGGGTATCTTAGGAACAGGTCATCACTATTATTATATTGGTGTGAATAAGATCTGGATCATTGTTGGGGGTATATTTTCGGCCTTAGAACCGTTGGCATTCCTTGCCATGGCATTGTTTGCTGTTAATATGTACCGAAAAGGCGAAAAGAAGCATCCAAATAAAATTGCTCTTTTTTGGACCCTGGGCTCTGCAATTGTATCTTTTGTTGGAGCGGGACTATTAGGTTTTGCTCATACGCTGCCACAAACCAACATTTATACACATGGTACACTAGTTACTGCCATGCATGGGCATCTTGCTTTTTGGGGTGCTTACGCTATGATCGTTCTGGCCATTATAAGTTATTCGCTTCCAAATATGACAGGTCGCAAATTATACGACGGAGTACGAGGCCGACTCGCTTTTTGGACGGCCAATATTGGCATGATCGGGATGACGGTAGCGTTTGGTGTTGCAGGAGTTGCTCAAGTTTATTTGGAACGAAAATTTAAGATGGATTTTATGGAAGTACAAGAAGAGATTAGTATTCACTTTGTCGTGCTCATACTTTGCGCAACCTTGTTCGCCGTAGGAATAACGACATACATTATAGACTTCGTGAAACATGGACGTCCCAATAACGAAGCACTCCAAAAGATAGATGGATAGAATTATTGACTTAAAAAGGCTTGAGATAATTATCAATATACCTAAACCTAAAATGTCTCCTTTCAATGCGATAATTAATTTGGGCCTTTTTTTAAAATATACAATATGACAAACATTGCTTCAGTAAACGAAAAAAAAACGATCACTACCCCCGAGAATTCACAGCCGGAACAGAAACAACCTTTTTATAAGGCAACGGGCAAGGAAATGGATGTTTTTAGACAAGCTTTTATCAATAAACTACCTTTACTTCTTAAAGGTCCTACCGGGACAGGAAAGACCCGCTTTGTCGAATTTATGGCTCATGAAGTCGAACGTCCGCTGATTACCATTTCCTGTCATGAAGAAACTTCTTCAACAGATCTTATAGGGCGTTACATAATTAAAGGAGCCGAAACAATATGGATCGATGGGCCATTAACACGTGCCATAAAAGAAGGCGCTATATTGTATTTAGATGAAATAGCCGAAGCGCGTCCCGATGTAATCGTCGCCATCCATTCACTTACCGATCACCGTAAAGAACTCCATATTGATAAATTGGGAATTACGATCTCGGCGCACCCGGATTTTATGCTGGTGGCTTCTTTTAACCCCGGGTATCAAAAAGGTTTCAAGGAGCTGAAACCCTCCACTAGACAACGTTTTGTAGCGATTCCTTTCAAATATCCCAATCCTCAGGATGAAGCGGAAATCGTTACCATTGAAACCGGGATCGATAGGCCGATCGCAAAAAAACTGGTTCACATCGCTAACAAAATCCGCAACCTTACAGAACTAGGTCTTACAGAAACTGTTTCGACGCGATTACTTGTGGATGCGGCAAAACTAATTGGTTCCGGTTTACCCAAACGCCTATCGGTACGTGTTGCAGTGATTGAACCGCTCACCGACGATTTAGAGATTACAGAAGCCCTTTCAGACTTGTGTGATCTTATGATCTAAATGTGTTTTCTATGTTCGAACCAGATGAATTTCTATTTTCGAAAGTTGCTAAATTCCTTAAAACCCGGAAGAAGAACGCCAAGGATTCAATTGCGTATGCCGTAAAGTTGGAGGAAATAAAACCCCGCCTTGCCCTTATTGCCAGGGCAATTACGGGAGTTTCCATAGAGATCTATCCCGCCGAACGGGAAGGGGGGTATAAGAATACCAATTTCTTTCTACCTGAACGCTTCGCGCTATTCGAGACAACGGCTCAAAACACCAGTTTTTATCTCTACCGCGTGCTATATCTGTCCATTCAAATGGATTTACAACTCAATTATATGTCGGAACAGGAGCACACACTGGAAGAGGCTCGGGAGAATGCGTTGGATACTTCGGAAATGGTGTTAGCAGAACTTTTTCACCAATTCCCAATGGTAGAGCCGGTTCACGATGCATTGTTGGAACTTTTTCAGAAAAAAGCTTCAGAAAAAATGAAGGCTGATTATACGTTTCTCTACGGAAAGTGGATGCAGAACGATCCCGAAGTGACCAAGAAGAAAGCACTTCAGAATATTTCAGAAAAAGTAAAAACAGCTATCCAAGATGAGATCAATACCATTCTAAAAGCCAATGCCGTAGAAGAGATCGTCTCTCTGGAAATAGATAAAAAGGCTCAGGAAGATTATGTGCTCACTCATAATTTTGAAAAAGTGGAAACTGCTGAAGAATGGGAAGGAGGCTGGCGTGATTTTGACGGCGACGATGATCTGGACGAGCATGCCAACGCCTTGGAAGATTTACACATGAAAAATACGGTACGGGTCGATGACCCTACACATTCGATCTATCAAGCCGAATTTATTGAAAATACAACTATTTCAGAAAGTGCAGAGATCCTTACGGAAGCACAGTATTTTTCGTATGATGAGTGGGATTATAACAAACGTACGTATAAACCTAATTTTTGTAAGGTATATCCTAAAATCCAAGCGGAAACCAATAGCGATTATTACAAACAAACACTTAAGCTTCACACGTCCACCTTGATGGGAGTTCGTAAAATGCTTACATCGGTAAATAATAAATACCGGCAACAACGGCGGCAAACCGATGGTGAAGAACTCGATCTGGATGCTGTTACAGATCTGTTTGTAGATGTTCATTCGGGTCATACACCTTCAGATAAAATATATCTTTCAAAACGAAAAAAAGAAAAGGATTTGTCCATTCTTATCTTATTGGATAGCAGTCTCTCCAGCGATGGATATGCCGCCGGAAACAAGGTGATCGATGTGGAAAAACAGGTCTCCATTATTTTTGGGGAAATTTTGGTAGAATTTAAAGTGGATTTTTCCATTGATTGTTTTTATTCCAAGACCAGGAACCACAGCACCTATATAACGCTAAAGGGGTTTGATGAAGAATGGAATAAGGCGAAACACAGGGTTGGAGCTGTTGAGCCGTGTGGATATACGCGAATAGGAACTGCTCTAAGGCACTCCGGCGCACTGTTGGAATCACGAAACTCTAAAAATAAGTGGGTGATCTTGCTTTCTGACGGAAAACCCAACGATTACGATAAATACGAAGGAACGTATGGGATACAGGATGTGAAACAGGCATTGAGGGAATTGAATCAACAAGGTATAAACTCTTACGCTTTGGCAATAGAGGCACAAGCAAAATACTACCTGCCGCAAATGTTTGGGCAAAATCACTACCAAGTCTTAACCACACCGGTAGCATTATTAGAGGCGTTGGTTAAATTATACGATAAAATAAAACATCAAAACTAGCATAGTGGCGCGTACGCAAATAATAAACTACAAAAACCTGTATTATCCTCCCGGGGGAATCTTACTTTGGATAATTATCTATTTGGAACTTATCACTTTTGGGATTGCTCTCGTATTTATGGGTATTCACGCTTCTGATATGCCGGAGTTATTTCATGCATCAAGATTGCTTCTTGATCGGTCTTTAGGCACTATCAATACAATAGTTTTGTTGAGTAGCGGATGGTCCATGGCGCAATCCCTACACTTTTTTAGAAAGGGGAATTTTGCTAAGAGCAGACTATTTTTGGTAGGCAGTATGCTGGGAGGCTTACTATTTATCGTAATAAAGGGAATAGAGTATTATGATAAAGTAGACGCAGGTCTTACCATGGGATTCAATACATTCTTTTCATATTATTGGATGCTCACCTTGTTCCATGTGATACACGTATTTGTAGGCTTGGTGATACTAGGAACCATGCTTTTAGGGCTTCGTAAAAACCCGGAACGTATACAACTTGATGATTTTGAAGCTGCCGGCGCGTTTTGGCATCTTTGTGATCTAATATGGCTATTGTTGTTCCCTGTTATTTATTTGCTGTATTAATTATGGAAAGAACAATTAATATTACATGGATAATTCTTTTGGCACTCACAGGTATCTCTGTGATCCTATCGCAATTTGTGAAAGATTATATAGCCGCAATTATTCTAGGCTTAGCGATTTTTAAGATTATTGGTGTCGCGTTAAATTTCATGGAACTGAAAAAGGCACACCTGTTCTGGCAGGTGCTCATAATAGGTTTTACGCTTCTAATTTGCGTAATTCTTTTACTTCTTTAGGATTAGTTCGCTACGGAAACTACTGTTTTTTCAATTTTGATACGAACATCTACCGCAACAAGGTCCTTTGGATTTCCAATCAACGGATTAATGTCCATTTCTGTTATTTCCGGAGCGATCTGAACAAGTGCCGAAATACGTTGGATTATAGCTATGAAAGCAGCTTCGTTGATTCCGTCCTTACCCCGAACACCCTGCAATAATTTATAACCACGCAGCGATTGAAGCATTGCTCTTGCTTCTTTTTCTGAAATAGGAGCTAATCCGGCCGCCACATCGTTGAGAATTTCAATAAAGATTCCTCCTAAACCACAAATTATGGTATGGGGAAACCCTGCTTCTTTTGCTACACCAACAAAAAGCTCTAAACCGGCTAATTGCGGTTGTGCCATTACAGCTGTTGCGTTATCAATGTTCATCAATTGATCAAAAGCATCAGAAGCTTCCGCTACCGAAGCGATATTTATTAGCACGCCTTTTATGTCAGACTTGTGAAGGGGTCCTACTACTTTCATTACAATGGGAAAATCGAACGCATCTAATTTTAAAAGCAGTGCTGCTTTTGTATTTTCAACTATAGTGGGAACATGCGGGATGTTGGCGGCTTTTAGTAGCGCTTCAGTATCACTTGCAGTTAAGTATCCCGATGGGTTTTGTTCAATAATTTTTCTAATGTTTTTAAGGTCTATTGAAGGAAGAACAATTGTTTCAGTAGATGGCTGAGGGGTTTTATAAACTTGAGCCAATGCTTTTCCCAGAACAACTTCATCCGGAAAATTGATATGCCCCTGCGCAATGAACCGGCTAATTTCACGCCGGGCATTTATTACGGAAGGTAAAACGGGAAATATAGGTTTTTTGCAAACATCCAGTTTAACACCCAGAACGTTGTACACATTCTCCACGTCCAACAGACCCGGGCTCCCAAAAACTACCACCATGGCGTCGATTATATCAAATTTATGTTCACAATAATCTATAATGATACCTAATTGTTCGGCTGTTCCTGTAGCGAGGAAATCAATAGGGTTACCAACCGAAGATCCCGGGTATAAGTAGCTTTTTAATTTTTCAGCTTCTTGTCCTTCTATAACCGGAACACTTAATCCGCCTTTGGATAGGGCATCGGCCAACATAACTGCCGAGCCGCCGGCATGTGTTATAATGGCAATGTTCTTTCCTTTTAACTTTTTATATTTAAAGATAGAAGCTACACTCAATAATTCTTCTCTGCTGCTGCAATATACTATTCCGGCCTTATTGAATAATGCCCGTACTGTCATGTCGCTATTTGCCAAGGCACCTGTATGCGAAGTTGCCGCTCTGCTTCCTTCTGTGGTACTTCCGGCTTTAATTGCAGCGATCCTTACTCCTTTTTTAATAAGAGAAGCAGCGTGTCTTCGGAGTTTTTCGGGATCTTTTATAGTCTCTAAATATAGAAGCTTAATGGGAGCATCGGTAGCCGGATTATAGTTGCGATCCATATACTCCAATACATCTTCTATGCTTGTTTGCGCCCCATTACCAACCGAAAAAACATTCGCAAATGTAACTCCTAAAGCCATTCCCGCTTCCATAATGAATACTGCCGTAGCACCCGACCCGGAGATTAGATCACAACCACTTGAATCATATTTGGGAATTGGCGAGGTAAACACGCCTTTATAGTATTCTGTGATCACACCAATACAATTAGGACCTATTAAACAGCCCTCGACCTTTTCTACAATCTCAGTGATACGACGCTCCAAGGATGCCCCGACCGCATCGGCTTCACCAAATCCCGCCGAAATAATTATAAAGGCCTTCGTATTTTTTTGCTCTGCCAAAACGGTCACTGCTTCTAAACAATGTCGGGCAGGAATGGCAAGGATCGCAAGATCGATATTTGGAAGGGATCCTACATTGGGAAAACTGTGTACTCCCTGTACTTTTTCTTCTTTAGGATTGACGACACAAAGGTTTCCCTTAAAGCCTCCATCCAAAATATTCTTAAGCATTTTCCCTCCCGGCTTCTTCACATCATTGGAAGCCCCGATAACTGCGATACTTGATGGGGAGATTAATTTTTTGTTTAGCATATCCTTTTTGAGAATAAAGGAGTAAAACTAGAGAATCGACCTCAACTTGAGTATGATTTAAATCATATATGTTTCACTAAAAGCATGCTGAAGCAATAGTCGTCAAAAATGATAAATGTCATATTTGAAGGGCGCTGTTATGGTTACTTTTATCGCTGTATTTATTTGTTCAAAATGTCAAAAATTACGAGAAAGTACTTTTTTGTGATCGCAATGTTACTTGTACTTTTCTCAATTTATAATTATTTCATTTACAGCGCAGAATCTTATACGCCTTCATCTGCATTAACCTCTCAAGCCATCGAGGGTCAAGAACTATGGCAGGAAAATAATTGCTGGTCTTGTCATCAGTTATACGGATTGGGGGGATATTTAGGACCGGATCTTACCAATGTTTATTCTAATATCGACAAAGGACCATTGTTTATAAAGGCCTTTTTGAACAGCGGCGTAAGCAGCATGCCTAAATTTAATTTTTCGGAAGGTGAGAAGGATGCGATTATCGAATACTTGCGAATCGTCGATGAAACAGGATACTATCCCAATTTCGATGCTTCTATTGAACGCAGCGGCTGGGTAAAAATAAAGTATAAAGATGCCAAATAGACTTCCTTTATATTTTTTAATATTTGCGCTATTTGCTTTATTGGCAGGGATCTTATTCGGACTTACGGCATCGTTTCAATACATAGTTCCGGAGCTCTTAAAGGAATATACGCCTTTCTCAAAGTTGCGGCCATTCCATACCACATCGGTTATTTCATGGATTATTCTTGGAGCTACCGGGAGTATTTATTTTTTCATGTCAAAAATTGAAAGATTACAAATTGCAGCACCTTCTTTAGTTTGGGCACATTTTATCATTTTCTTGTTAACGGGAGTCGCAATCTATATTTCCTATGCCTTTGGATTTATGAAAGGAAGGGAATACTTTGCTTTTGCCCCTGTCTTGATTATTCCCATCATTCTGGGTTGGATACTTTTCGGATTCAATTTTTTTAGAACCCTTCGGAAGAAAGTGAGAAATTGGCCGGTATACTATTGGATGTGGGGTACCGGGATTGTTTTTATGATCTATCATTTGATGGAAGCCCACCTTTGGTTTTTTGACTATTTCAGGAGTTCGTTTATAAAAGACATGTCCGTTCAGTGGAAATCGTATGGTTCTTTTACAGGGTCTTGGAATATGCTGGTTTACGGGATTTCAATTTACGTAATGTCCAAAATAAAAAAGGACAGTAATGTGGCCACAAGTAAGATCGCATTCTTCTTCTATTTCTTAGGACTTTCCAACCTTATGTTTGGATGGGCGCATCACACCTATTTTTTACCAACACAGCCTTGGATTCGCTATTTGGCCTATGGGGTGAGCATGACAGAATGGGTCGTTCTTGGTTCTATTATTTATAATTGGAAACGGTCGTTGCCTAAAGTCGATAAATTAAATCACCCTATGGCAACCAAGTTTATGATGTCTGCAGATTTCTGGATTCTGCTCAATCTAATTCTTGCGCTGCTGTTCTCCATCCCGGCCATTAATTTCTTTACCCACGGGACCCACGTTACTGTTGCACATGCTATGGGTACCACGATTGGGATCAATACAACCATTTTGTTCTCTTCCTTGTATTTTATTGTTGGAAACTTAAATTTTTCATTCCCAAAAGCGCAATGGGTAACCAAAAGAGGATTGCAACTTTTTAATATTTCCCTGTTTCTTTTTTGGTGTTCCATACTTGCCGCAGGGATAAAGAAAAGTTATTGGTTGTATTTTACTAAACAAGGACTCTTTTCCGAAATGCAGGAAGGCTTAGCAGTAACGTATGGAGCAATTAGCTTCTTTGGCGTTGCACTCGTTATTTCTATCGGAATGATTGCCTTGCCGTTAGTAAAGGCTTTTATTAAGCAGATAAGAACAAGCGAACCCGACTATTAATTATAAAAATCCCATTTTTCTGAAGCTTCAGAAAGTACACCTTAATCGAATTGTTGAACAAGGGTCAAACCATGATTTTAGTCATATTTAGTAGGGGTTAATCATTTTATTTTTGTGTCAAAACAAATCAATTGACAAAAAAACTTTCCGAAGCAATTGTATCGTTGAAAAATGATAAAAACGCTGTCATTTTAGCACATTATTATCAGGCACCCGAAATTCAGGATATAGCCGATTATGTTGGCGATAGTTTAGGATTATCACAAAAAGCAGCTGAGACCAATGCCGATATAATTGTGTTCGCCGGGGTACACTTCATGGCTGAAACGGCCAAGATCCTAAATCCTACAAAAAAGGTGCTAATCCCCGATCTTAATGCAGGCTGCTCACTCGCAGATTCTTGTTTGCCTGGGCCTTTTGCAGAACTTGTTGAAGCGTATCCGGATCATATGGTGATCACCTACATCAATTGTTCGGCAGAGATCAAAGCCATGAGCGACATCGTATGCACTTCGTCAAATGCCCTGAAGATCGTAAATAGTATTCCTGCCGAAGTGCCAATTATTTTTGCTCCCGATAAGAATCTTGGGAAATATATTCAGAAAAAAACCGGAAGAGCGTTACTGCTGTGGGATGGATCTTGTATTGTACATGAAGCTTTTTCCATAGATAAGCTTGTGAACCTGTATAAGGAGCATCCGGGGAGCAAGATAATCGCACATCCCGAATCTGAAACCCACATTTTGGACACGGCTAATTATATTGGCTCCACGGCCGGAATGATAGGGTATGTTAAGAAGTATCCTTCCGAAAAATTTATTGTTGCGACCGAAGCGGGAATCTTACATAAAATGCGCCAAGAAGTACCAAAGGCCACCTTGATACCGGCCCCGGCGCAGGAAGATAACACCTGTGCTTGCAGTGAATGTGCTTATATGAAACTTAACACACTTCAGAAATTGTACAATTGTCTGCGCGATGACACACCACAGATACAAGTTTCAGAAAAAATAAGAATACAAGCTTTGAAACCCATAGAACGGATGTTGGAATTATCGAAATAGGATGAAAGAATCACAATGCCTTATTATTGGATCGGGTGTGGCAGGGTTGACTTTAGCCATAAAAATGGCCGAAGCTTTTCCAAAGCGCATTATTACTATTGTTACCAAGGCTCACGAATCAGAGTCCAATACTAAATACGCCCAGGGCGGGGTAGCATCTGTCATTAGTGAGAAAAAGGATTCTTTCCAAAAACATATTGCTGACACCCTTTTGGCCGGAGATGGCATGTGTGATCCCAATATAGTTGAAATGGTAGTGAAGGAAGGGCCCGAACGCTTACGAGAACTAATAGAATGGGGCGTGCGATTCGATAAGGATCTGCATGGCAATTTTTCGTTGGGTAGGGAAGGCGGTCATTCCGAATATAGGGTGCTTCATCATAAGGACGCTACGGGATCTGAAATTGAAAGAGCTCTTTTGCAAAGGGTACATGCTTTGGATAACATTGAGTTACTATCACATCATTTTGCAGTGGATCTTATCTTGGAATCCCATCCATTACATGCTTCCAATACACCATCAGCTTGTCTTGGAGCCTATGTGCTGGATCAGATATCGGGTGAAATTTGCGCTTTAAGAGCAGCAAGTGTTGTCTTGGCTACCGGAGGCCTTGGCAGGATCTACGGGCATACCACGAATCCCATGGTTGCTACCGGAGATGGTATTGCGATGGCCTACAGAGCCAATGCAAGGATCAGGGATATGGAATTCATTCAATTTCATCCAACTGCGCTTTACGAGGAAAAGGAAACTCCTTCCTTTTTGATTTCAGAGGCTGTAAGGGGCTTCGGAGCATATTTGCGTAATACCAATGGAGAACGCTTTATGTTGCACAATCATGAAGATGCCGAGTTGGCTTCAAGGGATATTGTGGCTCGTGCAATCCATGCCGAAATAAAGAAAGAACATATTCCCTACGTATATTTAGACTGTACGCATTTAAAGACTGAAACGTTTAAACAAAAGTTTCCTACGATTTTCACCAATTGTTCACGTTTAGGAATAGACGTTTCACAGGACTGGATACCGGTTGTCCCCGCTGCACACTATGTTTGTGGAGGAATTGAGGTGGATAGTTGGGGGAGAACAAGTATAAATAATCTGTTTGCGTGTGGAGAGTGTTCCCGTACAGGGCTTCACGGTGCCAACCGATTGGCTTCCAACTCACTTTTAGAAGCATTGGTATATGCCCATCGTATTTTTCGCTACCACATTAAACAAGATCTTAAAAGTATTACGGAAGAACCTCCACAATGGAAGCAGAATAAAAAATCAGGGCCAGCCGAAGAAACCATTCTTCAAAGTAAAATACTGGAGTTACAACAGCTCATGCGCTGTAACGCCGGGATCGTTCGAAGTACGCATGAGTTAACAACAGCACTTAAAATGCTTGCCATGCTTCGTGCAGATACCGAGATCCTATTTGAAAGACATACGCTCACCTCAACACTTTGTGAACTACGTAACATGCTAAGCGTAGCCTATTTAATTATTGATCATTCTTTACAACGTACCGAAAATAAAGGAGGCTATTATAATATAAACTATTCAGAAAAAATAAACACACTCGTATGAAAAATACAATAAAAGAAGCAATACAAGCCGGCATGACCTATGCTGAATATATGTTGATGTTCAAGCAGCTGGCTACACAAGACGGTACCACCGGAGAACCTACAGCGGAAAGGATTCAATTCACAAAATTGAATTTCAGCCGAAGCAAACGATTGGATAAGACCATTTTTCTTACAGAGATCCAGGCCAAGCGGCTTAAAGAGACCGTACAACCACAAACATGGTTGGTGCTAACCGAAACTTGGTGTGGGGATGCTGCGCAAACACTTCCGTTCCTCAACCGGGTTGCGGAAACAGCTCCAGACATTGAACTCCGGATACTGCTACGGGATCAACATCCGGAGTTAATGGATGCTTTTCTTACAAACGGCGCACGTGCGATCCCGAAGCTCATTGTTTTGGATGAGAATTTGGACGTGTTGGCAGACTGGGGACCACGCTCGGAAGCAGCAACCCAACTGGTGTTACAATATAAAGCCCAACACGGAACCTTGGATGCGGCCTTTAAAGAATCACTTCAAGTTTGGTACAATAAGGATCGCGGCCAATCGATTTTAAAAGAACTCATAAAAATGGTAACGTTGTTAGACGCCAAGAAAGTTAAGATAAGTTAGCTTCCTCTTTTTACAAATTGCTGTAGAAATAACAGGGCGATGGCTGTAAAAAGAAGAATGCTCGACAGTGCAAGTGCTTCGGGATAGTTTTCTATTGTGTTGCCTCCAAGCCACGAGGTCGTACCTCTATAAAAAATAAGTATCTCTGTTAGAAAGAAACCTAAGAGATACAGCCAATAAATGGGTTTGGTTATTCTAATTAGTTGAAATTGTTTTAGGAACGCTAAAAGTGCCAAACTAACTATCCCGAGAAATACCCAGTGGATATAACTAATAACGTAGTCAATATTTGCTGAAATGATTTTAGATGCAGGGGGAACTGCACCCAATAATTGCGCACCTAACTTAATTATTAGCAAGGCTCCGCAGACCTTTAAAAGCGAATATACCAGTCCCGGAAGATTTTCTTTAACGGTGACGCGATTTTTAAAAACCCATACGAACAGCATGCCAAAGGCAATCACCTGAAGGAGCGCTCCCATACCTGCCAACACATAAAAAATAGCATGAGGTTCCATCCACAACACAGATAGAAAGAAAGTGAGTATAACACCTGCATTCAGCAGGGAAAAGAATTTTTTAAATGCGCTGGGTGGAAATTTCAACCCCCAATCTTCTAATAACACAAAAAAAAGTCCAACTAAGGCGACAATAAACCAGCCGTTGTATTGAAAATGCAGAAAGAAATAGATGGCGTTTCGGTACCAAGGTGAACTGTTTCCTAAGGTGGTCATAATAGCTCCTAACGCCCAAGGGCCTATGCTGGAAAGAATTAAATACCAAAGTGATATACGCACTAACTTAAAGGATGGTAGTCGCTTTTTCGAAATCGGAACGTTTTTCAGAAAAAAAGAGACGAACCAGTACGAGGCAATTAAAAATAAAGTAGAAAATAGGATAGAGAATAAGGCATAACCGGTAAATGGGAATGAGAACAGCATCCCGAGAATAGTGACTTGCGTGACCCAAAAAATACGATTGTACATTTTAAGTGTAGCTTCATTGCGCAAAAAAGCATACACTAGAAGTGTCGTAATAGCTGTATAGACCCAACCTAGTAGAGCAACATGGGAATGAGTATGAACGATAAAGCGATAGGGCGCAGGGATATCGGCAATTGGGTACAACCGCATTATTACGCCTAAGAATGCAATGATAAAAAAATAACCAAGAGCTATATGTATGTGTTTATTGAGTGGCATGAACGTTTGTCAAACTTCAAAAATAAAAAAGAAGCTGTCCAAATGGCACGACCCGGACAGCTTTCTTAAGCAACAACATACTATTAAGACTGCAGGCGCTGTTCTAACTGCAAGGCCTTGGGATGCAGAATATTGTTCTCCAAATGAATATGCGTATGAAGGTCCTGCTCAAACTCATTTAACTTGTCGTATAAGGCTTTAAAGGTGTTGCAGGCTCCAGAAGGGGGTGTGTATTCATTGGTAAGCTGTGCTATTTCTCTAAATAGCTGGCCCACTTCCTCGTGTTCGTGTTCCATCATTTTGATGGGGTTGTCTACCGTTCCAAAATTTCTGTTTGGTAGGGGAGTCCCTTCTTTTTCGGCTCGTACCATTTGCTTTATGAAAGGGAAGAGAATCAATTCTTCCTTTTTCATGTGTGCGGCGAGTTCAGAAGCGATCTCACGAACAAGACGATCGATTTCGATCACTTCACTATAATGATGTCCATGTACCTTCGCCACTTTAGAGGCGTACATCAATAACAACGGCAGGTTCTCTTCCACATATTGGTGATGGATGTTCACGATGTAGTCGATCAAGAACGGAAGCTTCCAGTTATTGTAATCGTTCGAATCTTCTACGGAAGAATCGAGGTGAAGAAGATCGTTTTTCAAGGTCTCGTAGGCTATGCCTTTTTTCTCACAGGCCTTTTCTATGGTCACACCGCCACCACAGCAGAAGTCAATGTTGTATTTTTTGAAAACGTGGGATGCCTTGATGTTTTCGGTAACGATCTCGGCAACGGTTTTATCTTTTGTAATTGTCATAGTATGTATTTTTTATAAGGCAAAAATCGAAACTAGGCCCAGAGTAAAAAATGATATTTCTCATAAAAAGATAAATTTATCTTTTTTAATAAGAGTGCCGGGTGATATGATAATTATCATAGGTCTATTGTGTTGTTTGACTGATATTTACGAAAGATTTATTAAAAGTTTTTAATATGAAAAAAAATATGGGCGGCACAGACCGCATGCTTCGCATACTAATTGCACTTGGGATTTTAGTATTGTATTTCACTAATGTTATTGAAGGGACGCTGGGAATCATCCTCTTGGTTTTGGCAGCTGTATTCGTAATCACCAGTTTTGTGAGTTTTTGTCCTTTATATGCGCCGTTTGGGATTAATACCTGTAAAAAGACCACGCTCAAATAATTGGTGGGGTCTGACGCATAGCTGACATAAATCATTTTTTAAAGATCTCATAATCCTAACCTTTGCCCTAGGTATAATGAGCAAATTTTAATCTATGGATACATGCTTCCATTGTGGGGATTCTTGTCTTGACACTGTTATTCCCTACGACGAAAAAACATTTTGTTGTCATGGTTGTAAAACCGTTTTTGAGATTCTTAACGAGAACGACCTTGGATATTATTACGATCTCGAGAAGACTCCGGGGACAAGTCCCAATGAAGTTTCCGGCAAATTCGATTTCTTGGATAATGCGGCAATTGTCCAAAAGCTTTTGGAATTCGACGATACGAATACACAAATTGTATCCTTTGTAATACCTTCTATTCATTGCAGTTCTTGTATTTGGGTATTGGAAAACCTTCAAAAATTGCATCCGGCCGTAACGACCTCACAAGTAAATTTCCCGGAAAAAACCGTTCGAATCACATTTCATTCTGAAAAGGCTTCCTTAAAGGAACTTGTCTTGCTTTTAAGCCGTATTGGATATGAACCCAACATTTCGCTGGAAGATTCGAATAAAAAGAAAAAACAATACAACCGAAGCCTTATCTATAAGTTGGGTGTTGCGGGTTTTGCATTTGGAAATGTGATGTTCCTTTCGTTTCCGGAATATTTCGATCTCGGAAGAGGAGAAGAAGAGTTTTGGCTGGAACAATTCAAACATGTTTTTAGATGGTTGATGTTTACCTTTTCACTTCCGGTGGTATTCTACTCCGGTCGTGATTATTTTACTGCGGCCTATAAGGGCATACGATCGGGGTTCTTAAATATAGACATACCTATCGCCATCGGAATCGCGGCGCTATTCATTCGAAGTACCATGGATATTGTCTTCGACTGGGGTTCGGGCTTCTTCGACAGCCTTACCGGATTGGTGTTCTTTTTGTTGTTGGGTAAATTTTTTCAGCAAAAAACCTATGCCTTCCTTTCTTTTGAACGCGACTACAAGTCGTATTTTCCCATTGCGGTTACCCGCTTGCACAGAAACGACCAAGGAGATCTTTCCGAAGAGCAAACAGAGGTTTACGAAGTTAAAAAGGGCGATCGTATACTTATTCGAAATAACGAACTATTGCCGGTAGATGCCATTCTTATTAAAGGGAATGCCTTGATCGATTACAGTTTTGTCACCGGAGAGGCCGAACCGGTAACCAAGGAAAGCGGTGATAAACTTTTTGCCGGCGGAAAACAAATGGCAGGAGTGTTAGAAGTCGAGGTGTTAAAACCCGTAGAACAAAGTTACTTAACCCAATTGTGGAGTAACGAGGTGTTCCAAAAAGAACGGCCCAATCTTTTTCAATCACTTACAGACAGTATTAGCAGGCGGTTTACTGTCGCGGTTTTGTCCATCGCTTTTCTATCGACTCTTTTTTGGTTGGTGTACGATCCAATCCAGGCGTTCAATGTATTTACAGCCGTATTGATCGTTGCGTGTCCCTGTGCCATTGCCTTAGCGTCTCCTTTCACCTTGGGGAATTTATTGCGAATCTTCGGAAAGCATAAATTGTACCTTAAGGAAGCTTCGGTGATCGAGCAGATCGCAAAAGTAGACACCGTGGTTTTCGACAAGACCGGAACCCTTACTACTCATAAGAAAAGTTTGATCACGTATGAAGGGATTGCACTTTCTTCGGAAGAGGAGACCTTGCTAACCAACACACTGCGTGCGTCCAATCACCCGTTAAGTCGCGCTCTGTACGACTTGCTGAAGAATAATGGTATTCAAACCTTAGATGAATTTGAAGAAGAGACCGGCTTGGGTATGTACGCACGCTCCAATAACCTTCGTATGAAGGTTGGATCGTACAGTTTCGTAGATAGTGACACCAAAACAGATACCTCCCCACAAGCAGCGGCTGTGGCAAGAACCAAGGTGCATGTAAGCAGCAATGAAGTGTATAAAGGATGTTATGTCTTTCACAATGAATATAGAGAAGGAGTTGCGCGGGTTTTCGAGGACCTTCATAAGGACAAGAAGCTTATTGTTTTATCAGGCGATAATGAAGGAGAGCGAGAGCGGCTTCAAGAGCTGTTACCCAAAGGCACCCAATTGTTGTTCAACCAAAAGCCCAACGATAAACTGGAGTTTATACGCTCGCTTCAGGAAGCGGGAAGAACCGTAATGATGGTTGGAGATGGCTTGAACGATGCGGGGGCTTTAAAGCAAAGCAACGTAGGGATCGCTATTTCTGAAAATATAAACGTGTTCTCCCCGGCCTGTGATGGAATCTTGGATGCCTCCCGTTTTTCAGATATCACCCGGTTCTTTTCTATCTCCAAGAAGGGAATCAAAATCATAAAATGGAGTTTCCTGCTGTCGTTGCTATACAATATTGTAGGTGTTTCTTTTGCTGTAACAGGAAACTTACTGCCGGTAATCGCTGCGATTCTAATGCCATTGAGTTCAATAACCATTGTAGTGTTTACCACAGTGGCAACCCAATATGTAAGCACTCCCTTAAAACGATTTTAAATAAGGTATAACTGACCGATGTCATATTTTAAGGAACCACGCAGTACTAATTTTACAGCATAATTCAGGTAGGTATGAGTATTATTTATGTATTACTAACCATAAGCGTAATCGTAGCTTTGGTATTCTTCGCAGCATTCATTTTTTCAGTAAACAGAGGTCAGTACGACGATACGTACACACCTTCGGTTCGTATGTTATTTGAAGACGAAGTAGTTAAAGACACCACCGTTTCAACCCAAAAAAAATCGAATAAACAATCAAACACTAATCAAGAGAAACACGAATCACTATGAAAGTAGAACAATTCTATTACGACAATAAAGTCGTTAAGAAATTTATTTGGGCCACCCTTATTTGGGGGATCGTTGGTATGACGATTGGGCTCATCCTCGCGTTTATGTTCATGTTCCCTAACATGACCGATGGGATCTCGTGGTTGAGCTTTGGACGCTTACGTCCCTTGCACACCAATGCTGTGATCTTTGCCTTTGTAGGGAATGCCATTTTTGCAGGGGTATATTATTCTTCCCAACGCTTGTTAAAAGCCCGTATGTGGAGTGATTTCCTGAGTAATCTCAACTTTTGGGGTTGGCAGTTAATTATTGTTGGGGCGGCGATCACCTTACCTCTAGGGTATACCACTTCCAAAGAATATGCAGAACTGGAGTGGCCCTTCGATATTGCCATTGCCTTAATTTGGGTGGCGTTTGGGGCAAATCTCATTGGAACAATTCTTAAAAGAAGACAGCGTCATTTATACGTGGCGATTTGGTTCTACCTAGCCACTTTCGTTACTGTGGCCGTGCTCCATATCGTGAACAGCATTGAAATACCTGTAAATGCCTTGAAGAGCTATTCGGCCTTTGCGGGCGTTCAGGATGCTTTGGTGCAATGGTGGTACGGTCATAATGCAGTGGCATTTTTCTTGACCACACCATTCTTAGGCTTGATGTATTATTTTGTCCCAAAGGCAGCCAATCGACCTGTGTATTCCTATAAATTGTCTATTGTTCACTTCTGGTCGCTTATATTTATCTATATCTGGGCAGGCCCTCACCACCTTTTATACTCTGCATTGCCGGATTGGGCCCAGAACTTAGGTGTTGCGTTCTCGGTGATGTTGATCGCACCCTCATGGGGTGGTATGATTAATGGTCTTTTGACCTTGAGAGGAGCTTGGGATAAAGTGCGAACCGATCCTGTTCTTAAGTTCATGGTCGTTGCGATCACGGGATATGGAATGGCTACTTTCGAAGGACCTATGTTATCCTTGAAGAACGTGAACGCCATCGCTCACTTTAGCGATTGGATCATTGCGCATGTTCACGTAGGTGCATTAGCGTGGAACGGATTCTTGACCTTTGGTATGCTGTATTGGATGGTGCCTAAATTATTTAAAACAAAGCTCTATTCCATCAAATTGGCGAACTTCCATTTTTGGATCGGGACCTTGGGGATCATAATGTATGCACTTCCAATGTATGTAGCCGGATTTGTTCAAGCCTCCATGTGGAAACAATTCAATCCGGATGGCACGCTCACCTATGGAAACTTCTTGGAGACGGTAAGTGAGATCATGCCGATGTACTGGATGCGGGCCATTGGGGGTAGTTTGTTTATTATAGGTGCTTTTATTTCTCTATACAATGTGGTTCAGACCGTACGTCAAGGAAGCAAGGTTACCGATGAGCTTGCCGAAGCAGCAGCACTTGAGAAAGTAACCAAGAAACGAACCGCCAAAGAGGGGTATCACACATGGCTAGAGCGTCGCCCGGTAAAGCTTACCATCTATGCTACGATTGCGATCTTAATTGGAGGCATGGTACAGATCATTCCATCGCTTATGGTAGACGAGTATGTACCTAAGATTTCCAGTGTAAAACCGTATACCCCTTTAGAACTGGAAGGCCGTGATATTTACATTCGGGAAGGGTGTGTTTCGTGTCATTCACAAATGATCCGCCCTTTTAGAAGTGAAGTGGAGCGCTATGGGGAATATTCTAAGTCCGGCGAATATGTTTACGATCACCCGTTCCTATGGGGTAGCAAGCGTACCGGCCCCGATCTGTTCAGGGTAGGAGGAAAGTACAGCGACAACTGGCATTTGAACCATTTCTACGATCCGCAGAGTACGTCTTCAGGCTCAATTATGCCATCGTATAAGTGGTTGATACAACGTGAACTTGACAAATCCATGACCGAAGCTAAGATGAAGGCCATGGTGTCTCTTGGGGTGCCTTATACGGAAGAAGATATCGCACGGGCGCAAGAGTGGATGGATGCGCAAGGTACTACCATTCAGCAAAACCTGTACAGCGATCCCGATTTCGTGAAAACCTATGAAGCCGACAAGCAGTATGCACAAGAGAACGGTGAGACCTTTATTGAAATGAAGGATCGAGAAGTGGTAGCGATCATCGCATACCTGCAACGTCTTGGAACCGATATTAAAGTAACCAATAATGCTGAAGTTTCAGCGCAAAACGATTAAGTATGTTACGATTTATCAAAGGAAACTTAGAAAGCATCGATGGGGTACAGATCTATCCTATTATTTCACTGTTGATCTTCTTCATCTTTTTTGTAGTCCTTTTTTGGTGGGTCTTTACCGCAAAGAAAGAACACATTGCTGAAGTTAGCAACATTCCACTAGAGTCAAACAACCAACAAAACGACGATTTATTATGAGAACAGGAACCTCCTATTTACGGATCATCACCTTTATGGTCCTCGCATTTTTTCTGCTGGAGTTCACGATAGATACCGGCGATCAAATAGCCATTGAAAAATACCCCATTATTTGGGCCGTACTAGCCATGTTGCTGTTATTTGCCATCGCTGTGGAAGTCATTTCAGAAACACTGAAACGCATTCTTTTTAATGGGTTGTCTCCGGAAGCTAAAGGGCGATATCTCGCTGCGGAAGCAGCTAAGAAAGAAAATCGGTTTGGATGGTTCAAGCGGGTCTATAAGAAGTTACTGGGAAGCAAACCTGTCGAGAAAGAAGGCGAAATCATCTTAGACCACAATTACGATGGTATTAAAGAATTAGACAATAACCTCCCGCCATGGTGGGTGTATATGTTCTATGCTACTATAATTTTTGCTGTGGTGTATATGGTGCGTTACCACATATTCGACGATGCCAATCAGGATGAGGAATATGAAATTGCCGTAGCCGAGGCACGGGCGGAGATAGATGAATACAAAAAAACGGCCAAAGATCTTGTCGATGTGAATACGGTAGAACTTCTCACCGGTGCGGAGGATATCAATGCCGGTAAAACCATTTTTGAAGCCAATTGTGTTGCTTGTCATAAATCTGATGGCGGCGGCGGAATTGGTCCGAATCTGGTAGACGATTATTGGATCTTGGGTGGTGGAATAAAGAATGTGTTCAATACTATTTCTGAAGGAGGACGAGCAGGAAAAGGAATGGTCGCCTGGAAAACCGACCTGAAACCGGCCGAAATGGCCCAAGTTGCCAGTTATGTCCTCTCTTTACATGGTATTACTCCGGCTGAAGCGAAAGAACCCGAAGGAGAACTGTGGATAGATGAAAATGCCCGAGTGGACAACGTTTCGGTGGAAGTGATTGATTCTACGAAGGTACAGGTGATCATGACAGATGATCCCGTGGTGGAAGATCTCACAACCGACAATCAATAACAAGAATTTAAATTACAAAAACCCTTGGAGACCCCAAAGAACGAAAAGTTTAGAGACAGTATTGGTACTGTAACCAAAGAAGGCAAACGGGCTTGGGTCTTCCCAAAGAAACCTTCAGGAAGGTTGTATGAATATCGCAAGTATGTGAGCTACGTTCTTTTACTTTTTTTGTTTGCGGCTCCTTTTGTGAAGATCAACGGAAACCAGTTTCTCATGTTTAATGTGTTGGAACGCCGTTTCAACATCTTTGGATTTCCGTTCTGGCCACAGGATTTTCATTTGTTTGTGATCATGATGATCATAGGAGTGGTATTTGTGATCTTCTTTACCGTTGCCTTTGGAAGAATCTTTTGCGGATGGATTTGTCCACAGACTATCTTCATGGAAATGGTCTTTCGACGTATTGAATATTGGATCGATGGGGACCGCGGTAAGCAGATACGGCTGGATAAAATGCCTTGGAATAGTGAGAAAATTAAAAAAAGAGTGTTGAAGTGGAGTATCTTTTTCATTATCTCTTTTCTCATTGCCAATGTGTTCTTGGCATATTTGATAGGGAGTGATCGCTTGATACAATACATAATGGACGGGCCTTTAAGTCATGTGAGTACACTCATCTCTCTGTTGATATTTACGGGCGTATTCTATTTTGTGTTTGCTTGGTTTCGCGAACAGGTGTGTATCATTGCCTGCCCCTATGGACGCTTACAAGGGGTGCTGCTCGACAACAAATCGATTGTGGTTGCTTACGATCATAAACGCGGTGAGAAGGAAATGGGACGGGCCAAGTTCAAAAAGAATGAGGACCGTGAAGCCAGTGGGAAAGGTGATTGTATCGATTGTTTTCAATGTGTGCATGTATGTCCTACCGGTATAGATATTAGAAACGGGACACAACTGGAATGCGTGAATTGCACGGCATGTATCGATGCATGCGACAGCATCATGGAGGCGGTGAATCTTCCCAAAGGGCTCATACGCTATGCGAGTGAAGATAATATCGAGAAAAAAGCAAAATTCAAGTTCACCCCGCGCTTAAAGGGATATACCGCAGTGTTATTCATTTTGGTGTCGGTTCTTACGGGGATGCTATTTCTAAGGAATGATGTGGAAGCAAGGATATTGCGATTGCCGGGACAGTTGTATGAACACAAGGAGAATAATATTATAAGCAATGTGTATACCTTCAAATTGGTGAACAAGACTACTGCGGCGATCGAGGACGTACGGTTTGAGTTGCTCTCCCATAAAGGGACCGTGAAATTGGTAGCACATGACGCGTTTGTTGTTCCGCCGCAAGGATTGTCTGAAGGAACACTTTTTATTGAGATCAATGCCAGTGCATTAACAGGAGATAAGGATAGGGTAGAAATAGGTGTATACAGTGGGGACCGACTGGTGGAGACCACCACGGCAGCCTTTTTGGGACCCCGAAGTTACAAATAGAAAGCGTGAGGGACCCGCCAAAGGCGGGCTTGTAGAGCGAAAATCCCGTAGCCGCGACAGCGGTGAGGAATTGCAGCGATAGCCCGACCCGATGGAGACAGGTCACAAGACCGGCGACAGCGGGGCACGCCCAAATAAAGAAGTTTAACTAATGCAGCGTCTAAAGACGCATACTACTATGAAAATAAACTGGGGAACAGGATTAGCGATAGGAATGGTACTATTTATAGCATTCATTATGTTCATGGTGATTACCATGAGTACAGATGACCGATACGATTACGACCTTGTCACGGAAGAGTATTACAAGAAGGAACTCGCCTATCAACAAGAGATCGATGCCGAAACGAACTTGAAGGATTTTTCCAAAGGAATTGTGGGAACCAAGGTAGCAGAAGGCTGGCAACTTACATTTCCGGACGACATGGATATACCGAAATTGAAGGGCACAGTGTTCCTATACAGACCGTCTAATAAGCAACTGGATTTCGATCTTCCGATTGAAGTGTCCGGATCAAATTTGCTCATACCTGACGAACGCTTTTTGGACGGTCGATGGAACATTACTATGGCAATGACCTATAATGGAAAGAACTATTTATACAAAGCAGAAATAACCTACTAATATGTTTGTATCGGCTTTAATTTTTGGGCTTTTGGGTAGTTTTCACTGCGTTGGCATGTGCGGACCCATTGCCTTTTTATTGCCGGTAGACCGCGCAAATCCCGTGAAAAAATCGGGGCAGATCGCGCTGTACCACATGGGTCGACTACTCTCATACGGGATCATAGGACTGCTTTTTGGATTGCTGGGAAAAAGTTTTTATCTCTTCGGAATGCAGCAGCAATTGTCTATTGTTGTGGGACTTTTAATGATCTTGGTGATCCTCTTGCCTTACCGAACTGTTAGCAGATATAACTTTTCAAAACCCATTTTCAAAGCGATCTCATCTGTTAAAAACCATTTGGGAACTGCGTTGAAAAAGCGGAGTCCGGACACCTTTTTAACCATAGGTTTCTTAAATGGATTTTTGCCTTGCGGACTTGTTTATATGGCCGTTTTTGGAGCGATCGCTTCGGGAAATGCGTTGGAAGGAAGTTTGTACATGGCTGTTTTTGGTTTTGGAACGATCCCCTTGATGACCACCGCCATTTATTTCGGAAATTTTCTTAGCGGTAAGGTACGTCAATACATACGCAAATCCATTCCCGTATTTGTTGTGCTTATGGGCTGTTTGTTTGTTGTGCGCGGTTTGGGATTGGGTATACCCTATATTTCTCCTACGCCCGTGGTGGAAAGTGTCTCTGCAGATTATAATTGTCATTCACCGGCTATGTCCAAAGCGACAACGCCTAACTATCAACCTTTAAAATAATTACCTATGATCTTAACAAATATACCTTTAGTGGATTGGGGCATGGGCACTGCCATTATTGTTGTTTTTGGCGTGGTTTGCACCGTGATGATTCTAGTTGTTCTCAACATGGTAAAAAGCGATAAGAAAAAATAACATGTTAGGGCGTTGACTTCTTTTTAAAGCTCGATGCGATATAATAAGATGTCATCTTTCTTTCCCCGAAGTTTTAGTTTACCCAGTTTGGTAAACGTAAAGGAGGAGGACGCCGGAAGTTTGTTCATCAATGCTTCCGAGATCAATGCCTTGGCATCGTAGGTATTGCACTGGGCTTGTATTCTGGCAGTTGTATTGAGGACATCACCCGTATAGATGATGTCCTTCTTAATAATCCCGATCTCTCCGGTAGTGACCTCTCCAATGTGAAAACCCGCTTTAAAGGATGGGACAATGCCAAACTCTTCCATATACTTTTGACGATTTCTATACAGGTCTTTCTCAATTTTGTAAAAACATTGGATACAATTGCTCTTATAGAGCCCTTTTTTTTCGGGCCAAGAGATCACAATTTCATCCCCAACATATTGATAGATCTCTCCAGCTGTTTCAAGGATGGCATCCGTCATATTAGCATAATAGGTCTTTATAAGTTGGAAATACTGGGCGTGCCCCATATTTTCGGCAATGGTGGTGGATGATTTCATATCCAAGAACATGAAGATCCTACACTCTTGATTAGGATGGTGGTATCTTCCGAGTAAAAAATTATAGAGCAATCGGCGACCTATGTATTCCTGTATATCTGAAAAGATCAAGGCAATGTTCAAGGTGACACCGGCGTAAATTACAATGGACCAAAAGGAGAATTGACCCATAAATCCCTGTATTCTATCGGTTGCAGAAGCATCCAAACTACCCGAAGGGGCATTCACCCAACTGGTGACTACGGTGAGTACCAATAAGAATAAAAGGATAAGAAACAAATAAATAAGGCTTTTCCAAAGGATCTTTACCCACAAAGGCTTGTCTGAAAATTGTTTGTGAAGCCAGAGGACTTCTATCGAGCCTTGTACGGCGCCCATGAGGAGACTTCCTAAGCTGAAATACAGGATGTTATTTCCAAAGTAATAATCGATACCCGTGGTGGGATATGCAATGGTAGTACTTCCTAATAGACCTACTTCCAAGAGGGCATACAACGTTCCAAAAATGAGCCAGATAATCGCAAAAACGATTATTTGCCGAATATAATGACCGTACTTTGGATGTATCATTAGTTAAAGATATAAAATAGACCGTTATATTCATCTTACTACTAGATACAAAAAAAGGGAAGTCATTGACTTCCCTTTTACCTATTAAACTAAAAATCAAACGCTATATCGTCATAGAAAATAGTCGCGTTTCGGGTTGCTTTCGTTGGAGCAACAGGTCAAAGGCCATGCAAATGTTTCGAACAAAGGGGCGCCCTTTTTCGGTGACTGTCAGTCCGTTTTTTTGAAATTCGATCAAGCCGTCCTTCTCGATCTCCTTCAATTTTACCAATACATCGGGCAGTTCATTAAAATAGTCTTCCTGATGCTTCCAATTTGTTTCTAGCGTACACATGAGATTGAGAATGTGTTTGCGAATCACTAAGTCCTCCTTAGTAAGTACATGTCCGCGATATACGGGAATGATATTCTTTTCTACGAGATCCTGATACGCCTCCACACCTTTTTCGTTTTGTGCGAAACCGTACCAACTGTCGCTAATGGCCGAAGCTCCCAAACCAATCATCACTTGGGTTTTGGAGTCGGTGTATCCCATAAAGTTTCTGTGAATGGTTTTCGATACCGAAGCTTTGTACAAGCTGTCTGTTGGCAAAGCGAAGTGATCCATGCCAATTTCAACATAGCCCGCTTCGAGCAACATGCGTTTTCCCGTTTCGTATTGCACTCGTTTTTCTTCGGCTGAAGGTAAGTTTTCTTCCTTAAACCCTCGTTGCCCATTTCCTTTGAGCCACGGTACATGGGCATAGCTATAGAACGCAATCCGGTCCGGCATAAGTTCTTTGGTGCGCTCTATGGTATGAATAATATGTTCTTTTTTCTGAAAAGGGAGTCCGAAGATAATGTCGTGCCCTACTGAGGTAAAACCGGCGTTGCGTGCTGCTTTGGTCACATTTTTCACATTTTCGAACGGTTGGATGCGATGGATGGCCTTTTGCACCGTCTCGTTATAGTCCTGTACGCCGTAGCTTACACGCGTAAATCCAAAGGACGCTAATACGTCTAAATGTTCTTCGGTAGTATTGTTGGGGTGACCTTCAAAGCTAAGGTCGGCATTGGCTGCTTTTTTTGTTCTTCGGAAAAGTCCTTCCAAGAGCATTTGCAGGTTTTGAGGTGTAAAGAAGGTAGGAGTACCTCCGCCCAAGTGTAATTCTTTAATGATGGGGCGCTCTTCAAACATATCGATATACAACTGAAGCTCTTTAAGTACCGACTTCAAGTAAGGGATCTCTACATCGTGATTCTTTGTGATTCGCTTATTGCAGCCGCAAAAGGTGCATAGGCTTTCACAAAAAGGTAAATGAATGTACAGGCTAATGCCTTGAGATTCGTTACTTTCTTTAAAACTTTGCATTATGGTTTCTTTCCAATGCTTTAAAGAAAAGCTGTCATTGTCCCAATACGGAACGGTAGGGTAACTTGTATAGCGGGGCCCTGCGACATTGTATTTAGTGATAAGGGATGCACACATATATTTCGACTTTTATATCGCAAAAATAGTGGCGGTAAAGGTCTTGTAAAATGATATATATCAGCTTTCAAAACCTCTCAAATCACGCGATCCTATCTAATGAACCTTATGTGCTACTTAGTGTCCTATTTGTTTTCTCAAATTGCAAAATATATTATTTTTGTATGCCTTGAAATTTGAATTCCTACGGTTCGTGCTCAAAAAAGACATTGTATACCTACTCGTTCAGTTCTTCTTTTTTGCTTTGTTCTTCATAGCATGGGAAGACAATTTTGGTATTGAATTGCCACAATGGCTTGCACATATCTGTTTGGTGTTTGTAGGATTAGGGATTTTTGTAATTGTCTTGGGGATCTTGAACCTAAGTGATTCCTTAAGCCCAATATCTTCGAAAGAGAAGCATGCAGCATTAATTTCTTACGGTATCTATAAGTACGTGCGTCACCCTATTTATTTGGGTATATTGATCGCCATGATCGCCTTCGCCATCTACAGTGTTTCGGTTATAAAATTGGTTATCGCCTTCGCCTTAATTGTTGTGCTCTATTTAAAATCATCTTACGAAGAGAAACTGTTAATAAAGGATTTTTCAGATTATAAGGACTATAAGGATTCCACGGGGCGTTTTTTTCCGAAGAAAAACGATAGGAATCAGCAATAATTAAATACCTATTATTAATACTATTTACTATCCTATTTTTAACGAAAGTTGCTACTTTTGCAGTCTACTAATTTATTAGAAAGAATTACATTATGTCTGATACCATAGAAAGAATAAAATGTTTGATCATTGGATCGGGGCCGGCGGGTTATACAGCTGCGATCTATGCTGCCAGAGCCGACCTGAAGCCTGTGATGTATACCGGAATGGAACCCGGCGGTCAATTGACCACCACTACCGAAGTTGATAATTTCCCCGGATACCCCGATGGTGTGGACGGACCTACCATGATGGTGCAATTGCAGCAACAAGCCGAGCGCTTCGGAACTCAGGTGCGCATCGGGATGGTGACCGCCGTGGATTTTAGCGATGAGGTGGGTGGGATCCATAAGATTACGGTGGACAACGACACACAATTAGAAGCCGAAACCGTGATTATTTCTACCGGAGCTACGGCAAAATACTTAGGGCTTCCCAGTGAGCAACGCTTACGCGGCGGCGGTGTATCGGCCTGTGCGGTATGCGACGGATTCTTTTATAAAGGTCAGGACGTTGCGATTGTAGGTGGTGGAGATACTGCTGCCGAAGAAGCTACCTATTTGGCTAATATTTGTAACAAAGTAACTATGTTGGTGCGTAAAGATCATATGAAAGCCTCAAAGGCAATGCAGCACCGCGTGACGTCTACCAAAAACATTGATCTAAGATACAACACAGAGATCGATGAGGTTCTGGGAGATACTGTTGTGGAAGGTTTACGCATGGTGAACAATGAAACCGGAGAGAAGGAAACAATAGCTATCACCGGCCTGTTCATTGCGATTGGGCATAAACCCAATACAGAGATCTTTAAAGGGCAGATCGATATGGATGAGACAGGATACATCATCACAAAAGGCAAAAGCACTAAGACCAATAAACCGGGCGTCTTTGCAAGTGGCGATGTGCAGGATAAAGAGTACCGTCAAGCGGTTACGGCTGCAGGAACGGGATGTATGGCTGCTTTGGATGCGGAGCGGTATCTCGTGAGCATTGAAAGTGAGGTAACGGCCTAAGGCAATACTGACATGTTAAAATTAATAAATCCGAAGTGCGTAATGTGCTTCGGATTTTTTTTACAACTTACTGAAGGTTAAGAATTGCATATTTCCGTCTGAACTTTCATCAAAAAGCTCGACTCGTGTAGCACTGGCGGAAGTGATATGCCAATTGTCTGAAAGTTCTCCCAAAAGCGTTGCATTGGTAAAGGATATCAATAGTTCCTCGTCATTTTCAATTCCATCATCGTCTGAAGCATCATTGGAAGCATCTTCGTATTCCCAGTTTCCGGTTTCGCTGAAAATGTCGTTGGCAGCTTCAACAGATCTGTCTGTGTTAAAATTGAAAGTAAAACTGATGTATTCGTTGGTATGGTCGGCGTTGTTATTGAAAAAATAGGAGATTCGCCAAGTTCCTTCAGGAAGATCGCTCACCACATTTGCATTCACATTGGTAGCCGCATCATCATCATTGGATTTACAGCTTTTGAAAAGCAAGGCAGAAAAAACTAAAAAAAGCAAGGCTGCGAACGGAGCTACATTTGATCTCATGGGGATATTCTTTGTGCTAGTGTAACGATACTTTTTTGAATTTATTACAGCACTTTCAGAAAAATTGATTCGCCCGTGTCATATTGTAAATTAAGGAGCTTTGTGATCATAGCTCAAGACCCTGGCCAGTTGCCAATTACCGTCTTTCAGTAACCAAAGATGTGTAAACAAGGCAGTGCTTCCCGGTGTTTCGCTTTCACCATTCCTACTTTCGAAAAAACGATGGCTTCCTATCTGTATCGCTCCGTATAGCGTTCCATTATCATAGAGCGGAAATACTTTTAAACTTCCGGGAACAAGCTCTCTTCGGGATTTAAAATTAGGATTACCGCAAATATTTTTTTGCATTGTTTCCATGAATTCCTTTTTGGAGTGCTGTATCCCTCCTTGATCGTGATAAAATTCCAGATCCTCTCGAATGAGAAGGTGTAATGGAGCAGGATCGCAACGATTAAAAGCCACATCGAACAATAAGCTGTCGTTGTATTTTAATGTCTTGAAGAGTTCTGATGATGTTGCTACTTGGGCTGTAGCATGTGTTGTAATAAGCATAACGAGGATATAAACTAGTTTCATGATGTATCAATTAAACATAAAACCCCTAAGCCATGGAACAACTTCGGGGTTTTATAGGTTGGTTAGACCGTTTGTGTTACATTTTGTGAATGTTACCGCTACGACTACTATTGTTAGTAACCGGGGTAGGATCGCCGTAATAATTAATTTCTCCGCCACTACTGGCATCGGTGCGAAGTTCGTCCTTTACATGTACCGTAATATCTGCCCCGCTGGAAGCTTCAGCATTGCAGGTTAGTACCAACAGGTTCTTTGCATTGAGATCACTTCCGCTGGAGGCATCTGCAATTAATTTGGATGCTTTTCCGCTAACTTTCAGGTCGGCACCGCTACTGGTTTCGGCATAGACCTCCTTAGCAAATACTTCAGCTTCAAGATCGGCACCACTACTGGCGTCCAGGGATACACGCTCACTTCTAACTACAGAATTCGCGATCACATCGGCACCGCTGCTGGCGGCAATTGTTGTAAGCGACACATACGTTACGTGTACCTTTTTAGCCTTCGAGCGACCAATATTCTTTCCGTTGACGACACCCACGGAAAGTTTTCCATTCGTAATTTCGGTCGTAATGATATCTTGGAGATTCTCATCGGCTTCCACTAGGATCTTTTGTTCGGTACCTTCCGTAAGGAAGACATCGATACCGGCACTGCCTTTTACTTGATCAAATGCTTCGGCAGCAGGTCGTTCTTCGGTAACCACATTTCCGTCACCATGAATTTGTCCCAGTGAAATATCAAAATTACAGGAGACACTCGCAATGGAAATGAAAAGTACGGCTATGATTTTAAATGATTTCATATCGTTTGGTTTTAAATTAGTTATCTATGGTTAGTTGAATTGAATCTGAATGGCTCCCCGGATTGATCTTTACACCGTTCTTATCAATAATAATCTCGTGCGGACCGTCTTCATCGTTCCATTCTTCTTCCAATTCCCGTTCCCAATCATCGCTTTCCGTTTCAGAATTTCTTTCGGAAGGATCCATTTCTTCCATAGGGCAATCCAAACATTCGGTCTTATTACTCAAGATGCGCAGATAATGAGATTCATCACCATTGTCCAAAATATCCCGGTAGCTGGAAGAATTCCTGTGAAACGAATAGGTGTTCTCTTCGGCATAAAGAACCGTACCCACAGGCAGATATAATAACACCTGTACTTCTTGATCGCGGTATTTATTTTCGATGCCGGTCAAGAAATATCCGTCGAGCAGCAGTTTATTTCCTTGAAGGTTGTACGCATAGTTTATTGCCTCTGCGCGTTGTCTGGCTTCAAGAAGACTTCGACCTTCGGCGTGTTTTTCTATCACAATTTTCGCTACCGAATCGTTGGTAGAACGAACGATCAATCTAATGTCATTGGAATAGATGATCTTTTCGTCATTTTCATCGTATTTAATCTCAACGCCCCCGCTGCGTCGTACCGTGTATTCGTACAGGTTGTTCGCTGCCATCTCCAGACGCAGGGTATCTCCTGTGCGTATAGGGAGCGTAGATTCTTCAATGAATTCCCCGTTATAGGCCTGTTCTGAGGCTTGTTGAACTCCTAAAATACCCAAACCAACAATACTGAAGAACCACACCACAAGCAAGATAATCTTGGCAGGTGTCCCTATGGATTTTAAATTATCGATAAGTAATTTCAATCCTAGAATGAAGAGCACAAAGAATGGAATTCCCACGGCAAAAAATACTAACAATGAAATAAGCCACAGTGGCGCATTGGTGGTATCGACCAATGAAATGTAATCCATCACCTCTCCATGTCCCCATAGATCCATAGAGCCAAATGTGAACAGTCCTACGATCAATCCTACAAGGGTTGATAAGGATATAATAATTAAAATCACTCCAATAAATTTGACAAATATCTTAAGTAGGGTAAGAAGGATACTACCGAGAGCATCGAAAAAACCGGAAGCTCCGCTTTTCACTTTTTTCCCGTATTTGTCATAGTCTGCGTTCTTTACCTTATCCGCGACAGTATCATATCCTTCTTTAAACTTTTTTTCAATATTCGATATATTGATGGCCTCTCCGGTCATTTTTAATTTATCCGATGTGCTTTCGGCAGCGGGAACCAATATCCAAAAGAGAATATAGATCACAATAAAGAATCCGCTGGATAATACCGTAAGTAATACCCACGCCAATCGGATCCAGATAGCGTCTATTCCCATATAGTGACCCAATCCCGATGATACTCCGGAAATAAATTTATTGTCGATATCCCGAAACAGTTGTTTATACGAGGTGGTACGTGTTCGTGATTTTGATGAGGGAGGTACATCTTCAAAGATCTCTTCGTCTACCATATAATCCTCCGGTTGCCCCATTACTTTAATAACGGCATCTACTTCTTTTAGGGTAACAACATGTGCGTTGCTTTCTAATTTTTCAGAAAAGAGCTCTGCGATCCGCGCTTCAATGTCACGCAAGATCTCGTCACTTCCCTGAGGATCTGACAGCGATTTCTTTATCGCGTCCAAATAGCGTGATAATTTTCCAAAGGCATCTTCATCGATGTGGAAAAATGTGCCTGCTAGATTTATATTTACTGTCTTGTTCATTTTGTAGTTTTTTCGCTGGTTACTCTATTTACAGCCTGCTGCAGTTCGCTCCAGGTGGTATTTAGTTCTTTTAAAAATAGTTTACCGGTCTCGGTCAATTCATAATACTTGCGCGGTGGTCCGCTGGTGGATTCTTCCCATCGATACGCTAGCAGTCCCGCATTCTTAAGACGGGTCAACAGCGGATAAATGGTTCCTTCCACGACAAGCATTTTTGCGTCTTTTAAGGTTTCAAGAATATCGCTTGTATACGCTTCCCCATCCTTAAGAATGGAAAGGATACAATATTCCAGAACTCCTTTACGCATTTGCGCTTTTGTGTTTTCGATTTTCATCTGTCTCTTCTGTTTTAAATCATTTGGAGCAGTTAGGTATCTTGTCTAGGTGATTAGCAAAGACATGAACCGGCTTACTTCACCTGCTCTTTTTTACATTTTGTGAATAACTGTTCGTTTTTGTTGATGCACTGAGTGTTTGTAGTATGCATAGCTTCTTTACAGAGTTCTTTTGCTGCAAAAGACGTCTCTTTTGCTTGCAGAGGCATTCCGCCTCCCGACAACGTGTTCATGACGATCGCCAATAAAATACTAACTAGTGTGCTCATTATTTTGATTGATTTTGTCCCGAAACGGTTCGGGGAGTTGTTTTAATAAAAGGGATACATAGAGGGTATCTGTACTGTTCTCCTTGTGCGGCACGTAATGTAGCCGAAATGACTGCGTATAGTTCTAAGACAAAAAGTCCAAACAATAGCAATACGATCAAAAAGAATAATAGAATATATCCGCTAAGGTTCCTTATATCGGAAAAATGCATTTCGCGGGTCGTATGTTCTACAGCATCGACCAAGGATACAAAGTCTGTTACAAAAAGTAAGAAAAAGGGCAAACAAAGCAGACCGATCATTAAGGTGTACACAAAAATGCTCAATTGAAAATTGATCGCCTGTCTTCCGTGATGATCCACAAATTCACTCTCCTTATTAAATGTCCAAAGTAATAGTGGAGCAAAAAAATTGGCGAACGGGAAAAAATACTTCAGAAATGTGGATAGGTGTATAAACGCCCCCAGATTCTTATGTGTAATGGTTGTAGTTGCTTCCATGATTTTTAGTTTCCTATACAAATATATGTCTAAAAGAAGGTATTATGTTACGCATAGTACTATAATTAACATTTTTTTAACATATTATACGTATCCGTAAATTGTGATATCTTAGCTGAAAATTCTTCAGAAATGCCTTTAAAACCGAGTCAGATTAACACGTATCTACTATTTAAATTGCCGTCTGCCTTCTTATGTGGCGTTCGTCTTCGATCCATTTCCGAAGCAAACTGCACCACCACGGTCCGCTATAGATGGATCAATCAAAATCCTTTTAAATCCATGTTCTGGGCCGTACAAGGTATGGCAGCGGAGTTGAGTACCGGTGCATTGGTGATGTCTTATATTAAAGAGCGCGACGCATCGGTTTCCATGCTTGTGGCGAATAACAAAGGCTCTTTTAGCAAGAAAGCCAAAGGGAAGATCACTTTTACTTGTAACGATGGTCTTAAGATCAAACAGGCGATCGATAAAACCTTATCGACCGGAGAAGGTGTGACGTGTTGGATGCATTCTGAAGGATTGAATGCACAGGGAGAGCAGGTGTCTAGTTTTGACTTCGAATGGACCGTTAAAAGAAAAAATTGAATGTCACTTTTTGAATAGCACTGTTATACACCTCGGTTGTAACAAAACAGAAATTCGATCAACCAATAGTTGCAATAACCAAAAAATAAGAGAACATGGAAGCACATGAAATAGACTATAGCATCTATGGTGAAGAGATGCAATACGTAGAAATCGAATTGGATCCCAATGAAGGAGTCGTGGCCGAAGCAGGCAGCTTTATGATGATGGATGACGGAATTAAAATGGAGACCATCTTTGGTGACGGTTCCTCACGTGATAACAGTGTCATGGGAAAGATATTTGGTGCCGGAAAGCGATTACTTACAGGGGAGAGTTTGTTCATGACCGCCTTTTACAATACGATTCCAGGAAAGAAGCGTGTAAGTTTCGCTTCTCCATATCCGGGGAAGATCATTGCAATTGACCTGCGTAAGTTCAACGGAAAATTTATTTGTCAGAAGGACGCTTTCCTTTGCGCAGCCAAGGGGGTTTCTATTGGGATTGAATTCTCACGCAAATTGGGCCGCGGACTCTTTGGGGGAGAAGGTTTTATTATGCAAAAGCTCGAAGGGAACGGTATGGCTTTTGTGCATGCCGGCGGAACTACCGCAACAAAGGAATTGGCCCCGGGAGAAAAATTGAAAGTGGATACTGGCTGTATTATTGGTTTTGACCATACGGTGGATTACGATATAGAGTTTGTAGGAGGGATTAAAAACACCTTGTTTGGAGGCGAAGGGCTGTTCTTTGCTACCCTAACAGGTCCCGGAACGGTATACATTCAATCATTGCCGTTTAGCCGACTGGCGAAACGTGTATGGGCATCGGCGCCTCAAGGCGGAGGTAAAGATAAAGGTGAAGGCAGTATTCTAGGGGGATTGGGCGATCTCTTAGATGGGGACAACCGATTTTAACACCCTATTTTTGATCAATAGGAAATAACAAATCAATTTTTTTGTTATCTTTAAGGAGCGTAATAAAACCTACCTGCCTATTGACAACAACTACATAACCTATTTTAAATTCAATTTAACTATGGCTAGAGCAATGTTTGACTACACAAAAGCTGTACTCGCAAAAGTTAGTTTTGATGTTAATTTGTTCTGCAAAGAGTTGAAAAAGGCGATGACACGATTGCTTCCTTACGAAATTGAGGAACTTAAAATCTGGGTTGACTCTTTGATCAAGCAGAACCCCCAACTAAATCAATGTTTAATCTATTTAAATCCATAAAAAAAGGCCCTGTTTACAGGGCCTTTTTTAGTTTTTAGCTTTCGGACTGATGATCTTCACATCCTGAAAGGCGATCGCACCACGGATCACCCCGGAAATACTTTCATACAACGCATTGATAATCTGTAATTTCAACTCGTTCTTATTATACAACAGACTTACCTCTCGAGCGGGAGAGGGTTCGGTAAAATAACGCAAATAGCTCTTTTGTTCATTTGGTATGTCTAAGGTATGAAGAAACGGCAGTAATGTCATTCCCAATCCTTCGTTAGATAATTTTATAAGAGTCTCAAAGCTACCGCTCTCCAGTTGAAAAGAATCACCGGCCTGCAGTTTTGAAGCTTTACAAAGATTGACCACGCCGTCCCTAAAACAGTGACCATCTTCTAATAAAAGAATATCGTCAAGATCAAGATCCTTTCCCTCAATTTTTTGTTTATCAAACAAACGGTGATGTTCCGGAATATAGCCCACAAAAGGTTCATAATAAAGCACCCGTTCCTTAATGCTTTCGATCTCTAAGGGAGTAGCGGCAATGGCCGCATCCAAATGTCCGTCCTTTATTTTATGGATGATCTCATCGGTGGTGAGTTCTTCGATCTTCAGCTGAACTTTTCCGTAACGTTTTGTAAAGTTCTTCAAAAACATAGGAAGCAGGGTAGGCATTACTGTAGGAATGATCCCCAGTTTGAAGACACCTCCAATAAATCCCTTCTCTTGATCTACCACATCTTGCATCCTATCGGCTTCGTTCACGATATTACGAGCCTGATTCACTATTTTTTTGCCAATGGCAGTTAGTTCGATGGGTTTTTTAGTTCGGTCGAAGATTTGAATGCTCAATTCTTCTTCCAGTTTCTGAATTTGCATACTCAGCGTAGGCTGTGTCACGAAAGTCTTTTGAGCTGCTTTGGTAAAATTTTGATGTTCGGCTACGGCCAGTACATATTTTAATTGGGTGATGGTCATGATCGTACTTTCTATGGATCAAAGATACGATTTTGTATCGATAAAATCTATTACATGGTTTATCAAAAAAAGATTTTACCTATAAAAAAGTCCGAAGTAAATGCTTCGGACGTTACACAAAAATAGGCTTAGCTTACATGATAATTTCGAAGGTGAGGGGTTCATCGCCCACCTCAAATTTTGAATCATTCCATTGCGGAGGACCAAATGAAAGTACATTGTTGGAGGCACCATACATTTCTTTCGGCATACCATTGGCTTCAAAATCCATTTGTTTATTGTCGTTTTTGTCATGAAAAAGTACAACAGCATATGTGCCGGGAAGTACACTGGTAAACGTGACCGTGGCCTTACCGTCAACAATGGTGCTTTCCAAGCCCATGAGCGGCTGTTTTAAGAATGTGGTCTCATCATAAAGTGCGAAAATAACATGTCCTTCCGTGCTTTGTACCGGTACAGTAACTGTGAGCGTGGTTCCTTCTGAAGGAGATACGTTTTCAGTTTGAGCTTGCAGGATGTAGGCGCTTAGAGTAAGGGTGAGTGTAAGTAATAACGTTTTCATAATGTGAATGTTTAGAGTTACAATTTCTTCTGAAGCAAAACTCTACTAAAACCTACTGTTGCAAAAAAGAAAAACGCTCAATTGTCGATTGCCCGGGATGAGTTGTATGTTCTTGGAAGTAAGAAGTAGGAAGTAGGAAGTTGGAAGTTGGAAGTAGGAAGTTGGAAGTTGGAATTTTGGTATACTCATTACAACAAGCCCTTAGCCTTGATCTCCAAATATTTATTGATGGTGTTGACGGTAAGATCCTCCGGAGCCGTTAGCACGGTTTGGATGCCGCGTTGCTGAAGCTCTCTAACCATTACTTTTTTATCGAACTGAAATTGCTGCGCAATAGTTTGGTCGAATATTTCAGGAATGGTGGTAGCTTCTGACTCGCTCAGACTTTTTAACTCGGTATTTTCAAAAAAGATCACTACTAATACATGTTTCTTCGCAATCGCGAGCAAATAAGGAAGTTGCCTGTGTAAGGCCGAAATGTGTTCAAAATTGGTATACAAGAGGAGCAGGCTTCTATGGGTAATCCGGCGTTTCACAAAGGCCTGAAGGGTACCAAAATCTGAATCCAAGAATGTTGAGTCTATATTATAAAGTGTGTCAAGAACTGAATTAAGATATGTTTTCTTCGCAACGGCAGGCAGGTAGTTCCCGATCTTATGTGAGAAATCCAACAGACCGACCTTGTCTCCTTTTTTCAATGCGATATTTGAAAAAGCCAAGGAGCTGTTAATGGCATAATCGACCAATTTTAAGCCATTAAATGGCATTTTCATCACCCTACTGGTGTCTATGATGGAGTACACAGGCTGCATCTTTTCATCTTGAAACTGATTTACCATCAACCTCGCCTGCTTCGCCGTAGCTTTCCAGTTCACGGTTCGAACGTCATCACCTGCTACATATTCCTTGATCTGTTCAAACTCCATAGTATGACCTATCTTTCGAATTTTTTTTAGTCCTATATGTGTCAATCGGTTATCGATCGCTAAAAAATCATATTTTTTCATTTGTATGAACGATGGATACACTTTCACCATTTGTTCTTTGTTAAAAGTGTAGCGTCTGCGAATCATACCTAAGGTACTGGAGGCATAGCAGTTCATATTTCCGAAGATATATTCCCCGCGTTCAACAGGTCGGACGATATAGGAAAGTGTGTTTCTGTTCTTACCCGGAATTGTTACTTTTCTGAAAAAATCTCGCTTCTGAAACTGCACCGGTAATTCTTCAACGATGGCAACATGTACTGTAAAGGTATACGCATTCTTTAGCTGAAGCAGCACTTCATTCTCATCACTATTTGAGAATTTTTCGGGTAATATACGATCTCCTTGCAGTCCTGCGGTACTGTAAAGCATACTCATTTCAATGATCACAACGGCCGCTACGAACACCACACCAATCCATACAATACCATAAAGGGAAGGTATCCAATACGATAGAAGGAATAGGAGTGCAATCGCACTTAGCGTATAGAAAAAGCGTTCGCTTAGATACAAGGATTTGATAAAATTGATCACTAGCGAGGTATTTCAACAGATTGTGCGATCATATCGATCACGGTTTCCGGTGTCATTCCTTCCATTTCACGTTCGGGGGATAGTATAATACGATGTCGTAATACAGGTGCCAATGATCGCTTCACATCGTCCGGGGTTACAAAATCCCGCCCACTCATTGCAGCAAAGGCTTTTGAGGCATTCATGATCGCCAACGATGCGCGGGGGGAACCTCCCAAATATAGATGCGGGTGATTTCTGGTCTTGTCCACCACTTGGGCAATGTAATTGAAGATCTTTTCTTCAATAAGGACCTCCTGTACCTGTGATCTAAACTTCTTCAAGGTTTCCGGGGTGATCACGGCTTCAATTTGCTCTTGCGGAAGATCGAACTTCCTGTCGTGGTGTGTTTTGAGGATCGTTACTTCATCTGTCAAACTTGGGTAGCCCACTTTTATCTTAAACAGGAATCGGTCTAACTGGGCTTCGGGAAGGGCATAGGTACCTTCCTGTTCAACAGGGTTTTGTGTTGCCAAGACCATGAACGGATATTCCATATTGTATTGATGTCCGTCCATGGTGATCTGTCGTTCTTCCATAACCTCAAAAAGTGCGGCCTGTGTTTTCGCAGGCGCACGGTTGATCTCGTCTATCAAGACCACATTTGAAAAGATAGGTCCCTTTTTAAACTCGAATTCGGAGGTTTTCATGTTCAGTACAGATGTCCCTAGAACATCACTGGGCATGAGATCCGGTGTAAATTGTATCCGACTGAAATCGGTATGCAATGTTTTCGCAAAAAGTTTTGCAGTAATGGTCTTGGCAATTCCGGGAACTCCTTCAATGAGCACATGACCTCGCGCCAAAAGACTTACGATAAGAAGCTCAATAAAATCATGCTGACCAATAATGATCTTTCCCAATTGTGTTTTGATGCCGTCTACCGCCCCCTTTAGTTCGTCTAAGGGTATACGATTATTAAAATGCAATTCGTCATTGCTTGCTTCAGGATGTTCCATCGAGTGTTTTTTTATAAATAGTGATTCGTTTGTTGAGTTCTAATAATTCTTCTTGAGAAGTTTGTTCTTGCTGTTGTATCTTTTCCATAAAAGTAAACAGATTTTTGGTGTCTTCAAGACTGTTACCGCTTCGTGATGCCACGGCGGCAAAAAACCGTGGGTTGGTTTTTTCGGTGGGGACCCTGAGTCGGGTACGGATGTATTCAAAAAAGAGCGAGATCTGCTTTTTGGCGATCTCATGTGTTTGCCTTTGATCTAAGTACATCCCCGAAATTGTTCGTGTGTATTCGTAGGTTTTGTTAGTTACCGGATTTACAATGGGAATGCTACGTTGTTTTCTTTTTCCCTCGAACAATACAAAAAGCAGTGCACCCATAAGGACCATATAATACGCCCATTTTAAATATTTATTATTGAACAAGATATATAGTGGCGATATGTTTATGCTTTTACCCGATTTGTAATGCGTGTCCCAAAACACGGGACGCCCATCGTTTATATAGCCTAGCAAACCTTCTGTATAACGTACATGCTGTTGCGTAAGCAGAAAGTAATTTGAGAATACTTCCGGTTGGGTGTGTAGATAGATTGTTCCTTCTCCAATAGGTGCTTTAATGAAATTAACAAGAGGTTGCGTGATCTCCAATGTGTCGTTAAACGGCTGACTAACACCTAAAACGGTATGTGAAAGTGTGTCTATTTCAGAAAAATACCGCATCACTCGATCCCGTTCTATGTGATAAGGCCCTTTCGCCGTAAATGTAGGGTTAACAAGTTTCAACATGGGTTCGGTTCCTAATTGATCGGGCAGCCAAGCGGTCTCAACGTTAAGTTGTAACGTGTCTAACAACGGCATGCTATGATAGGTCGCTGAAGCAAATACTGTATTCCCCTTGGCCACCCAAGCAAACATTCGTTCTAGTTCTGCCGTATCAAAAGAAAGGTTGTCATTTACAAAAAAATAGGTGCCGGACAGGGTCGTGTCGCGTAGGTTTTCGAACGGAGGCTGCCGCATGTCCACTAGTTTTTCTCCAAGCCTTTTTTGCAAGACATCATGCATGACATAGGTTCCTAAGGGAATTTTGTCTTCTTGAGTATAGCTGGGAAACCAATTTACCGGCATGGGTCGCGTTGCTTCCAAATAAACCAATGCGGCTACCATGAGCAACAATCCGAAAAATGCCAGCTGTTGGAGTTTAGTCATTGGTCTTAGGGAATTGTTGTTCTAATTTCTGAAAGGTGCGTTGTGCCACATGATAATCTGTTTCGGTAACGGCAAAACTGCCATACCATATATAATCGTAAAGATTGGTGACTTTTTGAAACTGAAGGTGGAGCGGTCCCGAGGCCAATTCGGCTATATAATCGCTGTTGGTCTTATCGAATTCATAATCGATAAGATGGGCTTCACTCAATTGCTTTAAGATCAAAAGATACGAATACCGCACTGCCAGGCGGTAATCCTTTTGCTCCAGCGCTTTTTGAATAAGCTTTTTAATGTCAGCGGTCTTTATGATCTCTTCTTCTTCGGTAAAGAAAACATCCGGGGCCTCTTGGGACTTTAAAATTTTCGCACCCGGATTTAGCTTGTAGAACAACCAGATAATGAACCCAATAATTCCTGCAATGATAAGGTAGGGCAGCATCTTTAAGATAAAACCCCAAAACGGACTGTTTATGGAGTCGCCCAATAGCCATTGCCAAAATTTAAACCACAATCCGGCCAACCAGCGTTTGAATTGCTCCCACCAATTATCTTCATCGGGTGTTGCTTCGGTGTAATTGAAAGCTTCGTCCTTTTTATAATTGGCGATGGATTCTTTACTGAGTTCCAAAGGACGTACGTCCCTGTCTGTATCGTACTGAATTACTTTTTTTTCAGTAGCGGCCAGGGAGTCCTGTGCTTGCATTTCCGAAGCAAAGAATAAAAAGAGTGCTAAAGTAAAAAGAATTCGCATGTGCCTAAACCTCCCGATCACCTAAAGATTCAATCGTTTCCAAAGTTCCTGTAAAGTGTTTCTTTTCGTTTAAATTGTAATAAATAAGTGCCGTTGTGATCACAATGACCGCCTGCAGTAAATATTGGGCAATGATACCAATAGAGCTCAATGCCATATAGATCCAATCGAACATCTCAGTGGGGTCTGCTGATAGGGTTTCGGCCATTGCGAAACCTTTAATAAAAAAATAAATGTACTGAGGAACTTGAAAGATCATTACACAAATGTAATACAGGATCACAATCACGAACAAGGTGGCAAATGTCATCCACCATTCTCCTTTAATAAGTTGAAAACTATACCCGATACTGTCTGTTACATCTTTCTTTTCAAAGACATGAATTGAAAATGTTACTGAAAGGACCACTGCAAGATAGATACCGGGGGCGATGCAGAAAACGAGGCCAAAACCAATCATCAAGCCTGCCAAAATACTTAGACCCATCAAGCTCCAAAAGTGTTCGCGTACGCCGGCCGTTACTTCTTCCTTAATAATCTTCCCATCGTTCTTTATGTAGGATCTAATGCTGTGCAGTACGGTACCGTAAAGAAGCGCATAATAGGCCATCCCGGAAATGATAAGTACGAATATGGAGATCATAAAGCTGCCGGTGAAATTCTCTATGGAGTTTCCCATTCCGAAGCTGCCCAAGCCCACACTTCCAAAAACGGTTTGCATGTAGAACACATACGCAAGCACGAGTAGTACCAAGGCAGGGCCTGCAATTCTGAAAATAAGTCCAAAAAGTTGCTTTCCGTTTCCTCGTAAAAACTTGAAGGTATCGCTAAGGATGTCGCCTAGCTCGCGTTGTTGCTTAAACTGCACGTAATCTCTCATGGTCTTTTTTTAGTTTTATGGGGTAGTATACGTAATAGAATAAAATAAGGAACAAAGAGCCTCCAATGATTAGAATTGCCAGCCAATCCGGCATTTCGGTATGGCGCGTTACGAAGCCTTCCAAAAATCCTGCAATAATAAAGAACGGAATTGTACTCAACAGTATCTTGATACCGTCTTTAGTGCCACGAACAAAAGACTGTCTTCTAGTATAGGTTCCCGGAAACAAAATGCTGTTTCCAAGAACTAGACCTGCACAACCGGCAATAATGATCACCGAAATCTCGATGGTACCGTGTATCCAAATGGTACGCGCCGATTCCCAGAGTAATCCTTGGTCGTAGAAGAAATATTGGAAGGAACCCAGCATGATGGCATTGCGCATTAAGATGAATAAGGTGCCTAAACTTAAGAAGATCCCAAAGCTAAAGGCTAAAAGAGCCACCCGAATATTATTGATGGTAATACCCAGGAACATGTTGAGTTCGTTCATGTCTTTATAAACTGCCATAGGATCGCCTTTCTCAATATTGTTGAGTGTCATGTTCACATAACCGTCGCCAAGGATAAGCCGCACAAAATTCCCATCGGTGGCCGCCGAATATGCCCCAATGAGTGAAAAAAGAAGAAAGGTGATAAAAGCGATGAGCAATTGTTTGTGATAGCTTGAGAAGAACAAAGGAAATTCTTGGGTGTAGAATGTGATAAATCGTGATCGGGATTCCCGCTTTGTCTTATAGATCTTCTGGTGCGCCAATACCGATAGGCCATTGAGATATTGTAGTGTATTGCTTTGAGGATAGAAGGTTTGTGCATAACTCAAATGATCGGTAATTTCGAGATAGAGCGCACTTAATTCGTCGGGATGTATTTGAACATTATTCCGAAGAACACTTTCAAATCTTAACCATTTATCTTTATTTTGTTTCGCAAAGGCAGCCTCGCGCATTGTCTGGCATTTGATTCGCTTCAAAGAAACATATTTAATGGATAATTTTCAAATAGAAACCGCTCAAAATGTAAACATTTCGCAGAATGTAGCGGGAGTAGGAGCACGCATTCTCGCCTACCTGATCGATTCGGTTCTTATTGTAATTTATGTCATTGGTGTGATGGTGGTTTTGGATTCTATATCTTATTTGGACGACGATGCTACCTTTTTGCTTTTTATGACCTTGGGGCTCCCTATATTCTTATATCATTTATTGTGGGAAACCTTTTGGAACGGTCAAAGTCCGGGGAAGGCTGCCATGAAGATACGGGTGGTAAAATTGGACGGATCCAAACCGGCTTTTTCAAATTATTTTATTCGATGGTTGCTTCGAATTATCGATGTGAGTATCACCAGCGGTGCTGTCGCTACTGTCACCATTCTCTTAAACGGAAAAGGGCAGCGACTGGGTGATATTGCCGCTACCACCACGGTGATCACGGAAAAGAAAACGGTGAGCTTTTCAGAAACCTTGCTTATGGACCTTCCTGATGATTACACGCCAAAATACCCGCAAGTAACGGTTTTTACAGATACCGAAATACAGACCATCAAGACGGTTTTCAATAAAGCCCGTTTTAACGGGAACCACAATGTAATTTTAAAATTATCTGAAAAGGTTGCCTCGGTTATGGACGTAACGATCGACGAAAAGCCTGTCGCTTTTATCGACCGTGTGATCAAGGATTATAACTATTATACCCAGAACATGTGAGCTTATTTTTGATCATTGATATCCTTGGAACTATTTCCTTTTCTATCTCCGGCGTATTGACCGCTTTAAAGAAGCGCATGGATCCCTTTGGCATCCTTATCATTGCTTTTGTCACTGCTGTGGGTGGCGGAACGCTACGAGATGTGCTTATCGACTTTCCCATCACCTGGATGCGCAATCTCACTTTCGTATATGTGATCTTAGGGGCGGCAGTGTTTGCAGTGATCTTTAGACGCTGGTTGGGATATATTAGAAGGTCGCTTTTCCTGTTCGATACCATTGGGATCGCTTTGTATACTATTGTGGGTGTAGAGAAGGGTCTTGCTGCCGATCTCCCTCCGCTTATCTGTATCGCCTTGGGAACCATGTCGGCGTGTTTTGGTGGGGTGATCCGGGATATCTTGTGCAATGAGATCCCAATTATTTTCAGAAAGGAGATCTATGCCACTGCCTGTATTTTAGGTGGGGTAACGTATTTTATATTACTAAAAACTACCCTTAGTGAGAATTGGGTTGTGATCCTGTCGGGTGCTGTGGTGATCACCATTCGACTGCTGGCGGTGTATTTTAAGCTGTCGTTGCCTAGTATTTATACGAAAAAAGAACTTACTCAACAGTAACCTCCTGTATGTATACATTCTGAAGCGGCCAATCGCCTTCGTCTGCGGGAAGGTTGGCGATCTTTTCAACCACATCCATCCCTTTTGTTACGCGGCCAAAGATGGTATAATTTCCGTTTAGGTGCCCTGTAGCAGTTTGGGGGCCTAAAAAGATAAAAAACTCAAAGGGAGCCGTTTGCTTATCGGGGTTCTCGCGATATTCTTTCGCTCCGCTTACTGTACCGTAGGTATGTTTTCTTCCGGGTACGATCTCTGCCGGCAATAGATAATCACTTCCTATAGCATTTCTTTTACGCGGGGTACTCACGTTATCGCTGTTGCCGCCTTGGATGATGAAATTCTTGACCACCCGATGAAAAAAGGTGTTGTCAAAATAATCCTGTTTCACCAAGTATACAAAGTTTGCTCTGTGCAGCGGTGTGTCCTCATACAATTGTATATCGATGGTACCGTGATTTGTGGTAATACGAACGTTTGTTTCAGGATGTTCTTCACCATATTCCGTAAGGAAAGACACAACGTTCTTTTGGGTGATCTTGGGGTAGGAGGATGCTTCAGAAACAGCAGTAGTGTCAATTTTTTTAGCTTCCGAAGGGAGGGTATCCAAGAGTGTTTTTACGGTCGTTTCGGTTTTTTCTTCGGAATTGTTTTTCTTATCTTCACAACTTTGTAGTAACCCCACACAAACAATTCCTAACACAAGTAACTTTTTCATAATGCACTTTCAAGAGTTTGAAAAACGGATTGTAAAAGTAACAAAAATGGAACTTCCCGGAGAATCCATTCAGCTAAAAATGGCGCCTATCGAACGCTTGCTGGAATTAAAAGCGATAGCCAGACAGCAAAAGGAACCTCGCAAGGCAGGCGTTATGGCATTATTCTATCCCTCTCACGCCTTCGAAACACATTTAATTTTAATTCTTAGAAAAACGTATAAGGGAGTACATTCGGCTCAAGTAGGTTTTCCCGGTGGCAAGCTGGAGTCCGGCGATGCTTCCCTGCAACATGCTGCCCTTCGCGAAACGGAAGAGGAAGTTGGAATTCCCGCCAATCGCATTGCTGTTCTAAAGGAACTCACAGAGATCTATATTCCACCCAGCAACTTCTTTGTACAACCCTATTTGGGAATTACTGCAGAAACCCCTTTGTTCGTGCCCCAAGAAGATGAGGTGGAAGCGCTTATAGAAGTGCCACTGGGGCATTTTATGGACGACAGTATTTTGGTAACCAAAACGCTCACTACCTCGTATGCGACAGATATAGAAGTTCCGGCCTTTTTGCTCAACGGTCATGTGGTTTGGGGAGCCACTGCCATGATGCTGAGCGAAGTACGGGAATTGCTGAGACAAGTACTGTAAAGGGGGTATTTTTAGTATCTTTGTGTTTCGGTTTTTTTAGAACTGAAGTTTGTAATAAAGAAAATTGAAATCTAATACATGGGGCTTTTTAAAAGAAATCCATTTGGACATATATTATTTCTGAAGCGTTGGCTCATTAGGATACTTGGCGCGCTTACCCATAGGCGATTTAAGGGATTCAACACATTGGAGATCGACGGTAGCGAGATCATTAAGGGATTGCCCGATAAGAACGTACTCTTTGTGTCGAACCATCAAACCTATTTTGCCGATGTGGTGGCCATGTTTCATGTCTTCAATGCTGCTTTGAGTGGAAGGGAGGATAATATCAAGAACATTGGATATCTCTGGAACCCAAAACTCAATATCTACTTTGTGGCCGCCAAAGAAACCATGCAATCGGGACTATTACCTAAGATTCTTGCGTATGCCGGTTCTGTAAGTATTGAACGTACGTGGCGGGAAAAAGGGAAGGAAGTGAACAAGCAGGTAAAGATGAGCGATGTTAGTAACATCTCCAAAGCTTTGAACGACGGTTGGGTGATAACCTTTCCTCAGGGTACTACCAAACCTTGGAAACCTATTCGGCGCGGGACAGCACATATCATCAAGCAAAACAAACCTATTGTGGTCCCAATAGTAATCGACGGCTTTAGACGTTCTTTCGATAAAAAAGGTATTCGGGTGCGAAAAAAGGGGATTCTTCAGTCCATGGAGATCAAAAAACCTTTAGATATCGACTATGAGAATGAGACCATGGACCAAATTGTTGAAAAACTGGAATATGCTATTGAACAACATCCTTCCTTTCTAAAGGTAATACCGGCCGAAGAACTAAAGACCGAAGAAGAATTGAACAAAGAGCGGCAGTGGCGTTATTAGATTAAGTAATAATATTTTTTTAAACTCCTAACTCCTAACTCCTAACTCCTAACTCCTAACTCCTAACTCGACCTATTCCCTCCAGAAAAAACGGAAACCGTTAGACCTCCATTTTTTCCAGTTCGTTATAATTGCGTTTAAGTCGGCGGAGCAAGATTCCGTAGATCAATCGATAGAACAGCAATAAAAGTCCAATAATAATTACGCCACCTATTAACTGACTTAGAAAGAAGACCGACGTAAAACTTTCGGGCGGAATCGCACTGTACCCCTCATATGTACTGGTCATTAATTCGTACAGTTGATCTTTTTTAGTGTAGTAGAACATATTAACACCAATGAAGAGTAATACAGATACGCCAACATTGTAGATCACGAAGTATTTTACTGTTCTTCGTGTTTTAAGGATGTTGCCCATTAAATCTTTAATAGAATCTGTCACCTGAATGGTGCGGTAGTTCTTATAGAATAGGAGTATGAACACAACAAAAATGGCGTAATGAACAATATTAATAATCATGAACGTAGTTTTAAGACCAATGCCATTATTGATCTCTCTGCTTGATTCCGGGACTAAAAATGCCAATACGGTCCACAGAACGATCTCTCCTATACTTATTAGGAAGATCCATTTTACGATGGAAGAAGACTTTTTAAGCAACATCTTGTAGATGTCTTGGTACGACAATTTAGGAAACTCCTGCTCCCTGGTCTGCCACTGCTTCTTCAATAATTCTAACTCATCCATAGGGGGTTACGGATTTAAAATAGTTCTTAATTTCTCTTTAATACGGTTCATCTTCACGCGGGCGTTGACTTCCGTGATACCCAGTGTTTCTGAAATTTCTTTATAATTCTTATCTTCCAAATAAAGGAAGACCAATGCTTTGTCAATATCGTTCAAGTCCTTCACTGCACTGTACATTAATTTCAATTGTTCTTCTACGGTGTTATCGTAGGCTTCGGCTGTGATCTTAAAACTTACGGCTTCAAAATCCTGGGTTTTTATCGAGCGTTTCGATTTTCGGTACAGGGTGATCGCCGTATTCAATGCCACCCGATACATCCATGTACTAAACTTCGAATCGCCCCGAAACTTTGGAAATGCCTTCCATAATTGAATGGTGATTTCCTGAAACAGATCGTTATGCGAATCACTGTCATTGGTATACAAGCGACATATCTTATGGACAATGTTTTGATTTTCTTCCAGCTGGGTTACAAAACTATGTTCAAGGTCTTTTGTCAATGGTTTCTTGTTAGTTAATCAATTAGTGTTGATCCTCACTTCTTTGTTACAAAAATCATAAAAAATATAGGAAATATAGGCGTTTCAGAAGACAAATAGTACCTTTATAGAAGAAGAAGCACCCTATGAATATTCCCGAAACCAAACAACCCCGAATTGTAGTGATTGGGGGTGGATTTGCCGGTATTGCCTTGTTAAAACAATTAAAGAAGGTTCCTGCTCAGATCGTCCTTTTCGACCGACATAATTATCATACGTTTCAACCCTTGCTGTATCAAGTTTCCACCGCCGGCTTGGAACCGGATTCCATTGCGTATCCGCTACGGAAAATCTTCAGAAAGTTAGAGGATTTTCATTTCCGTCTGGCAGAAGTGATTCAAATACATCCTGCAAGAAAAGAAGTAGAAACCTCTATTGGCGACCTGTCTTACGATTATCTTGTCATTGCCACGGGAACCCGTACGAATTTCTTCGGAAATAAGAACATTGAGACCCACAGTATGCCCATGAAAACGGTTCCGCAGGCACTGAATATTCGCAGTTTGATGCTTCAGAATATTGAAGCTGCCGATATTACCGATGATCCTGAAGCACGACGGCGGTATTTGAACTTCGTGATTGCCGGGGCCGGTCCTACAGGTGTGGAACTTGCCGGTGCCTTAGCCGAATTCAGAAAAGGGATTCTTGAGAACGATTATCCCGAACTCGAGGAAGAAGATATGGGTGTACACCTATTGGAGGGTTTTGACCGAGTCTTGCCTCCTATGAGTGAACATTCTTCTAAAAAAGCACAACGCTTTTTGGAGAAACTAGGGGTTGAGGTCCATTTAAATACCATGGTTGAAGACTACGATGGTACAACCGTCACCACTAAGAACGGAAAGTCCTTTAAAACAGCCACTTTTATCTGGGCTGCCGGTGTAACAGGAGCACCTATAGCAGGAATCGATGGGGAAGCACTTATTCAAAAAGCGAACCGCTACAAAGTAGACAGATATAATAAGGTAGAAGGATTTGAAAATATCTATGCGTTGGGTGATGTGGCTTTTATGGAAACAGAGGATTTCCCCCAGGGCCACCCGCAAGTGGCACAGCCGGCCATCCAACAGGGGAAGCACCTTGGTAAGAATTTAAAACGTATGTTCAACCAAAAGGAATTGAAACCTTTCTCGTATTTCGATAAAGGTACCATGGCCACCATAGGGCGTAATAAAGCGGTCGTCGACCTTAAAAAATGGCATTTTGCTGGAGCCTTTGCCTGGTTCCTGTGGATGTTCGTTCATTTGTGGTTCTTAGCCGGATTTAGAAACAGGGTGGTGACCTTCTTTAATTGGAGTTATAATTACATTAATTACGATCGCGCCGCCCGACTAATCATAAGGCCATTTAAAAGAACCCTTGAATAACATGATGGTTCTGAACTTTACTGTTTACGACGTACAATCACTCCACCTTGACGCGTAACGGTCCGCCGTTCGAGACCCAGCCACCACCAACCTCGTCTATGTTAACGTCTAGTTCGTCACTGGTGTCGATGCTTTTTATATTCACCTTTACTTCTTCGTACGTATCTACGCCTTTTAAGTTCACATTTAATTCATCGTACGTATTGATATCTACAATACGTACATCCATAGTATTGTTTTCTGAAATAGGAACCAATTGATATTTTGTTTTTGCTTTGGGTGCAGGCGTTGCTTCCGAAGCATAGGCCGCAGGAACAAATTCCAGTTCTTTCATGACATTGACGGTGAGACAGAGCGCAATCACGGTGAGAATAACTTTTGTATACGTATCGGTTTTCATAATAAAAAGAATTAAGATTTAAAAGTGTGCATCAAATACCGTTCCCAGAGTAGGTGACGAGCTCCATTTCTTCCGCCTTACCGCGAAGTTTCTCCTTTCCTACTTCCTGTTTTTCAATGCCCTTAGGCGTTTTGTACGCTATGTTGGCAAACTCTTTAGAAGCGAGGATATCTACCCCAAGTTCATTACACAAGGAGACAATTCGTGCGGTGGTATTGAGCACATCGCCCGAAAAAGCGATCTCTCGTTTTATTTGTCCTATTTCTCCCACCATAACGGGACCAAAGTGGTAACCGACCTTGAACTCCGGAGCAAAACCATATTTTTTTATATAGCGCGATTGTTTATAAGCGATTATGCGCTTCATGCTGTAGTAGCACTGCAAAGCATTGGCGTTCTTTAGTCCCCATTTCATTTTCCAAGAGACCACCACTTCATCACCTACATATTGGTAGACCTCCCCCCGGGTTTGTACAATAGCGGGAGCAATGTCGCGAAAGAAATCCTTCAGAAAGTTGAAATATTTTTCTTCTCCAAGCGCTTCGGCAATACCGGTTGCATTTCGTATGTCGGCAAACATGAAGATCCTACGCTCACTCTTCGGCATAAAATAGCGCCCCATAAGGTAATCGGGAAAAACACCCGGACCATATTTGTCATTAACAATCAATACTATGAGTGTCACGATAACGATCACGAGCCAGACGATAAAGTTCTTGATGAATAACCAAGTGCCAAAAAACAGTTGCACTTCATAGATCACATCGGGATGGTAAAAGGGTAAGCCTGCATCTTCACTGTAAAAATAGAGTGCGCCAATGGTACTTACCATAAGTGCGGCGATCACATACGCGATGACGATATAGAGAAGCGCTTTCCAAAAAGCATGTTTTCGAAGCCAGCGCTCCATGAGATTCACTGTAACGATCCCACCAATGATCCCAGCTGAGATCCCAACGATCAAATTGGCCGTAAATGCTTGCTGGAAGTCGAAACTTGAACTTAACACCCCATTACTAATAAGCGTGAAATACTCATAAAAGAACAGTGCATTGGAGATGAGTACCCAAGCGATAAGGATCCAAAAGGCACGCCGGGTATAGAACCAGAGTTGCCGTGAGGTATATCGTTTAAATCGTGGTGCTTTCAATTATTAGCAGTTTTTGTATTTGTCGTGCAATCCCACACCTTTTAAGATCATTGGTTCGATCTTTTCCAGTCTGCTCTCTTTTGTTTTTTGCTGTTTGGCATCACCGATGTAAGCGGCGTATTCTCGTTGTTTTCCGGGTGTTAATGCATGAAAAGCCTCTTTAAGCTCTTTATTCTTGTTCAAAGTCTCTTTTAGCATTGGCGGAATGACAACCCCTTTTTTACGTTCCACCTTGACTTCCTTTCCCTCAATACGATTTTTGATGGCTTCTTGAAGGTATTGCAGTACGATATGTCGCTCGATAGTATCACCTGCTTCAAATCGCCATTGCCGTAGTGCTTTCGTGACCCCTTCTTGTGCATTGACGAGTTTTTGATGGGTGTCTTTTAAAAAAACTCCCTGATGAAACCAAATGGCATAGTGATTTTTGAACGCTGCCATGCCTGCCACTAATTTTCCATTTAAGGTGTATGTAGGCGATCCCCATTTTACTTCTTCGTTCAATTCAGTTTGCTGAAAAATGTCGCGTAATTTCTCAAGTTGTTTTGTCCATTTCTCATGTTTCTCGATGTATCTCTCTATTTTTTCTGAATCGGTCATGGATGTTGTTTTATCTTCCGAAGATACCTTTTTTCATGGTGACAATTTTTAAAGAAATGTTATAATTCAATTTACAGTTCGTACTGCGTATCTTACAGTTGAGTTATTTTTTTTCTGAAATTGTTGCCGTGTTATGCAATTTTGAACTCAATAATCAACCCATCCATGTTATGCATCATAATTACCGGAAAGTACCGCGCACCATTCTATTTTTACTACTCATTGGTTTTCTGCCCGTCGTAGCGTTTGGTCAAACAATCGTATCAGGAACTGTAACCGAAGCCAATGGGATGCCCATCTTAGGGGCGAACGTCTATCTGGAAGGAACCTACGATGGCGCTTCGACCGGCGAACAAGGAGGTTTTTCTTTTGAAACGACGGCAACAGGTGTGCAAGTGCTGGTGGTATCTTTTCTCTCCTTTGAAACCTTTACCATGGCTGCCGATGTGTCCCAAATGCAAAATCTAACTATTAAGTTGCGGGAAGATGTGAATTCGCTTGATACTGTGATCATTTCGGCGGGAACTTTGGAAGCGAGTGACAATAGTAAGGTTTCGGTGCTTAAACCCTTAGATGTCGTTACTACGGCCAGTGCCTTGGGGGATTTTGTGGGGGCACTCCAAACCTTGCCCGGCACCACGACCGTAGCAGAGGACGGCCGACTGTTCGTACGTGGCGGGGATGCCGACGAAACACAGATCTTTATCGACGGGATCCGGGTATTTACGCCGTATACACCTACCACTAACAATATTCCAACGCGCGGCAGATACAGTCCGTTTTTATTCGACGGGATCACATTTTCAACGGGCGGTTATTCTGCAGAATACGGACAAGCCTTGTCATCGGTTCTGCTTTTAAATACCATCGATGAGCCGGATCAAGAGAAGACCGAAATCGCCCTAATGACCGTAGGTGGCGGGTTGGGAAACACCCAAAAGTGGGAAAAGAGTTCTCTTAGTGTCAATGCAACCTACATTAATCTCGCACCTTATATTGCTGTGTTTCCCGATCGGAACGATTGGCAGAAACCGTTTGCAGGCTATGCCGGTGAAACGGTTTTTCGACATAAACTTAAGAAGGGCCTTTTTAAGTGGTATGCTGCCTTCGATGGAACCGATTTTGAACTCACACAGGAGGATATAGATCTTCCTAACGGGCTCGATTTTAAGCTCAATAACAAGAATTTTTACACTAATGCAAGTTATAGTGGCGACCTTGGACCCAATTGGAAGATCTTTGGAGGGGGTAGTTTTACGTATGCCAAGACGAAATTAGGCATCATCGATAGCGATATTAAGGATACCGAAAGCTCGGCCCATTTAAAAGTAAAGCTTCGGAAACGTTTTAGCAACAGGGTCAAGCTGAGCGTGGGTGCCGAACAGTTCTTGACCGATTTTAATGAGGATTTTCAAGATCCCTCCTTTGCTGAAAGCTACGGCTTTCAGAATAACATATCGGCACTATTTGCAGAATCCGACCTTATCTTTTCCCGTAAGTTCGCAGTAAAACTTGGACTTAGAGGAGAGTATAGCGCTCTGTTTGATGCATTCACCGTGTCGCCACGATTTTCGGTAGCTTATAAAACAGGAAAGGACAGTCAGCTGTCCTTGGCCTATGGAGATTTCTTTCAGCAACCCAATAGCGATGTTTTAAAATTTAACACTAATCTGAAATCCCAAAAGACGCAGCATTACATTCTTAATTATCAGTATACCGCCAACAACCGCATCTTTAGAGCCGAAGCCTACAGAAAAGAGTACAGTAATCTGATCACTTATGATACCAATTTTACGCAACCCAACTCCACTTTTACTAATAACGGGGACGGGTATGCACAGGGCATTGATATATTTTGGAGGGATAACAAGAGTATAAAAAATGTGGATTATTGGGTAAGCTATTCGTTGTTGGATACCGAACGTACGTATCAAAACTTTCCTATTGCTGCTACACCCTCTTTTGCAAATACACACAATGTTTCAGTGGTTGGGAAATATTGGATCGATGCGTGGAGAAGTCAGGTGGGGTTCAGCCACCAGTTTGGGAGTGGGCGTTCGTATACAGATCCCAACGAACCCGGATTCCTTCAGAAAAAAACACGCGATTTTCACAGCACAAGTTTCAATTGGGCCTATTTGATCTCCCAGCAACAGATCCTCTATTTTTCGGTGAACAATGTTTTTGCGTTCAACAATGTAAATGGATACCAGTATGCGAGTACTCCCAATGCGAATGGAAGGTTCGATCGCCGGGCATTGACCCCAGCAGCAGATCAGTTCTTTTTCGTTGGGTTCTTTTGGACGATAAGCGAAGACGGCAGCGACAACCAATTGGATAATCTGTAGCATTCTTGGTTTGTATGGCAACTACGGCTACAATTCATCCCTAAGATCCTACAATTGAGTTATTCTCTTTTTAAAAAGAGCCTTGACCGTCGCATCTTTGAACTATCAATTTTTAAACCGTTATATCATGCAAACAGTACTTACCTATCTAAGTTTTCTCATTACCTCGATGCTCCTTCACGGACAAAACACCATTGAAGTGACTATGACACACTTCGACAGCAACGAAGGAATAGTAAAAGTTGGACTTTACAATGCCGAAGGCACTTTTTTGGAGCGTCCGTACAAAGCCTTATCGGCCGAGATTTCCGAAGAAAAGGCAACAGTTATCTTTTCTGAAGTTCCGGACGGTATCTATGCGATCTCTTGTTATCACGATGAAGATCGTAGCGGCAGTTTGAATATGTTCATGGGCATGATCCCAACCGAATCTTACGGAACTTCGAACAATGCTCCTTCCAGATTTGGCCCGCCCAAATGGGAAGACGCCTCGTTTGAAGTAACGGGTGGGGTAGTTCGAAAATTGGAAATAAAATTATAAACAAAACGACCTAATGAAAGATCTTTCTTTAGAGAAAAAAGAAAAAAGGCTAATCATACAAGGCCGTTGTTAATAAGAATATTAATTTTAGTAGGCGGAACAATTCCCCTGCATGTCAAAATACAGCAATCAATGAAAAATCTAATACTATTCAGTTTTCTATGTATCTCCTTCTCAGGAATGAGCCAAACAAAATACGAACAGGGAATGCACAAGGCTTTCGATCTATGGCAGAATGAGAAGCCATGGGAAGCAGCAAATCTATTTGAGCGCATCGCCAATGCCGAGCCGGACAATTGGTTACCGGCCTTTTATGTCGCACAGATCAACATAATTAATAGTTTTTCTGAAAAGGATCCGGAAAAGCTGAACACCCAATTAAACAAAGCACAGGAATTTTTAAACAGTGCCAAGGGCTTATCACCTAACAATGCCGAAATACTAGTGTTGGAAGCACAATGGTATACGGCTTGGGTGGTGTTCGACGGACAAAAATACGGAATGCAATATGCGGGAAAAGTTTCCGAGCTTTATCAAAAGGCAATGAAACTAGCCCCCGAAAATCCTAGGGTAGTCCTAGGAAAAACAGAATGGGACATGGGCACAGCACGTTATTTTGGTCAGCCGGTCGATGAATTTTGTAATGAGCTGAAACGAGCCGTTATATTGTTCGATTCGTTTTCGCCGGAGGGCGAATTTCATCCGCAGGGAGGAAAAGAGTATGCCGAAAAAGTAGTAGCTTCCAATTGTAACTAACAAACTATGAAAGGAATTCTTAGAGAGTTTGGTAAAGCCTTTTTGGTAGGTATGGTGATCTTCATTGTACTAGGCATCATCCGCTGGTTCAATGGGGTTCGTATTGATACTGGCAGGGAATTGCTTATCCTGTTCGGGTACAACCAACTCTACGCGGTAGTACTCTACATGGCCAATGCCTTGTTGATCATTTACTTGTTAAAACGCTATAAGAATAATCTTTTTAGAGTTTATAATTTATCCAAGGGCATCTTGGGAGCCATTACTATAACCATAGTTAGTTTATTCTTGCTTCGATTTATTACGGAAGTACTAATAGATGGTGAAACCCTAAATGAATTTATAGCAGGAGAGCGTGTACAATATTATTATGTATCTTTCATTATCTCGGCCGTAGTGACCTCTATTTTTTACGCCTTTTATTACTATAAATATTCTCAGGAAAAGAAGGTCAAGGAGCAAAAGATCATCGCAGGTACTGCATCAGCCAAGTTTGATGCGTTGAAAAATCAATTGGATCCTCACTTTCTTTTTAACAGTTTAAACGTTCTTACCAGCCTTATTGAAGAAAATCCGGAGGCAGCGACACGATTTACTACTTCGTTATCAAAGGTATATCGATATGTCCTCGAACAGAAGAACAAAGAACTCGTTACCGTAGCCGAAGAATTGAAGTTTGCGGAACTTTACATGTCGTTGTTAGAAATGAGGTTTGAAGATAGTATCGTCTTTACGGTTTCTGGCTCGATCACTAATACTGAAGCGAAAGTCGTACCGTTGGCGCTTCAATTGTTGTTGGAGAATGCCGTAAAACACAATCAAGTTACCCCGGAGCGAAAATTGTTTATTACCATATATGAAGAAGATGGCAACTTGGTGATCAAGAACAATGTTCAGCCAAAACAAGTAGTAAAAGAAAGCAGTGGCGTAGGGCTTCGAAACATTCGACAACGCTACTATTTGTTGACCGATCGTCCTGTTACGATACGTGAGGACCACAAAGAATTTAGCATTGCCATACCAATGCTCACTAAAGAAACAAGTAATATGAAAACACAAGAGACCTATATTTCAGAAAAAAAATACGAACGCGCTAAAAAGAAAGTAGAAGAATTAAAAAGCTTCTATGTGCATCTCACCATATACATCGTAATGATCCCGGTGTTCATCTGGCTCAATTACCGTTCCACTGGCTTTCCGTGGGCTATTTTCCCAATTGTAGGTTGGGGGTTTGGAGTAATGGGACATGCCATGGAAGTATACAATTACAATCCATTTTTAGGCAAGGATTGGGAAGAGAAGAAAATAAAGAAGCTAATGGATGAAGATAAATATAAAGACCTGTAATTATGAATGATCTTGAAAAACAAAATAAATACATACGTGCGAAGGAGCGGGTTGCCGACATTAAAAAATTCTATACCAGTTTACTATTCTATATACTATTTATAGGATTTTTGGCAGCTCTAAATTATTATACCAACGAATTAAGGTACCCTTGGTTTTTATGGGCGGCCTTAGGATGGGGAATCGGGATTGTGATCCAAGCCTTTAAGGCGTTTCGATGGATGCCCTATATGAACAAGGAATGGGAAGAAAGAAAGATCAAGGAGTATATGGAAAAGGATTCAGAAAAGGGCTCCGGAAATCGGTGGCAATAAATAGGAAGGGAATGCATATACCATCTAACAAATACCTTAAAGCAAAGAAGAAGGTACAGGCCATCAAGAGATTTTATTCCCATCTAATCGTGTATCTGCTTGTAAATGCCGGACTTCTGTTTTTCAGAATTGAATGGGCACCATTTCTCTTCTCGCAGCAGGATGCAGCCTTCATCTCTTGGTTGAATTGGAATACCTTTGGCATTACTTTCTTTTGGGGATTAGGATTGCTATTTCACGCACTTTCGGTCTTTGTGGTTAAATTTAAGTTCCTGAAGAAATGGGAAGAGCGAAAAATTAAGGAACTGATAAAGAAAGAAGAAGAAACTATGTATAACCGTAAGGACTAAAGATATGTATTATGGAACAATTTGAAGATGAAAAATATAAGAAAGCACAAAAGAAGGTCAAGGAGCTGAAAGGCTTTTATTCACACCTAACCGTCTATATCGTGATCAATCTCATTTTGCTGGGATTGCAATTGCTGGTATTTCAAAACGGTACTTTGGGTGTGGAGGTACCTCGCTGGTCTATGTTCACCACGCCTTTTTTCTGGGGGATTGGTCTATTCTTTCACGGATTGTATGTCTTTCAGGACAGATTTCGTTTTTTTAAGGATTGGGAAGAACGGAAGATCCAAGAGTATATGGAGAAGGACGAAGAAGAGATGAAAAACACATGGGATTAGATGTAGCGATCGTGAAGGATACCCTGAAACCTCACTTAGACTCAGAAAAATTATCAATATACTTTTAATATGAATGTACTCATTATAGAAGATGAAAAACCTTCGGCACGTCGCTTACAACGCATGTTGACGCAATTAGGTGTTGATACCCGACAAATGCTTCACAGTGTATCAGAAGCCATTGAATGGTTTTCCAACAACAATCACCCCGACCTCATTTTTTTAGACATTCAGTTAAGTGACGGTCTTTCTTTCGAGATCTTCGAGACGGTGACTGTGAACAGTGCTATCATCTTTACAACTGCTTTTGACGAATATGCATTGCAAGCATTTAAGTTGAATAGTATCGATTATTTACTGAAACCAATAGATGCTCAGGAACTTGAGGCTGCAGTAAAAAAATACCAAAACCTAAAAGCACCCGCCAAGCAAGTACAGTTGGATTTTGAGGATATTAAGAAATTACTGGTCAATCCTGTCGAACGGGAATACAAAAAGCGGTTTACCACTCGAATCGGGCAGCATATCAAGATGATTCCTGTGGATGAGATCGAATGCTTCTATTCTGAAAATAAAGGTACCTATGCCTACACGGTCGATGGTAGGGATTACCTGCTGGACACAACATTAGAACAATTGGAAGCCGAGCTGGAACCACAAACCTTTTTTCGAATAAGCCGAAAGTTCTATGTAAACATTCACGCAATCCGTGACATTATCTCTTACACCAATTCACGTTTGCAGCTTAAACTGAACAGTTTTAAGGAGCAGGAAGTCATCGTGGCCAGAGAACGTGTAAAAGATTTTAAGGTGTGGTTGGAATAAGAAAGAAATCATTTCTTTTTCGGGTCGATCCTGTTCTCGTTGAAGGAGGAGGGCAGTAGCTTCGGGATGAATTTCACTAGCAATGGTAAGAGCACAGTCCCTCCCGGTAGCAGGAAGATAGTGAGCGAAGGGATGGTCTTACACACATCCAATAGCTGCTCCTTTACTTTGTGTCGTTCTTCTTCGGAAAGGTCTCTTACCGTAGATTGTGAAAGTAATACCAAAAGCTCTCCGCTTTCCTCTAACTCCTGTTGTAAGCGCTTCTTGTTCCGAAGAATCAACAGTTTAACCGTGGCAGCAGATTGTTTGTAGAAGAGACGCACCGGATTGGAATATTCGAATAGTTTTATTTTACTGCCATACGCTTCCGAGAAAAGGCTTAACTCCTTTAAGGTTTTTGTGAGTTCTTCTTCAGGGAGTTCTATAAACAGAATAAGGTCTTGAAGAAATTTAAACTCCGACAGGTCCATGTGGTAATCATCCCATACGGCAATGGTGCAAATATCCAACAAGTACTTTTTCTCCAAAAATGTCAACTTTTTTAATCCGGAGAGATTCTCCAAAGTGATCACTCGTGTACCCGATGCCGTTTCGATGAGGTATTCGGAAGAGGATTCGAATAGTTCAATGAGCAGCCGGTCATACTTCGTTTGTTTCTTTTTAGCTTTTAACGCTAAAAAACAACAGCTTATCACCAAAGTTTCCAACAATTTGGAGTAGTTCTTGATACCTTTGGGTGTTTCCAACCATCGCATAAAGGCTAATACATCGGCATATAGCAAGGCGTAAGTTAAAATGGACGTATTGTTCTTCTTCAGGGAAGTGTTGGTCTCTTGAAGCCTTGCCGACAAGATGTGTTCCAATTCTTGGGTTGAAGTTTGGGACAGCGTTAACTTAGAAAAGAAGCCGGTCTTTCCTTTTTCCAACTGTTTATAAAATTCAATGATCTTTTGGATGGCTTCCGGATACTTGTTTGAGTTAGTTGCTGAACAGTAGGTAGCCAATAGCGCATGAAATAAATTAACCTTGGTGAATTCTTCTTTGGTAAGTTGTAAACTACTTAGATTTTTACCTAAAAGAGAGGAAACCGAAACCCCGAAGATGAAGCCTACCGATTTCAATTCAGAGTAAAAATTAACTTCGCTGTTGTTTTGGCGAAGCAGATCCTCATTCTTGAAGCCGTTTAAAAGTTTTGGTATCCAGTCAGTTGCAGAAGGATTCACAATAAGTATAAAGGATTAACTAAAATTAGTATTATATGACAGTACTTAACAAAGGATTGGGTTTTTTGACAATTACATTAACAAAAGATTAACTGTGGGTGCGAAACCAACACTGTACTTTAGACGTAAATAACTATGAACAAGTAAAAATAATTAATTAAAAGAACTTAAATTATGAAAAAAACGAAACTTTTAGCAGCAATAGGAGGCTTAGGCTTAGCTGTGCTTGCAGTATTTTTAATTGCTGCAGATCACATTGATGCCCCGGCCGTGGCAGGGACCACCAGTGATATTGCCGATCTGTATGCTTTTGAAGGGGACAACCCCAACAATACGGTGCTTATTGCAACCTTACAAGGCCCTTTAGAGCCCGGTAATGTAACCAATAATGCTCAATTTGACGAAGATGTATTGGTAGAATTCAATATTGATCGTACCGGTGATTTTGTAGAAGATCTTGTGATACAAGCAATTAAAAGAGGTGATTCTATGTACTTCTTTGGTCCCGTGGGGCCTACACAAACCGGACTTTCCAGTATAGTGGAAACATCGGTAGCACCTGTGGCTGTAAAGATATCAACCTCGGCCGATGTTCAAACGGCAACCAGCAATGGGATGACCTTTTTTGCCGGTCCGAGACGAGATGCATTCTTCTTTGATTTTAACAGATTTAACATGGTAGCATCAGGGTCTGTAGCACCCGAAGGGTTTTTACCACCCGGACAGGCCGATGACTTTTTTGATAATCTGAACGTTCTGGCCATAGTAGTGGAAGTGCCTAATTCTTTATTGGGAACGGCTCCTACACACGTTGCCGTTGCAGCGGGATTATTCCCTCCGGGCGCTTTGCCAAATGCATATAACGTTTGGGTAAGTACAAAAAGAAAGCAATAATTAAATAACCATTTTAAAAGATATAAATATGAAAACATATAAATTCAAATTTTTACTAATTGCTATTTGTGCTTCCCTATTTGTTGTGGGCTGTAGCGATGATGACGATAATGTAATAGAACAAGTAAGCTGTAGCGACGGTATACAGAACGGAGACGAAGAAGGAGTAGATTGTGGAGGAACCGCATGTGGACCTTGTATCTCTGCCTTTTCGGGTACCTTCGTGCAAGAGGATGCCATGGGACGACCGGGAATCAACACCGTTTTTAGTTCCAGTGATAATATCAAAAACAATTTCAACACGACTATCGTAAGTGGTAGAAGCGGATTTACAGCTGGTTTTGAAGCGCAATTAGAAGGATATCATGATGTCTACGGTACCGCTTTAGGTGTCGATATCGATTATGAAGCGAACATCTTGGGTCTGGACGCACCTACCTTTGCCTTTGTTCTTTCACAAACCGATGCTTTACAGGTAGCACCTAATGGTACGACAACCTATTTCGATGGGACAAATGCCTTAACAGGACGTACTTTAAGTGATGACGTGATCGATATTTCACTTACTTTAATGTTTGGTGGTACCGATGGAATGCGTTTTGACGGAAATAACGGAACGCCTCAACTTACCAGCGATGGTGTAGGCCCGGGTGACCGAAACTTCTCATTACCATTCCCGTATTTGGAAACTCCAAATCAATAATATCGAATACCAATTATAAGAAAAGGGCAAGCAATTGCTCTTTTCTTTGTTTAAAACTGTTTCAAAAATGAAATATACATACTACACCATGCTATTGTGCTTGGTCTTATCCTGCACTTCTAAAACCGCTGAAAAGTCTGTTATAAGTGCAGAAGATTATAATTCGTATTTAGAGAATACAGCTCACGAATCTTTAAAAACGGCCACTGAGTCTAAAGAATTTTGGAGCCAACGCTTGGCAGCAGACACTTCCGGAGTCGGGGAGATAGGACCATTGTCCGGTGCCTACACGTCACTTTTCGACGCCACAGGAAATGTACAAGACCTTAAGGAAGCAGAAATTCTAATTAGAAAAGGACTGGCAATTTCTGCAAACGACAAAGAGGGCTTCGCACGGAGTCTGGCTCATAACCTCATTGCACAGCACCGCTTTAAAGAAGCTCGAGAAGTGTTGGAACAGTATTACTCCGGGCCTTCTAATAAAAAAGATACCGAATATATGCTCTTTGACGTATACATGGAAAACGGGGAGTACGAGAAGGCCGATACATACTTAGGAAAGATTAAAGCCAATGGCGACTATAATTACCTTATTCGGTTAGCGAAATGGAGTGACTTCAAGGGAGACCTCGATGCTGCGATCAAGTATATGGAGAAAGCCAAAGACGTTGCTGAATCCCGTAACAGTAGTCCACTCATGATCTGGACGTATTCAAATTTGGGAGATTTTTACGGACACGCCGGACGTATCGAGGATGCGTATAACATGTATTTAAAGACACTGGAGTTACAACCGGACAACGCCTATGCAAAAAGAGGGATTGCCTGGATCGCTTATGCTTCGGAAAAGGACACTGAAGAAGCCAATCGCATCTTAGATTCCATCATGGTGCAGCATAAGGCACCCGATTATTACCTTTTGAAGGCTGAAATGGCCGAATACAATGGAAATACTTCTGAAGCAACCGCATTCACCAACAAATTTGTCACTGCGGTGTCACAACCTCAATACGGAGCTATGTACAATGCCTATCTTATTGAGATCTATTCCGAAGAAGACCCACAACGCGCACTAGAAATGGCAAAACAAGAAGTAGCGAATCGCGCAACGCCCGAAACATATCATTTATTGGCCTTGGCACAATTAAAAGCGGGGAATGAAAAGGAAGCGCTACAAACGATACAAGACCATGTTGTAGGAAAAACATTTGAGCCCATGGCGGCCTATCATACGGCGTTGGTCTATAAAGCTAATGGGATGGAGAAGGAGGTAGCACCTTTAAAAGAAGACTTACTTACTGCCGAATTTGAATTAGGTCCTGTTTTAACACAAAAAGTAAGACAATTATAAGAGAATTTGAAAACCAATACCGCCAGTTTTGCGTAAGTATGATTGAAAGGTTGGTCATCTATCAGTTCTGATAGATAGTTGACTTCCGGTACTACCGGTTTTCAGAGTTTTTTTGTTAGTTGAAGCGCCCTCCATAAGAGGGCGCTTTTACTTTGTATCATCTGTAAAATGCGTTACGCTTTAAGGAGCTACCGTACCTAGGGTGTAGAGTTGCGATAAGGTAGGGGTTTCGCTTCCACCTTCCGGTTCCAAGGTAATTCCAAAGGCTTCCGGATCCGGGATGTTCTCGAACTTATAGACCCCTTTTTCACTTTCGGTTACTGCACTAAGTAATCCAACACTGGTGGGGGTTAACGGGTCTAATATAAGGGACCATACTTGGTACACTTTTCCCGAAGGAGGTGTTGGCAGTCCTGAAGCATCAATATATGCTATTTTTTCAGCTTTGTTGTAATATACTTTCGCAAAGGCTGCCGGGGCAACGGCTTGATTACCGGGTAATATAATGGTATTGTAATCTTTAGAACGTAGTACTGTTAAGATGTCATTGGCTTCCGTGAGTTCGCCTTCAACCGTAGTAAGTTGTTCTCTAAGTTGCTCGTTCTCTGTAGTCGTTAATTGAATATCGTCCTGTAAGGCTGTATTTTGCTGAAGCATCCAAAAGATACCGGCAATGCACACAATAGCTGCAGCCCAACCCGTGATCGCAGCCCAGTTGGTAGAAGAGCGCTCGGTGTCCTTCAAGGATCGCACCTTACGGATCGAGTTGAGAATGTACGTCCAGATCATGGCCGGAAGGGTAGGAGCTACCGCTTCTGCGAGATTGATCAATGAAGCTTCAATGGTTTCCACTTCGCTTCGCAGCTGCGGGTAGGTGATTAAAGCTTCTTCTACTTCTGTGATCTCTTCCGAAGAGAGGGACACGCAAACGTACAGTTCTAATTTACCCGAATCTATAATTTCTTGTGCGCTCATAATGGTTTATTGACCAAGAACCATGGTTCTTAAATCCTTAATGCAATTTCTATTCCGTGTTTTTAACGTCCCCAGTGGAATATCGAGTTCTTTAGCGGCGTCAGCCTGCGTAAAACCTTTAAAGAATAGGAGATCAATGATCTTTATACAAGCAGGTTTTAGGGCATCCACGAATTTCTGTATTCCAATGGCATTTGTCTTTTGGTTTAGGTTATCACTTCCAGACAAAATATCTACGAAATTTGTAGTACTTAGGTTTTTCTTACTGTTCTTAAAGGCTTTGGACCGTGTCTTGTCGATTGATGCGTTTCTGGCAATATTCAATAGCCAAGTAAAGAAGCGTCCCTTGGTAATATCGTACGAAGCCGAGTTGTCCCAAACCTTCACAAACACATCTTGCAGCACTTCCTGTGCAATGTCCTCATCCAAGACAATACTATAAATAATACCGTAAGTCGCTTCAGAATACAGCGAATAAATTCTCGAAAAGGCTGTTTCATTCTTGTTCTGCATTTCCAAGATCAACGAATTGGGTTGTTCCATAGCTTTTTTGTTAATGCGCTAATGTAACAATTTTTTTTTTTCATTTCTACGATTACTTCGGTTTCAACGAATTCGATATTTTTTTAAAGAATATGATTTGCAGTGTGTTAAAATTGATCTTACTGTCATTAAAAATTTGTTTACCACGCTAATTTTGATAGCTTTGTGAATCATCAAGTAACCTACTTATATCTAATCTTTTAATTTTTATTCAATGAAGAAATTTACTTTAAGCATCGTCATGGGAATGCTATGTGTCTTTTCAGGAAGCATTTTAGCCCAAGACAACGCGAAGGCTATCAATGACCAACTGCGTCAATTGATAGAGAACGGTACCCACGAGGCACAGGATGTGCAGTGGGAAATTACTAGCGAACATACCAGTCGTATTAGTAACACCCACCATATTTATTATAGACAGGTGGTAAATGGTCTACAAGTCTATGGTACTGAATCCGGTATTCATATTCTTTCTAATGGAGAGATCTTGGCGGCCGACACCAAGTTCATAGGTGGGACTTCTGCCAAAGTACGTGGTACCGCAACTCCTTCTTTAGGAGCCGTACAAGCTGTACAAGCAGCTGCCAGTCAGTTGGGATATACCGTTAGCGGTTCATTAGAGGTGCTTACAAGAAAAAATACGCTCGATCAAGAATCATTATTAAGTGAGGGAGGTATCTCCTTAAATCCAATACCGGCGCGGTTAATGTATCAATTAAATGAAGCTAATGAGCTTGTGCTGTCTTGGGACATCTCAATTCAAGAAAAAGCCCAGCAGAATTGGTGGAGTGTGCGGGTAGACGCAGCTTCGGGTGCTATTATTGATAAAGTGAATTGGATGGTGAGCTGTTCATTCGAACACGATCACAGCGAACATGAAATAGAATACGATTATAATAAGAATCTGTTCGATATTCCTAACTATGCTGAAATAGTTGCCAACGGATGTTCTACAACCTGCTATGAAGTTTTTGCCATGCCGCTTGAAAGTCCGTACTACGGTACGCGCTCGATTTTGAGTGACCCTTCCGATGTAACAGCATCACCTTTTGGATGGCACGATACCAATGGCGCTCCGGGAGCCGAATTCACCACGACACGAGGGAATAACGTAAATGCTTATGAAGATGGGGATAACCCGGGATATCAGCCAGACGGAGGAGCTAACCTTAACTTTTCGGGGCCGGGATTCCCTTTCAGCCAAATTTATTCAGCGGCGAACCAGTATGAGAATGCCGCAATTACCAACCTTTTTTATTGGAATAATATAATTCATGATGTGCTGTATCAATACGGATTTGATGAAGCAGCAGGGAACTTCCAGGAGAATAACTACGGAAATGGAGGTTCAGGAAGCGATTCTGTCAACGCTGAAGCTCAGGACGGTTCCGGAACCTGTAACGCAAACTTCGGAACACCTGCCGATGGTGGGAACCCTACGATGCAAATGTACGTTTGCAGCGATAAAGATGGTGATTTTGATAATTTGGTAATCATTCACGAATACGGTCATGGAATTTCAAACCGATTGACCGGAGGACCTGCTGCCGCTGGATGTCTTGGGAACAATGAGCAAATGGGAGAAGGCTGGAGTGATTTCTACGGTGCATTGATGACCATTGAAGCAGGAGATACCGGAACAGATGCACGTGGCGTTGGAACCTATCTGTTTGGACAAGGAGCCGGGGGCCCCGGAATAAGAAATTTCCCTTACAGTACAGATTTTGCCGTAAATCCTCAAACGTATGATGATATTAAGACAACATCGGGGCCGCACCCCCTTGGGTCCATTTGGGCAACCATGCTGTGGGATGTGACATGGGCGTTGATCGATGAACATGGTTTTGATACAGATTTTTACAATTTTACCGGAGACCCAAACCAGGACGCCGGAAACGTACAAGCCTTTGCATTAGTGACCGAAGGTATGAAGCTACAACCATGTAGTCCCGGGTTTGTGGATGGTCGTGATGCGATTCTTGCTGCCGACCAAGCGATCTACGGTGGTGCAAACTATTGTCTTCTTTGGGAGGCTTTTGCAGCCAGAGGATTGGGTGCAAGTGCCGATCAAGGATCGTCAAACAGTCGTACCGATGGAACGGAAGCATTTGATACGCCTTCCGGTGTAGCTTCTTTTACCGCTGCAGATGATGTATGTGCAAATACCGAAGTATTGACAGGGCTAGGCGGTGGATCACCTATAGGGGGGATCTACAGTGGACCGGGTGTTACCGATGACGGAAACGGACTTACATACTCTTTCGACCCTGTTGCAGCTGGCGTAGGAGTACATACAATTACATATAGTGTTGCAGCGAGTGCATGTGCTCCGGCTACTTCCGCTTCCGATACCATTGAGGTATTGTCAATTCCACCCGGACCTACAACTACAGGCGCAAGTGATTTTTGTGTGGGAGATTCTGTAACGCTCACCGCTACTTTAGTGGATCCTGCGAATGTAATTCGGTGGTTCGACGCACAGGTGGGAGGAACATTCTTGTTTGAAGGAACAAGCTATACCTTTACACCCACAGGGGATGTTACGGTTTACGCGCAGGAAACACCTCCGGGACCATTATCACAATTAAAAATATCTGAAGTTACCACCGAAGTACCGGATCGATTGGAGATCCAAAATGTGGGCTTAGCTGCAGATTATACCGGATATACTGTGGCAGTAAGCGATAACTATACCGATATCAACGACGTAAATTCCATCACCCAAACCTTGGGTGCCATGGCTGCAGATTCGGCAATTGAGTACAATGATGACGGTGGTCCGAACGATTGGGGCAACAACATCTTTTGGGATAACAATGGAACAGGTTGGATCATCATTATCGATGACACTGGAAATGTCGTGGATTCTGTATTCTGGAATTGGACAGCCGCCGGTATCGCAAACTTCAATGTTACTATTAATGGTTTCAATATCACAGCGGCCGACCTTGACTGGACCGGCGATGGAGCCGATTTCTCTGTAGCCTGTAACGATTCGTATAGACGGCACGGGGATTCCGATGGTGCTGCCGATTGGGCTGCTGGCTGTGAGGCATCCGATTATGGAGTTGCGAATAGCGACATTAACCTAGGGTTCGCAGGTTGTTTAGGGGATCGTACTCCTACCGAAGCTACTGTGGAAACAGTCGATCCGGTGATCACTTGCCCGGCAGATGAAACCGTGACTGTTGATGAAGGGGAAATGTACACAATTCCGGATTATACAACGCTAACAACAGCAACCGACAATTGTACTGCGACTCCTCTAATTTCTCAGGATCCCCCTGCGGGTACGATGATAGGTGCCGGTACAACTGTGATCACGATGACCGCCACAGATGAGGCAGCAAATGACGCAGAATGTACGTTTACGCTTACGGTGGAAGAAGTATTAGGAGTTGCAGATTCAGAACTGTATGCCGCTATTACGTTGTATCCTAATCCTACAAGCGGACAACTTACATTGTTAAACAATTCAACAACACCATTAATAGATGCGGTAATTACCGATGTGAACGGAAGAACGATCCAAACGATCGATCTTATAGATCACACCGGAGCTACCGAATTTACCATTGAAACGTTGTCTACGGGACTGTATTTTATTACCATACAAACCGAAACGACTACGATTGTTAAAAGAATTGTGAAGCAATAAGCTAAGCTTAGATATTTAAACATCAAACCCTCGTGCTTATCAGTAAGTTCGAGGGTTTTTTATTATTTGAGAAGTTTGGTAGGGTTTTTGTTTCTATAACTGTATACTATATAGATGCTTGTAATGAAACATAAAGTAAACATGCGTAATCCCCTGTGTCCCTAAAAAGAAACATTACAATTAGCATCTTTCATAAAAGCCCGTCCCGGAAGTGTTCTTCCGGGACGGGCTTTTTATTGGCTAAACTTTTTTAAAGAATGTGTTTTTTATTGCTGAATAATTCCGCCGCAACTTACTCGAGCACCGGCATCACCGCTGGGCTGGCTCTTAAAATCGTCGGCTCCTTGGTGTACAATAATGGACTTACCTAAAATATCTTTCTTTTCATCACCACATCCTATGCACCATTCATCGGTTTGCATAGAAATGGAACCACTTCCGGACTCATCTGCTTCAAAATTACCTATATCGCCTTTGTGGTAGCCTCCTGCATCTCCCCACTTACCGTGCGGTGCAAAGGTAGGGTTCCAATGGCCTCCCGCCGAGGAACCGTCTGCTGCAGAACAATCGGCAGATTCATGAATGTGTATTGCATGGGTTCCCGGATCAAGACCTTCAACCTTAGCTTCAAAGGTCACGATTCCGTTCTCTTCTGTAAAATACGCTTTCCCGGAGGCTTTTGAGTCGCTTTTGGACATAAGACGAATCTCGACACTCTTAACTTCTTGTTCCACTTCTTTGGTATCTTCTACCATTTCTTCGGTTATTTCATTTTCGGCATCCATTTCTTTTTTATCATTCTTACAACTCACAGTGCCCAGCAGAGCTATGGTTGCAATGGATAAGGCTATTTTTTTCATTGTTTCAGTTTTTATGGTTATTATAATATTAAAGGTACTGTGAATCGGCGCTACTGCCAAAACCTTTACAAAATCTTAGCAATTAGTAAGAGGATTTTATCAAATCGTTCGTATCTGTGATCCCTCTTTTTATGTTTTCTGAAATGTGCAGTGCTTTATCGATGCGTGTTTGAGAATTCTTAAACCGAAGGATATAATAAATAAGAGAGCGTTTCTTCCCATCACTCAAGGCTTCAAACTTAGCTTCGGCTTCAGGATCACTTTCCAACACAGCCGTAAATTCTTCGGGCATTTCAACACCATATGTTGTGACATCTTCCACCATCTCTAGCATAAAACAATCCTTGGATGACACCCCCAATTCCTTTTGGTAACGCTTTCCGAAGCTCACAAGAAACCGCCCTTTAATGCGTTTAAGCGCTCCATGAAACCGAATTTCAGTAGCCTTAAAAAAAGCGTGAAATTCTACCCGGCTGTGTCCTTTTTCTGCAAAAGGAATGGCAAAGGCCTCCGGGATCTCAATCGTGTGTGTGCCTAATAGGGAAACCTCAAATCGTTTAGACCGCATTAATCCCATAGGTTACGAGATTAACTTGGTGATGACCTGTGTGGCTGTGTGCAGTGTCTTATGAACCGGGCATTTGTTGGCGATCTCAAGAAGGCGTTTTACTTGCTTTTCATCTAGATCGCCTTCCAGTCGTATTTCACGCAGGAAGGTATCGATCTTGGCCGAGTCTTGCTCGCAATTCTCACAATCTATAGCGTAATCCTTATTATAGCTGATATGCACTTCAACATGTTGTAAATCCCACTTCTTTCGGCGCGCATACATTTGAATGGTCATTGCAGTACATGCCGAGAGACCTGCCGAAACCAGTTCGTAAGGGGTAGGCCCGAAGTCGTTGCCGCCCACACGTGTAGGTTCGTCGGCCACCATATAATGACTGCCTAATTTCATTTGGGTAGTGAAACCGTTCTCTGCCTCCAAACTCGCAACCACGTCGTGTTGCGTCTTAACTTTGGATACTTCGGGGATGCTGAGATAACGCGAAGCCCATCCTGCGATCACTCGTCCGACATACAAAGAATCTTTCTTTGATGATAAGAGATGGTCTGCACCGTCCAACGAAACAAAACTCTTGGGGTGATGTGCTGCCATGTACAACTCTTCTGCATTCTTGATGCCAACAATGGTGTCCTGTGGCGAATGGAGTACAAGTACTGCCTTACTCAGCTCTTTTAATACCTTTTGGAGAGATTTGGATTTAAGATCGTCTAAGAATTGTTTCTTTATTCTGAAATCCCTGCCACCCAAGCTTACCTGTGCCATTCCTTTTTCTTGGATCTCGGCCAGTTCACTTTTTAACAAATGTTGCACATGCACCGGATTGCTTGGTGCACCAATAGTGGCTACGGCTTGGACGGAGGACAGTTGTTTTGCGGCGTAGATAATGGCAGCCCCTCCCAACGAATGACCTACTAATAAGGAGGGGGCTTTGAAATGTTCTGACAGATACTCTGAAGCAGCAATAAGATCTTCCACATTTCCCGAAAAATTGGTGTCGGCAAAGGCACCTTCGCTTTCTCCCAATCCCGTAAAATCAAACCGCAATACCCCAATCCCTGAAGCCGTGAGTGCCCTGCTTATATTCTTGACAGCCAATAAATTCTTGGTGCAGGTAAAGCAATGTGCAAACACAGCAAAATTATGTGGGTGTCTATCTACAGGAAGTTCCAAACGACCTGAAAGGGTTTGCCCATCTTGATTCTTAAAACTTATTTTTTGAAAATTCATTCGCTAATTGATTACATCTTTTTTCTTGCGCAGGTCGGTGTTTATGTTCAATACCAATTGCAGTCGGTCATAAGCTCTGCCGGGGAGGTGCAGTTTCATATAGCCTACTTGTACAGCCGCATTCGGTGTGATCTTTCGGCCCAAAGCACCAAACAATCTGTTTTGGTTGAAAACAGGTTCTCGCAAGTCTAAGAATATTTCGTCAAAGGCTATTAAGAACCATTTTTCAGTTAGCGGATAATTCACTTGCAATCGACCACGAACCCGTTGTCGGGTTATGGACTGTGCGGGAAGTTCTATGAATCTGTGTTCTATTCGATAGCGATTCTGTAAAGCGAACTTGCCTATTCGAGCACTATGTGTAAATTGTTCAAATACCCTGTTCTCCCAAGTATTTTCTTCTAAAGGTGTATCCTCAAACGTAGGATCACCGTTAAAATAGCCGTATCCCAAAGACACTTGTGCATCTGGCGCTACAGAATAGTTAAGCGCTGTAATGGCCCAGAATTGTTCTAAATTGGATGTAATTTCATATACATTATACTGCAATTCGGTGTGAATGCTCAGCGTATTACTAATGGTGTTCGTGCCAAAGTAAATATACCAAGCTCCCAAGGTGTTTTCACCGGTATCTTGGGCATTCGTTGTAATACACCCAAAAAAGGTCAAGATTCCTAGCAAGGAAAGCTTATAGCTTTTCATAGATTACTTCGAATCTGCTTCGATCTTAGTGCTATTGGAAGTACCATCTTCCATGGTTTCCATTCCTTCCCCTTTTAAATATTTGTCTAAAAATTCCTTAATTTTTCCGTAGGCCTCTATCTGATTCTCTTTTTTTACGAATCCATGACCTTCATCTTCAAAGAGTACGTATTCAACAGGCACTCCGTTTTTACGAACGCCCTCTACAATCTCATCGGACTCCACTTTCAGTACACGGGGATCTTGAGCCCCTTGAAGTACAATTAAGGGCTTGGTAACCTTTTCGGTATGGAACAATGGTGAGATGGCACGCAAACGAATAGAATCCTCGGTATTGGGATCCCCCATTTCGGTGTATAAGGCGTCCTTGAAAGATTCCCACCATGGCGGGATGCTCTTTAAGGTTCGTAACCAATTGGTCACTCCAAAAATATTCACACCTACTTTAAATTCTTCGGGTGCATAAGTAAGGGCGGCCATGGTCATATATCCTCCGTAAGATCCTCCTAAAATACCGATCTTTTCACCATCAATCACTTCTTGTTCGGCAAGCCAATCTTTACCGGCAATACAGTCCTTTAGGTCCTTATCGCCATGATTTTGGTCGTCCATCTTAAAAAATGTCTTTCCATAACCGCTACTTCCGCGGTTGTTCACAGCTAGAACAGCATATCCGTGATTTACCAAATATTGAATCGTAGAATTGAAGCCTTGACGTGATTGTCCTCCCGGTCCGCCGTGAACCCAGACCAATGCCGGGACCTTATTGTCCTTAGAGGCTTGCTTCGGCTCATAGTATATGGCCGGGATCTCAAGTCCGTCGAAAGATTTAAACCTTACCACTTTGGCAGCCACGAGGTCATCCGCATCAATTGCTTTGTTTAGCACATCTGTAAGCTGTACCACTTCCTTGGTCTCTACATTATAACTGTAAGTATTACTTGGTGTATGGGATCCTCCAACACTCAACAATGCCATGCGCTCATCTTTTGAGAAATCTACGCCGTAAATGTTCTGTCCGTCAAACCTGGGTAAAGTCATGCGGTCTCCTGTGGCAACTTCTACCACCTCCAATACAGTTTCTGCATCTTCATTAGTGAATAGTAATTGGTAGGTGCCATTTTCAGTAAAATAAAAGCTGGTAATATCCCAAGGCTTCTCCATAGCTTTCACTTTGGTACCTTCTTTAATATCGTATTTCATCAAATAACTGAATTCAGCGTCCTTATCGGTCGTGTAATAAAACGCTTTGCCGTCAGGAGAAAAATCCTGTGCAGCGTTCCCGCTAATCGTGTCATTGATCCTTGTCGTGGTATTGGTTTCAGTATTTAAAAGAAACAGATCCACATCATTGGTATTGACCGCTTTAGACAAGGCCATGTATTTTCCGTCATCGCTCATCCCGCCGTATTCCATACCATCTTCATTCTTATAAAGCAATTTCGATGTAAAAGTAGCGATGTCCATCTCATAATGATCCATATACCGTGGGTCACGTTCGTTGCTTCCGTAGAAAAAACGCTTTCCGTCCTTGGACCATCCTCTAAAGAGTGCACGCACATTTTCCGCAGGGGTAAGTCTGGTGATCTCTTCACCATCCTTCACATAAAGTTTATAGATCTCATCGCCATTGCCATCCATTCGGAATAAAATACGCTCGTCCTCCGGAAAATAGGAAATGCCAAAAACCGAAGCACTGTCCGATTTCGTGACCGGTATCCATTCGCCTCCCGTTGAAGGTACGGTGTACATATTATAAATCCCCGACCTATTACTGGTCATTAATACTTTTGACTTGTCGGGGGAATACCCGTTTGCAAAGGCGTTCTCATTGTCCATAAATTGCTCGATGGTATACTGTTCTACAGTTTCGGCAACTTCAGTTTCTTTTTTCTCTTTTTCCTTGCAGGCAAAGAAAAGTATCGAGAGCGTAGTTAAAATTAGAATTCTTTTCATGGGTTTTCGTGATTAGTTGGTTTTAAAGGTTTTTACCTCATCAAAAGGTGAGAGCGTAAGTTTTTCCATATTAGACCTATATTCGGGCCATTCGGTTACAAAAAAGGCATTGGTCACTTTCAAAGCGTCGTCCAATTGGTTCTCAGCATGCCGTAAAAGGGTTTTTTCGGTAGCTGTGAGACCATTAGGACGGCTACCGCTGTACCAGTTTGCTGTTCCTATTCGCTGCATGACGGTTACTTCAGGATTTCGGGTAATTCCTTGACGGTCGTCTTCTTTGCCTAGATATAAGGCGACGATCGAATCGATCCTCTTTACGATCACTTTGCTCGCTTTGATCTCTTCCTTATACCTTTCTTCATCCTCTTTTTTCAATTTTTTACTGAAATCCTCGGCGGTATTCTTACTTTCTACCAATTGTTTTACTGCGTCGGCCGCAGTTTGAGTAAGGGCTTCTAATTGTTTAGATGCTGCATAGCTTTCATCGATCGCTTTTTTTGGAATATTCAATCGTGGATCTGTAGCCACATTGATGGTCGTGGTAGTAGTCTTATCCATATAGTGTAATTCCACTTTATACGATCCCGGTTTTACCGAAGTACCCCCCGGTTCGTTCTTGCGTTCCCGTACATTTCTGGAAGGGCGATCGACTCCTGCCTCATCCATATACCACGTCCATTTATATAGTCCTGTGCTGTCCGGAACTTTGGTCTTTAACGTTCGAATAAGACGATTGCCATCATAGATCTTCATATAGAGTGAATCTTTAGAGGGTCCCTTTTCTTTTTCTTCGGAAGCACTTGTTTCTTCGGAAGCTTCCTTTGAATCGTCTGTAGTTGTTTCCTCTTTTTTGGCTTCCTCCTTCTTCTGAAAGTAATACGCGATCTGTGCTCCATAGGGTCTGTTCTCACCATTGTAAATAGCGTCGGCACCAAAACGGCTGCCTGTAGGTTGTTGGTAGGAAGCTTGATAGGCTGTGGGAGGATCGAATACCTTAATATCTGAAGACAGGATTGTTTTGTTCTTTGCAATTTCCCGTAGCGGACGAATATCATCCAGAACCCAAGCAGCCCGCCCAAACGTTCCTATTACGAGATCATGCTCCCGAGGATGGATCACCAAATCCTTTACCGAGACCGTTGGAAACCCATGCGTCCATTTCATCCAGCTGTTTCCGGCATCTATCGAAAGGTACAAGCCATCATCCGTTCCCAAGAACATCAAATTGCGTTCTACGGGATCTTCTACTATACTGAGAGTATAACTGGCAACATCGTTAGCATCTACAATGCGTTCCCAAGTCTTTCCGTAATCTTTGGTGCGATACGCATAGGGGGTGTAATTGAACCTTCGGTAATCGTTTGCGACTAGAAGTGCTTCTCCCTGCTTTTTATTGGAAGCTTTAATTTGGGTGATCCAACTGCCTTCAGGGAGACCTTTTATGTTCTTTGAAACATCTGTCCAGTTTTGGCCTCCGTTTTGGGTATAGTGTACCCGACCGTCATCGGTTCCTACCCAAAGCATATTCTGCTCTAGGGGAGAAGGTTCAATTACCAAAATAGTTGTATGATTTTCTGCTCCCGTTGCGTCCATGGTCAAGCCACCACTTTCGCTTTGTTTCTGCTTTTCCGGATCGTTGGTGGTAAGATCAGGAGATATGATCTCCCAAGTGAGCCCCTTGTCTGTACTCTTGTGCACAAACTGACTTCCGAAGTAAAGGGTATTATTATTAAACGGATCGATATTAATGGCAGCGTTCCAGTTAAAACGCAGTTCTACGTTCGGGTCGGGATGGGTGGGGCGTACGGTGTAATTGTTGCCGGTAAGGTAGTCATACCGACTTACAAAACCCTGCTGACTCATACTCCAGCCATAACGGCTGTCATCTACATCAGGAACCACATCGAAGCCATCCCCAAAGGAGATCTCTTGCCAATAGTCGTTGCGAATGCCTTGGTCCTTCCATACATAAGCAGGACCTCTCCAGCTTCCGTTGTCTTGCATTCCGCCGTATACATTGTAAGGAAATTCGTTATCTACATTGATATGATAAAATTGGGCGACAGGTAAATTTCCAACGAAGCGCCACGTTTTTCCGCCATCGTGTGTGATGTTCATTCCACCATCATTCCCGTCTATCATAAAACTTCCGTCGGTAGGATGAATCCACCATGCATGATGGTCTGGATGGACACCATTGTCTACACCGTAAGCCGGCATTAACTCTTCAAAATTCTTTCCGCCATCTTCAGAAACATTCACGTAGGTAAACACCGAATAGACCCGATTCTCGTTTTGTGGGTCGACATAAATTTCAGAATAATAAAAAGGACGATTTCCAATATCTTCTTTATCGTTTATCTTTTTCCAAGTAAATCCGCCGTCCTCACTTTTATATAAAGCGTTTTTCTTTGCTTCCACCAATGCGTAGACTATATTGGGTTTATTGCGTGCTATGGCAATACCAATACGTCCCAAGTCGCCCTTTGGAAGCCCGTCCGCATCGGTACGCTCCTCCCAAGTCTCGCCGCCATCGTGTGTAATAAAGATACCGGACCCTTCGCCTCCCGAGGTAAAGAACCACGGATCCCGTTTGTGTTCCCATAACGCAACGATCAATTTGTTGGGGTTGGTGGGATCCATGACCATATCTGCCACCCCCGTTTTATTATTTGCAAAAAGTATCTTATTCCATGTCTTTCCGCCATCGGTAGTTTTAAATACACCGCGTTCAGGATGTTCACCCCATGGAGATCCAATCGCGCCTACGTATACTGTATTTGGATTGTTAGGATCAATAATTACCCGATGGATGTGCCGAGTCTTTTCCAAACCCATCGATTTCCAGGTCTTGCCACCGTCCAATGATTTGAAAATTCCATAGCCGCCGTTCAAGCTGTTACGCGGATTTCCTTCACCGGTTCCTACCCAGATCACAGAAGGATTGGATTGTTGGATAGCGACGGCACCAATAGAACCCGTGATCTGATCATCGAAAATAGGGGACCACTTGATACCGCCACTGGTGGATTTCCACAAGCCACCCGATGCTGTCCCAACATACATGATATCCGGATTATTCGTGACCACATCAATCGCTGTTACACGACCTGACATACCGCCCGGACCGATATTCCTGGGTTTCATGTCTTTTAAAATATCCATGGACAATTCTTGGGCAGTAAGGGTTGCCGTAATGAACAATAGGGCAAGAAGGAAGAGTTTTTTCATTGTTTCTTGATTGATAGAATTTTGAATTGTTTTTGAACTTATAAAGTTACTAAAATGTTCCAAGCCGCCAAGTCTTAAATAGCTGTTAATCCCTTTTTCATCCTCTTAAATTATAGTAAATTTAGAAGATGAAAAAGAAATTGGCACGCTCCGGCTTTCTATTCACGAAACACACTCCTCAAGAGCAGTCATTGTTTGATCGCCTCTTCGAGATATTTCAAGAACTTATCACACATACCTCGGGCGACTTTGATGAAGCGATCGATTGGCTTCGCCAATTGGATGAAGAATACAAGCTTACAACGGCTGAGTATTCGATCGATGATTTTATTGAGGATCTGAAGAAACGCGGATACATTCGAGAAGAATTTCGGCCCGATGGCAGCGGAGAAGGAGGGGGAAAAGGAAAGAATACCATGACAGAAAAGTTGGAACGTTCATTGCGAAAAAGAGCGTTGGAACAGATCTTCGGAAAGTTGAAGCGCAGCGGTTCCGGAAATCACAAGACTCGATTTACAGGACGCGGCGATGAACAAGCAGGAGAATACAGGGACTATCAATTTGGCGACCGATTAGAACAGATCTCAATGACCGAAAGTTTAAAGAATGCTCAAATAAATCACGGCTTGGGAACATTCAATCTGGAAGAACGAGACCTTATAGTGGAGGAAACAACCTATAAGGCACAAATGAGCACAGTCTTGATGATCGATATTAGTCATAGTATGATTTTATATGGTGAGGATCGTATAACTCCGGCTAAAAAAGTAGCCATGGCCCTGTCTGAGTTGATTACCTCCCGATATCCGAAGGACACTTTGGATATACTGGTTTTTGGAAATGACGCTTGGCCTATAAAGATCAAAGATCTACCTTATTTAAATGTAGGTCCGTACCATACAAATACTGTAGCAGGGCTACAGCTCGCCATGGACATGTTGCGAAGAAAGCGCAACACGAATAAGCAGATTTTTATGATCACAGATGGTAAGCCCAGTTGCCTGCAACTTCCCGATGGGCAGTATTACAAAAACAGCAATGGGTTAGACCCCTATATTGTGAATAAATGTTATGCCATGGCAGCACAAGCGCGAAAGCTGCACATTCCAATCACAACCTTCATGATCGCCAATGACCCGTATCTGCAACAGTTCGTGGATGAATTTACACTCGCAAATAAAGGAAAAGCATTTTATACCGGACTACAGGGCCTAGGAGAAATGATCTTTACCGATTACGAAACAAATCGAAAAAAAAGAATTAGATAGCGGAAAATGATGAAATTAGAAAATATTAGAACCTTCGGAGAATTAAAAAAAGCGGGATACACACATCGTTTAATTAAAGATGAATTACGACAAAACCTTCTTCAGAAATTAATGAAGAAAGAAACCACATTCCACGGAATCCATGGTTATGAATACAGCGTGATACCTGAATTGGAACGTGCTATCTTGTCCAAACACAACATCAATTTGTTAGGCTTACGCGGACAAGCAAAAACACGCTTGGCTCGTCAAATGGTCCAACTTTTGGACGAATACATTCCTGTTGTAGAAGGTAGTGAGATCAACGACGATCCGTTTGCACCTATTTCCAGATATGCTAAGGAATTGCTGCAAGAGAAAGGTGACAATACACCTATCTCATGGTTGCATCGTGACGATCGTTTTGCCGAAAAACTTGCAACGCCGGATGTTACTGTGGCCGATCTAATAGGAGATGTCGATCCAATAAAGGCTGCAAATTTAAAACTTACATATGCCGATGACCGTGTGATTCACTTTGGAATGATCCCCAGAGCGAACCGTTGTATTTATGTTATCAATGAACTACCCGATCTGCAAGCGCGCATTCAGGTGTCATTATTCAATATTTTACAGGAAGGGGATGTCCAGATTCGTGGATTCAAGCTGCGCTTGCCTCTGGATATACAGTTTGTGTTTACTGCCAATCCTGAAGATTATACCAATAGAGGTAGCATCGTAACACCCCTGAAGGATCGGATAGGCTCTCAGATATTAACACACTATCCCGAAGATATTCATATTGCACGCACGATCACGCAACAAGAAACCTCCGGAGCTGCCGGAGAAAAACAGCATATCTACGTACCCGAACTTGCCAAAGATATTCTAGAACAAATAAGTTTTGAAGCTCGTGAAAGTGAATTTGTAGATGCAAAAAGTGGCGTGAGCGCACGCTTGAGTATTACTGCTTTCGAAAATTTATTGAGTACTGCAGAACGAAGGGCACTACAAAGCGGAGCTACCAATACCACCGTTCGACTGAGTGATTTTATGGGTATCATTCCTGCGATCACAGGGAAAGTGGAATTGGTGTATGAAGGTGAACAGGAAGGAGCTTCTCACGTGGCGCGGCAGCTTATATCAAATGCTATTCGAAGTCAGTTCTTAGAATATTTTCCCAAAATTGAAAAACTTCAAAAGGAAGGTGATCCGGATCCTTATAGTGCAACCGTTGCGTGGTTCTTTGAAGAGAGCGGTTTCGAGTTACTTGATTCTCTTTCAAATGAAGCCTACAGAGCTCAATTAGATCGTATTGCTCCATTGGAAGATTTGTTAGCTACGTACGCGCCGGATATTCCTAATGAGGACAAGCCTTTTTTTAAAGAATTTATTCTGTGGGGATTGGTCGAATTCAAGAAGTTGAGCAAGTACAATCTTAGTGACGGCGTTCGCTTTAAAGATCTCTACGGAAGCTATATCAGCGGGTTATAAAAGCTCGTTCAAAGCCTGAACCAAAAGGACTAATCCGCTTATAACCATGATAGTGATGACCCACTTTCTAAAAGCAAGTTTACTCATGCGCTTAAGGAGAATCTTTCCGAAGAGATTACCTAAAGTTGCTCCAAGTCCAAGGGCAATGCCATAGATCCAAAGTTCTTTGGAGAGTAAACCGAAGTAGGTATAGCTGCCTATTTGAGCCAGCCCCAAGAAAAAAGCCTGAGCCGCCTTGGTGCCTACGAGTTCCTCTTTTTCGATTCCCGCGTTGAGTAGAAACGGATTTAAGATAGGGCCCATCCCGCCGGTAAAAGTTCCTATAATAGAGATGAAGAAACCCAATGGAATGAAATACCAGTGCCGTACAGGGAAGGAACGTTCTTTTTTTCCGAAGCGATATTGGAAAAAGGTACTCATCAGAAAAAGTCCCACTACAATCTGTATCCAAACAATATTTGCTTCTGTGAATAGCCAGGCCGCAAGGATGGCACCTGCCATGGCTGCAGGAACATAATACCAGAAGACACTCCATACAATGTGTTTCCAAAAAATGATGATCCGCGACGGGCGGCTTATCATAGTACCCAAATTTAGTACCGGCGCTGTTTGAGAGGTTCCAATAAGAAAGTTCAGGATTGGAATTTGCATCAATGCACCACCGCCTCCACTAACAGTTGAGAGCGTAAATGCGGCAGCCCCCAATATAAAAAGTACTGCAAGCAACCAAAATTGTATATCTGCGAAAAACTCAGCCATAAAAAAACTGCCGTAAAACGGCAGTCTTAAAATACATTATTTTAAAGAATTATTGTTTTGGAATGACCAGTTCTTGTCCTGGATGGATCATGTCAGGATTCTTTAACTGATCCCGATTCGCTTCAAAGATAGCGTTGTACTTCATAGGATCCCCGTAGTAATGCTTAGATATTTTGCTAAGGGATTCGCCACTCTTAACAGTATGACGTGCATACACTGTTGTATCTGCCACCTTGATATCGGCCATGATGTCATTTGGATTCTCACCGCCCACACGTTTTATCTCATCCCACAGACGGTCTTTGTCATATTGCGTATTTGCCACCCCGCGTACTTCCAAGGTATTTCCTTTCACTTGAACATCTCCGTTTTGGATCTTTAATTTTTCACCCAGATCGAGTACGCTTTGATACTTTGCTTTAACCATGTTTTCCTTTTTTTAAGTTGATTTTTTAAAGATACAAATTTCGAAAATGAAAATTTTTAACTTTAGGTTATTTTTAACCGTCTAATTGGCTGTTTTCGTTGCGATAAGCGGTTTGGCGTTTAAGGAAGATTTAACATATAATTAATTCGGCTTTAATACAATATTCACAATACTAGAGGTACATTTGACTCAAACAAAAAATCAACGTTATGAAATTTAAATCAATGTTATTGTCCTTAGCAGTTGTAGGAATGCTTTTTGCATCTTGTGATGACTCTAAGAAAAAAGAGGCTGAAGCGAAGGCTGAGGCTGAAAAAATGGAAATGGAAGCTAAAATGGCTGCCGAAAAAGCTGAAGAAGAAGCTAAAATGGCGAAAATGGAAATGGAGAAGAACTCTATTGCCGGTATCGCTATGGGGAACGAAAATTTCTCTACGCTCGTTACAGCTTTAAAAACTGCCGAACTAGCTCAAACCTTTATGGAAGAAGGTGAGTATACAGTATTTGCTCCTACCAACGATGCTTTTGCGAAAGTACCACAGGCTACTTTGGATAATTTGATGAAGCCGGAGAATAAAGAACAGCTTCAAAATTTATTGAAATATCACGTAGTCTCGGGAGAATGGAAAGCCGATGCGGTTGTAAAAGCCATTCAAGAAAATAACAACAAATACAATGTAACTACGTTGCAGGGAGAAAACCTTGTATTGTCACTTAGTGGTGATAAGGTAATGGTTAAAGATGCAAAAGGTGGAACAGCGACTGTTGTTATGGCAGATGTGGACGCTTCAAACGGTGTGATCCATGCGATCGACAAGGTAGTAATGCCTAAGAACTAAACTGATATTCTAAACAGCAAATGAAAAGGACCTCGATATCGGGGTCTTTTTTTATACCCTATCTAGGTATATTGATAACTAACTTAAGTGTGAAATTGACTTTTTAAAGATATAAGCAATTACCGCATCTTGTGACATTGCCACAGAACCTCCAAACTGAATTTCACTATACGCTATTGATGTGTTCTGCAACTGCAACCGCCATCCATAAAACTATGACTGTCCTCATGCCAAGGGAAAGCTTGATTGTATTTGTTCTGCTCCCAGTAGAAAGGTTTACGCTCTTGAGGCCGATTGCCAATTTCGTTCATGGTATCGGCATCGTACAATCGCCCATTAGACATCACCATCTCAATGGTACGCGTATTCTCGATTGCCTCCAAAGGGTTTTCGCTAAGAACGATCAAATCTGCCAGTTTACCAGTTTCTAGCGAACCGATATCCTTTCCGGCACCAATGTATTGTGCTGCGTTGATCGTGGCGGTTTTTAAGGCTTCCATGTTGGTCATCCCTCCCGCTTTTAGCATCCAGGTCTCCCAGTGTGCGCCAAGTCCTTGTAGTTGGCCGTGTGCACCCATATTCACCTTGACTCCCACATCGCTCAAATCCTTGGCCGTTTCAGATACTAGGATATGACCCCACTGGTATTCTTCATCAGGTACCATGGTGCGATGTCTGGCCCTACTGTCGATCACGCTTCTGGGAGTATACCTTAGAAGTTTTTCATTTTCCCATACGTTATCACGTTGATAATAATAGAATTCTCCGTTTAATCCTCCATAGTTTACAATCAGAGTAGGCGTGTAGCCGGTGCCGCTTTTTCCCCATATTTCCAAGACATCTTTATAAACAGGTGCTACTGGAATGTTGTGCTCAACACCGGTATGTCCGTCGATCACCATGGTAATATTGTGGTAAAAGGTAGAACCACCCTCGGGGACGACGTTGATCTGCATTTCACGCGCGGCTTGCAAAACTTGCTGTCGTTGTTCACGTCGTGGCTGATTGTAGCTTTTCACACTTTTTGCACCAAAGGCTTTTGTACGTCGAATGCTGCTACGTGCATCATCTAAACTGTTGATAAGCGCTTTGAAATCACCATCGGCTCCGTACAGTATGAATCCTGTGGAGTAGAGGCGTGGTCCAACTAAAAGGCCTGCTTTCTGTAATTCTGAAAGTGAGAAAACGGTTTCCGTATTTGCTGAAGGATCGTGAGCGGTAGTGACGCCAAAGGCCAAATTAGCCATGAACTGCCAATTCTGCTGTGTGGTCAACCCATCTCGAAATGCGCCAATATGAGCATGTGCATCCACAAGTCCCGGCATGATCGTTTTCCCCTTGGCGGGATAGATCTTCGCGTCCGAAGGTATCGATATTTTAGACGAAGGACCTACGGCTTCAATAACAGCACCGTTTACCACAAGGGTGCCCTCTTCATAAACAGTATCACCATCCATAGTAATAATACGGGCATTTGTAAACGCAATTCTTCCGTTCGGCTTGTCCACGGAAGCGGTTAGACCAATCGGGATTCCTTCATTCTCAAGTTCGGGAACCGTGTCCGGTGAACCCGGAAGAAAGGTGAAGCGGTTCTTTAGTTCGTTGCTGTAATAGCGATCTCCTAAGGTCCACATCACTCTGTTGCTGTCCGGAGACCAATGAATGCTTATCCCGGCATCTTCGGCGATCAGCGAGACAGGAACATAATTAGATTTATTGTCGAGATCGATGGATTGACCGTTCATTACCAAAGGGGCTACAAATACTTTGTGAAGATTGGTAAAAGCGATCCATTTGTTATCGGGGCTGGGGATCAATCTGTTTGCATACTTGGAAGAGACATGGACTTGTTTGTCATTTCCCTTCAAAGTAACGCTTATCAATTTTTTTTCCAAATCGCCGAAATACGTACCGCCTAGTTGTAGGAAAATACGTTTTCCGTCGCTAGAGAACAGCGGATATTCACCTTCTTCGGTTACTTTCATAACATTGCTTCCGTTTGGCTGCATGGTATAGATTCCGGTGTTTTTGGCAAATGAATTACCCTGATCGATATTTCCCTTTTCTTTTCTGAAAACCAGCAGGCTGCCATCGGGGGAAAATGAAGGAGTACGGTAGATACCTTTTTCTGAAGTTAATTTTACTGGAGTTCCTCCAGACGCGGGAATTTTAAAAATGGCACCTTTCTCAAGATCGTTCCAAGTAACGAAAACAATATCGTTTCCATTCGGGGAGAATACAGGTTCGAACTCAAAATCGGTGCCGGTTGTAAGTCTTGTTGGTGTTCCGTTGGGTAGTTCTTTTTTCCAAAGGAATCCCAGCGCCTGAAAGATAAGCATTTTTCCGTTAGGGGAGGTCACGGCCTGTCGAATCATTTTAGGGGTAAAGGTGTCGGTTTCAACAGGGGTTGTAAAATGTACTGTTTCGGCAAGATCAATGGTTACATCTACTTGAAACGGAATGTTGGTTACTGAAAGCGACTCGATGTCGATTTTATGAATCTTTCCACCACTCCAAAATACGATCTCGGTATTGTTGGGCATCCAGCTAAAATTCGGATATACCCCGAAGATAGCCCAAGCTTCCTGTTGGTCTTTGTTTAATTGATCGAAAACAGGCCATTCTTCACCTGTATTCAGATCGTGGATGTAGAGTACACTTTTGGTACGGACACGTTTTACGAATGCTAATTTGGTACCATCAGGGGAAACAGCAGGACGTGCAGCTCCGCCCGGACCGCCGGTGATGGTGGTTGTTTCTCCGGTCGCAAATTCGTACCTTTTAATAACATAGATCTGCTTGTTGGGGTCCTTATTATATTGAAAAAAACCGCCCGGATACATGTCCTCACTGTAATATAGGTACTTTCCATCAGATGAAACGATGGGTTCGTTCACATCCTGCTGATCGTTCTTTCGTTTGGTAAGCTGAAGTCCGCTTCCGCCCGTAATATGGTATTGCCATAGTTCGCCGGCACCCAGACTGCGCCCCGAAGTAAAATGTTTTCGGGCTACTAAAAAACGGCCATCCGGCATCCAGACAGCGTTGTTAAGTAACCTAAAATCTTCTTTAGTAACTTGTTTGACATTACTGCCATCTGCATCCATGATCCAAATATTGTCACCACCACCTGCGTCACTTGTAAAGGATATTTTTGTGCCGTCCGGACTAAATCTCGGTTGGATCTCGAAAGGAATCCCGGTACGAATTGGCTTTGCTTTTCCTCCCGTTACAGGTAAGGTGTATATGTCTCCCAAAAGATCGAAAACAATCGTTTGACCGTTTGGACTTACATCCAAGTTCATCCAGGTACCTTCGGTAGTGGTAAAATTGTGTGGTTTATACTTGAAATCTTTCCAGGGTGCCGCTACATTCCAAGAGGTGCTCTCTTCCTTTTTATCCTTTTTCCTTTGCGCTGAAAGATTGAATGTTAGGGTCAAGGTTATCAATAGGAGTACAAATCGCATAATCAATTGTTTAAAGAATGCTAAAGATACAATTTATGAATAAAGTGAGCGGGTGGTCTTGTATAAGAAATACAAAATCTTCTCTGGAAGATAGTTCTCAACAAGATGCAGGAACAGCGATCGCTAGCGGTGTATCACACATGGTAGCGTGTATACTTGTAACACTGTCTTGATATTCTCCATCTATTTGAAAAGGGACCGGTTCCTTGCATTGTATGCGCGCTTCGGTAGTAGAAAAATATTCTGCAAATTCGGCAGGAAGTTCTACTTCATCACGAAGTGTCTTTAGAATCTCGATAACATCGAGGCTTTTAAAAATAACCACTTCAAACTTACCATCGTTCACCTTTCCTTCGGGATTGATAGTGGCACCAGTCCCAAATTTTTGTGCATTTGCGATAGCCAATAAGATCCCTTTCTTCTGAAAGCGATCCCCGTTCAGCGTTATCTCAAAATCAAAGGGATAATCGCAAGTAAACAAGGTAGGAATGGACTGTAAAAAATATCCTAATGCACCGCGAATATTGGAAGCTTCGTAATTTTTTATAAGTTCTGCATTGATGCCCAGATCGGAAATATGCAGGCAATATTGGTCATTGATACGTATGCGATCCAATTGAGCGATGGAATCTCCAAGCGCCACAGCAATCTGTGCATCCAAGTTTTTGGGGATCTTTAGGTTATTGGCTAAGCCATTAGCAGAACCTCCCCGCAGGATACCTAGCGGAATGGGTTGATCGGTGAGGGCTTCGGCAGCAAGTTTTATGGTACCGTCACCTCCGAGTACAATAATTCGCTCCATGTGGTTTTCGGAAAGTAATTGCTTCAGTTTGGTTAGATCATTCTCTCCCGAGGTAACAAAGGATTGCACTTGTAATTTCCGAAGCCTCGCTTCTTCTTGTAAAGAGCGCACAATGCCGTCTTTATCAATAGCTCCCGAAATGGGATTTATAATTAGTAAAATATTTGAATCTGCCTGCATTCAGAGGTATTTATGATTAAAATTAGTTAATTTGTGATACACCTGACGTTAGGAAAATCTTAATTTGTGAAAGTAGATCTAAAGTTATATCGGGGTTATGTAAATGAAGCAGAATTGGTAGTTTACGGCCATGTTTTCAAATCTTGGGCGCCGGACAAGTATCGTATTGACCGCCGCGGACTTAAACACGCCTACTCCATTTTACACATGTTCCTTATTTCTCCAATGAGCAATGCAAAAATCACTTTGGAATTCAACGATATTTCTGTGACTACAAAGACTTTGAGTGATGGGTATTTTCGATTTACCATACCCTACAATAAACCTTTGGAGAGTGGATGGCACAGTTATACTGTGAGTTGCGACACGGGTCGCTTTGGAGTGGTAGAAAAAGGAGAGCTCTTAAAACCCTTTAAGAGCCAGTTTGGGATCATATCAGACATTGACGACACGTTTCTAATTTCTCACAGCCATAATATCTTTAAGAAACTATATGTGCTTCTTTCCAAGAATATCAACAAGCGTAAGATCTTTGAAGATGTGGTTCAACATTATCAAGCATTAAGCAGGTCCGGTCAAGAGAACGACCGTGCCTTCAATTCTTTTTTTTATGTGAGTAGCAGTGAATGGAACCTCTACGCTTTTATCGATGAGTTTGCAAGGATACACAAACTCCCCAAAGCCGTGGTCAAATTGAAAAAGATAAAATCCGGTATCACCGATTTTCTTTTTACGGGAGGAGGGTCGCACGACCATAAATTTGAAAAGATCAAGGATATCATCAGTTTTTATCCGGCGCTTACGTATGTACTATTGGGGGATGATTCGCAAAGGGATCCTTTTTTATATGAACGGATCTGTAAAATTTTTCCGAAGAACATAAAGGTCATCTATATACGGCAAACAAGAAAGAAACAAAAGGAGAAAGTGGTTAAGGCGTTAGCCAATATCGAGCAATTGGGGGTCATTACATACTATTACAAGCACAGCCATGATGCTATTGCGCACTCAAAAGAGATAGGGATCATCTAATCACTGTCTTGATTTTATACCTTCCAAACACAATCGTACGATCTCTTTAATCCTCTTTGCCCGGGTTTCGGGTCGCTTCGCCTGAAAGAGCCAACTTAAATAACTTTTACGATATCCGGGGGCAAACTGATTAAAATTGTCTAAAGCCATGGGAGATGTATCAAAAGCCTTCTGAAGCTCCGGTGGAATCACACCATTTTCCACGTCGTCCATGGCACTCCACGTACCGGATTCTTTGGCCTGCCGTATCGTTTTCCAGCCACTTTCATGTATAAGATCGGCTGCTTCTAGTTCTTCAATATATGATTTGTTGAGAGCACTCCAATAACTTTTAGGATTGCGAGGACAGAAATATTGTTGCCGTTTTCCGTTGCCTAAGCTTTGCACGGTACTATCAATCCAACCATAGCATAACGCAACCCGTACGGCCTCTTCCCACCGCATGGTGGGCACGTTTAATTCTAATTTGTAAAATATGAGCAAGACCCCTTGAGGGTGCGTGTGATGGTTCGCATCCAACCATTCACGCCATTCGATATCTCTAGGAAAATACAGCTCCGGCCTTTCTTGCATTATTCCAATTTTTCGGAGTTTACGTAAAAGTCCCTTTTAATCTCCATGGATTGTATGGTTTCTGAAAATGTTCTCGATTTCCATTCTGAGGTAGGAAAGATCCATTCTTCCTTTCCATTGATCACAGCAATCACCGGCATATCGAACCCTTTTATTACGTCTTCATACCGAAAGGATAGGCGATTGCCTTCTATTTTATATTCTACTAACGGAATCATAGTAGTGCGCAAATATTGCCCCCAGAACTCGGTGAGGTCAATGCCCGCAGCCTTACTTATATATTTCTCAACCATGGCACTGCTAACAGTTTGGTGATAAAAATCTTTGTTCAGACCCACTAGAATAGACCGCCACTTTTGGTCATCCTCCAGCAGTTGCCTAAGGGTATGTAAGATGTTGGCACCCTTGTAATACATATCGCTGCTCCCTTCATGGCTCACGTGGTAGGTGCCTATAATAGGTCGGTCGTTTTGTATCATCCGACGTGTCCCGATCACATAATCGGCAGCGGCCTCCTTTCCGAAGTGATAATCCAGATACAAGTTTTCGGAATAGGCTGTAAAACCTTCATGCAACCACATATCGGCCACGTCTTGGTTGGTAATATTATTTGCAAACCATTCATGACCGGCTTCGTGAATAATTATAAAATCGAACTTTAAACCCCATCCGGTCCCTGAAAGATCGTTCCCAAGATAGCCGTTTCCGTAATTATTTCCGTAGGTCACACTGCTTTGATGCTCCATGCCGAGATAAGGCACCTCGACAAGCTTAAAACTATCCTCGTAGAACGGGTAAGGACCAAACCAATGTTCAAAAGCCTCCATCATTCCGGCTGTTTGTTGGAATTGTTTCTTGGCTTTCGCCTCGTTGTCTCGCAACACCCAATAATCCATATCAAGATCACCTTTCAAGCCTTTATAGGTCTCACCAAAATGCACATAGTCTCCAATGTTGATGTTTACACCATAATTATTTATGGGATTGCTTACATTCCAATGCCAAGTTGTGCCGTTGGTGCTTTCGTTTGTACCCACTAACCGACCATTTCCTACAGCCACTAAGTCTTTTGGCACCGTGATGCTCAATTGAACACCCCTGTCCGGCTCATCATAAGGATGATCCTTATTAGGCCACCAGACACTGGCTCCAATACCCTGATTGGCATTCGCAACGAAAGGTTTTCCGTTCGCATCTTTTTGCCAGGTAAACCCGCCGTCCCAAGGAGGGCGTCTGGCTACTCGCGGTGCCCCGGAAAAATGGATCGTGAGCTGTTCTTCACCATCTTTAGATTGTTCTTTAGGAAATTGGATATAATGGGCACTTCCTTCCGAAGTGAATGTAAGTAACTTTTTATCGTGAATCACAGAATCTATCTTCATAGGTGCCTGCAGGTCGATCTGCATGACACTTTCAGGTTGCAATACACGATACGTAATGGTATTACTGCCTTGAATGCTTCTCGAGTCGGGATCAACAGATACCATAAGTTTGTAATGCTTCAAATCCCACCAAGCACGCTCGGGAGTGATACTGCCACGAAGCGAATCCTGCCGATCGAAGGTTTGAGCAATACTACTTACGATATTGAAAATAAGGAGGCCAAGTATAAGAATTGTTTGTTTCATGGGATTATCTGAAAATTGAATATGGAAAAACCACGACACTCTCATGACCGTTGACACCTATCGAAGCAACACCAAAAAAGAAGTTGTCGATAACAATACCATCAAGGGTAAACTCAGTTACATCGCCAACATATCTGCTGTGATCCCAAGTTGGCGAAGTAGTATCTCGCCAATAGATCTTATAACCCGTTGCACCATCAACTTTGTCCCATCTTAATTTCGCAGAAGGTTCTACAATTCCGCCTATTGCGACATTTTCGGGGGCAGGGGGTGCCCAAGCGAGGCTTGCCATGGTGATGGCATTGACAGCCGTCAATTTTTTGGCATAGTCGAAGTTGACGAATTTTAGTTTGTCTCCGTACTCTATCCCATTCTCTGTGCGGAGATCCTGATGCTGCTGGGTGTAATTCTCGTGCGCCTCCATAATTCTAACTCCGGCCCACCCTAGATCGTTAAAAGGGCGATGATGTCCCCCACGGCCAAAACGGTCCAAGCGATAGATTAGCATTGGGTTCATTTCGGGCATGTAGGTTTGGGTGGTCTTGTGAACATAGCGGGCCAGCTGTCTCGATATTCCATCTACTTCACCGCCGTAAAAACGACGTGCATTACGTTGGCGTTCTGTTTCGGTAGGAGGGACCGGCTCACTGAAGATCCTGAAATCCACATTACTAATAACACCGTCCACACCTTGTATGTTCCCGATCATGTCGTTGTTAAGAACACCTATGATTTCCCAACCTTGAGCCTTGGCATATTCGGCAAATCCCTTTCCGCCAAAAAGCCCTTGTTCTTCGCCACTTAATCCAAGATAGACAATACTACTTTCAAATTTGTACTTGGACAGTACTCTCGCTGCTTCAATGGTGCCGGCCATCCCGCTGGCATTGTCGTTGGCGCCTGGAGCATCTTTTGTATAATCACTACCATCGCTGTTTCGGGAATCGATATCACCACTCATGATGATGAATCTATTGGGATATTTAGTTCCTTTTTGCACTGCGACTACATTTACGATCCACGTATCTTTTGGGATGCGGTCATTGCCATCAGCTTTAACAAAATCCTTCTGTGTGAAGACATCTAAGCAATTATCACAATCAAAGGAAACTTTTTCGAACTCAGATTTTATCCATCTCCTCGCAGCACCAATGCCACGCGTATCACTTACCGTATCACTAAAAGTATTCCGGGTGCCAAATCCGGCGAGTTTTGTAATATCCGCTTCTATTCTTTCCGCAGAAACTGCATTGATGATTTCATAGATACGCGCATCGGTTTGTGCAAAAATTGAAACACTAAAGAGTAGAATAAGGGGTAAGAATTGATTTTTCATTTTCTGAATTTTTATTAAAAATACTAAAAGTTCTTAAGCTTTCTTATTGTACAAAAGTAACTTTCGAGATCAAACCATTTGCAACCTCATAGATTGCTACGGCTTGTATGGTACCATCATTAGCGGTTACTTTTTCTTGATCGATTACCTTGTTTCCGATCACGATTCTGTTTAGTATCTTACAATGTAAATTGGGTGTAGCTGCAAAAAAGCTGGCGTACGAATTATGCATGCCTTTTTTTCCTTCTGAAAATAGAACGGCGGGAAAATTGTAAAGTTCGACATCATCAGTATACGTATCCATAAATGCACCGATATCTCGATTATTGTACGCATCTAATTGTTCCTGTACAATAGGCACCGGATTTCCCTCAAACCCAATATCATCTATAAATGTCATGCTTTTAATCTTTCCATCGTTCACTTCATATATGGTAACCTGTTTGTATTTTTTCCCTGAAATATCAACCAGTTCCTCGTCAATTACGGTATTGCCCAAGCTAATTCTTTTTATTACCGAAACTGAAGCCTCAGGCGTCCTGTCGAAGAATGTAGCATATTCGCTGCGTAGGTTGTTTTTTCCTGTATAGAGCACCTTGTTCGGAAAGCGTCGAACAATCACATCTTCAGAAAATGTGTTCACGAATCCTTCCAGATCCCTTTTGTTAAAGGGTTCAATGTGACTTTGAACGACTGCGGCAGGAGTGATTGCCGAAGGTTCGGCGACTACGGCCAACTTTGTTCCGTCGGGGCTTATGGCCATACGCGTGATGTTTTTGATAGAAAAGGCAGAAAGATCACCCACTCGCTGCCAATCGTTATCGGAAAATGTATCGTATACGAAAAGACCTGTACCACTGCCGAGAAGCATACGGCTGGAGTCCAACCAAGTATAATCCTGAATGCCAATAGGCAACTCTGTTATAAAAAAACTTTCTTTGGTATCCATATCCAGAAGGTAGATGTCGTGATTTCCTTCATCATTGACCGCTGTATAACTGAGTGAATTTACTCCGGGAACTTTATGGATAGACCTTCCAGAATTTTGTAACAGGGTGTCGATCGTTTTCTTTTGAAGGTCAATAAGCACTAGGTCCAACCGATCCTCACTTAGTACAGAGGCTAGAAGTTCCCGTTCATCAAAAGCAGCAAAATACGCAACTTGTAGCCCTTGGAACATTTCTGTGGGGGTCGCCTTTCCTGTACTACCTTCATAACGATACAAACGCTGTAAACCATTCGTGTCCAAGCGAACCGCGGCTATAGCTCTCGTGTTTGGAATGTTTTGCGGCGAATATTCACCCCCCAGAGTAGGAGTGTTTAGCCATTCTTTTTTGGCGGAATCAAGATGATAAAGCGCAATATCTGTCTGACCCTTGTTATTGCCGGCAAAAAGGAGTTGTGTATCATTTAAGAAATACGGCTGACTATCATAGCCGGGATCCTGTGAGATATTCGTAATAGTTTCAATCTTCCAAGAAGATTGGGTATTCGGAAGTTCCATTAGAAAAATATCAGTATTCGTTTGACCCACCACCTGGATGCTATTTACTATGGCGATACCAAAAATGAAAAGTAATCTCATGTTGCATAATTTTCGATCTACAAGATAACAAAGTTTAGGCCAAATACAGGAATCAAAAAACCGCTTCATTTGAAGCGGTCTTTTTCAACTAACTAACCAATTTTCAATTTATGAAAAAATTGAAATCTTAGAACGGATATTTATTCTCCGCCGTAACTTTTTCAGCAATCATTTTGCGTAATGCTACTATATTAGGCATGTTTTGGTATTTCGTAAATCGCTTAAGACCCATGAGAAGCATCCGTTGTTCGTCTCCTTCAGCAAAGGAAATGATCGCTTCTTTCGCCTTGGTATCAATGATGTCAACGGCATGGTACAAATAAAGTTGTGCCATGGCGATCTGTTCTTTATAGGCATCTTGTCCAAAACGTTTTGCATTTTTCTCAGCGCGTAAAATTGCGCTTTCAGCCATATAGATCTCAATGAGGATATCTGCTGCTGCCAATAACATTTGCTGGTGTTCTTCCAATTCAGGGCCGTATTTTTGGACGGCGCTTCCAGCCACCATAAGAAACACTTTCTTTAGCTTGGCGATCATGGCTTTTTCTTCAGAAAGCAATTCGGAGTAATCGGGTGTTTCAAAAGATGGAATGCCCATAAGTTCTTTTCCCACTTCGGTAGCAGGACCCAGCAGGTCCACATGGCCTTTCATTGCTTTTTTAACGAGCATTCCCACGGCCAGCATTCTGTTTATCTCGTTGGTTCCTTCATAGATCCTTGCGATTCGTGCGTCACGCCAGGCAGCTTCCATAGGGGTATCGGCACTAAAGCCCATACCTCCAAAGATCTGAATACCTTCATCGGCACAATTTTGAATGTCTTCAGAAACAGCAACTTTCAGAATAGAACATTCAATGGCATACTCTTCCACACCCTTCAATTCTGCTTCTTGGTGTGTGTTTCCTTCGGCTTGTCGGATGGCGATCCGGTCTTCAATATCCTTTCCGGCACGATACGTGGCACTTTCACTTACAAACATATTGGTGGCCATTTCTGCGATCTTCAATTTAATCGCGCCAAATTTCGCAATGGGTGTATTGAATTGAACCCGTTCGTTTGCATATTTTACAGCTTCGGTAATTACGCGTCGTTGTGCGTCCAGACTTGCGGCTGCCAATTTGATTCTTCCGACGTTCAATGCATTCATAGCGATCTTAAATCCGTTCCCTCTTTCAGAAAGCATATTTTCCACAGGCACCTTTGTCTCATTAAAGAACACCTGACGGGTGGAAGATGAGTGTATTCCTAATTTCTTTTCCTCTTCACCCATAGAAATACCATTGCCGGAATCATTCTCCACAATAAAACCGGTGATGTTCTTATCGTCTTCAATGCGAGCGAAGACAATGAACAGGTCACAGAAACCCGCATTAGAGATCCACATTTTCTGACCGCTGATCTTGTAGTGAGAGCCGTCTTCAGACAAGACAGCTTTTGTTTTACCGCTATTGGCATCACTTCCTGCGCCCGGTTCGGTCAGGCAATAGGCGCCAAACCACTCTCCCGTAGCTAGTTTGGGAACATATTTCTTACGTTGTTCCTCTGTTCCATAGAGCGTAATGGGCATCGTTCCAATACCGGTATGTGCACCAAATGCCGTAGCAATAGAACCGGTAGCCCCGGAGATGTAGTCACACACCAGCATGGTGGTCACGAACCCCATTCCCAGTCCGCCGTATTCTTCAGGCACAGCTATACCTAGAAGCCCTAGTTCACCCGCTTTTTCCATGATCTCCTCGGTAAGAGCGTAATCATTATGTTCAAAACGTTCTTTGTGCGGCCATATCTCGCGATCAACAAATTCTTTGACCGAGTCACGCATCATTTTTTGTTCTTCGGAAAAATCTTCGGGAGTGAAAATTGCCTCGCATGGTGTTTCTTTCACTAAGAATTGTCCGCCGCGAAGGAGGTCATTCTCAATTTTATTTGGTTTGTTCATTTGGATTTTTTTTTGATATTTATAAAATTTTAGAAAAGGGAATAAAGAATAGAGAGAAGAGATGTTAACCCTTCAATCCGTTCTGAAATCCCATCGTCATTCGTTGCCAATCGGCTATTTTATTCTCTAATGCTTTTAAAGTATCTTCATCAATATATTTTCTATGTTTGGCAACCAACAATTGTGTTTCAAGTTCATAAGATGAACCAATGGAATAATCTAAAAAAGCCTTGAATGCCTTGTCAGTTCTCCCCGAACCTTCTGCAATGTTGCTTGCCATTGAAACTGAACAACTGCTCATTTGTGAACTTAAATCGTAACGTTCATGTTTTGGAAAAGTCATAAGTATATCTGAAATATCGTTCGCAAACTCCAAACCCAATTGCCAAATTTTTAAATTCTTATAATTGTGCCTTTTCCTCATTCTCTGTATTCTCTCTTCTGTATTCCCTCTTCTTATTTTAAAAACTCATAAATACCCGCTGCACCTTGTCCGGTTCCAACGCACATGGTAACCATGCCGTATTTACCTTTCATGCTGCGCTTTCGCATCTCGTCGAACAACTGCACCGAAAGTTTTGCACCTGTACAACCCAAGGGGTGGCCAAGTGCAATTGCGCCTCCGTTGACATTAACGATCTCTTTGTTAAGGTCCAGCTCTCTAATAACAGCAAGGGATTGGGAAGCAAAGGCTTCATTTAGTTCAATTAATTCCATATCCTTTTGTTGTAAACCGGCTTGCTTTAAGGCTTTTGGAATCGCTTTCACAGGACCAATACCCATAATGCGAGGTTCCACACCGGCAGCGGCGAAGTTTACGAGGCGTGCAATAGGTTCTAGATTAAGTTCTTTGACCATCTCTTCACTCATGACCATCACAAAAGCAGCACCGTCACTCATTTGCGAGGAGTTCCCTGCGGTTACACTTCCTCCTTCAGCAAAGACAGGACGCAATTTCGCAAGTACTTCCAGGGATGTATCAGCTCGGGGTCCTTCGTCTTTCGCAACGGTATAGGAGGTGGTTTCCTTCTTCCCGGCATCGTTCACAAACGTATGTTCCACCTTGATAGGAACGATCTGGTCATCAAATTTACCTTCCTTCTGAGCTTTGAGTGCTTTTTGGTGCGATTGATATGCAAATTGGTCCTGATCTTCACGGGAAACATTAAATTGCTTGGCAACTGCTTCCGCAGTAAGTCCCATTCCCCAATAGTAATCCTCATTGCCTGATTTTGCCACATCATAATCTGGTGTAGGTTTATAACCACCCATGGGGATATAGCTCATGCTTTCGGCGCCCCCGGCAATAATACATTGGGCCATCCCACTTTGAATTTTTGCTGTAGCCATGGCAATGGTTTCAATTCCTGAAGCGCAATACCTGTTCACGGTAACGCCCGGCACATCTTCTATTTTCAATCCCATAAGGGATATAAGACGCGCCATATTAAGTCCTTGCTCGGCTTCCGGCATTGCATTACCTACCATGACATCGTCTATTCTGGTCTTTTCCAATTGCGGAAGTTCCTTCATGATGTACTCGATAGTCTCTGCTGCCAGTTCATCAGGTCGCTTGAAACGAAATAATCCTCGTGGAGCCTTTCCGACGGCCGTTCTATATGCTTTTACTATATATGCTGTTTTCATTTTTTAGAGTTTGTTTTTTAATGTCGGATCCTTTGAATCCTGAAAATTGAGAATCTAAGTATCTAATTTCTTAAAGGCTTTCCTTTTTGTATCATATGCTGTAAACGCTCTAAGGTCTTACGTTCTCCGGCCAAGGACAAGAACGCTTCACGCTCTAGATCAAGCAAGTATTGTTCGCTTACCATGGTAGGTTCAGAAAGATCCCCACCCGCCATTACGTACGCTAATTTATTGGCGATCTTCTTATCGTGCTCACTTATGTAATTACCTGCTTCCATAGAATCGGTGCCAACCAAAAACATTCCAAGGGCTTGTTTACCTAACACTTTTACATCCTTGCGCTTCACCGGTTTGGTATATCCTTGATCTGCCATCATTCTCGCTACTGCTTTTGCTTCAGCGATCTGTCTGTCTTTATTGACGATCACAATATCTTTTCCTTTCTGAAGGATACCAGTATCAAATGCCTCGTACGCCGAAGTCGAGACTTTTGCCATTCCTATGGTAAGGAAATACTCCTGAAGCCTGTTTAGCTCTACGTCGTTCTTCTGAAACGTATCACTTGCTCGAAGCGCCATTTCTTTCGATCCGCCTCCGCCCGGAATCACACCCACTCCAAATTCTACAAGTCCTATGTAGCTCTCGGCAGCTGCTACAACACGATCGGCGTGAAGGGTCATTTCACAGCCTCCGCCCAAGGTCATGCCGTGAGGTGCAACCACAGTTGGAATAGAAGAGTAGCGCAAGCGCATGCAACTGTCTTGAAAATATTTAACTGCTGCATTCAATTCGTCATATTCTTGCTCGACAGCCATCATAAAGATCATCCCGATATTGGCTCCCACAGAGAAATTGGTCCCTTGATTTCCAACCACAAGACCATCGAAATCCTGCTCGGCAATATCTATGGCTTTATTCAGCCCTGCCAGCACATCACCTCCAATGCTGTTCATCTTGCTTTGGAACTCAACATTCAAGATCCCATCTCCCAAGTCTTCTACAATAACGCCGCTGTTTTTAAAGACTTCAGACGATTTTCGGATGTTGTCCAAAATGATAAAAGCATCTTGACCGGGAACCTTAACATGTTTCTTTTTGGGAATATCGTAATAGTAGGATGCTCCGTCTTTTAAAGTGTAGAACGAATCGACACCCGCGTCGAGCATTTCATGCACCCATGACGCCGGTTCTTTACCTACTGCTTTTATAAGTTCAATCCCTTTTTTGACCCCTACGGCGTCCCAAATCTCAAACGGTCCATTCTCCCATCCAAATCCGGCTTTCATAGCATCGTCAATCTTGTAGAGTTCATCGGTGATCTCGGGAATTCGTTTAGATACGTAAGCAAACATCCCACCAAAGTTTTTGCGGTAGAATTCACCGGCTTTGTCCTTTCCATCGATGAGGATGGGAAAACGATCGACCACTTTATCGACAGACTTAGTTTGCTCGAGGGTGGAGAAGGAGGCTTTTTTCGCAGAGCGGTATTCCATGGTTTCGAGATCCATACCAAGAATCTCACTACTTCCATCGTCTTTCTTCACTTTTTTATAAAAACCTTGCCCTGTCTTGCTTCCCAGCCAGTTGTTATCCATCATGGTATTGATGAAATTGGGCAGTTCAAAAACATCGTGTTCTTCATCATCGGGAACATTTTCGTAAATACCGTTGGCAACATGCACCAAAGTGTCTAATCCTACTACATCCACTGTTCGGAAGGTAGCCGATTTAGGCCTCCCGATAACGGGTCCGGTCAACTTGTCTACTTCTTCTATGGTTAGTCCCATTTCCTTTACCAAATGAAACAGACTTTGTATTCCGAAGATTCCAATACGGTTCCCAATAAAAGCCGGAGTGTCCTTAGCAATTACAGTGGTCTTTCCGAGGAACTTCTCACCGTATCCGTTGAGGAAATCAAGAACATCGTTGGATGTTTTAGGACCGGGAATGATCTCAAAGAGTTTTAGGTATCGCGGCGGATTGAAGAAATGGGTGCCGCAAAAGTGTTTCTGGAAATCCTCGCTGCGTCCTTCGCTCATAAATGCGATAGGAATCCCTGAGGTGTTCGATGTGATCAATGTGCCGGGAGTTCTGTGCTTTTCCAGCTTTTCGAACACTTGTTTTTTGATATCCAATCGTTCGACCACCACTTCAATGATCCAGTCGGCATCTTTTACCTTCGCTATATCGTCTTCCAGATTTCCGGTCGTGATACGATTGGCAAAATCCTTGTGATATAACGGTGCGGGTTTCGATTTTATGGCAGAAGTCAAAGCTTCGTTGACCAATCTGTTTCGAACCGCATTGTCTTCTAACGTAAGTCCTTTTGCTTTTTCCTTATCGGTCAGTTCGCGCGGGATGATATCGAGCAAAAGCACTTCAACTCCAATATTTGCAAAATGACAAGCTATACCGCTTCCCATAATTCCGGAACCGATTACAGCTACTTTGTTAATTCTTCTTTTTGACATGATATGCTAAATTTTTTCAGTAGAATAAATCTTTTTATTGTTTATGAGTTCCACGATAGTGTGTGCTACATTCTTAAACGTTTGCAGGTCTTCTTCGGAAACAGATTCTTTAATGGCTTCGTCAAACCGGAACACCACACTTTTAGAGAATTCACGCATTTCTTTTCCGAAAGGCGTAAGGTGAACAATAACACCTCTTCCGTCTAACGGATTGGGTTTTCTAACAATGAGCCCTTTCTCTTCCATGACCTTTAAGGTACGGGACAAACTGGTGGATTCCATCCCCATTTTTGGTCCTAAAGCTGTTGAAGCCGTACCTTCTTCAGGATCGATGCTAATTAGCGCGAAGCCTGTAGCCATGGTACTCCCTTTTTTGCCCGCCTCTTCATTATACATCTTCTGAATGGTCATCCATGTGGATCGAAGTACATAATCAATGGTCTTTTCCTTCATACAAAACAATTGAATCTCAAATATACAAAATATTGTTATGCATGCATAACAAATAAGCAAAAATTTTAGTTTGTAGGAAAAATATTATAATTAGTAAAACACCGGCGCATCCAATTAAAAGAAAAGAGCCTTTGGTTGAAGGCTCTTTTTATCTATTTCTTTTAGTCTCTACTCCTGTTCATAGATCTTTTTGTACAGATCCATGTATTTCTCTTTAATCACTTTCCTTTTCATTTTCATAGTAGGGGTAAGGTGACCATCTTCAATACTCCATACATCTGGAGTAAGTTCGAATTTCTTTATCTTTTCCCACTTTCCGAAGCGTTCATTATAGAAATCGACTTCTCTTTGAATTCGTGCAATAAGCGTTTCGTCATGGACCAATTCTTTTGGGTCTGTGGAAAGGTTCTTGCCTTTGCGTTTGTTCCAATCGGCAACAAACTCCCAATTGGGTTGGATGAGCGCCGCGGGCATTCTTTCGCCTTCTCCAATGACCATGATCTGATCGATGAATCTGGATTGTTTCATGGCATTTTCGATAAGTTGTGGTGCCACATATTTGCCACCGCTGGTCTTGAACATTTCCTTTTTTCGGTCGGTGATTTTTAAGAAACCATCACTGTCGATCTCTCCGATATCTCCTGTATGAAAATAACCGTCTTTAAGCACCTGTGCCGTTTGTTCGGGATCTTTGTAATAACCCATCATGACCTGTGGTCCTTTGGCAAGGATCTCACCATCGTCTGCAATTTTGATTTCGGTGTCTGCGAGCGGTTTTCCAACGGTTCCAATCCTAAAACCACCGTTACGCATATCATTTACGGTCAATACAGGGCTGGTTTCTGTAAGCCCATATCCTTCCATAACCGGAATGCCGGCAGCATTGAATACACGGGCCAAACGGGGTTGTAGTGCAGCACTACCCGATGCAATCGCTTCTAAATTACCTCCCAGTGCCTCCTGCCATTTGCTAAAGATTAATTTGCGTGCCACTTTTAATTTGGTTTCATACCACCAGCCGTTCTTTCCGTAGGGTTCCCATTGAAGACCTAATTCCACTGCCCAGAAGAATAAATTTTTCTTAACGCCTGTCAAGTCAGATCCTTTCGCGATGATCTTATCGTATACTTTTTCCAGCAGTCGAGGAACCGCGGTCATTACATGAGGTTTAATCTCCTTTAAATTGTCACTTATGGTTTCAAGACTTTCGGCAAAATGAATGCTCACGCCACAGTATTGGTACATATACAGTAACATGCGCTCATAAATATGGCAAACCGGCAGGAAACTGAGCGCTTTCGATTTTCCGAATTCTATAGGTAATCGTTTTTCGCTATTCTTGGCGTTGCTCGAAATATTCTTATGTGAGAGCATGACCCCTTTGGGGCGTCCCGTCGTTCCGGAGGTGTAAATAAGGGTGGCCAGATCATCTTCTTTGATAGCTTCCATTCTGGAATCGAGTTCACTCTGGTTTGAGGTATCTTCTCCCAAGGAAAGGACTTCGCTCCAATTAGGGCAGTTGTCAAGTTCATCGAAACTGTACACTCCCTTCAGGGAAGGGACATTGTCTTTTATATTAGCGATCTTCGCATATACTTCAGCGCAGGAAACAAAGCAGTATACCGATTCGCTGTGGTTCAATACGTACTCGTAGTCATCTTCACTTACTGTTGGATAAATAGGCACATCTTGAGCACCCGTTTGCAGGATACCAATATCACAAATATTCCATTCGGTACGATTGGTCATGGAAATGAGAGCCACCTTGTCGTTAGGTTGTACTCCCAATCGCATAAGACCACGGCTTATCGCTTGTGCTTTATTTATATATTCTTGTGTAGACGTAGCTACCCACGTTCCGTTTACTTTACTAACAAGGGCTGCTTCCTGAGGATATTTCTCTAACTGATAATAGGGGAAGTCAAATAGGCGTTTTGGATCTGTCATGGTTGATACAATTGTGAAATTGCAAATTAGGAAAAATTATTCAGTTTTTCTGAAATAAAAAAACCACGGCGATGGCCGTGGTTCAAAACTATGTATTTAAGAAACCTACACTATTCTTTTATAATTTTCAGTGTATGCGTTCCTGTTTCCGAAGTAATTTTCATTACATAGATACCTGAAGCTAAATACCCGTAATTAATGCTTTGTGACCCCGAAAGTATCTCTGATTGTAACACTTGTTGCCCTTGAATGGAGAATACGGATACATTGTAATTAACCGTATTGGTGGTGATATGCAGTATGTCTTGAACAGGGTTAGGATAGATCTTAAAGTCCTCTTCTGAAAGGTTAGGAAGTCCTAAAACACCTTCTTCTACGATGTTGATGGTTAAATCATCAAAATAAAAACCGTCCTGTTGTAAACCATTGTCTGATCGGAATTGAAAACGAACTAAAATGGTTTCTCCCAAATAATCACTTAAATTGATCTCCTCTTGAACCCATTCGGGTTGAGCGCCATCGTACAGAGGCTCATCGGTAGGTTGTGCACTATTCGTACTTCCCGGATTCGTAAAATTCCCGCACTGAGGGATCCAAGTGCCTCCATTGTTAGTGGATACTTCAAATTGAACATAGTCGTAATCGTTTTCAATCTCCCAAGTGGCAAAGAAGGTAGCGGTTGCCCCAATTGCAGTGGTAAGATCAATTGGTTCGCTTAGGGTAATGGTTTTATTGGCATTCGCCGAATAATTTCCGGATGGGGAGTCGGTAATAGAGCTCGAAGGAGATACAAATTTTGCTGAGGTGGTACCCCATCCGTTATTTGTAAAATTTTCTGTGACACTGTCGCCTGAGTCTTGAAAGACCGCCAGGGTACTGCCGGCAATTTTTGTGACTAACACGGGAGTGTCAAAGCTTCCATTGTTTATAATGAGTTCATACAAGATCTCATCACCTGCTTGTGTGGTATTTGCCAAGGTATACGAAATGCTCCCGGTTTCTTCCTGTAGCACATCCATTGCAGTAAAATTCACAGGATCGCCGTTGGCAATAATATTTGAAGAAATGGGGTTGAGGCGAACAGCGAATGTACCTGATCCTGCAACACCTAATCGTTTAATAGAAAAATTCGCATCTGCACTTACATCGGCACCCGTGAATAAAGGCGCTGTATCTTTTATAGTGGCATAATTGTTTACCATTTTGGCAGCAGTGATATTATGATACATCATGCCTTTGCTAATAGTTTCAATCTGATTGGAAGGAGGCCAGAACTCAGGACCGATTTCCGGTGTAAAAGCATAGATCTTATTGTGGGTACCCACGGTACCGTACATGAAGTCATCACTCACACCGGAAGCAGGATAAAGCTCGGAGGATAGGATGTTATTAAAACCGTTTTGTGATACTAATTCTTCAGAAATTCCTACAAACAAAGCATTTTCGGGAGTAGGAGCATTTGCTGTATAGCCATAAGGATACAATAATAAGTCACCGGAAGTGTGATTGTTGAAGGCCATCACAAAATCATGATTTTCCACAAACCATTTCATTGCTTGTGTTTCTACTTCAGAAAAGGGGGAGGGTCCGTGATAGGTTTGGCTGGTGGGATTAGACGAAGCACCTTCGCCACCCCAAATACCGTTATTTGGATCTCCGTTTATATAGTAGTCGTAGTTTCGGTTGAGGTCTGTACCTGTGCCGTTTTTTCTATTCTTTCGCCATAATCCGCCTCCGTTGGGATTGGTCTTTTCGTTGTAAAGGTATCCGTCGGGATTTATTACAGGGACAAAATAGAGTTCGGTATTGTTTAAGATACTCTGTACTTCAGGATCCGTATCATAATTTTCTAATAAATACCACATAAAGAAGACCAATTGTGAAAGTGAAGCAGGTTCTCTGGCATGATGAATTGCCGTGTATAATATTTGGGGTTCTCCTTCGGAAGTGCTGTCCGGGTTGTCACTAATTTTAACCCACTTGATACCGTTTCCTCCAATGGGTGGCGTCGTAGAGGCATCGGGTTGCCCCTCGGTAAGGAAATTACTAATATTGGCCTTCGTCGTAATTAAATCTGGATACAGATTTTTCATGGCATCCAATTGGTCCAACAGCTCCTGATAAGTTAAATACCCTCCCATACTGCCCAATTCAAAGTTTGCCGGGGTTGCATAATCGATCGTTCCGTTCCCTTCGCAGCCAGGGTTCTTTTGAGGAGCTTCGGTATTGTTATTTCGTTGCAAAAAATAATCCGCTATATCTTCAATGAGGACATCGACGGTAAATCCGGCATTGCGCGCTACTGCCAGTTCGGTACGCGAGAAATCTGAAATAATATAGAACCCCTTTTTGTGAGTTCCATGATCTATGGGTATGCCAAGCGAATTCAAACGGGCAAGATCTTCTTGAGCGGTATAGTTTATTTGAGCTCGTTGATAAATCTCCTGAAATTCTTGGGCTAAAGACGGAATGCTGAATGCCAGAAAAAGTATTATTGCGAATTTTTTCATTGTTTTTTCTTTTAATAGGTAAGTTAGTCTTTTAAAATCAATTTCACTTACCATGTTATTTTTACTTACGCTCTAACCATTTTCGTGCATTGACAAATGCCTCTATCCAAGGTGAAACTTCATCGTTTCTGTCTTTGGGGTAATAGGGCCAATTCCACGGGAATGTGGAACGCTCTAAATGAGGCATCATTACCAAGTGTCTGCCGGTGACGTCTGTCATCATTGCCGTATTGTAATCACTTCCATTCGGATTGGCAGGTAAGCCTTCATAGCCGTATTTGGCAACGATATTGTACTGTGATTCTTCCTTCGGAAAGCTGAACTTTCCTTCACCATGCGCTGCCCAGATTCCCAGCGTGCTTCCTTCCAGCGAAGAGAGCATGACCGAATTGTTCTTCTGAATGGTCACCGATGTAAAATGACACTCGAATTTTCCTGTGTCATTGTGCAACATCTTCGGTTTTTCTGTATCATTTGGTGTGAGAAGTCCTAGTTCTATGAACAATTGACACCCGTTACAAACGCCTAGTGATAGTGTATCGTCTTTCGCAAAGAAATCCTTTAAGGCCTTATTTGCTTTTTCATTGTATAAGAAGGCGCCGGCCCATCCCTTGGCACTTCCAAGAACATCACTGTTTGAGAATCCGCCTACTGCTGCAATAAAACGAATGTCCTCTAAAGTTTCTCGTCCTTCAATAAGGTCGGTCATGTGAACGTCCTTGACGTCAAATCCGGCTAAATAGAGTGCATTGGCCATCTCCCGCTCACTGTTACTTCCCTTTTCACGAATCACAGCAGCCTTTAGTCTAGGCTTGTCGACTGCTGCTCCTATATTCGCAGTCGATAACTTGCCTGTAAATGTATTTGGGAACTTGAATTGTAACGGCTGATTCTTATAATTGTCGAAACGCTCTTTCGCAAGTTGTGCTCCACTTTGTCGTTTGTCCAGCAAATAGGAGGTGCGGTACCATTGGTCACGTGTTTCAGGAATTCTGAAATGTAATTCTTTTTGTGGGTGCTTCAGCTGAAGGACCTCAGCTTCAGTAACGATTCCTATCTTAACGCAATCGATCTTATTTTCTGAAAGAACTCTTTCAAATGCTTCATCTTCCGAAGCTTGGATCACTACGCCACAATTTTCAGCAAACAAAATTTTAATTAGATCGTCTTCTCCCATGCCCGAAAGATCGAGATTCGCGCCAAGATCGCGATCTGCAAAACATATTTCCAATAAGGTTGTGATCAACCCACCCGAAGCAACATCATGTCCGGCTAGGATTTGATCATCCATGATTAAATGTTGTAATGTGTTGAATACATGTTTAACATATGCAGCATTTTTAACTGTTGGTACTTCAGATCCAACAGCATTCAGGATTTGCCCAAAGGAAGAGCCGCCCAGCTTAAAGCTGTCTTGTGAGATATTGATATAGTAAATGCTACCGCCGTTTTTTTGCAGGACCGGTTCAACGACCTTCTTAATGTCTTTACAATGTCCTGCCGCCGAAATGATCACAGTACCCGGAGCGATGACTTCTTCATTCTTGTATTTTTGTTTCATGGACAAAGAGTCCTTACCGGTGGGCACATTGATTCCAAGATCGATAGCAAAATCACTCACGCCTTGTACTGCCTCATATAATCTGGCATCTTCACCAGGATTGTTACAAGGCCACATCCAGTTGGCAGATAAAGAAACACTTTTTAACCCCTTTTCCAAAGGAGCCCAAACAATGTTTGTAAGTGCTTCGGTAATGGAATTTCTCGATCCTGCTACCGGATCTACCAAACCGCTAATGGGGGAGTGCCCAATAGAAGTGGCAACGCCTTCTTTACCATTGTAATCCAACGCCATTACACCGCAATTGTTCAATGGAAGTTGTAAGGACCCGGCACATTGTTGTTTCGCAACACGTCCGGTCACACAACGATCCACCTTATTCGTAAGCCAATCTTTACAGGCTACAGCTTCCAACTGCAATACTTGATGTACATAGTTTTCTATATTTTCCAGATCGTACGAAGGATCATTGTAGGTCCGTTGAATACGAGTGTCCTTTAAGACGGTTTTAGGAGAACTTCCAAACATATCGGTAAGTTCAAAATCCATAGGTTTGGCACCGCTGCTCGCACTTTCAAAAGTAAATCTGTGATCGCCTGTAACTTCACCCACTTGATACATGGGAGCACGTTCTCGTGCGGCCACTCGTTGCAATGTTTCAATATATTCTTTACCAATAACAAGACCCATACGCTCTTGCGATTCATTGCCTATGATTTCTTTTGCTGACAGCGTTGGGTCACCAACGGGCAATTTGTCAAGATCTATCTTACCACCGGTTTCCTCTACGAGTTCACTTTAACAGTTAAGGTGTCTTCCCGCACCGTGATCGTGGATGGAGACAATCGGATTCTTTTCGCTTTCCACCATGCCCCGAATGGCATTGGCAGCACGTTTTTGCATTTCAGGATTGGACCGTTGGATCGCATTGAGTTCGATACCGCTTGAAAATTCACCGGTATCTGCCGAAGAAACAGCCGCACCGCCCATCCCTATCCGGTAGTTCTCGCCTCCGAGGATCACAACTTGATCTCCTGTCTTAGGCGTTTCTTTAATCGCTTGGTCTGCTTTTCCGTAGCCTATACCGCCGGCCATCATGATCACTTTATCGAAACCGAGAATGCGGGCATCTTCTTTGTGTTCGAATGTGAGTACAGATCCTGCAATAAGCGGTTGTCCAAATTTATTTCCGAAATCGGAAGCACCGTTGCTCGCCTTAATTAAGATGTCTAAAGGAGTTTGGTACAACCAATCACGTTCTTGAACCGCATTTTCCCACGGACGATTTGCTTCGAGGCGAGAATATGAGGTCATATACACAGCGGTTCCTGCCAAGGGTAGGGACCCTTTTCCTCCTGCCAATCGGTCACGGATCTCTCCGCCACTTCCGGTTGCGGCACCATTGAAGGGCTCGACGGTTGTTGGAAAATTATGGGTCTCGGCCTTTAAGGAGATGACACTGTCGAACTCGGTATGTTGGTAATAATCCGGCGTATCGGCACTCTTAGGGGCAAATTGGGTTGCTTTCGGGCCCTTAATAAAGGCTACGTTGTCCTTATACGCAGAAACGATATCGTTGGGATGTTCCTGAGACGTTTTTTTTATAAGTTTGAAAAGAGAAGAAGGCATTTCTTGGCCATCGATCTCGAAGGTGCCGTTAAATATCTTATGACGGCAATGCTCGCTGTTCACTTGGCTGAAGCCAAATACTTCGCTATCGGTAAGTTTGCGGTTCAGTTTTTCTGAAAGCGCTTCCAAATACTCAATTTCTTCAGCATTTAAAGCCAAGCCTTCTTGCACATTATACGCAGCGATATCATCGATCTCTTTAATGGGTTCGGGTTGGATCTTAATTGTAAAAAGATCCTGATCCAAAACACTGAATTTTTGAGAAAGCATGGGATCGAAGTTGGTGAAGTCTTCACTCACCTGTGTGAACTCCTCAATTCGAACGATTCCTGAGATACCCATATTTTGAGTGATCTCTACGGCATTTGTGCTCCAAGGTGTCACCATGCTGGTTCGTGGTCCAATAAAAAAATCCGCAACAACGGATTCCTCTAATTTAGGCTGGTTGCCAAAAAGCCATTCCAATTTTTGAATGGAAGAAGGAGTAAGTTGGGCGGTAGATTGGACAGCAAAAAGTGTTTTTTTTACATTCCCAAAAAAGTGGATCATCCAGAGAGTATTTAAATGAATTTTAAAAGTCGTATTGCCTTATTTAGCAAAATGCAAAGGTAATTATTTTTAGTGGATTCTTGTGTGCTAAATAGTTGCCCCTGATTAAAAGAATTGTAAAGAAATACAGTGGTCTATCGGCTTAGTGGGTTTTTAGTTTCAGTTTTATAACTTATCTTGCAGATTCTAAGTGCAATATTTAGCCATCATTAAACATCAACTTAATTTAAAAACAACACTATGAAAATGAAAAATTTACTAATGGCGTTTGCTTTTCTCTTTGGAGTGGGTATTATTGCTCAAGAAGGTTCCGGTCCTACCGATGTGATCGTGGGAACTTTTTTGGGAGAGACCATGCCTCTTCGGGATTACGCAAAGCTTGAAAGCGATCCAACCCGAACGATCCAAGAATTAAAGATCGTTGCCAATGGAAGAAGATCGAACGAACAAACCAACCCTAATGCATTACCAACCGGTGAAGATCCGTTGCGTCAAGATGACTTTGGCGATCAGTATCGTTTTGCATTGGAGCAAAATTTTGACGGTGGGTTAGCGAATGAGTCCGGCTTCATTCCACCAGACCCTACTGGAGCTGTAGGACCAAATCACTATGTTCACGCCTTTAATTCGGCGGTGAAGATTTTTGATAAAACAGGAAACTTATTGGTGGGGCCGGTGGCCTTAGGTACTTTTTTAGGAAACGGAATGAACAATGGAGATCCCATTGTGATGTATGACCAATTGGCAGATCGATTCTTTGTGAGTCAGTTTGGAACGGCAAATCCTTCGGCGCCAACAAACACCTTGGTTGTTGGAGTATCTACTACCAACGACCCTACCGGAACGTACAACGTATATACGTTTACTTTTGCAGGTTTTCCGGATTACCCTCATTACACGGTTTGGCCCGACGGTTATTACCTTACAGCAAATAAGCTTGGTGGAGACGCAAACAGGGTATATGTCATGGAACGCGATGTTATATTGGCCGGAGGGCCCTCTCCTCAAATAGTAGGATTCCCGTTACCGGGAATAGTCTTTAATCCTAACACTATTGAGAGTCCGGAGCCAGCGAACTTGCTAGGCACAAATTTTCCGGCAAATGTCCCCGGATATATTACGTTCTTACAAGACGATGGTTGGAGTGGTGTTAGTTTCGACCATATAAAGGTTTGGGAAATAGACGTGGATTGGACTACTATAGGTAACTCAACGATTTCGGCACCTTTGGAAATTCCGGTAGCTGATTTCAACTCTACCTTTTCACCTTTCGGTCAAGGAGATGTAAATCAACCGGGGACCTCTCAAAAAATTGATATGCAAGGAGGGATTATCTCGTACGCAGCAAATTACAGAAGTTTTGCCACCCATAATTCATGGGTTATTACTTTTAATGTGGATGTAGATTTAGCAAACACATCCGGTGTGAGATGGATAGAGCTTCGAAATAGCGGAGTGGGTCCATGGACCTTATTTCAAGAAGGTACCTATGCTCCAGATGACGGACACAGTCGATTCATGGGGAGTGCCGCTATGGATGAATTAGGCAATATTGGAATGGGATTCAATATAGCCAGTGCCACTTTGCGAGTTGGTGTTCGATTTACAGGCCGATTCAATAATGATCCTTTGGGAGTCATGACACAAGCCGAACAAGTAATTGTCGATGGAAACGGCGTGCAAACCTTTTCTAACCGATTTGGAGATTACTCTCACCTAAGTATGGATCCAAATGGAACTACCTTCTGGCATACGGCTCAGTATTTTAATCCAACTAATTTTTGGAGAACACGAATCGCTTCTTTCTCGCTGTCTACGCAGTTGGCAAACGATGTTGGAGTTGACAATATTATAGAGCCCAATGACGGGGAACTTACCGCTGCCGAGACAGTGGATATCTCTATTCGTAATTTCGGATTGGCACCGCAAACTAATATTCCGTTAGAACTTTATCTTGATGGAAACTTAGTTGCTTCAGAAACGTTTTCCGGCACTATAGCTCCTAACGAAGCAGGTTCTTATACATTTACTGCTACCGTAGATTTATCCACACCAGAGCAAACCTATGAGTTGGAGGCGAGAACCGTATTAGCCGGAGATCAGTTGGCTGCAAATGATGCATTCGTTAAAGAAGTGGAGAACATTACGCTTGGTATTGATGATTTCGCTACAGACGATGCTAAACTCATTATTACTTCTAATGCTAAAAACCAATACGATGTCTTACTAAAGTCACAGTACGAAGGTATGGCTTATATTGCTGTATATAATACGTTAGGACAGCAAATGGGTGTGAAAACAGTCCAGAATGAAGGGGGAGCGTTCCGTCTTAAACTGGATATGTCTTATGCTGCTAGCGGAGTTTATATTGTAAAAGTGGGAGGACTTACGTCGAACGGTTACAAATCGGCGAAGATCATAGTCGAATAAATTCTATAGAGAATTATAAAAGAAAAGAGCGGACAATGTCCGCTCTTTTTTTATTCAATTACCACCTTCTTGATTACTTTCATTTCTCTATTCTGAAGTTCTATAAGATAAATTCCTTCAGCAAAAGAAGCAAGGGAAATAGTGGTCTGTTGTGTGTTTAGATTACGCTGAAGAACGATGCGTCCCATCGTATCATAAAGAACAACCGAAGAAGGCTGAAAAGCACCTGTGACTTTAATATGGACCACTTCCGAAGCAGGGTTAGGATATACCACGAATGCGTCACCAACAGCGTCATTTACCGAGAGTAAGTTCCAACGATCCTCTGCAGCCGGACCTCCCCAAATTAGGGTTGCCAAATACGGATTATCAATAAAAGGATTTCGGTTTCCATAGGCAGTCTCCAAATAAGGATTACGCTGGTCTTCGTATTCACTCACAGGGTCTTCCGCATTCCATTCCAAAAGAACTTGAAGCATTTGTGTACTACCTTGTGTGCTTCCAACTCCATTGAGAGCAGGCAGGCAGCGGTCACCATAACGGGTGTACATGTACATCATCATACGCGCAACATCACCTTTCCATTCGTCACCGGGATACCAATGACCGCTACCCACATTTCCCGCAGTACCGGAGCCGGCTGCAAATTTCTTACTGCCTTTATTATTGTTCATTTGCTGGTCACTGGCTCGTAAATTATGAGGATCTGCCCCAATGCCGGTCGTACCATTGCTCACATCACCCATATCGGGGTTTGCATTGGAACGGGCAAAGACATGCTCACGATTATATTCACAGCTTAAACCGCCAAAGTCGTCCTCGTCTCTTGTCCTATCTGTAGTACAATTTCCATCGGTGTCATTATAACCATAGATCAAAAGAACATTGTTCGCGTTATTTGGGTCTTCATCTGTAATCTTTAGGGCATCGCGTACATCCCCATACGTAAATGTATTGTTGGATATATCGATCTTGGATTGTAATTCGAAGTATAGATCTTGACCGGTTAAGGAAAGATCGACGTCGTTATAATACGGTTGCTGCCCGTACGCACATTGAACAGCCCATAGAAAGCCAAGGAGTATTACGTTTTTCATTCTGCATCATTTTTTTTAAGCAACGCCATGTAGAATCCATCAAAACCGGATTCACTTGGCCATATTTTTTTGTCTTTTACTAAACTAAATTCCTTCCCTTCATCACGTTTTAGGAAAGCCTTGATTTGAGCATCATTCTCTGAAGGAAGAATTGAGCAGGTGGCATATAAAAGTTCTCCACCGGGTCTTACCATTCTGGAATAGGAATCTAAGATCTCTGCTTGATTCTTTTTGATCTGTTCCAAAAATTCCGGATCCATCTTCCATTTGGAATCGGGATTTCGTTTCAACACCCCCAAACCGGAACATGGTGCATCGATCAAGACCTTATCAGCTTTTTCAATCAGTTTTTTTACCACCTTGGTCGAATCGATCACACGGGTTTCAATATTGTGAATTCCATCCCGCCGGGCGCGACGTTTTAGTTCATGTAACTTATTTTCATAAATATCCATAGCGATCACCTGACCCTTATTTTCCATAAGTGAAGCGATATGGAGGCTTTTGCCGCCTGCACCGGCACAGGCATCGATTACGCGCATACCGGGCTTCGGGTCGAGTAATTGCGCCACCAATTGGGACGATGCATCCTGCACTTCAAACCAACCGTTTTTAAAAGCGTCCGTGCTGAAAACATTGGCGCGCTCCTTTAGCTTTAAGGCATAGGGGCTGCCGGGAATGGTTTCGGTTTCTATCTCTAGATCGGACAATTCATTTTGTACCTGAACTACCGTAGCTTTTAATGGGTTTACACGTAGTACAACATCGGCTAATTCATTGAGCGCAGCGATCTCTTTGTCCCATCGTTTGCCCAATTCTTTTTCTCCTAACTCATCCAACCAATCAGGTATGGACTCTCTGTATTTTCTAATTTTAGACAGTTCATCAAAGCGACCTTTAATACGTCGTACCGGAGTATCTTCCAGTTGCTTCCAATCGGGAAGTTTGATCCCGTTGAGCGTCGCCCAAACAGCAAAGAGACGAAAAAGGTTGGGCCTATCAAATGGCTCCTTCACTTCGGCAATCTCTGCATACAGTCGCTTCCAGCGAACAATATCGTAGGTAGTTTCAGCGATGAAACTACGATCCCGTGAACCCCAACGCTTATCGCGCTTAAGCGTATTCCTCAAGACTTTATCTGCTTGCTTCTGCTCATTGAAGATCATGTGAAGTGAATCTATGGTGGCAAAAACTAAGTTTCTATGTAATTTCATTGCTTTATTAAATGTGGACTGCAAAGGTATCACAATCGGTATGAATTGTTTTGATTACTTTTGACAAAATTTTTTTCATGCGCTTGATTCTTGCCCTTTTCGTTTCTTTACTGTTAGTGTCCTGTTCCACAGAGCCAAAAAGAACATTCACTTCCGTCAGCATAACACCTATTTTTTCAGATAGCCTGAGTATTCGAGCCATTGCGCCCATTGATGACCACAAAGTATGGTTTGCTGCCAACGAGGGCATGGTAGGTCTCATAGACGGAACGATACCAAAACTGGCAACTATTAAATACGAGGAATCTTTTCTACATTTTCGAGCGATCACCGCCATCGAGAATGCCGTATTTGTTTTGAGTATTTCCAATCCTGCAGTTCTCTATAAAATTGGATTTGACGGCCGAAGTGCTACCTTTATTGAAGAGGTTTATTTTGAAGAAGGAGAACGAGTTTTTTACGATTCAATGGCATTTTGGAATGACAAAGAGGGCATTGCCATGGGCGATCCTACCAATGGATGCTTGTCGGTCATTATTACCCGAAACGGTGGAAATTCGTGGGAGAAATTAAGTTGCGACCTTTTGCCTCCTGTGACGGAAGGAGAGGCAGCTTTTGCAGCAAGTAATTCAAACATCGCTATCTTTGGTGACCACACCTGGATCGCAACCGGTGGCAAACGTGCTCGTGTATTCCATTCGCCCGATAGAGGCAAGACATGGGAGGTTTTTAATACGCCTATCATTCAAGGAAAGGCTATGACCGGGATCTACAGTATCGATTTTTATAATGATAAAGTGGGAGTGATCTTTGGGGGTGACTGGGAGAATAAAGCGTTCAATGAAGGTAATAAAGCCTTGACAAAAGATGGGGGGAAGACATGGAATCTTATTAGTAACGGAACCGGACCGGGGTACCGATCTTCTGTTAAGTTTGTACCCGGCAGTGAGGGAAAAGGACTTGTTGCTGTTGGATCACCGGGTATCTCCTACAGCCCGGACGAAGGCCGGTCTTGGAGTGAATTATCTTCGGAAGGATTCTTTGCCTTGGAGTTTGTAAACGATTCATTGGCATACGCAAGCGGTCAGTACAAAATAGCAAAACTGCAATTTGAGCAATAAAAAAATGGGGTCCGAAGACCCCATTTTCGAATTGAATTTAACAAAAAATCACAATTCACAAAAAACCAACCAATTATTCTTTTCCTTTTCGCTGCCTGTATTGTTTAAGCAACTGTCTTTTAAAATCATCTTCTGCTTTCTTTAACCTAAGAATTTTCTTTGCCGACAACACATTTTTAAGATCTTGAAGCAAGGCTGTACGGTATTGATATTCTTTGGCATGATAGTCATTTACCTTTTCAATAAGTGCATTCGCTTCCGACTCACTAAGTGTTTCGATACCGTCATCCTTGAAGATTCGAAACTCTTTTCGCTCATTGCGTTTTAGTGTATGCATCTTCTCTTCATAGGCATTGTAGATAGGCCAGAACTTTTCAGCTTCGGTCGTTGTAAGTTCCAGGGCTTCGGTAATGTATGCACGTTTTAGTGCCTTTATCTTTTCATGGCGGTCTTCCTGTCCCGTTGCGGTCACACCAATAAACACCAAAAGAAATACGATTCTTCTCATTATTCTTGTATTAAGGTTGTTTCTTCCACATTTTCCAAAAGATACTCTTCCATAGCGGCTTTTGTAAATAAGGAATTTTCAAAGGTTACTTCGGGACCATCTTCATTCTCTAAGATGGCTACCACATCGTAAAGATCGATATCCACGTCTTCTTCGATATACTGAGTGAGCATAGTTGTTTCTATGTATTCGACTCCTTCCGACATTAGAGAACTTTGTTGCAGTAAGGAGAAGAACAACAAGAGACTTGCGGCGATCCCTGCGACAGCAACCACAAAACGGCGGTTAAATAGCGGTCGAACTTTGCCGACATCTTCTTTGTGAAGTACAGATTCCATAATTCGTTCATCCAGTGTTTCAAAATACCTGTTGGGCATTGAAAAACCGGTGTTTTTTGGAATTTCTTCCGAAGCAATCGATTCGAAAAGCCGCGCATCCAAGGAATCAAAATAATCTTTTGGCGCCTTGAAACCGTGATCCGGTATGTTGTGTTCGTCGTTCATTCTAATACTATGACTCTAAAAAAATTAAATAGTTTCATCTGCTTTAAGGAAGGCAGTAATTTTTTTAACGGCAATGTGATAGCTGCTTTTTAATCCGCCCACCGATGTTTCTAGCACCTCCGATAACTCTTCGTATGTAATATCGTCAAAATACTTCATGTTGAAGATAAGCTGTTGTCTTTCGGGAAGGGTATGTATGGCCTTTTGTAATTTAAGTTGAATGGCAGAACCTTCAAAATAAACGTCGCTTTCCAGTTTTTTAATAGCATTTTCTTTTATTTCTTCGGAAGTGATCTGTGCCCGCTTCGCGCGTTTGTTTATAAAAGTGATCGCTTCGTTTGTGGCGATACGATACATCCATGTATAAAGTTTGCTGTCCCCTTTAAAGGAATCTATGTTGCGAAAGATCTTGATGAAGGTATTCTGAAGCACATCATCTGTATCGTCATGGTCCAGAACAATTTTACGGATATGCCAGTACAAACGCTCCTTGTATTGGGATACCAACTCCCGGAAGGCAGCTTCCTTTTGCTCCTCCGATTGTAAGGCACTTACTAATGTTTGTTCTTCGATCACGAAATCGATGTATATGTTATTAGGACTAAAGGTACTGGCAATGGTTTAAATGAAAATAAATGTGACCCTATATTTTTTGAAAACATGCCGTTTATCGATTAAATGCAAAAAATTCAGTTAAAAAGTAGAAAATATTTTTTTGTAGGAAAATTTTTACTACTTTTATCACATACTTCTTATGTATATGTTCTTTATTATTAGCCCCAACTGTAATAAGAACGCACTAAACGGGTCTAAGCGGGGGCTGACCCGTTTTTTTTATGCCCTATATTGAACACGCCACACATTCTAAAAATGTAGGAATTATATTAACATTAGTTCATTAAAAAATCGATGAAATGCACAGATCATAGATTAAATGCAAAAAAAATTTGGTGGATTCAAAAGTTAAATATATATTTGAATCATACTTATGTTAAAACCGTCATCGCGTGCCCCAAATGCGATGACAAAAGAAGTCAAAGAGCGGTGCCCCAAATCGCTCTTTTTCTTTTTAAGCCAATGATTGCATTTCCACCAAATTATAATAGATTCCTTTTTTAGTCAATAATTCGTTGTGTTTTCCCTGTTCTACAATTTTCCCCTTGGAAAGGACAACAATAAGATCTGCATTTTGGATGGTCGACAATCGGTGTGCGATGACTACAGAAGTACGATTCTTCATCATATTCTCCAATGCCTGTTGCACCAGTCGTTCACTTTCGGTGTCAAGGGCCGAAGTGGCCTCATCGAGGATCATAATAGGAGGGTTCTTTAAGACGGCGCGAGCAATACTAAGCCGTTGTTTTTGTCCGCCGCTTAGTTTATTGCCACTGTCTCCAATATTCGTATTGATGCCGTTTGGTAAACTTTGCACGAACTCCCAAGCGTTAGCCACTTTTAGAGCGTCGATGATCTCTTCATCACTCGCTGTCTTTTTTGCAACTAAGAGATTTCCCTTTACCGTATCGTTAAACAATATAGAATCTTGAGTTACCAAGCCTAAAAGCGCACGAAGTGACTCCTGGGTCATATCCTTGATGTCAATGCCGTCTATGGTGATCTTTCCGGCATTCACATCGTAGAACCGGGTGATCAAATTGGCTATGGTACTTTTCCCGCTTCCGCTTTGACCTACCAATGCTACGGTATGACCTTTGGGAACACGTAATGAGAAATCCTGAAGCACCCATTCTTCTTCGTATTTGAAAGAAACAGTTTCAATCTCAATTGCATCCTCGAACGCTTCTTTTTGTACGGCGTTTGGTTTATCCTTTATGGAAGACTCTGTTTCAAGGATCTCCAATACCCGCTCGGCAGCAGCATTTCCTTTCTTTACACCATAACTCGCTTTGCTAATTGCTTTCGCGGGTGTTAAAATATTATATGCAAGTCCCATATATACTATAAAGAATTCCGGCGCCAAGGTCTGTTCAACCAAGACCATCGAACCGCCGTACCATAGGAGTATGGCAATTACTACAATCCCAAGGAATTCAGAAATAGGAGAAGCCAGATTTTGGCGATTTAACAAGGTGTTTGAAAATTTGAAAAAGCGATCGGTAGATTCAGAGAATTTATTTCTGAAGATCCTTTCGGCATTAAATCCTTTAATGATTTTAAGTCCGCCAAGTGTCTCCTCCAAGATCGACAAGAAGTACCCTTGTTCTTGTTGTACCTTATCGGAATGCTTCTTTAGGCTTTTTCCTATTCGGGAGATGATAAAACCTGATACGGGAATAAAGATAAATACGAAAATGGTTAACTCTGTGCTAATGGCGAGCATGGCGATGATGGTGAACAGTATCATCAAGGGTTCCCGTACGATCAATTCTAAGATGGACAGGAATGAATGCTGTATCTCCAACACATCGCTCGTAATTCTGGCTATGGTATCACCTTTGCGCTTTTCAGAATAAAAAGAGACCGGAAGATCGACAGTCTTCTTGTATAAGTCGTTCCGAAGGTCTTTCAGGACGCCATTCCGAAGAAACGTAATAAAGAACATGGCCAAATATCCAAACAGGTTTTTCAATAAGAAGGTTGCGATCACCAAGCCAATCATTAGCATTAACGTATTCATTTCACCATCTGAAGCGATCTTCTCATTGATGAAATAATTCATATAATTCTCAAAATAATCTCCTAGTTTCAAAACGCCTTCATATGTAGGCTTTTCACTTACCCGTTTCGAATTATCGAATAATACTTTAAGCATTGGCATCAGGGAGACAAATGCCAGTGTTCCGAACAACGCATAAAACACATTCGAGATAATGTTAAGCCATGCATACCCTTTATAAGGCCGGGCATAACGAAGAATTTTTTTAAAGTACTTCATCAAGAAAGGGTTAGGTGAGTGCGAATGTTATCTATCTTCTTCTGAAGAAGTGAAAGGTCTCCTGAAGGGTCGTGGACGCTTATGTAGAATTTAATCTTAGGTTCTGTGCCGCTGGGTCGTGCTGCGATCTTACTGCCGTCTTCGGTATAATAAATAAGGACGTTCGATCTCGGAATTTTTAAAACTTCGGAAGTATTGTTCTGCGCATCTTTTGCAACTCCCGACTCATAATCTTCGATGCGTATGACCGGGCTGTCCGCAATTTCTTTAAATGGATGCTCCCGAAGGTTCTTCATAATAGTGGCGATCTCTTCCGCTCCCTTTTTTCCTTCCTTTACCAATGACACCAAGTATTCTTGATAGGTTCCTACCTTGCGATAGATCGCTTGTAAATAATCGAACATACTGCTTCCGGCGGCTTTTTTTTGAGCAGCGATCTCGCATGCCAATAAGGTAGCAGTGACGGCATCCTTATCACGTACAAAATCACCTACCATGTATCCAAAACTTTCTTCGCCGCCACCAATGAACTCCATTTCGGGGAAATCGTTGACCATTTTCGCGATCCATTTAAAACCGGTTAGACCTTCTTTGTAATCAACATTAAAATGTTGCGCGATCTTTCGTACCATGGGCGTGGATACGATCGTACTTGCCACAAACTGATTTCCATCGAGTCTTCCCTCTTTTTTCCATTGTTCCAGCAGAAAATAGGTCATAATGACCATGGCCTGATTGCCATTGAGAACGGTTAAAGTGCCATTCGCATCCCGTACGGCAATGCCCAAGCGGTCGCAATCGGGGTCGGTACCTATAACGATATCTGCTTGTAACGCTTCAGCACGTTCCATAGCCATACGTAAGGCTTCCGGTTCTTCCGGATTAGGGGATGTCACGGTAGGAAAATCACCGTTAGGTGTGGCTTGTTCTTCTACAATATGTACTTGTGTATAACCGGCTTGCTCCAAAACCTTCGGTATCATGGTGATGGAGGTGCCGTGAAGCGACGTAAATACGATCTTTAAGTTTTGTTTTGCTTCTTTAGGCGTATTAAAACTCCCGTTGCGAAGAGACGCTTCCGCAAAAGCGGTGTCGACTTCAGCATCGATGGTTTCAATGAGTGCTTCATTGGCTTCAAAGTTTACATCGGTGTACTGTAACGAATTTATTTCTGAAATTATTTCGGCATCTTGGGGGGGCACCAACTGACCACCATCTTCCCAGTACACTTTATATCCGTTGTATTCCGGTGGGTTGTGGGACGCTGTTAACACTATTCCACACTGGCAATTAAGATGCTTTACTGCAAACGAAAGTTCCGGAGTAGGGCGTAATTCAGAAAACAAAAAAACATGAATGCCATTGGCCGAAAACACATCGGCTACTACCTTCGCGAGTTCCTTACTGTTATGTCTGCAATCGTATGCGATAGCCACACTAATCTTTAGATTCGGGAATTGTTTCTTTAGATAATTGGAAAGTCCTTGCGTATTCTTCCCCAGCGTATATTTATTGATTCTATTGTCTCCAACGCCCATCTTTCCCCGCATCCCGCCGGTTCCAAAGGCAAGACTTTTATAAAAACTATCCTCAAGCCCTTCAGGGTCGTGGGCAATCATTTCCTTAATGGTGTCCCGGGTTTTTTCGTCAAAAAAAGGAGTAAGCCAAGCGTTCAGGCGTTCTAAGATTTTTGGATCTACGTAAATCATTCTGCTTTATTATTCTGCAAAAATAATGATTCTTAGTGGTTATTGATTGAAGTTTCGTTGTTCTTTAACGATGTAGTTCTTTGCTTCTTTTTTGCTTCGTAAGAGCAATTCGCCAAGAAATCCGGCTAAGAATAATTGTGTTCCCAGGATCATAGCCGTCAAGGCAATATAGAACTGCGGACGTTCAGTTATAAGTCGTCCGGTAGGGTTGATAAACAATTTGTCGATTCCCAGATACAAGGCGAATCCAAAACCAACGAACAACGTGAATGCTCCCCAGGCACCAAACAGATGCATGGGACGTTTCCCAAAGCGGGATAAGAACCAAATGGTGATAAGGTCCAGAAATCCGCGTACAAAACGTTCTGCGCCAAATTTGGTCGTGCCATATTTTCTAGCTTGGTGAACCACCACCTTTTCACCAATCTTATTGAATCCTGCATTTTTAGCCAGCACCGGAATATAGCGATGCATTTCGCCGGTTACCTCAATGGTCTTCACAACATTGTTTCGGTAGGCTTTTAAACCACAGTTAAAATCGTGTAATCGCACGCCTGATGTCTTTCGTGCTGCAAAATTGAACAGCTTTGAGGGTAGATTTTTAGCAACAACCGAGTCGAAGCGCTTCTTTTTCCATCCGGAGACCAGATCAAAGCCTTGCGTGGTGATCATGGTATAGAGTTCCGGGATCTCTTCGGGATTGTCTTGTAGGTCTGCGTCCATAGTGATGACAACATCGCCAATCGCTTTTGCGAATCCGGCATGCAAGGCTTGCGACTTTCCGAAGTTCTTCAAAAACCGAATTCCTTTCACCTCTGCATGCTCTTTTGCCAAACGGTCTATGATCTCCCAAGAGCCGTCTGTACTACCATCATCTATAAAGATCAATTCGTATAAAAAACCATTGGACCGCATGACTTTTGCGATCCAATGGTATAATTCGGTAATTGACTCTTCTTCGTTAAGAAGTGGGATGACAATAGACAGATTCATGCAGTTGTTTCTAGTAGTTTTCCGGGCGGTTTTGTTTCATGATCAATCCGGCGATCAGCGAAATGATAAAGCCAAAGAACAAAGAGGCGATAAGGCCCATGGCAGTCATGAACCAAGGAGTCATGAACTTTTCGGTCATACCCATGGCCATTTCCAATTGTTCTTCAGTCATTTGCGGATTTTGCTCTATCATGTTTTCGCGGGTTACATCTAAGAGTTGTGTTACAAAATCCGGTTCGATCACGGTAACAAAAATGTAGGTGAAAATGGAACCAATAACACCGGCAACCAAGGATATGGCAAGTCCGGTCTTAATGGCCTCTCCTAACGATAAAAATCCGCCACTTTCTTTCTTAAATGTTTTCAGTCCGTAGACAATGGCCGCTGCCATAATGATAAAATTCAATGCCGATTGCCACCACGGTTGGTCCATGTGCATGCCTAAAACATATACGATTACCGAAACCACAATGGTTCCAAGTGCTAATAGCAATCCGTAATTAAGAGCGATCTTTTTCACTGAGGGTGTTTGAGTTTCCATGTATTGAAGTTTTTTGGTTTGGTCTGTTAGTAAACAAAGATAGGAAAACGTTACACATAATTGCTGTGAAGAAGGTATTCTTGAGGGGTATTTCTGAAGGGCATTCCAAACAATCTAAGCTGGATCGAACGCCAAAGCGAACGATAAAATACTTCAGAATAAAAAATACTTGAAAAAAATTGTTCATTTCTAAATTATCCTTAAATTTGCAGACTTAAAAAAACAGAAAGATTTTAAAAATAGAACTGATGAAACAAGGAATCCATCCTGAAAATTATAGAGTAGTAGCGTTTAAGGACATGTCTAACGACGATGTTTTTTTAACGAAATCTACCGCAGATACGAAAGAAACAATCGAAGTTGATGGTGTTGAGTATCCGTTAGTGAAGTTGGAGATCTCGAGATCATCTCACCCGTTTTATACAGGTAAGTCTAAGTTGATCGATACTGCAGGACGTATCGACAAGTTCAAGAACAAGTACGACAAGTTCAAGAAAGCACCTAAAAAAGAAGAAACGAAGTCTGAAGAATAAGCCTTCATTTCTGTAGATATAATAAAGCCTTTGAGAAATCGAAGGCTTTTTTATTTTAGGTTACAGTGCAACCTAACTTCTTTACTATCTTTACAAAAACCAACGCCAGTTCTTACGCATGAATTATATTTTATTCGACGGTAACGTACGCAATCAATTACTCCCTTTCACTTTTACCCGCCCTGTGGCCGATATTCGTATCGGGATCCTTACCATACGGGAAAAATGGGAACACCTCTTGGGGTTTACAACCACCACCGTAACTGAAGATTATTTAGCCGAAAAATGGCCCTTGGTAGAATTGGAGAAGAACGTGTTGATCAACGCTTCTTTTATCCCTTCTGAAAATCTTGCAAACCTTGTTAAAGGACTCACGGAAAATCAAGCGCTATTCTATAACGATGAACCTCTTGCTTTTTTTACTACCGAAGGACAAGAGGTCGATTTTGAATCGTACGAAGTGATCCAATATACGCATAACGACGTATTACGCATTGAACATACTTGGGACATCTTTTCAAAGAATCATGAAGCAATTGCCCGTGATTTTGACATGTTGACGAAGGGCCGAACCTCACAACCCATTCCGGAAATGACCGTTGCATTCAACAAAGAACAGATCTTTATTGAGGAGGGTGCCCGCTTGCCGCTTTGCTCCCTCAACGCCACCGAAGGACCTATCTATATTGGCGCCAATGCAGAGATCATGGAGGGAAGTATGATCCGTGGGCCTTTTGCACTCTGTGAAGGCGCTACCGTAAAGATGAATGCCAAGATATATACCGGTTGTACCGTAGGACCCTTCAGCAAAGTAGGAGGGGAGTTGAACAATTCGGTGATCTTTGGTTATTCCAATAAGGGTCATGACGGATTTTTGGGCAATTCGGTGATAGGGGAATGGTGCAATTTAGGCGCCGACACGAACAATTCGAACCTAAAGAACAATTATGCCGAAGTGCGTCTCTGGGACTATGAGACCGAAGGATTTGCCCGCACCGGACTGCAATTTTGCGGACTCATGATGGGAGATCACAGCAAGTGTGGTATCAATACCATGTTCAATACAGGGACGGTTGTTGGGGTAAGTGCCAATATCTTCGGAAGTGGTTTTCCGCGAAATTTTATTCCCAGCTTCAGTTGGGGCGGCAGTGGCGGTATGACCACGTATAAAACACAAAAAGCGTTCGAGGTGGCTAAAGTCGTTATGGAACGGCGCGGTATCGAATTTTCAGAAATAGATGCAACCATACTCGAACATGTGTTTGAAGAAACGGCACGCTGGCGACGCAATTAACTGCTCACCGCTTTCAGAATAGATAAGGCATGCCAAGAAAGAGGAACGCTAAGATAAGTAGGGTAGCAAGTATTATGATAATTTGCTTTCGCTGAGCAGCGTTCTTTTCTTTTTTCAGTTTTAGTTTAAAGACCTCAAACGCTTCCGGAGTCATTTTTTTATGATCGATAAGTTCACCGAACGTACTATTGAG
>NZTP01000065.1 GCA_002696485.1 Altibacter sp. | reverse complement strand
CCCGCGTTTACGGAAGCGCTCAAAAAAGGAACGTCAGGGATTAAACACTACCCGGAATTGGAAGCCCTCAATTTTTCATGCCAGTTAGGAGCTATTCCTCCTCTTTCTGAAGAAAAAGTGACGGCGTACTTCTCATCGTTGCAATTGAAGCACTTTCAAAGCAGTGGGATATGCTATGGAGTCATTGCCGGGATGGATGCATTCCGGGATGCGGGATTGGATGTTGCCGGGAAGAATGAAAGTCCTCTCACCAACTTAGGGATCGTTTTTGGTACAGGCACCAGCGGCGTGGAAAAATTCAGGGAAGCGATTTACAAGTTGGATGAGGGACAAGTAAGACGGTTAGGAAGTACGACGGTGGCACAAACAATGGCAAGTGGTGTAAGTGCCTATTTAGGCGGAATGATTGGTGCGGGAAACCTAGTCACGACCAATTCATCTGCCTGTGCCACGGGCACGGAAGCCATTCTTATGGGATATGAAAGGATTGCCTCCGAAAGAGCCACGCAAATGCTTTGCGGGAGTACAAGTGACCACGGACCTTATGTTTGGGGCGGTTTTGATGCCATGAAGGTGACCACCTATAAACACAACCATGAGCCGCACCGGGCTTCGCGCCCCATGAGTGCAACAGCCAGTGGATTTGTTCCCGGAAGTGGTGCAGGAGCGTTCCTGTTAGAATCCTTGGAAAGCGCCCAAGAACGCAATGCCACCATCTACGCCGAAGTATTGGGTGGTGCTGTGAATAGTGGCGGACAGCGTTTGGAAGGCAGCATGACAGCTCCCAACAGCCGGGCCGTACAGCACTGTATCGAAATGGCTTTACAGGATGCAGGAGTGAGCGGTACTGACATAGATTATATAAACGGACATCTCACAGCGACAGTGAAAGATCCTGTGGAAATAGAGAATTGGTGTGCTGCTCTTGGTAGATCCGGCACAGATTTTCCCTATATAAACTCCTTAAAATCCATGGTAGGGCATTGTCTTGCAGCCAGTGGAGCGGTGGAATCGGTCGCCGCAGTGCTTCAGTTACAACACAATTTTATAGCGCCCAATCTCAACTGTGAGGATCTACATCCTGAGATCAGTCGTTGTATCGACCCCAAATACATTCCGAAGCAATACATAGAGACACCCTTAAAGACCGTAGTAAAAGCCAGTTTTGGTTTTGGTGATGTCAATGCGTGTGTTATCTTTAGAAAAAATTAAAATCGCTATGACCACCGAAGCTATCTATGCCAAATTATTACCCATTATACAAGGGTACTTGCCCGAAGATGTCGATCCTAAGGAAGTGCAACCGGACAGTGACCTTACTCGTGAATTGAATATTAACTCCGCTCATTTGGTCGACATTGTATTGGATGTGGAAGACACATTCGATGTAGCCTTCGCCAACGAGGATATGGAGAACCTGCGCACCATGAACGACGCTATTGCGATCATACATAAAAAGATCAATTAATGTTCAACGTTTCGCTTCCCGAGATCGAACCTAAACGACTTGCGGTAAAACTTACGGCGATTGGTGAACGCAGTGTTCGCAATGGTCATCCGTGGATCTTTTCAGAAAGTATTGTAAAAATTCCCCCGCAAGGGAAATCAGGTGATATTTGTATCATTTTTAGTCACACCAAGAACAAACCCATAGGTATTGGATTGTATGATCCCAAATCACCTATTCGAATTAAAATGCTCCACAATGGAAGCGGAGTTACGATCGATCGCGATTTCTTTTCAGAAAGGATCGAACGCGCCTATGCCCTGCGAACCGAATTGCTGGAGACCAACACGAATAGCTATCGGCTTCTTTTTGGTGAGAATGATGGTTTTCCGGGTTGCATCGTTGACATATATGCGAATGTATTGGTCATTAAATTGTATTCGGTCATCTGGTTTCCTTATTTGAGAGCCATTTTGGAGAAATGTATAGCGATGCTGGGTGTGGAAACGGTAGTGCTTCGGCTTAGTAGAATGCTTCAGGCGATTGACACCTATGGACTGCGTGACGGTGAAATTTTATTTGGGATTCTGCCAGAAGAAGAAATAGACTTTATGGAACACGGCATTCATTTTTCAGCAAATGTGATCCAAGGACACAAGACCGGGTTCTTCTTAGACCACCGACACAACAGGAAGCGCGTAGGGGAACTGGCTAAAGGGAAGACAGTATTGGATGTTTTTTCGTACGCCGGAGGATTTTCGGTGCATGCCTTGGTCCATGGAGCTACGGAAGTGACCAGTCTGGACATTAGCGAACAGGCCTTGGAAGTGGCAAAACAAAATGTACAGCGAAATGTGTATCTCGGTACGCACCATACGATGGCAGGTGATGCTTTTACGATACTTTCGCAAATGGCAGCCCATGAAAAGCGCTTCGATCTTGTAGTGATCGACCCTCCTTCGTTCGCAAAACGGAAAGAAGAGATCTCAACTGCCAAAAAGAAGTACGCACAATTGGCCCTCTTAGGTTCGCAATTGACTGCTACCAAAGGTATACTCGTCCTCGCATCGTGTTCTTCAAGAGTTTCCGAAGCCGAATTCTTCGAGATCAACAAAACCGCATTGGACCAAGAAGGTAGACCGTATAAGCTCCTGGACACCACGGGCCATGACCTGGACCATCCTGTTACCTTCGCTGAAGGCAGGTATTTGAAGTGCGGATATTATCAATTTCTCACATAGCATTGTGTTAACGCTTGTTAAAAGACACGTTAAACAGTTTTAATTTTCTTGTCTGAAAGGATTTCGATTTTTATATTAAAGAAAAATTAAGCTATGAAAAAGATATTATTAGTAGTAACCCTATTGTTCAGTGTTTCAGCATTCTCACAGGATCCGTTCCTTCAAAAGGACAGCGATCAATTAGAAGCCGAAGCCGATAAGATCACCGAGGCTTATAACGCACAGCTGGCATTGTCTTCAAAACAAGAACTCCTATTTAAGAATAAGGTCGAAGAATTCCTCATTAGAAGACAAAAGATCGAAATGCAATATAATGGAAAAGAAAAATTAGATCAACTTGTGATCCTGCAGCAAAACGAAACGGCAGAGATGGGTGACATACTTACGCGTCCCCAATTGGATCGCTACAAGAAGCTGAAACCCACGTTGCAGCCGGTTGCACAAGTGAAACAATAATACGAGACCTGCTTATTAAAAAAAGCCAGATGAAATGATCATCTGGCTTTTTTCATTGCTGTGTTACCGTATTACTTAAATTTTTCTCCTTTGGTGGTCTTCGCTATGGTAGGTTTTTCGGTGTGCATTGTCTTCTTAAGTCCTGCTGAATCTACGCCGAAGAATTCCAATACATCGGTCGCATTCTGGATCTGTCGGGTGTGATCTCCATTGATCGCAATAGGATGTGACAATACCTCATGGTTGTTCTGAAGGATCTTCAACCAATCGTTACTGTCAAACTCCGAAGTATCATTTGCCTCCACCTTTCGCTTATCGATCAAATCACCAATCTTACAGCCCATCGCCTCGGCGATCTCTGCCCACTGTGTATCGGCTACTTTGGTCTTGGCGATGTCTATGGCAAGCAATTTATCTTCGATGCCCTGTAAATAGGAGAGGGCATGGGTTCCCACACGGGTCTCACTACTGTAAATTAATGTAAATTGTTTGTCGTCTCTGGCGAGTACTCCCATATCATCCATGATTAATACGTTTGCATTTTTTCTTTTTTCTTCTGAAGCTGAATTTTCACTTCGTCCGCGGCTTTTGCTAAGGATACCTCAAAGGCTCCGTTGTTCGATTGAGAGAATAAGGTAGTTCCGGGTACGTTCAATCGTATCTCGCAGATCATTCCGGTCTCCGGCGTGCTGGTGTTCTCTTTCTTGAAGTAAACATCGGCAGCAACAATGAAATCGTATTTGTTTTCTAGTTTGCTAAGTTTTTCTGAAGCTAATCCCTCTAAACGCGGACTAGCACTTACGTTGTGATACTCGAAATTAATAGTCATAGTATTCTAAGTTTTAATGATATTTAAAGATACAATAGCCCAAAGGGGGCGCCAAACTTTTAATATATTTTTGTGAAATTAAGAGGGCGCAATCGGATCTCCTTTGGCGGGGATAAGAAGCGACGCCACGATACCTCCTATAAGCGACAAGGAAATCACACCTAACGACAACCACTCCGGAAAATCGACATGATGTGACAGTATCATCTTTACACCCACGAAACTTAAAATTACAACGAGACTGTAGTTAATATAGCGAAACTTCTGAAGCATTCGTGAGATTAAAAAGTACATCGACCGAAGCCCAAGAATCGCCAAAATATTAGAACTGAAAACAATAAACGGATCGGCCGTGATCGCCAAAATAGCAGGAATACTATCCAACGCAAACAAGATATCTGTAAGCTCAATGATCATTAAGGCAATGAACAGTGGGGTAGCGGCACGTATACCCATGCGCCGTATAAAGAATTTCTCGCCGTCCATAACGTGCGACACAGGGAAAAACTTTCGGATCAAGCGATACATAGCCGACTTACGCGGATCGAAATCGGTATCGGCTGAGGTCAACATCTTATAAGCCGTATAGAGTAAAAACGCTCCGAAGACATAAATGATCCAATCAAACTTATTGATAAGGGCCACACCAAACAAGATCATCAGACCCCGAAATACGATGGCTCCTAAAATACCCCAGAACAAGACTCGGTGCTGGTATTTATCAGGTATCCCAAAGGAGGAGAAGATCACCGCGATCACAAATACATTGTCGATACTAAGCGATAGTTCAATCAGGTAGCCCGTTATATACTTCAACATGGCATTATTGGGTGTGAGCCCGGTAGGATTCGGAACCATTTCGTTAGCGAACAACCAATACACAACCCCCGAAAACGCCAAGGCTACAGAAACCCAGACAGTCGTCCAGATAGAGGCTTCTTTTGTCTTGATAACGTGTGCTTTTCGGTTAAAGACACCAAGGTCCAACGCCAAAAAGAATATAATAACCAGAATAAAAAGTCCCCAGACGAGCATAGTTAGTAATTTTTGCGAATGTATAAAGGAACTGCAAGATTTTGCAATAATAAAATGTTAATCCTTTAACCACAAAATGAGATTCCTTACTTCATTTAGGCGGTGCGCTTTACCCATACAAGGATTCCAATGGAGATCAATGCACATAGCGAAAACCCTAAGAATAAGGGCAAGGTGCTTGTTACTACAAATCGGCCTATAAAAGTACTAATGGGAACGGCCATAAGGGTCGATATGAGACCGGTAACCGCCGCAGCAATACCTGCAATATGTCCTACAGGTTCCATCGCTAAAGCTCTCAAATTTCCAAAGAGGAAACCTATACAGAAGAATTGAGCCGCAAAGAAGGCCAGCAGTATGTAGATGGGTGGTTGGGGAGTATTGAAAAAGAACAACACATATAACACCGAAACTACAAAGAACCCAAGTAGGGAAGTAGTGACCATGCGCTGCATTCCAAAGCGTATCACAAAAGTGCCGTTTAAAAAGATAGCGAGACCTATTGAAATGGCCAGCCCTGCAAAAATATAGGGGAAGGCATCCGCCAACCCATATTGTTTCTCAAAAATCTGCTGAGACGCACTTAGGTATACCAGAAAGGATCCAACAATAAAACCGGAAATGAAGGTATAACCCATCGTCCGTTTATGGCGTAAGGTCTCACGAAATCCTTGTGAGATCCGTTTAAACGCAAAGGGGATACGATGTTCTTGTGATAGGGTTTCTTCTTGTCGAAGCCAGAACCAAACTGCCACCAATACACTTATAAGGATCTGCACATAGAAGATTCCTTCCCATGTATACACCTCTAAGATGAATTTACCCATCGCCGGAGCTACAATAGGAATCAATAGAAATACCACGGTCACGAACGACATGATCCGTGCCATTTGATCGCCGTTATAGAGGTCTCTAATGATCGCAATGCAGATGGTTCTGGGAGCCGCCAAACCTATTCCTTGAAGGACGCGTCCAAAAACCATTCCTTCGAGACTAGTTGCGTGTACACATATAAAACTGGCGATCACGAACACCGCAAAACCCATATAGACGGAAGGTTTTCTTCCTATAGCATCAGACAAGGGTCCGAAGATAAGCGGACCTATACCCAGTCCCAGGAAGATCATCGTGACCAGTAACTGATTGTCGGCAGGGGACTTAGTATCGATCGAAACACCTATCACATCCAAAGCCGGCAAGAGGGCGTCAATAGACAAGGCTGTCACCGACATAAGCGCTGCCATTAAAGCGATGAATTCGGTTTGGGTACGAGAGGTTCGTAATTTCATTTGGCAAAAGTAAACCTTCGCTAGGGAACCATTTTCAATCCGGACAAAATATTTTGAAGGAATACAAACGGTGCGGTAGGGACCGTTGCGTTAAAGTTTCCCTAAAAACATGATAAAGTATCTATAAAGGCTCCTTGTGTTTAGTTGTGTCCCTGTAACTTTAAACAAAAAAGACATGATCACAGAAAAGATTCTAAAGAAACATGATATTCACCCGCTGCTACAAGAACGTTGGAGCCCGCGTATGTTCTCAGATCAAACAGTGATGGAATCTGAGATACAGCTTTTATTGGAAGCGGGACGATGGGCACCGAGCAGCAACAACCTGCAGCCTTGGCGAATTATCTGGGGTGCGAAAGGCAGTAAGACGTACGATAGGATCTTTGAGTGTCTGGATTCCTTTAATCAAAAATGGGCTGGGAACGCTCCTGTGTTGATGCTGGGTGCTTTCAAGAAAACCAATGCTAAGGACAAAGAGAACTTTCATGCCTTACACGATCTGGGAGCCTTTAGTGCCCATCTCACCTTTCAGGCCCAAAGCATGGGGTTGGCGGTCCATCAAATGGCCGGGGTGAAACATGAAAAGGCACATGCCGAATTCAAATTTACAGAAGACTACCATGTCGCTACGGCCTTGGCCATAGGATACTACGGCGGTGACCGCAGCGATCTTCCTGAAGACCTTGAGAAGATCGAAACGCCGACCAGCGAACGTACCCCTCGTAAAGACTTTGCCTTTAATGGAGATTTTAAAGAAACGAAAAACACTTCCGAAGAGAATAAATAGATAACCAATTAATACAGAACGATTATGAAAACTAAAGAATCAAAACAACGACCGCATGCCGATTTCCAGAACGCGTATCATCGGTCTTCCAACTTTCGAAAGATCACCAAGGACGAATCCTTCACTCCCAAGGGGAACGGAAAGGTAAAATTAAATCCCGACGGCTTTTCAGAAGAAGAGAAAAAGGAGATCTCAAACGCGATGGACCGTATGCAACAACGTATGGAAATGACACCCGGAGGTGAACAGACCGACCGCGAAGAAGAAT
>NZTP01000064.1 GCA_002696485.1 Altibacter sp. | reverse complement strand
CCCTGCCATATCCTTGGGTGCCTTGCCATGTAGGTGAGCAGCCAGTTTCAAAACTTCTTTTCTAAACAAGGGGTTGTTTAATGAAATATCTTCTTGAGATTTTGCCGCTCGTAAATCAATATAAAATGGATCCTCTTTTAATCTGTTGGTCAGTATTTCGGGTAACGAAGTCTGATTGGGTTGGTTAATGGATTCGTCTTGAACAGACCATGTAATCTCTCCTTCGGTCAGCACAATAAGAATATGGTCCAAAGGTTTGAGTTCTAACCAATACTCAATTTCTTTGATGACCCATTTAGAATTGGCCGATTCTGGAGACGCCATATAAACTAAATACTCCGAATTATCCAATGCCGTTTGAATATTGGTCCATAAATGAGGTGAGGCTGACAAACTGGATTCATCCCTAAAGATGTTAAGATTTCGAAGTTTGTACCAAGGTTTGGCAATCTTTTCTAGGGCGATTTGTAATGCTGGAGCAAGTTTTCCATCAGCTGCGTGTGAATAAGAAATAAAAGCATTAAACATTGAACAGGTATTGATGTATTTATAAGTACTACTAAATATAGTCAATTATAAAACAGGAAAATGTGTTTTGATCTCGTGAACTATCTCTCTCTTTCGTTTAGGTTGCTATTCAAAAAAAGAAATAGTAATCACTTTCTTGAAATTTTTGCCAATGGTTCTACATAACGCTTCACTGCGCGGTTTCATGGTACGAATTTTCAGTTACACGTTTGTTGGTTTTGTAGGAAAGGCTATTCGATTAACCAACGGGCCACAATGAGCATTACACGTGTAAAGGTGATGAGGTAGTAAATACTAACCAGAAATTTTTCTTACTTTTAAACTTTAACGATTCGTGGAAAACTTTGCGCTTGGTAACCGTCGCGCTTTCTTTTCCAGCGGATTTTTCGCCGTAAACGGCTCATCCGATCGCAAAGCGCTCGGTTAAAATCCGCACGAACCCATACACAAAACCGTTGGCAATAATTTTTGATGAAAAGAATTAATATTTGGTTCTATATCTTTTTGATTGTGACTATAAGTTCAATTATACTTTTAGTGACAGGATCTCCCTTATTGACCTTACCTTTGGATGAATTCCATACGATTCCCTTGGGAACTTTTATAACATGGCTCGGAATGATTTCATTACCTCTTACAATTTTTATAGGATGTCGAGAATTCAGGAATCCAACAACTAAACTGAATAGAATTTTGAGTGGTTTTTTAAAAATAATAATCGTACTGGGAATTCTATGGGTTCCCATTTCGTATTTACTTGCCGGAAACCTATCTTTTAATTTTTCGGAGAAAGATACTTTTCAAGGTGGACAAACTGCTATGATTTGGTTCTGGCGATTGAGTTATGGAATAGGAATAGGATCTATATCGATTTTGATTATATATTTGATTTCATTGATCTTTAAAAAGAATAAAACTGGTGCCAACAAAGAACTGAGGTAACAACCAACACTCCCTAATTGAATTTTAATTACTTTTATCTAAGGCACCACGACACGACATTCAAGAGCGGTACCATACAGAGTAATAGATATTATGCCGAAAATTACACTCCGGACTGAAATTAAAGCTACCAAAGAAATCGTTTTCGACCTTTCTCGCAGCGTTGACTTTCATACCTTGTCTACGGCGCACACGAACGAAACGGCAATAGCAGGTAAGACAACCGGACTCATCGGATTAAACGAAAGTGTTACTTGGCGCGCTAAACATTTAGGCATCTATCAAAACCTGACTTCCAAAATTACAGCATACGATCGGCCAAACTACTTTGTGGATGAAATGCAAAAAGGAGCCTTTAAAGAATTTCGGCACGAGCATCATTTTGAAACTGTGAAGGGCGGCACATTGATGACTGATTTTTTTGAATACACATCGCCTTTTGGAATGGTAGGAAAAATCGTTGACCGATTATTTCTTACAAAATACATTACCAAGTTACTAGAAAAGAGAAATGACAGCATTAAAGCCTTTGCAGAATCTGACAAATGGAAAGAAATATTGCATGAATAAAAGTATGCATGGCACAAATGCATAACGCTTTTTGTCTATAAATGTCTGTTTTTAGTATTCTCCATTCACAAAAAATACTATCTTTAAACTCCTCCCCGACTTCCAGCTGTTCCTCAATGGCAGGTGTCGGGTTTTTTATATGCTGTAGGTTCAAATAAATTATGCGAAGGAAACAAAAATTCACAATTATAGGATGAAACAAACTTTTATGCTGCTGGTTACAGTACTGCTACTTTCACAGTGCAAGCCCCAAATAAACGTGAACCGAAACGTCATTACAGCCGATATTACAAACTTTTGGGAAGCGTATGACAAGATTGTTTCTACCCAAGATTCCACCTTGCAGTTCCAATTCCTCGATAGCCTTTATCTTCAGAAAGCAACCGCAGGACTCAAGGGTATTATCCAGGCAAGAAACTATACCCCTCAAGAATATGTATATGCGATCAATAATTATCCGAAATTCTGGACCTCTATTAGGGAGAACACCTTGCTAGCAGACAAAGTAAGTTCGGACCTAGAGAACGGTATAGAAAAATTAAGAGGGGTCTACCCTCAATTAAAACCGGCAAAGATCTACTTTACAATAGGCGCTTTTAGAACGGGAGGAACCACCATTGATAGTCTGGTCCTTATAGGCGCTGAAATTTCACTGGCAGACAGTGCCACAGAAACCCGCGAGTTTCCAGATAATCTTTCGCACCTGCGATCGCATTTTGCAACAAATCCCAAAGAACATCTGGTGTTTCTAAACGTCCATGAATATGTGCATACCCAACAGAATCCGCGGGTATTTAATATCTTGTCATTAGTCCTTTATGAAGGGGTTGCCGAATTCGTGGCCGCCAAGGCCCTTGAGATTAACTCCCCAAACCCCCAAATCGCCTATGGTATGGCTAATGCTAAAAGGATGAGGGAGGTTTTCGAAACGGAAATGTTCTATCATAATAACCTATATAAATGGCTGGATGGAAATGCGCCAAACGAATTTGGCATGAGAGACTTGGGATATGCTGTGGGATATCAAATATGTGAACGCTACTACGAACAAGCTGAAGACAAAAAAGCTGCCATTCGAAAAATGATCGAATTGGATTATACCAATGAAGCAGAAATTGAAGCATTCGTAAGAAAATCCGGTTATTTTTCACAACCATTGGACACCTTATATCAAACCTTTGAAAACAGACGTCCTGTCGTGACAGGCATTATGCAATTCGAAAACCATAGCAGCCATGTGAGTCCGAATATTACCGAAATTACCATAACCTTCTCACAACCCTTGAACGGACATAATACCGGTGTAGATTTCGGAGAGCTGGGACAAGACGCTTTCCCGAAAGGGACTATAAACGGTAGACGATGGGGAGATGACAACAGTTCTTGGACAATTCCCGTTGTTTTGGAACCTAATAAAGAATATCAATTGTATATTACAAACAACTTTAGAACTGAAGAAAGCATTCCTTTAAAACCCTATCTAATAGCATTTAGAACCGGGAACTAATTAATGAATGATTATGGGTCATATACCGAAAGAATCTATCGATACATGAATGAGTTCAAATTAACAGGCGGTGCAAGAGTTGGAAACGCAAATGCTACGTTCCCTTTTGCTACCCTGAAAGTGAGTAAAGACAGAATGGAAATAAACGCTTCCATCATCAGTCATCTCACTTTTAAACCTTCCGACGTTATTTCGATCGAGCCTTATACAATGGTTCCAATAATCGGACAAGGTATAAAGATCAACCATAAGGTCTCAACATATCAGGATCATGTGATCTTTTGGACTTTTAAAGATCCAAATTCGGTCTTTCTTCAAATTCAAGAAACCGGATTTTTAAGCAATGAGAATTCTTCCATTGAGCAAATTGACAGAATGATTAAAGATAAACAAGCTCAAGGCGGAAATCCGATAAAAAAAAGTTTCGCTGTTGGAGCCGTAATTAGTTGGAACATCCTTTTTCTAATGGACATTCTGCGTTTCTTTTATGAAGATAGAGAAGGTTTCCCAATAGGCAACGGAGCATTAACAGCGATTGGTCTTTTATTCTTAACCGCATTATTGAGTCTTGTTTCAACAGACTTTAGACGATTTATCTTAAAAGAAGGACGAGGATTGAATGATATAAAAAAGATTGCGATATTCATAATGATCATAAGTGGATTCATGCTTTTGAATTTCAGACTTCTGACAAGGATATTTGAATAAGCGAACATAACTAACACAGCTTCATAAAAACTGCTTACAAGAATCTACACATGAAAAAAACAATTTTACTAGTATTACTTTCAATAACCATCACCAACGCCCAGAATGAACCCTGTCAATGTGCAGAGGATTTTAGCTTCTTGGATGATAAAGTTCGCAAAACACCTGCTTATAAGGTCAATAAAGATAGCTATGAAGCAGGATATACCAGCCTCGTGGAGGAAGCAAGAAACACTACAACAAGCTACGACTGCCATGTGCTGCTCAACACGCTTCTATTGGGCTTAAATGACAATCATAGTAAGGTCTACAGTATAGATCCAGGCGCTACCGAAGAGGTCCGAACAAATAACGATGCGTATGCCACATTCAAGAACTCAAAACTTTTTAACGCCTTCCCCAGACCAAACATCAATCTGGACAGTTTAAGAACTGCCTTACAGTCGACGCCCATTGAAGCTGTAGAAGGGGTGTACAAAAAAGAAGGCTATGTGACCCTCGGGGTGTATAAGCACAATAGCGATACCAAATATACGGCTGTGGTCTTAAATTCTGAAACAGAACTGTGGGAACCGGGTACGGTGATGTATACGCTTATTCCCTTTGGAAATGAATATTTGCTAAGTGTTGGTGGTGACCTTGCTTCAAAAAGACTGATCGCTTACACCGAAAGGATCGAACAGGGTGTTTTCTACTTTATGGGTTTCAGAAAAGACGCGATCAATGCGAACTTTGCTTCCGAAGTACCTTATACGAATACCTATCATCGCGAAGAACTTTCAGAAAACATAACGTATCTTATGATCGGAAGTTTCAATGCTTGGTACCCCACCTTGTCCGATGCCGAAACATTCTATGCGTCCTTAGACGGAACCTTAACCAAGGAACATCTCATTGTCGACTTACGAAACAACGGAGGTGGTGGCGACCGTAATTCGGATATCCTCTATAAGATCCTAAAAGGCTATGCAAAACAAAATAAGATCTATGTCTTGACCAATCACCGTACCATAAGCAATGCCGAGCAGTTTGCGTATAAATTAAGTAAATTCGATGCTACAACCCTTGTGGGCCAAAGGACCAACGGCACGGCGGCCTACGAATTGAAAGGAGATAATTATACCCTACCTTGTGGTCATTTTGTGGCAGTACTCACGTCTAAGAAACATTCAGCCTACCTCCCTATCGAATCTCAGGGCGTCAAACCCGAAATTGTTTTGGCACCGGACCGTGATTGGATCACGCAACTTACTACCTTCATTGAAAACAATTCAAAATAAATGGCTGCGCTAAAACATTCAGCAACTATGTACCGGCGAATCCTACGTCCGTTCAACTGTAGAAGAACAGATGAATATAGATAAACCTAATAATCACGTAATAATCAAATAACCTTCAACACCCTAACACCGTATGAAAAAAATACTACTCCTTTGTTTCCTCGCGCTTTCCGGCGTGATCATTGCCCAATCCACAACGAACCTCAACGTAAGCGAAAGCGCCGAATACAAGGACGAGGTCAAGTCTACAGAGGTCTTGACCATACATACTACATCTTCGGGGAAGACCGCCATCGTTCGAAATGCAAAGCGGGACCTCTTGTTCGATATTTTTGATGCAAACCTCATTAAAACAGTTTCCAAAGTGGTGGAAAGCGATAAAGATGAAACCTATGTAGGCGACCTGTTCTACAAAGATCAATTAAAACTTTTTACCGTCTATGCACCGGAGAAGGACGAACGCATCATCTACTGTCATACCCTCGATATTGCCACGGGGACGCACACCAAAACCACCCTTTTCACTACCACCGTCGAGAAGAAACAAAGTCTGTTTGGTTCCCGAAAGAACCACAAAACGGGTTTCGCACTCTCTCCAAACGGCAAGTATATTGCAGTGGCAACCGACGATATTCGTAAGAACAAGAATTCATATACCATTCGGGTTTTTGATGCCGCTTCGGAAGCTCTGCAATACGAACGTTCGTATCAGGAAGACGAAAAGCATGAGTTCATACACAACGATCTGTTCATCGATGACAATGCCGCTGTATACTCCTTAGGGAAACTGTTTCGCAACGGCCGATCGAATAAGAACAGCAAAGGTGACGCCAACTATGTTTTTGTGCTGAACAAGATCACAAAGGACAAAGCCGATGAGCTCATTGTAAAACTGGATGACGAACATATACAGTCCCTTACCATTTCACAAACCAACGACAAACTGCACTTGTTGGGCTTTTATTCAGAGCGGAATGCAAGTCGGGTGAAAGGTGGCTGCGACTTTGTGATCGACACCAATAGCTTTTCAGTAACGACCAAAAAAACGCATCCGCTCCCAAAGCAGGTATATGAGGATCTTTACGGCTATCGCACTGCCGAACGTAAGAACGACAAGAAAAAAGAACTGAAGAACTTCGAGGTTGATTATGTTCTTACCGACAGTCAGGGAGGCACTTATCTTATTGCTGAAGAATTCTATGAGACCACAACATATGTTCGCACGGGAACCACGGGAGGCTATTACCAAACCGTTTATCATTATGATGATATCTTGGTCTTAAAGTTTGCCGCTAACGGTGATCTTGCTTGGGGCCGAAGTGTTTTTAAGCGAGACACCTCCCCTTCCTACAATGCCTTTTTGAAGGATGATCAGCTGCACATCATTCTAAACTCCGGAAAGAATCTTACCGAAAAGGACGACGGTCGTACCAAAGTATCGCGGGGATGGTTTGAATCTTCTTCCTTATACGATTTTGAATATACGGTAGACGGACAAGTAGCCTATAACAAGATTCAAGATAACAGAGGCAATGAATACTATCTGCCGTTTTATGGAACCTACGCGGCCGACACCTTTATCATGATGAATGACGGAAGGAAGAAAAAGACCTTTATGACCTTGAAGTAGGAGCAGTAGCCACGCTGTGGTGCTAAATGTGGGATATGTACCGCTCACAGAATAGCGAAAAGTTATATATTTATCAGGAATAGCAAGTGCGTCATGCATAAAATGCTGTTCCTAACCTAATAGTTTACAACTCGTACGTATGAAGAAAATTTATATTTTACTGCTGTTGGTCATCACTTCAGTGCTCAGTTCGAACCAACTGTTTGCACAATGTGATGGCGTTACGGTCGAGAGCCTTACCAATCCCGGACCCTTCGAGGTAGCTACCCTTACCGAAGCCGATGGTATTCGTAACGGACCCGCTTATAACGGTGCCACCGTCTATTATCCAACGAACGCTACACCGCCTTTTGCTAGTATTGCGATCGTCCCAGGATTCACGGCTGCTCCCTCAAGTGTGGCAGAATGGGGTCCTTTTTATGCGTCCCACGGTATAGTGGCGATAATTATAGGTACAAATTCTCCTTTCGATTTTCCCGAAGCACGGGCGCTGGCACTTTTGGATGCCCTAGAAACCATTAGACAAGAAAATGTAAGAACCGCATCTCCTTTGGAAGGTGCCCTTAACTTAGACCAACTGGCGGTAAGTGGTTGGTCGATGGGTGGCGGCGGAGCGCAAAGAGCTGCCGTGCTTGACAATTCTATTGCTGGTGTGGTTGCTTTGTGTCCTTACCTTACCAGCCCCCAATTGAATCATGGAAGTCCGGTGCTTATTTTTAGCGGTGAAGCCGATACGGTAGCGCCTCCGGCCCAACACGCCGATATCCATTACAATGTTACACCAAATACAACCGATAAGTTATTGTTTGAAGTGGCAAACGGAAATCACTCCGTTGCTAATTCGCCCAACGGCGGGAATGGCGCCGTGGGTAAAATTGCACTCTCATGGCTCAAATTGTATGTAGAAGATAATGACTGCTATTGTCCTTTATTGACAGACGATCTTTTAGTGAACCCACCTGCTGCCTCTAAAGTGGAACAGGATTTTAATTGCGAACTCTTAGGAGCTCCAATAAACGAATTGATCACTGAAATTTATCCCAATCCAACGGATTCCAAGATCTACATAGCCGCAACAGCACAGCCGCTGCGTAAAGTTGAACTGTATTCCCCCCTCGGAGAGAATTTGGTCACGCTTGAAGGTAACGTAACTTCGATGGACCTGTCCAAATACGCTTCAGGAATATATGTGATGAAGCTATTCACTGAAACGGGTATCCAGACAAAGAAGGTCGTTAAAAGATAGCCTTAGGATAGACCTCGGGCAGTAAAACCTGCAATAGAAACGCTCTGCCTAGGTACGGGCAATGTAGAAAAGCGATTAAAAACAATGAGTGGAATGTCATGATATGAGTGAACTAACACAAGTACAAACCGAAACACTTCTCAAGACGCTTAAAGAACGTTTCAGCAAACATCCGGAACGCCATCCAGGATTGGACTGGAACAAGCTACAATCAAAACTGAAGGTACAACCCAATAAATTGTGGTCGCTGTACGAAATGGAACGCACGGGAGGTGAACCCGATGTGGTGAAGTATGCTTCGGAAACAGACACCTATACGTTTTTCGATTGCGCAAAGGAGAGTCCCAAAGATCGAAGAAGCCTCTGCTACGATCAAAAAGCACTGGAATCCCGAAAGAAATTCAAACCCGAAGGGAACGCCATGAATACAGCAGAAGCCATGGGGATTCAATTGCTCGATGAGGAACAATACAGGCATTTGCAGTCGCTGGGTGAATTTGACACCAAGACCTCCAGTTGGATTAAGACGCCGGACACCGTCCGGAAGCTTGGAGGCGCACTTTTTGGAGATTATCGCTTCGGAAGGGTATTCTTCTACCATAACGGAGCAGAATCTTACTATGCAGCACGCGGATTTAGAGGGTGGCTGCAAGTGTAACTTTGTGGATGGCTCAATCTCTTTTTTTTATACTTTTATGCTGAAAAAACGGATTCTAAATCTTTTTGAAGGAGCTATCTATGAAAGAATCAGATCGCATCAAAGTATCGGTCATGGTGGAGGCGCCACTGGATTTCGTATGGACCTGCTGGGTGACGCCTAAGCACATTACACAATGGAACCATGCATCACCCGATTGGCATACGCCAGGCGCTACCAACGACCTCAAAGAAGACGGTCGCTTCAGCTATCGTATGGAAGCCAAGGACGGCAGTGTGGGTTTTGATTTTGAAGGAACCTATACCGAGATCAAAGAAAAAGAACGTATCGCCTTTACACTGGACGACGGCAGAGGAGTGCGCGTATTGTTTATTCCGAAGGAAGACGGAGTCTTGGTGGAAGAAACCTTCGATCCCGAAGAAGAGAATTCAAAAGAATTGCAACGAAGCGGCTGGCAGGCGATTTTGAATTCATTTAAAACCTATGTTGAAAGCAAAAACAAGTAGATCTTAGTCCTATGGAAACACTTCATTTTGATATTCATATTCAGGCACCTGTCGCAACGGTATACCAAACGATGCTAAGCGATGCCGGATTCCGTCATTGGACGGCAGCCTTCAACCCTACTTCGCATTTTAAAGGAACCTGGGAAGCGGGTTCGAAAATGCTGTTTTTGGGCGAAGATGAGGAACAAGGAGTTGGTGGTATGGTAAGCCGTATTCGAGAAGTGCGCCCCAAAGAGTTTATTAGTATTGAGCATCTGGGAATCGTTCAGGACGGAAAGGAGATCACTACAGGACCTGAAATTGAACAATGGGCCGGCGCACGAGAGGAATATACTTTTGTTTCTGAAGGCCCCCATACAACGCTTCTTAAGGTGACAATGGATGCGAATGCGGAATGGAAAAGCTATTTTGAAACTACTTGGCCAAAAGCTTTAGAAAGGCTTAAGGATCGATGTGAATCGTAAGTACGGTTTTCAGTTACATATCTATTCATTAAAAATTTTGTATCTTGTTGATTACTAATCAATTAATCTCAAGATATGAAATGGAGCAACATCGTGAAATGGGGAATGCTACTAGGGATTTGCGTTACTACAACGGCTCAGGTAGATTACACCCTTGATGAATTATTGGATCGAATGAAAGTGAATCACATGGGTAGTGTGATGGATGTTTATACTGTCGAGGAATTACAATTTATTAGAAATCAGGCTGCTTTAAATAGTGAGACACCTGTTACCGAAAGTCTTTTGCGGAGGCGTTTGGGAGCAACTCAGGCAGTAACGCCTGTTTCAGTAGTTTCTATTGATCCTGAAGATCTCGCATTACCGGAAAACTTTGGCCCTTCTTCCCTTACCGAGTTCGAAGGGGCTGGTATAGTCCGAGGGACTCCCCCTAACAGCGCTGTCATCATCGATAATCTTAATCAAGTGTATATAAGAGGAGTCGAAAATAATAACTATACACTTCAAGGTAGTGTTTCGAACCTTCCCCCAAATGAAATTATCACTGGAATAGAACTTTTAGGAGCTCCCAACGGTCAGCTATATGCCATTTCAACGAATGGCGTGGACAGCAGTCATTTGTTAGAACTTAATACCACAACCTGGGAGGCCCAGATGATTGGCGGAAATAATGGACTTATTGTTCCTGTTGCACTGGGGAGTGACGGTGTTAATACGCTCATCACTATAGACATTGATGATGATATCGTGTATGGTATTGATGTAGCTACCGGTATTACCAGCGCAATAGGCCCTATTGGCTATGATGCTAATTTCGGACAAGGACTTACATTCGATTATGCTACCGATCAATTACTGAATACGGCGTATAATGGGGCTCTTGGAGATTCAGAGCTCAGAGTGATCAATACAAATACAGGGCTGTCAACTTCTTTAGGAATTATTCGACCGGGCACAACCACACAATATGGATGGGCCGGTTCGTACGATAAAGATATTCTTGGTATTGCTAATGCTACAGAACAACGACTACAGTTTTATCCGAATCCTGTCAAAGATCGCCTCTTATTTGTAAATGAAGTTCCGATAGAATTCATGGAGGTGATCACTCAAGCAGGACAATCTATTTTAAGAATAGAACCGGGTACTCTAAATGGCGAAATTGATACTAGCGGATGGTCTACCGGATTGTATTTTATTAATAGCCACGTCGATGGTACAGTATTTCATGACAAGATCATAAAAGAATAACATTCCTTAAGAACAAACTTTTAAATAGCATATGATAAGGCCCGCGATGTCAAAAACACATAGCTTAATATAAAGAAAAGACTACAACCTAAGAAGGTTCATACGTTCCTTGTTAACTATTCATGCATTTAGCGTTGGCGACCGGCACTGTATGCTTTCGCTAATTCCATTCCTCATGACGTTCAAAATCTTTATCGTTCATACGAGCCAGGTAAGATTTTGCATCACTGTAATAGGCTGATATGTGTTAAAATAGTAGGAAAAGACTTATAAAATGTGCTTTCTAAAAAGTTATTACTTCGGCTTTAATGCGGCTTTACTTCGGCTTTACTTCGGCTGTACTTCGGGTATACCCCGGTGTAACTCAAAGAATTGCTTTACGGAGCAATGGTGTTGATCTAGATAGGAACCAAAAAAAATGCCCCGCATTTGCAGGGCATTTTTTTCTCTATTTCTCGTCGTGATGCTTCCGCTTCTCAGCAGAATGCATTCATTGACGTCTTATTTCACTTCTTCGAAGTCTACGTCTTCCACATCGGCGTTCTCACTGCCGTTCTGGCCGGACGTGTCACCTTGTGGCTCTCCTGTTGGAGCACCCTGCTGAGCTTCGGCTTGTGCCTTGTACATCTCTTCGGAAGCTGTTTTCCATGCTTCGTTGATCTTATCCAACGCAGGCTGAATGTTTGCCACTTCTTTGGTCTCGTACGCTTTCTTCAACTCTTCCAAAGCATCTTCGATAGGCTTCTTCTTGTCATCAGACAATTTATCGCCAAACTCTTTCAGTTGCTTTTCAGTCTGGAAGATCATCGCGTCGGCTTCATTGATCTTGTCCACTTTCTCCTTAGCAGCCTTATCACTTTCGGCATTCGCTTCGGCTTCAGCTTTCATCTTCTTGATCTCTTCTTCGGTCAAACCGCTGGAAGCTTCAATTCTAATGTCTTGCGTCTTATTCGTGGCCTTATCGGTAGCGCTTACTTTAATGATACCGTTGGCATCAATATCGAAAGTTACCTCGATCTGTGGTACACCGCGCTGTGCCGGCGGGATCCCGTCTAAGTGGAAGCGACCAATGGTTTTATTATCGGCTGCCATAGGACGTTCTCCTTGCAGTACATGGATCTCTACACTAGGCTGATTGTCGGCCGCTGTAGAGAATATCTGTGATTTCTTGGTAGGAATGGTCGTATTTGCCTCGATCAACTTAGTCATCACACCACCCATGGTTTCAATACCTAAAGACAATGGCGTCACGTCCAATAACAAGACATCTTTCACATCTCCTGTCAAGACACCGCCCTGGATCGCAGCACCAACGGCCACTACCTCATCGGGATTCACTCCTTTGCTGGGTGCCTTTCCGAAGAACTTCTCTACCGCTTCCTGTACAGCAGGAATACGTGTAGATCCACCAACAAGAATGATCTCATCAATATCGCTCTTAGACAGTCCGGCTGCTTTCAACGCCGACTCACAAGGTTTGATGGTTCTTTTAACCAGATCGTCGATCAATTGCTCGAACTTAGAACGGGTTAAGGTCTTCACCAAGTGCTTTGGTCCGCTGGCCGTAGCTGTTACGTAAGGCAGGTTAATCTCAGTCTGCGAAGAGGAAGACAATTCGATCTTGGCCTTTTCGGCAGCTTCCTTCAAGCGTTGTAACGCCATCGGGTCTTTGCGAAGGTCCATATCTTCTTCCTTCTGAAATTCGTCTGCCAGCCAGTTGATGATCTTTTGGTCAACATCATCACCCCCTAAATGGGTATCACCATCTGTAGACAATACTTCAAACACACCGTCTCCCAACTCTAGGATGGATACATCATGTGTACCCCCACCAAAGTCAAAAACAACGATCTTCTGGTCTTGTCCTTTTTTATCCAGTCCGTACGCCAACGCCGCCGCTGTAGGTTCGTTGATAATACGACGCACTTTCAATCCGGCGATCTCACCGGCTTCTTTGGTTGCTTGACGCTGACTGTCGTTAAAATACGCAGGAACGGTGATTACCGCTTCAGTTACGTCCTGCCCCAGGTAATCTTCGGCCGTTTTCTTCATCTTTTGAAGAATCATGGCACTCAATTCCTGTGGTGTATAGAGACGCCCGTCGATGTCCACGCGAGGCGTATCATTATCTCCTTTTTTCACATCGAATGCAGCGCGTTCGGCTTCCGCTTTCGATTCAGAAAACTTATTCCCCATAAATCGTTTGATGGAAGAAATGGTCTTCTTAGGGTTGGTCACCGCTTGTCGTTTTGCGGGATCCCCTACTTTAATTTCACCACCTTCTACAAAAGCAATTACAGAAGGTGTGGTTCTTTTTCCTTCGGCATTCGGAATTACAGTTGGCTCGCTACCCTCCATTACGGCGACACACGAGTTGGTAGTTCCTAAGTCGATTCCAATTATTTTACTCATAGTGTTATAATTATATATTTTACTAGTTCAATTTATTTAGTACGCAGTGTTTATGACAAGGATTATGCCAGCGGAAAGACTCTGACAGGGTGTCAGTTATTTTGTTTTAGGGGAAGCCCCGCTTTGCTGGGTCGGGCCTGTCTGACGGCAAAGGCAGGCTTTTGCCACTACATGCCTGCCTGCCGGCATAGGCAAGGTAGTCGTGCTCAATCCCTCTTGCAAAAGTAATGAACATGTAAAATTGTTTACAACTTCATTTTGCTTGATTGGAATATTTCCATATTTTTGGAATATATCCAAAATTATGATTGTTAATGTCCATTCCTACTACAGTCTCCGTTATGGGACTTTGAAACCCAAGGACTTGCTCGAACGAGCACAGCAACTTGGGATTGGCTGTTTTGCATTAACGGACATCAATACCACCTCAGCGTGTTTAGACATTGTACGTTTAGCACCCGAGCACGGTATACGTCCTGTAGTAGGTGTTGATTTCAGGAAGGGCGCACAACAACAATTTATTCTTTTAGCTCAGAATAATGAAGGTTTTCGTGAGATCAATACGTTTCTGTCTCATTGTTTGCTACCGGAAAACGAAATTCCGCAGCAGGCTCCTGTGCTTCCACATACTTTTACCATCTATCCCTTTGAGACTTTCCCATATAGGGAGCTTACTACAAATGAATTTGTAGGAGTACGGGAATCAGATCTCAATCGGTTAAAATTCTCACCTTGGCGACACCAACTGCATAGGCTGGTGCTGTTACATACCGCCTCCTTCAAAGACAAAAAGGACTTTAATACACATCGGTTGCTTCGGGCCATAGACAACAATACCTTGCTTAGTAAATTAGCCGTTTCCGAACAGGGAAGAGAAACAGATCTCCTAGCTGACGAAGCTTCCATCGTGAAACCGTTTCATGAGTTTCCCGAACTCATCACAAATACCAAGAGATTACTGGGTCGTTGTCACATCGATTTTGAAATGAGCAAACGAGCGCCTCAAAATCAAAATGCATATACGGGGAATGAAATACTTGACTTTAAACTGCTAAAAAAACTTACCTATGCAGGCATCCCGTATCGCTATGAGACCCCAGGCAATAAGATCTTAGACCGCATCGAAAAAGAATTGTATATCATCAAGGAAAAAAGATTTGTCTCTTATTTTCTCATCAATTGGAAAATCCTTAAGTACGCCCGCAGCAAACAGTATTTTTACGTAGGCCGTGGAAGCGGAGCGAATAGCGTGGTAGCGTATTTACTTCGCATCACCGATGTAGACCCCATAGAACTCGACCTCTATTTTGAACGATTCATTAATTTGTATCGCACAAACCCTCCCGACTTCGATATCGATTTTTCATGGAAGGACCGTGACGACATCACTGCCTTTATCTTTAACAGGTTCAAAAATACAGCCCTTCTTACGGTTTACAATACCTTTAAATACAAAGCTTCGATACGGGAATTGGGAAAAGTATTTGGACTTCCAACAGCGGAGATTGAACTTCTTTCCAAAGGAGAATACAGGTTTGAAGAATTAGACAAATTATCACGATTGGTGGTTACCTACAGCCAATACATCCAAGGATTCCCTAATTACCTGGGCATCCACGCCGGTGGTATTCTTATCTCCGAAAAGCCCATACATTATTATACTGCCACTTTTATGCCCCCCAAAGGGTTTCCCACGACACAGTTCGATATGGTAGTAGCAGAAGACATAGGTTTGTATAAATTCGATATTTTAAGTCAGCGTGGGTTAGGAAAAATAAAAGATGGTGTAAGAATCGTAGCGTACAACCGCCCTACCCTGCCCCCTATCGACATTCACGATATCAAACGATTTAAACAGGATGAACGTATCAAAGACTTGTTGCGAAACGCCAAAGCGATTGGTTGCTTTTATGTAGAATCACCGGCCATGCGTATGTTGCTTCGAAAGTTGAAGGTAGACAACTATCTGGGACTTGTAGCCGCGAGCTCGGTCATTCGGCCCGGCGTAGCAAAATCGGGAATGATGCGCGAATATATCCTTCGTTATCGCTATCCGGAAAAACGAAAAGAAGCACATCCTGTCATGCTGGATATCATGCCCGAAACCTATGGAGTAATGGTCTACCAGGAAGATGTAATAAAAGTAGCTCACTACTTTGGAGGACTCACCCTTAGTGAAGCAGATATGTTACGCAGGGGAATGTCAGGAAAATTTCGTTCGCGAGAAGAATTTTTAAAGGTCAAACAACAGTTTTTCGACAACTGTCATCTTTCGGGAAAATCTGAAACCCTTGCTGCCGAAGTATGGCGACAGATAGAAAGTTTTGCCGGATATGCCTTTGCAAAAGGGCATTCGGCTTCATATGCCGTAGAAAGCTACCAAAGTCTTTTTCTTAAAGCATACTATCCCTTGGAATATATGGTCGCTACATTGAACAATGGAGGAGGGTTCTATTCTGCGGAACTCTATGTCCATGAAGCCCGCATGCATGGAGGAACTATTGTAGCTCCCTGTATCAATCACAGTGCATCCGAAACTATCATTCAAGGAACAACGATCTTCCTTGGCTTTAGTTTCTTACATGCACTGGAAACTAATATCATCAAAAAAATACTTACAGAGCGTCAGCAAAGAGGGCGCTATGAAAGCTTGGACGATTTTATAGATCGCGTGGTCATTTCCATAGAACAGATAAACATCCTTATAAAGATAAATGCTTTCCGTTTCACTCATAGAAACAAACGTGAACTCTTATGGGAAGCTCATATGAAAATTAACAAAGTGACCCTTGACAACACCGAATTAACGCTTTTTAAAACTAAAAAAATGAACTTTCAAACGCCACACCTACCCAATACACGCATGGAAGATGCCTTTGACGAAATGGAACTCCTTGGCTTCCCGCTGTGCAATCCTTTCGATTTGCTCTTGGCTCCGGCAAGAAGCAGTATGCGGGTAAAAAAGCTCTCTGCTTTTATAGGGAAGAACGTAACCATTGAAGGCTATCTGGTCGCTACAAAACGCACAACCACTTCTCAAGGGAAACAGATGTATTTTGGCACCTTTCTGGACCGCGATGGGGATTTTATAGATACGGTACATTTTCCTCCCGTGGCAGCAACTTATCGCTTTCGAGGAAAAGGCATCTATGGTATCACCGGAAACATCATAGAGGAATTCGATTGTATCTCCATAGAAGTTACCAAAATGGTGCGCTACCCTATTATTCAAGATCCCAGGTATAGCGATGTTCAGTCGCGGCCAAGTTCTGCAAAGAATTTTAACAGGCGTATTCGCCCCGCACAAAAAGTATAAGAAGTCCGTAGAAAAAATGTAAGGCTTATTTCTTTAAGAACAATGAACAGTCAAGATCGTCATATCGTTCACATGGACTTGGATACTTTTTTTGTGTCTTGTGAACGCTTGTTGGATAACCGGTTAAACGGTAAACCAGTACTCATTGGAGGTACCAGCGATAGAGGCGTAGTAGCGTCCTGCAGCTATGAGGCGAGAGCCTTTGGTATCCATTCGGCCATGCCGATGCGATTGGCACGACAACTCTGTCCGGAGGCGGTAATTGTTCGTGGCAACTCGGGTATTTACAGTAAATTTTCAAACATGGTAACCGATGTGATTAAAGAAAGTGTGCCTCTATACGAGAAAACATCGGTAGACGAATTTTATATCGATCTCACCGGTATGGATAAATTCTTTGGTTGTCATCAATTGGCTTCAGAAGTACGAACCCGTATTATTAAAGAGACCGGATTACCTATTTCGTTCGGACTTTCTTCTAATAAAACAGTTTCAAAGATCGCTACCGGTGAAGCAAAACCTAACAATCAAATACAAATTCTCAGAGGTACGGAAAAACCATTCCTCTCCCCCCTTTCTGTACGTAAAATCCCCATGGTGGGCGAAGTAACCTATCGTTCTCTCTGCGATCTAGGGATAAAACAAATAAAAACTGTACAGGAAATGCCTCTGGAAATGATGGCACGTGTCTTCGGGAAAAATGGGGAAACCATTTGGAAGAAAGCAAATGGGATCGACAATTCTCCTGTAGTACAGTATACCGAACGAAAGTCCATCTCGACCGAACGTACCTTCGATAAAGACACTACCGATATACGGAAACTCGAGGGCATCATTACCGCTATGGCTGAGAACCTCGTGTATCAGTTACGGCGCGCAAACAAACTAACAGCTTGCATAACTTTTAAGATTCGATACTCCGATTTCCAGACCTACACGCAGCAAAAACACATTCCATATAGTGCTGCCGACCATAAGATCCTTCCCGTTGTCATGGAGTTGTATAAAAACTTATATCAAAGAAGGATGTTAGTTCGGTTAGTGGGTGTACGGTTTAGTCACTTGGTGGCCGGAGGACAACAGATCGACCTGTTTGATGATAATGAAAAGATTATCAATTTGTATCAAGCCATGGACAAGATGCGGGAACGTTATGGAGATCGTGCAGTGATCAAAGCTTCCGGAATGGGTGCGAAAAGCATTAGTAGATGGAACCCTTTTACGGGAGAACCACCTCCGCTGTTGGCCAACAGAAGGCAGTAGAAATCCAAGGGTTTAGAAATCAAACTGCGATTTGAGCTCTGGGTATATTATTTCATCTGCGATGCCTTCTACGTTCCCTGCATACTCCTTTCCTCGTAGTCTTGCCACAGGGTGTGCTTTTAACTTACCTTCGGGGTAATCTCGTATGAGGTTTTCAATGCGCTCTTTATCCAATTCATCCTGGATAGGTTGCAACCATTCATCTTCCTCTTCCTCCAATAGAATAACAGGCATCCTAGACCCTTTCAATTTAGGGTTATTGTGAATTCTACTAAGCAATGAATTTCCTGAAGTTGTAACGATTGAAAAAGACAATGTTACACCGCCGGAATCAGGATCGGTCCATTCACTCCACAATCCTGCCAAAGGCAGAGGCTTCCCACCGTTCTGATAGATAAAGAACGGATACGTATGACCGCTGTAGTGATGATGTTCATAGAAACCGTCTACAAAGATGACACAGCGATTGGAGGCTGCAGCTGCACGAAAAGAAGGTTTTTCAAAAATTGTTTCACCACGCGCATTCAAGGTATTGTTCCATAATTTTTTTGATTGCTCTATATCCTTTACCCAATGTGGAATCAATCCCCACGTGGCCACTTCGGGAAAATCGGGTGAACGATCCGTATAGATCAATACTTCCGGGTGACTGAAACCCGAGGCATGATGGATAGGCAGATCGGTTAAAGGCAGTAATCGCTCCATGATCTCATCTATTGCCTGTAGATCGTTACGGCGTCTAGCTCTGTTTAACTGTGCTTCTAAGCTCGCTTTAATATCATAACACATTCTTCACATACTTTAATCGGAAGATACAATATAAAGGTAATTTTTTATAAGCCCCCGATTCGTATTCTTGTAAAATAGAAACTTATATTTGTTCTATAAATCATCCCATGGAAAGCATTAGTGTTTTTGACATGTTAAAAATAGGGGTTGGCCCTTCCAGTTCTCACACTCTTGGCCCCTGGCGGGCTGCAGGAAGATGGATCGACGCTCTAAAGGCGAAGGGCTATTTCGAACAGGTTGCATCTGTCTCAGTAGATCTCTATGGCTCCTTATCCCTTACCGGAAAAGGGCATGCTACCGATACCGCAGTGATGTTAGGGCTATCAGGGGCAGACCCAATCACTTTCCCTATCGAGCGCATTGAAGATGAAATAAGTAAGATCGCTTCAGAAAATAAAATAATCCTCAATGGTGAGCGGGAGATTCCTTTTATTCCGAAGGAACACATTACATTTAACAGAAAATTCTTGGAGTTCCATCCCAATGGTATGACCTTTCGGGCCACTTTAAGCAGCGGTAAGAAAGTTTCTGAAACCTACTTTTCTATTGGGGGTGGATTTGTCGTGCAAAAGGAGCGGAAACGCGCCAAAAAGAAATTGGAAAAATTTGCACAATTCCCGCATCAGGTGGAAACAGCTGCGGATCTCCTTGTGCATTGCAGAGCACACGGAAAATCTATATCGGAGATCGTCCTCGAAAATGAATTGTCGCTTCGAACTGAGGCAGAGATCAATAAGGGTCTAAAAGCCATTTGGGAGGTAATGCTGGATTCTATGTATGTAGGTTGCCACACCCAAGGAAAGCTTCCCGGCGGACTCAACGTGCAACGCCGAGCATTCGATATGCATAAAAATCTTATTGGTGATGCCACCTACACAAATCCGGAAGAATGGATCGAATCGATTCGTGGTACGGAAGTAAAGTTTCGACAAATATTGAAATGGGTATCCTGCTTTGCGTTGGCCGTGAATGAGGTGAACGCATCCCTTGGAAGAGTGGTTACAGCGCCTACCAACGGCAGTGCCGGCGTGATTCCGGCCGTTATGATGTACTATATGGTCATCGAGAACCATGATGCCAATTTTGAAGATGTCCGAAAATTCATGCTGGTGGCCGGCGTGATTGGCAGTCTCTTCAAAAAAGGAGCGACCATCTCGGCCGCCATGGGTGGGTGTCAAGCAGAGATTGGTGTTTCTTCTGCCATGGCGGCCGGAGCACTCACCGAACTTATGGGAGGTACGCCGGAACAAGTACAAATGGCCAGTGAGATCGCCATGGAACATCATCTGGGACTTACCTGTGATCCCATAGCCGGTTTGGTTCAAATTCCGTGTATAGAGCGAAATGCCATGGGCGCCATTAAAGCGATCAATGCATGTGAAATGGCTTTAGACGGTGATCCTACGCAGGCCAAAGTGCCCTTGGATAAGGTAATTGCCACCATGTGGGAAACCGCCAAAGACATGACCAGCAAATACAAAGAGACCAGTGAAGGCGGCTTAGCGGTACAAGTTAACTTAAGCGACTGTTAATACCCGCAATCGGTTTTTCTTCTCGAGTCTATTAAATGCAGTATTTTCCACCCCTCATTGGTTTTGGCGAGGGTAAAAGCATTGGCCCCACAGTGAATGAACTTCCCGTTGAGCCAAAATTCATAAGGCGTCCAAACATGAGCAAGGTTGCCGTCGATTTGCACCTTATAATCCAACAACCGCTCATCCCATTGCTGGGTTTCTGGTCTGTTAGCGATTGCCAATAACAGATCCGATGCTTTCCCGTTGCTTACTTTGTGATTTCCTTGGGCATCGGAGAAAGCAGTCTGCATCACCAGTTCCTCTGCCATGACCGAACGCATCTTCAAGGTATCTCCTTGGTGAAATCCTTCAAAGAAAACATCGATCACCTGTTTGGCATCGGCTTCAGAAAAAGTGGGTTGAGAAAACATAATAGAACTGACTAATGAACAAAAAAACAGGATCGCGAACTTCATAATCGATTGTATAAGGATTGATTCTCAAAATTAGTACTTTTACCGTTCAATTTGTTACAAAACGTATGTCAGTAGCCAAAAAAGAATACAAGCGGATCACGACCAAGACCCTTGTGGATATGAAAAAGAAGGGAGAAAAGATCTCCATGCTCACCGCCTACGATTTTACCATGGCCAAGATCGTGGACAGCGCCGGAATCGATGTGATCCTGGTTGGGGATTCGGCTTCCAACGTTATGGCGGGGCACGAGACCACACTTCCCATCACGCTTGATCAAATGATCTATCACGCAGCTTCGGTAGTACGTGCCATACAGCGTAGTCTGGTGGTTGTTGATCTGCCATTTGGGAGCTATCAAAGTGATCCTAAGGAGGCCCCCCGCTCTGCCATTCGAATTATGAAGGAAAGCGGTGCACATGCCGTAAAACTGGAAGGCGGAAAAGAGATAAAAGAATCTATTAAACGCATCTTGAACGCGGGGATTCCCGTTATGGGACATTTGGGTCTAACGCCTCAGTCTATCTACAAATTCGGTACGTACACCGTGCGGGCGAAAGAAGAGGAAGAGGCCGAAAAGTTAAAGGAGGATGCCCTATTGTTGGAGAAAGCCGGATGCTTTGCCGTAGTCTTAGAGAAGGTACCTGCAAAACTGGCCAAAGAAGTCGCCGAAAGCCTTACCATCCCCATCATTGGCATTGGTGCCGGAAATGGGGTAGACGGACAGGTTTTGGTTACACACGACATGATAGGGATGACACATGAGTTCCATCCCCGATTCCTTCGGAGGTATCTGGATCTGTATTCTGAAATGACAACGGCCTTTCAACGATACAGCACCGATGTGAAACGCGGTGATTTCCCAAATGATTCGGAGCAGTATTAATTTTTTACATGCTTCCGAAGCGTAAAACTGTACGGAATAATTCATTCAGAAAAGAATAGCATCACACAGTCATCTGTACATAGCACCAAAGAAAATCTTCAGGTCCTTTATGAGGACAACCATTTAATTGTTATTAACAAGCGACCCGGTGATATTGTGCAAGGAGATAAAACGGGGGATATGCCGCTTTCGGAAGTAGTAAAGGATTACATTGCCGATAAGTATAACAAACCCGGAGCCGTCTATTTAGGGGTCGTGCATCGGCTGGACCGTCCCACTAGCGGGATCGTTGTATTTGCACGAACATCTAAAGCTTTATCGCGGTTAAACAAACTATTTTCAGAAAGAGAAACAGAAAAGACCTATTGGGCGATCGTTAAGGATATGCCGCCCAAACCCCAAGGAACTTTGATCCATTATTTAAAACGTAATCCGAAACAGAATAAATCGTATGCCCACGAAAAGAAGGTCCCGGACAGTAAAAAAGCCGTGCTACATTACAAAGTAAAAAAATCGCTTCAGAATTATTATCTGTTGGAAATCGATCTGGAAACCGGTAGGCATCACCAAATCCGCAGTCAGTTATCGGGTATTGGCACACCCATTAAAGGAGATTTAAAATACGGTTTCGATCGCAGTAATAAGGACGGGAGCATCCATCTGCACTCCAGAAAGCTCAGCTTCGTGCATCCGGTACAAAAGGAACCGGTTAGTTTTGTGGCACCGCCACCGGACGACGCGATATGGAATGCCTGTGAGTGATCACAATGAAATGATCTCGTTCTTAAGACCATAGATCACCAGCCCTACCCTATTCTTTATATGCAATTTATTGAACAATTCTTGACGGTAACCGTCTATAGTCTTTGGACTTAAGTTCATGACTGCAGCGATCTCTTTATAGGTCATCTCACTGCACGCCAGCTGCATGAAGGTGATCTCATTCTCTTTTAAGGCTAAGTCTTCGGACGAATTATCGGGCCGAAGGGAGTGCAGTAAGGTTTCGGCTACTTTTTCGGAATGGTAATACCCTTTTTCCATTACTTCATGTAGGGCCTCTTCCAATTTATCGGGGTGTATATCTTTTAACAGATACCCTTTCGCCCCACCTCGAAGCATGCGCAGGATTACAGCTTCATCATCTTCCATGGAAAGTGCCAGCACTTTAATGGAGGGGTGTTTTTCGGTAAGCCATTTCACGGTCTCAAAACCATCCATGACAGGCATATTGATATCGAGCAGAATGACATCCGGTAGTTTAGCGCCTTTTTCTATTTTTTGCTGAAGGTCGGCGCCATTCTTTGCATGATAAAGTACATCGAATCCATCAAAGGTTTCGATCAATTTTTCCAGTGAACCGGCAAACAGTACATGGTCGTCAACAATAGCTACGTGGTTAGGTTGTTTTTTTGTCATGGGAATAGGGATATTGCAATACTAATTGGGTGCCTTGACCCGGTTTGGAAGTTATAGAAAACGAAGCTTCCAATAACTCCGAGCGGCTTTTCATGGTTTCCATTCCACTATTACCGCTTTTCGTTTCGGGATTAAAGCCCGCACCGTCATCACGAACGATGATCTCCAACGTATCAACTTTGTAATTTAAATGTACGAATAATTTGGAAGCTTTTGCGTGTTTCATCACATTTGAGAAACATTCCTGCAAGATCCTAAAGATTATAATTTCGTTCTCGCTCTTAATGTCAATAGCTGTACCTGTTATCTTTAGTTCCGCTTTTAAAAAATTTAGACGGTTAAAGCGTGCTACCTCTACTTCTAGGGACTGTATCAATCCGTTCTTACGTATTACATCCTTATTGAGGCTTTTGGAGAGGGAGCGGACTTCGGTGACGGATTCCTTTACCACATCCTTGGTTTCCAAGATCCTATCGTGCAATTCGGCCGGAGCGGCATTCATGAGCATATTCAACTGTATATTTGCAACAGAAAGTAACTGCCCAACGTTATCGTGCAGTTCCCATGCAATATTCTTTAAGGTTTGTTCCTGGATCTCGAGCTGCGCATTGACCAGTTCGGTTTGAAATTTCTTTTCTGCTTCAAAACGTTCTAGCAGGTATTTGTTCTTCTTACGCTGAAACGCAATAAAAAAGAGTACGACAAAGAGGACCAAAAAGAAAATGACCGCAATAAAATATCCAATTAGTAAGACCTCTTCTTTTTCGAGCATACAATAAAACCAATTATAAAGCTGGTGTACATGAAAATGTTCGCATAAAGATAAACATACACTTTCAATTCCACGAGAAAGGTATTGTTTTTAAAATATTCTGAAAAGATATCGACAGGTGTTATGCATAAATTAAATACTAATACGCCCACTGAAATATACAATGGTAAAAAACGCTTGAGCTGAAGCAGTATATCACTTCGCAATAGTTCAAAATAAAACAATACGATGCTAATCGCCAACAAAAGAGTACCTACGAGTGAAACAAATTGTGAGTAGCTTGTAAAGAATGTGTCTGTTATAAAAAAGCTTAAAATCGATGAAACTATAAAGAAAACAAGGAAACCGGCCAAGAGCAATCGCCAAGACGCAGCACGTAGAAACGATCTAAAATAGTAAATAAAGAAGCTAAAGCTTAAAACGGTATAACAGTTAAAAAGCCAATAATTACTTTGAAATAAAGTACCTTTTACAAAGGCAAAATATTTGTACTCTGTAAAATGCGCTATCCCTGCATAATATCCCATCAGTTCGACTAATAATGTAATCCAGAGAAAAAGCACTAAATAGGTAGTGCTTTTTAATCGATCATTTTTTCGAATGTAATACGTTCCAGCAACGGCTGCTCCTAATTCGACTAGTAAAATTGGCAGCGTATGTTGTATGAAATAAGAAAGATCCAAGTTAATAGGCTTTAGGCGGCCATCCTCCTGTTCCTTTGTTTAGAGGGTCTATATTGTAATTATTATCGGCACTCATAGCGGTCCCGTTGGTAGCAGACAAAAGTACCGTTCCCTTGTTGGGCTGTGGCAGGTCGTAGGCTGCATAATAGATACGTATACCCGGCTTTGCAATATTTTGTTCTGAAGAAAGTTCGCGAACGTAATCCAAGAATTCTTGCAGTTCTTCCAGGCTGTAAACAACTTCGTAAGAGTCTGAAGTTCCCTTGGTATCTCTGTAATTCTTTTGCAGATCTTTTCCTTCTTGAACGGTAACACATTTGGCTGGTCTTCCCATAATTGATTTTATTTTGTTAGTTAATTGTTCCTAAAATTAGTTAAAATGTTTGGTTGTTGCTTCACATTTTTAAGAATAGGGGAAAATACCCCCATACTATTCAGGGTTTTTCCTTGATTACTCCTTTAAATAGAATTCTACTTGATCCCCGGCGCGCTTTTGTGCCAAAATATTTATCGCTCCTTCCGTTAGTTGCAGTATACGGGCATACCCTCCGGTAGTTTGTGCATCCCGCATGAGTACGGCACAATGACCTGAAGGCATCAATTGAACCGTACCCGGTTGCACGGGCGCTGTGATGATCTCGCTAGCCTTGATACCCTGAAAGCCTTCAAGAAGATACGCCATTCGATTGCTTTTTGAAGACACCACAGCAGACGTACGGACTAACTTTTCCTGAAAGGATTTTGAAAGTTGATCGAACTCCGCTCCTTTTAGAACCTCAAGGTACCGATTCTCGAAAACAGTTCGGTCTATCTTCACCGAAGCAGTTGTTTTTTCCTTTGCTAAAGGGATTGCAAGAATAGGTAACACATCTCCGGAGGTGAGTGAGGTCTTTTGAGTGACCCCTTCATAAAAACTATAACTACCCATTATATACTCAGTTTGAAAACCGCCAAGTACAGCCATATATGCTCTTAGGCCGTAATTGGGTAGTCCAAATTTTAAAACAGCATCCGCTGCTACAAGAACACGGGTATTCAACGGAATTTCCACATCGTTGCAGGTAGGTGAAAAACCCGCTCCGGTGATCGCAATGAGCGTGGGTTGTGTGAACCGAAGAACGGGACCTATGTGGGTGATCTCCATTACGGCCGCTCCTTCGGCATTGCCTAGCAGTTTATTTGAAAGTCGGGCAGAAAACCGGTCCATTACGCCACTTACCGGAACACCCTGAGCGCGATACCCAAACCGACCCATATCCTGAATGGTAGTATGCATACCTCCTGAAAGTACTTCAACCATGATACACCTCCTTTTCTACACTGTAGGTCCCCATGGCAAGCTTAGACGCAATTGCATCAAACTCCTTCATTGAAATACGACGAAATTTTATATAATCTCCCGGCATGACAAGTGTGGGAGACGTAGCTTGCGGATTGAACATCTCCAGCGGTGTCCTGCCCAGTATGTTCCAACCCCCGGGGGATGCCATAGGATAAATGCCTGTCTGACTCCCGCCAATGGCCACTGCGCCTTTAGCTATTTTTGGGCGAGACGTTGACTTCCGAGGATGAGACAACTGTGTATCAAGGCCACCTAAGTATGGAAAACCGGGTAGAAACCCCAAAAAATAGACTTGGTATGTTGGAGCCGTGTGCTTTTGTATGATGTGTTCAATAGATATTCCTTTTGCTTCGGAAAGTTCCTTCAGATCGAGACCGAAGGTTTCATCGTAACAAACCGGTACGGTGATACAATGACTGGAAATAGCCGTTTCAGTTTCAGAAACTGAAAGATCCTTCAGCTCGTCTATAAATGCGCCAAGATTGACATGCTCTTTCAGAAAGACAGCTAATGAATGGTACGCCGGTACGACATCAACGATCTTTTCAGAAAAACCAGCGATCACTGCTTCTTGCCAAGCCAAGACGTGTCTATGTACCTCGAATGAAATTTCCGAAGGAAATGAAATCTGCACCCCGTGCATGCCAAATCGTTGAATATCGGGTGCCGTATTCATAACAATGGAATGGAATGTTGCTGCATCTTCTCATGTATAAACCTCAAAATAGGAACTGCTGCCGCATGGTCACTATGGATACAATAGGTTTGCGCAACTATAGGTTGTACTGTTCCTGAGATACTTGTAACAGTTTGAGACGTGAACATCTCAAACAATTGCTGCCATGCCTGTGACGGACGTTCAATAATGGCACCTTGCTTAGAACGATCAACCAGTGAGAGGTCATCGTTATACCTACGGTCAATAAAAGCTTCAAACACCAAAGGTAACAGATTTTCGGCCTTTTTAGCTAAAATAGAACGGTAGGGAACGTATAGTTTTGGACGTATCTTGGTCGTGACAATGGCGTCCACAACGGCATCGGCTGTTGGGGCGTCCACGGCCGCATAATTGTATAGCGCACCGTGTAGTTTAATATGGTGGACAGGAACTTCTTCGGTCTCGCAGACCGCATAGAAATGGATCAATTGATCGAAAATGCTTTGCATGAGTTCACTTTTGGTCATACTTAGCAATTTTCTGCCAAAATGATCACGATCGGGAAAGGAAGGGTGGGCACCCACAGCCACCTTATACTTTTTTGCGAGCTGTACTGTCGTGCGCATGCTTGTTTCCGTTCCGTAATGTCCGCCACAGGCAATACTGCAGGAAGAGATCAAAGGCATGATGCTTTCATCCTTTCCGCTGCCCTCCCCAAGGTCTGCATTGATATCTATAAGATTCGGGGTCATAGTATTTCAAATACTTTAGCCAAACTCTTTACGCCTAATAAAATGCTTGTAAGCACTATAAAAAACCCAAGCAAATTTTGTACAACTGTATTGCGATTGGCCCCCATTACCGTCTTTCTATTGACCACCCATAATAAGAAGATCGCAATAACAGGCAATAAGATACCGTTGGCTACCTGGGCAAATTGAATGATCTCAATAGGTTTGATCCCTAGGGAAGAGAAGACAATACCCAAACCAAGGACACTCATCCAAACCGCTCTAAATCCAAGACTCCTCAACCCTGCCTGCCATCCGAAACAACCTTTCACCACGTATGCAGCAGCTAACGGCGCCGTAATAGCCGAAGTAATCCCGGCCGCAAATAAACCAATACTTAAAAAGTATGTTGCGAAACTACCAAACAACGGTGCCAGGCTTTGGGCGAGATCTGAGGCATTGGACACTTCACTTTGCTGTATGGCCGCTGCTGAAATGATAATGGCCATTGAGACAAGCCCTCCTAGAAGTATAGACACATACAAATCCTTACGAGCGGCGCCAAGGTCCCCAACACCGTTCCACTTTTCCTTGACCAAAGACGCATGAAGAAACAGATTGTAGGGCACAACGGTTGTCCCTACCAAAGCGATGATCGTGAGCCAGCCCTCTTCCGGAACTTTGGGTATAAAAATACCCTGCAGGATCTCAAGAACATTGGGGACGGTACGTACCGCAGTAATTAAAAAAGACACGCTCATAAGCAATACTAAAATTATGAGGCTACGTTCAATAACCTTGTAGTTTCCAATATACAGCAGTACAAATGCCAATGCACCTATGCCTACGCTAAGAAGGTTGACTTCCATACCTGCAAAGAGCAAAGTGTATTGTTCAAAAATAGTTTGAAGTCCCAATACACCTCCACTTATGTTTCCTGCTTCGTAGGCAGCATTTCCAATTAAAATCGCCGACAACATGAGTAGAATCGCAAGCCCTTTCGCAACAGGATGTTTAATTTCCTTCCTTATATTCTCGGCCAGTCCGCTGCCGGATACCAGACCCAGGCGTGCAGCCATTTCTTGGAGTACGATCGTAGCGATAATTGAAAGGGCCATCGCCCATAGCAAGGTGAACCCAAACTGAACACCGGCCAAAGTACAGACTGTAACCGTTCCGGGGCCAATAAAAGCGGCCGCTACTAAGGTTCCGGGACCAATATTCTTGAAGCGTTGTATCAAACTTTTAAGATCACTTGTTCTGCTAAAGGTATCAAAAAAAAGGGACGCTCCATGGCGTCCCTTCTTCAACTATTAAAAATTAAACCTACATCTTAACATCTTCTAATGTTACTTCTTCCCCTTCCTTGTTCAACAACTTAACCTCATCAAAGCCCATCTTCTTAAACTGAGCAAACTGTGTGGCGGCATCACCAACGACCAAATAGGCCATTTTAGATTCGTCCAGGTATTTGTTCGCCAATTCTTTGTGTTGCTCCAGCGTCATACCTTTGATCACTTTTTCTTCATTTTCGATGTAGTTAGGAGGTAAATCATAACTACTCATTTCCTGAAGCATCCCAAGCAATGAGAATTGTGTCTCAAAGCGGCGTGCATTGGATTTAATCAAGGCGTTCTTCGTAAATTCCAGATCTTCTTCAGAAATTCCATCCTTATATTTAGCGATCTCGTCTTTGAAGATTTTTACAGATTCACCGGTTGTATTTGTTCGAACACTAGATGAAGCGGTGAAGGTTCCCGGGATCTTAGTTCCGCTAAAACCGGTACGGGCACCATAGGTATATCCTTTCTCTTCACGAAGAATAAGGTTCACATTCCCTGAGAACGATCCTCCTAATTTGTAGTTCATCACCTCGGCCGGATAAAAATCCTTATCGGTTCTAGGCAAGGCAATGTAACCAATATTGATCACAGATTGCTTCGCATTTGGGATGTCGACAAAATACAAAGAAGCTTTGTCCCGATTATTTGCCACCGGATATTCGGGTATGGTCACATCTTTCGCTGCCCAACGTTCTTCCAGACCTCTCAAACTTTTTAAAGCTTCCTCCTTATCGATCTTCCCTACCACGTGGAAGGTGCTAATGCTTGGAGAAAAGTTCTTGTTATAGAATTCTTTTAGATCATTCATCGTAATGGCTGCTACGGCTTCTTCGGTTCCACTTATCGGGTAACTGAAGATATGGTCCTCGCCGTATAAGAGCTTATCGTACACTCTGTTGGCTACCACATTCGGGTTTGCGTCGGAACGTTTGATCTCGTTGATGGTCTTGGTCTTGATACGTCCAAATTCTTCTTCGTCCCAACGTGGTTCCAAGAGAATCTCTTCGATAAGTTTCATGGTCTCATCGAAATTACGCGTTAAGGTATTCCCACGGATCACAATAGATTCGTTGGTGGTATACATATTAATGGAGGCACCTAAGAGTTCTATCTCTTCTTCCAATTGTTCGGGTGTCTTGTTAGCAGTTCCTTCCATCATGATATCTGTCATCAGATTGGCCACACCGTTCTTATCCTTACTATCCATTAAATGCCCTCCCTCTATTACCAAACTGAAGTTTACGGTTGGGATCTCATTCTGCTCAATTCCGTAGACATCCATTCCATTGGAAAGTTCGGCCGTCCACGTATCCGGTATCGTTAATTTAGGAGCTTCTCCTTGCTTCGGTTCTACTGAACGGTCTATTTTAGAAGGCGTCTTAGCAATCTCTTCGTTTGAATCTGTTACGGTCTTGATTACATTCTCCTTGATCTCTTCTTCTACAACGGCCGCCTTTTCAGAATTTGCAGCGATAAGATCGGTTTGCCCCTTCGGAACAAAACTAGTCATAACATAAGGCTTGTCCTTGATGTAGGTATTGTAAACACGCATGACATCCTCTTTGGTAACTTTTTTGATATTCTCGATATCCTGCTCAATAAAGCCCGGATCCCCGGCAAATACATTGTATTGTGCTAACTGAAAGGACTTTCCTAATACGCTGGAAATACCATTGTAAAATTGTGTTTCCAACCCTGCCTTGATACGCTCGATATCACGGTCTGTAACACCTTCCTTTTCAAATAATTGGAACGCTTCAAAAATCCCTTCTTCTACTTTTTTCAAGTCCACACCGTTGTTCGCCGTAATACGAATATGAAATTCTCCGGCCAGTTCCTGTGCATTGTTATATGCATTGGTCTGGGATGTAAGTTCCTTTTCTTTGACCAATACTTTATACAAGGGTGCTTTCTTTCCTTGTGAAAGTATTTCAGCTAAGAAATCAAGTGCATACGCGTCTTCGGTATATTGCTCCGGCGTAGGCCAAACCATGTTCAATTGCGGGGCCGTTGCGAAATTATCTTCATGATACAAACGCTTGGTCGTTTCCAATGAAACGGGCTGTGGTTTTAATGGCTCAACTTCTTGACGACGTTTGATCTCTCCAAAATACTTTTCGATCATTTGCTTGGCTTCTTCCTTCTCAAAATCTCCTGCCAATACTAAGGTTGCGTTGTTAGGACCATAAAAACGATCGTAGAATTCACGAACGTCATCTACAGTTGCATTTTGAAGGTCTACCAGTTCCCCGATCACTTGCCAATTATAAGGATGGCCTTCGGGATACAAGTTCTTATCCAGCACCCAGTTCGTATGTCCGTAAGGATTGTTATCCACACGCTGTCTTTTTTCATTCTGTACCACTTCCTGCTGATTGTAGAAAGCAGATTCGGTAACAGTATTGACAAAGTATCCCATTCGGTCGCTTTCCAGCCACATGATCATTTCCATGGCGTTCTTAGGTACTACCTCATAATAGATCGTTCCATCCTTCCAGGTTCCTCCATTGAGTGTTCCTCCGGCATCCTGAATCTTCTTAAAGAACTGATCCTCTCCTACGTTCTCTGATTTTTGGAATAACATATGCTCAAATAAATGAGCAAATCCCGTACGTCCGGTCTTTTCACGATTGGACCCCACACCATATTGTATGGCAAGTGAAACAATAGGGTCACTCTTGTCTTGATGTAATACAACATCCAATCCGTTCTCCAACTCGTATTTTTCAAAATCGATGGAGAGCTGTGCTGTTTCTTCGGCTTTTTCGGCCTTTTCATTTTTACAGGATGTCATTGTAAATGCGATAGCAAACAGAAAGATTGCCAGCATTTTAAAAGAATTTCTTGAAGTCATTTTTTGATTGTTTTTTAAAGAGTGCTAAAGATACAATGGCATGCCTATACAAATCTTAAAAAAGTGTTAAAACAACGAAAGCAAATACAAGTTAAGGGATTCAATATCCGCATCGAAAATTACCCAAACCACCCTTCCCTGTCCAAACTTCGGTATTGGATCGCTTCGGAAATGTGACTCCCCATAATCGCTTCGGAAGCATCGAGGTCCGCGATGGTACGGGCTACTTTTAAGATACGGTCATACGCCCTGGCCGACAGGTTCAATCGTTCCATAGCTGTCTTCAATAACTGAAGCGACTCCGCATCGAGTCGGCAATAGGTTCGAATCTGCTTTACCCCCATTTGAGCGTTGTAATGAATGTGTGAGAGGTTCGAAAACCGCTGTGCCTGAATCTGTCGTGCCTTGGTGACACGCTCTCTAATCACAATGCTGTGTTCGCCTTTGCGTTCTTCGCTCAATTTTTCAAAAGGAACCGGTGTCACCTCAATATGAAGATCGATACGATCCAGCAGCGGGCCCGATATTTTTCCTAAGTAGCGTTGCATCTCTGCCGGCGACGAGGTGACAGGTGCATCGGG
>NZTP01000063.1 GCA_002696485.1 Altibacter sp. | reverse complement strand
TCCAACTCTTTTTCAGAATAGAGAAACGGAGCATTCCTTAAAAAGAGTTGGATGATAAAACGGTAAAACAAATACTTTCCAATATTAATTTTGCCCGTGGAGAATTGGTTGAAGACAACTATATTCTGGCTTTCAAACAAATTACTGAAATTGCCGTAAAAGCAATGTCACCCGGCGTTAATGATCCCGGCACTGCCATTAATGCAATAGATTACCTTACAGAATTGTTCTCGTTGCGAATGCAAAAAAGAGATTCGGGGGTATTGGTACATGAGGGGAACGCCTATGTAAAGATCGCCGTGGTCAATTTTGAAGAATTGATGTATAATGTAATGGCCAGTTTACGTACCTATTGCAAACATGATCCCATCATTGTTCAAAAACTTATATGGATGCTGGGATATCTCAAGGAGCAATCGCCTTTTGATGAAGGGTATACGGAAATGATCGAAAAGGAATTGGATTTATTACTGAAGGAAGCTAAAGAAGCTTTCGATTCGGCTACGGACGTTAAAAAAGTAGCCGAGGCAAGCAAAAATATTTAGTTGTAATACGTCTGAAAAATCTTTAGCAGTTCTTCTGAAGGAATGATCTTATCCTCATATTCTTCCATTCGAAGCAGTATTTGATCCACCACGCCGGGACGGATCCCCATTTTAAGACCGAAATTACGAACCGCAACAATCTCCTTTTCATGGGTTTCCTTATCCACGTTCATGACTAAGACCAGTTTATAGAAATGTGTGATGCGTTCCAATTCGGTTAGTAACGGTTTTGAAGGCAACGGGTTCTCGAACAGCTCTTTCACTTCCGCAGAAGAAATACGCATACGCTCTGCCAATCGTATTATAAAATCATATTCTACCTCTGTTACTTTTTCATCGGCTCTGGCCAACGCAATAAGATCACTAATAAGTGCTTTGTTCCCAAATTTATCCATAGGGTAAAAATAAAAAAATCCCGGATGATGAGGCCGGGATTTCAAGAATAACTCGTAAAAAATTAAATTTCCGATCGAAGTAAGACCGGTAATTTATACGTTTTTCCTGTTTCCAGTTCAGCGTCCAGTTTCTTGTAATTAAGACGTGATTTGACATACAATTCAACTACTTTCATTTCGGTGTCCACAGAAAGAACAACCACTTCACCCTCTTGATTCAACATAAAGGTGACCATGGCCGCTATGTCTTTTTCAATTTCAAAAGACGGACTTTTTAAAAGTTTTTCGAACTGAAGCGTAGTTGGATCTAGTTCGATTTCGGAAGGCAGACTTGCCGCCGATGCAAGGGTTCCTACAAGCAGCATTCCGGCTACTAAAAAGGCTTTCATTTGTTTCATAACTGTTCGTTTTAAAGATTGATATACTTAATAGACTCTCTATCTAAAAGATCTGTTACGCTTTTCATGAACATTTAACATTTTGTTAACGCAACATATTGAGTTTCAACCAAAAAAAAGCCCTCCCAAAAGTTTGGGAAGGCCTGTTATACATACCAGTCTTTATGTTAAGCGAGCACCGCTTGCACTTTATCGGCTGCTTCTTGGAATTCGATGGCACTATGTACATCCAATCCGCTAGTATCAATGATCTCCTTTGCGATGTCTGCATTGGTACCTTGCAAACGAACAATGATAGGCACGTGAATGGTTCCCATGTTCTTGTAGGCATCAACAATTCCTTGTGCTACACGATCACAACGAACAATACCGCCAAAAATATTAACAAGTATCGCCTTCACATTAGGATCTTTCAGGATAAGTTTAAATGCTGCTTCCACACGTTCGGCATCTGCGGTTCCCCCTACATCTAAGAAATTCGCCGGTTCTCCGCCTGCTTGTTTGATGAGATCCATAGTAGCCATTGCCAACCCGGCACCGTTCACCATACATCCTACATTTCCGTCAAGGTCCACATAGTTCAACCCTACTGCTTTTGCTTCCACCTCGGTTGGATTTTCCTCGCGAAGGTCTCGCATCGCTTCGTAGTCTTTATGACGAAACAGCGCATTATCATCAATAGTCACTTTAGCATCTACGGCAATAATCTTATCGTCGCTTGTTTTTAATACCGGATTGATCTCAAAAAGTGAGGAATCACTATTTTCATACGCTTTGTACAATGCACTTACAAATTTGGTCATTTGTTTGAATGCCTGACCGCTAAGTCCAAGGTTAAAGGCAATGCGCCGAGCTTGAAATGGCATTAATCCTGTGGCAGGATCGATCTCTTCGTGAAAGATCAAGTGCGGTGTCTCTTCGGCAACAGTCTCAATGTCCATTCCGCCTTCGGTAGAATACATGATCATATTCTTTCCCGTGCCTCTGTTAAGCAGAACACTCATATAGTATTCTTCCGGTTCACTGTCACCCGGATAGTAGACATCTTCTGCAATAAGTACCTGATGTACTTTTTTACCTTCTGCACTGGTTTGAGGTGTCACCAAGCTCATTCCAATAATATTCCCGGCAATTTGTTCTACCTCTTGAAGATTCTTGGCAAGTTTTACCCCTCCTCCTTTTCCACGACCTCCGGCATGGACCTGTGCCTTAATAACGTGCCATCCGGTTCCGGTCTCTTCGGTTAATTTCTTTGCAGCCTCTACAGCTTCGGCAGGAGTTGTAGCGACGATGCCACGTTGTATTTCAACACCAAAACTATTTAATATTTCTTTTCCTTGATATTCGTGTAAATTCATAGTGCCTGTTTGTCGTTTTTTGGAACAGCAAAAATAGCAAATGTTAGAGGATTGCACTAATCTTTTTTGAAGGGCTTCTTATGAAATCCCTTCAGAATAAAAAAATTGAGAACTTTTAGGTCTTTTTTTAAAGTTAATCTTTTAATAGGGTGTAATTTTGGCAAATTATTTTATAAACTGTAACAGAATGAATTCGAAAGATCTTTTAGCGGTAGTACAGGAGTTTAATAGTCCTGTGTATGTGTATGATGCCCAAATAATAGAAGACCAATACAAACGTCTTTCTCAAGCCTTTAAGGACATTAAACATCTTAAGATTAATTATGCCGTAAAAGCACTTTCGAATGTTTCAGTCTTAAAACTACTCCACTCTTTTGGCTGTGGCATGGATACGGTCTCTATTCAAGAAGTACGGTTGGCCTTGGAAGCCGGCGTTGATCCCAAAGACATTATTTATACGCCTAACGGGGTTTCTATGGAAGAGATCGAGCGTGCTGCAGGACTAGGTGTACAGATCAACATTGACAATTTGTCCATTCTGGAACAATTTGGAGCAAAACATCCGTCCATTCCTGTGTGTATTCGTATCAATCCCCATGTCATGGCCGGCGGGAACACCAATATTTCTGTGGGGCATATCGACAGCAAGTTCGGGATCTCAATACACCAAATGCCGCATATCAAGCGAATTGTAGAAAACACAAAAATGCGCATTAACGGAATTCACATGCATACGGGCAGTGACATCTTGGACATTGATGTTTTCTTATATGCTTCGGAAATTCTTTTTCAAGCGGCTACCAATTTCAATGATTTGGAATTTATCGATTTTGGAAGTGGCTTCAAAGTTCCTTATAAGACAGGAGATATAGAAACGAATATTGAAGAATTGGGAGAAAAGTTGACCACGCGATTCAATGCTTTTTGTGAGTCCTACGGAAAGGATCTTACCCTTGCATTCGAACCGGGTAAGTTCTTGGTAAGCGAAGCAGGACAGTTCTTGGTCAAGGTAAATGTGGTCAAACAAACTACGTCTACTGTCTTCGCTCAAGTAGACAGCGGCTTCAACCATTTAATCCGACCCATGCTCTATGGTTCCCAGCATGAGATCGAAAATATTTCAAATCCCGACGGTCGCGAACGCTTTTACAGCGTGGTGGGATATATTTGTGAAACAGATACGTTTGCAAACAACCGACGGATCGCAGAGATTCGTGAAGGGGACATCCTTGCCTTTCACAATGCCGGAGCCTATTGTTTTACTATGTCCAGTAACTACAATTCTCGCTACAGGCCTGCCGAAGTACTATGGCATAGGGGGTCGGCACATCTCATACGAAAGCGTGAAAACTTTGAGGACATTATGCGAAACCAAATTCAAATCGATCTGTAATTTTTTCAACCTAACCAAGTTGATGCCTACTAAATGATCAGTTCATAGAAGAGTCCTTCGTGGGTGGGGTTGTTATTTACAAGACTAACAAATAAGATGGAGGTCGAAACAACTCTTATCACACCTAGTAAGGACACAGATTCTAAAAAGCTCGAGCAGTTCGATTAAGAGTACTGGGTCGCTCTCGGGAAAATCTTTTTGTGGGTGGAGAACGTCTTTCTTAGAATGCAGCGACCTCTTTCTTAGCCGTTTCAAACTCAGAGATCATAGTGGCTACAATTTCTGCTGCGGGTTTGATGTCGTGGATTAATCCCGCAATCTGACCAATTTCCAGCTCACCTTCTTCCAGGTCTCCTTCAAACATACCGCGTTTGGCTCTCGCCCGGCCCAATAATTCCCGCAAGGCTTCCTTGGTAGGATTGGTCGTATACAATTGCATCACGTCTTCAAAAAACTTATTCTTCAGCATGCGTACGGGAGCCAATTCTTTTAAAGTAAGCAGCGTATCGCCTTCTTTAGCATCAACAACCATCTGTTTGAACGCACGATGAGAAGAGGATTCTTCCGAAGCAACAAAACGACTTCCCACCTGCACACCATCTGCCCCTAACACCATAGCTGCGAGCATTCCTCGACCGTTGGCAATTCCGCCGGCAGCGATCAATGGCACCTTGATCTGTTCTTTCACCATTGGAATGAGCGTAAAGGTCGTTGTCTCTTCACGTCCATTGTGTCCACCGGCTTCAAACCCTTCGGCTACAACAGCGTCAACACCTGCTTCTTGTGCCTTTAAAGCGAATTTAACGCTGCTCACTACGTGTACAACTGTGATCCCATGGTCTTTAAGTTTGGTGGTATAGGTCTTTGGGTTGCCTGCCGACGTAAATACGATCTTTACCCCTTCTTCTATAATGATATCGATGATGGTATCAATATCCGGATAGAGCATAGGAACGTTTACACCAAAGGGTTTATGGGTTGCATTTTTACATTTCGTAATATGTTCCCGTAATACGTCCGGGTACATAGAGCCGGCTCCAAGGAGTCCCAACCCACCGGCGTTGCTAACAGCACTGGCAAGTCTCCAGCCACTGTTCCATATCATTCCGGCCTGAATGAGCGGATATTGGACGTTGAATAGTTGGGTAATTCTATTTGACACTATTTTTTAATGATTTTAAATGCATTACCGGTCTCCTTGGACCGGATGGTTGCGATATACATCCCGGAGGCGAAAAGCGACATGTTCACTTGATTGTCGGATACAGAGACTTCTTTTGAGAGAACTTTCTCCCCCAAAACATTATAAAGTTCTAAGGTTGCATTAGCGACATTCTTAGGAAATGACACTCTTAAAATATCTACAACCGGATTGGGGTATACGGCAAATTGTTGCTCCAATAAAAATTCCTCGGCACCCAACAAAAGCGCAGCATTGTACGCGTCTTCGAAATTAGGGATTCCATAGCCCATTTGAGGGGTTGGGTTGTTAAAAAGATCAGCCGATTCGCGAACAATCTGCATCACCTGATAATTTCTTAATTCTGGACGTGCCTGCCACAAACAAGTGACCGCACCGGCCATGATGGGAGAACTAAGAGAAGTACCGTTAGCGGTGACAACATCTCCGTTTTGCGTCACCACAGCAGCATCCCGCCCTTGTGCCATAACATCGGGTTTTACTCGGCCATCAACTGTAGGACCAATAGAACTAAAAGAAGCATAGTTACCATCTTCATCTACGGCACCCACCGTAAGGATCCCGATCGCATCTCCCGGTGTAGCCACAAACATAAAACCATTGCCGTCGTTTCCGGCAGAGGTGACCAGCAACATTCCTTTATCAAAAGCATGATTTGCACCCCGCGCAGCGATTGTGGTCTCACCATCCAGATCTTGATATGTATGGTCGTAACTAGAATCATCGAAATCTTGGTATCCCAATGAGGTATTTACTACATCCACCCCGAGACTGTCTGCACGTTCCAGTGCCTCGACCCACCACGCTTCTTCTACGGGGTTCTCAGTAGGTGCATATTCGGTTCGGAAAAGATAGTACGATGCTTCAGGAGCTGTACCTACAAATTCATTCAGCAAAAATCCTCCCATATCACTAAAAGTGAGGACCCCGTGTGATCCTGTACCATCGACATTTACTTGTCGTTCCGCAAAATCGTAGGTTCCAAGCAACCTGCCTTCAGAAATAATTTCAGAAAAAGCAGGATTGGACGATACATTTGGAAAACCACTATCCATTACTGCGATCACCATGCCGTCACCCGTAAGGTCCTGCTCGTGAAGAAAATCGGCTGCCAGCATCTCTACCTGGTTTGTGGCGGCGCCATAATTATAGATCGTTCGACCTTGTTGGGACTCGATGGTAAATTTATCATTAGGCCCGGAAGCCACGGGTGCAAAGTTGAGATTCTTATTCATGAACTCTACTTGTGTTACAAAAGACAAGTTCAACAAATTTTCTATTGCAGTTTGTGTCCCTCGTACGTATACAGCGTTCATCCACTTCGATTTCGCGTATACCGTAATACCCGATGTGTTCTTGAGTTGTGTGATATAATTTTCATTCACCGGTACATCCCGAGCGTCAATGACGGTGCCATGCAGTTGTTTTCTGTCGATAGCCTCTTGTGTTAGGATGGTAATAGGATTGGCAATGGAGGCGGCTACATTCTCTTTATCTGCAAAGAAGACGAGCGCATCCTCGATTTGAGCATTCCCTATCTGAAACACAAGAAATGCTATTATAAGTATGGATCTTTTCATAGTTTTCTTTTAAGCAATAACACCGCTGCCTAACAATTCGTCGTCACGATACCAAGCCACAAATTGACCTTCGGTGATGGCAGACTGCGGTCTTTCAAAGATAACATAAAGTCCTGAAACGGTTTGATGTAAGGTCGCCTTTTCTAGGGGTTGTCGATAGCGAATACGCGCAAGTACCTCCATGGTCTCATCTGGAGCCAGCCTAAGGTCTTCCCGGATCCAATGGACCTCTTCATTGGTAACATACAGACCCTTTCGGTAGAGTCCCGGATGGGTTTTGCCCTGTCCTGTATAGATCACATTTTCTTTGACATCGGTATCCAATACGAACAAGGGTTCTTGAGTCCCTCCTACTGCGAGTCCTTTTCGCTGCCCTTTCGTAAAATAATGTGCTCCTTGATGGGTGCCGATTACCTTACCGTCAGATCGTGCATAGTTCGTTTTTTCTGAATAGTATTTTAGTTTTTCTTCTTCGGAAGCAAAATTAGGTGTTCCTCTTTTATACCCTTCAAATTCCGCAGGAACCTCAACAATCACCCCTTCTTTGGGAGCCAACTGTTGCTGAAGGAATTCCGGAAGCCGAACCTTCCCTATAAAACACAACCCTTGTGAATCTCTTTTTTCGGCCGTGATCAAACCTTCTTCTGAAGCGATCTTACGCACCTCCGGTTTTAATAATTCGCCTACGGGAAACAGTGTTTTGGACAATTGCTGTTGCGATAACTGACATAAGAAATAACTTTGATCCTTGTTGGGGTCCTTCCCGGCCAATAGTTGATACACTTCCTTTCCATCTCTTACAATGGTCCCTTTGCGACAATAATGTCCCGTCGCAACAAAATCGGCCCCGAGGCTGAGGGCAATCTTCATAAACACATCAAACTTGATCTCACGATTACAAAGCACGTCGGGGTTTGGGGTTCGCCCCATTTCGTATTCGTGAAACATATACTTCACAATTCGCTCCTTATACTGTTCACTGAGATCAACAGTTTGAAAAGGGATGTCCAGTTTTTGAGCGACCAGCATAGCATCATTACTATCTTCCAGCCAAGGACATTCGTCAGATATGGTTACGGAGTCGTCATGCCAGTTCTTCATGAACAGACCAATGACCTCGTAGCCTTGCTCTTTCAGTAAAAAGGCAGCCACGCTGGAGTCTACGCCTCCACTTAAACCAACAACAACTCTTTTTTTCTTCATTGCATACAAAAGTGCAAAGTTACAAAATAAAAAAAGCAGCTAAAAGCCGCTTTATCTCTAGTTCCCTCGTTCCACAGGCTTAGGGTAGGTCTCTTCCAGCACGACTTTTCCGTCTTTATAATATTTCCACAAGCCGTGTTTTTGACCGTCCTTATAGAACCCTTCAATCACGACATTACCGGATGCGTCGTAATACGTGGCTTCACCTTGCAATTGATCATTGCGATACTTTAACTTTTTTATGAGCACACCTTCGGGAGAATAATACAAATTGGGTCCCTCCATAAGTCCATTGGCATAGTTTACCTCTTCAGTAACGGTTCCGTTGGGATAATATGTGATCTTCTTCCCTTCCAGCTTTCCGTTCTTATACCACTCACGCGTCATAACCTCGTTGCTTTTCTTGTGATAATAGACCCATTCACCAACACGGTCCTTATCGTCCATGTCACCTTCGCTCACCAACTTTCCTTTGATGGTAAAATACTTCACCCGAGCCAGATTGGAATTGGGTTTGTATTCTTTTACTGCGGAAGGATTTTCTTTACATTCTTCGCAATAGAACTTAAAAGTTCCCACTTCTTTTCCGTGTTCAAACGTTCCTTCGTAGCGAAGTTGGTTTGAATTAGGATAATATTTTTTCCAGACACCATGACGCTTGCCTTCAGCGTCAACTTGATTGATATCGTTTTGAGCTAAAGAAGAAATACTTGTAAAGACCATTCCGAAGAAGATCAAAAAAAACATTCTCATAGGCTGAAATTTATACTATAACGATGGAATCGTTATTCTATTGATTCACACAAGTGCTTAAACAAAAAAAGTGCCATCTTTTAGCGTTTACCGGCTTTCTTTTGTTGTTCGGCCTGTTCCATCATCTCTGCCATCTTTCGTTGAAAACGATTTTGTTTCTTAGGCTTCTTTTTGTTCACCTGTATCTTGGCATGGATCTTCTCCTCGTCAATGATAAAATTCTTGATTACCAACATGATCCCAATAGTAATAAGGTTTGAAACAAAATAGTACAAGGACAGACCACTCGCATAATTATTGAAGAATACCAACATGAACAATGGTGAGATATACATTAAGATCTTCATATTGGGCATGCCGGGCTGTGGCGTTTGCATGCTTTGCCCCATAGTCATCATCATATATACAAAGATTGCCAAGGATGCAAGGATAGGGAAAAGACTTATATGATCGCCATAGAATGGAATATGAAAGGGCAGTTCGGCGATAGTATCGTAGCTGGAAAGGTCTTCGGCCCATAAAAAACTTTTTTGACGCAGGTCGAAAGCCGTTGGGAAAAAGGTGAACAATGCATAAAATACGGGAATCTGAAGCAGCGCCGGCAAACAACCCTTTAGCGGACTTGCACCTGCCACGTTCTGAAGCTTCAACGTCTCCTGCTGAATCTTCATTTTGTTATCCTTGTACTTTTCGCGGATCTCGTCCAGTTCGGGTTTAAGCACCTTCATTTTTGCCTGGGACAGATATTGTTTGTATTGTACCGGTGACAAGGCAAGCTTGATAAGGATCGTCAACACGATAATAGCGATACCTGCCGGCAAGAAATCACTCAACATTCCGAACAAAGGAATGATAATGTATTTATTGATCATTCCGAAGATACCCCAACCAAGAGGCATGGCCTCATCGAGGTTTCTATCGTAGGTCTTAAGGATCTGGTAGTCGGTAGGGCCGTAATACATATTCATAGTATAGGCAAGCGAACCACCTTTAGGCTCCAACAACATATTGGCGCCATACTTCTTCGTATAAACCGTATCTACTTCCTCATCGATCACAAAATCGGTAGAGGTGAGTTTTACTTCTTCAAAAGGAGTATCGGTAAGCAACATGGAACTGAAGAAATGCTGGCGGAAGTTCATCCAGGTTACGTCCTTCTCTATTTCTTCATCATCACCGGAAGGCGACAACTTTGAATGGTCATCTCCATCCTCAAATTCGTAGGTAAGTCGGGAATATCGATTCTCGTAGGTTATACTTTTAGCATGACGGTATCCTTTCAACTGCCAATCCAAATACATGGGCTGTGAAGTATTTAACACATTCTCTAGCCCCTGCGTACGCAGGTTAAAGCCCAACATATATTCGTTGGGTGGCAGGATGTATTGATACTCTACAAAGGCAGTTTCCGACGTTTTAAGTCGCATGGTAAGCACCTTGTTCTCTCCCTCTTGGGTTAGCTTAGGCTCAAAGTAAAGATCTTTGGTGTTGAGCATCCTGTTTTCAGAAGAAAACTGAAGGTTTAAAGAGGCGTTATCATCTTTTATTAGATATACAGGCTCTCCGGTGTACATCGTGTGTTGTTTCAGCTTCGCTTCGGTGATATACCCGCCTTTATTACTTATCTTTAATAGCAGCACATCGTTCTCAAGAATTGTTGTAGCATTGGTCGCCGAAGGCAGGGTTTCGGAGTATGCGAAAGATCCCAATCGGTTCTTTGCTTGTTCAAAGGCCAGAGAATCTGACGTAGTCCCGGCAACCATTTCATTGGTTGCTGAATCCACGGATGTATTGTCTGTATTGGTCGCAGAAGGATTTGTGGCATTCGTTACTTGCTCTGTGTTAGAGGGTTGTGCACCTTCTGCTTCGGGAGCAGGGCTTTGAAAATAGAGCATCCAAATCAATACCCCGCCTATCAATAAGAACCCAATGAGTGAGTTTCTGTCAAATTTCTTTTCTTCCATAAATTCTTGTGGCTTCCAAATTGTTTTCAGAAGCAATTATTTTTACTATCTCTTTCCGTAATCAAGAATCCCGCCCAACTGTAGGTTGCGCCAAATTGTCGTTTACTTTTCTTTAGCGTGTTCGTGCGCCGCCTTGACGAATGCCACGAACAGCGGATGCGGATTTGCCACCGTGCTTTTGTACTCCGGATGGTATTGAACGCCTACAAACCACGGGTGTGAAGGGATCTCAACGATCTCTACCAAACCAGTATCGGGATTAATCCCGGTAGCCACCATGCCGGCCTTATCCAGCTGATCCCGATAGGTACTGTTAAATTCATAGCGATGTCTGTGACGTTCTGCAATCATTTGAGTATCATAGATTCCTTCTACCAGACTTCCCGGTTTCAGTTCACATTTCCAAGCACCCAGACGCATGGTTCCTCCTTTCATCGTGACCGATTTCTGATCTTCCATCAAGCTAATGACCGGATGAGTGGTATGCTCATCCATTTCGGTAGAATTGGCATCCTTAAGACCCAATACGGTTCGGGCGTATTCTATTACTGCCATTTGCATCCCCAAACAAATCCCTAAGAAGGGAAGTTTGTGTTCGCGTGCATACCGTACGGCTTCGATCTTCCCTTCGATCCCCCGTTCTCCAAAACCGGGAGCGACCAAAATGCCATCGAGTTCCGATAATTCACGCTCTATGGTCTTTGCATCAATGTGTTCGCTGTGTATCGCTTTTACCTCCACCTTCACTTCATTTTCGGCTCCGGCGTGAATAAAGGCTTCCAGTATCGATTTGTAACTATCTTGTAGTTCTACGTATTTCCCGATAAGGCCAATACAAACTTTTCCTTTGGGATTCTTATGTCGTTTCAAGAATTGATTCCATCGTGTGAGGTCGGGATTCTTAGCTTCAGTAAGATTTAATTTTTGAAGGGTCACGGTGTCGAGACCTTCATCCAACATCATATTGGGCACATCGTAGATAGTGGAAGCATCAATAGATTGGATAACCGCTTCTTTCTTCACATTACAGAAAAGTGCTAGTTTTCGTTTTAGGTCATCAGAAAGTTCGTGCTCTGTACGACATACCAATATGTCAGCCCGAATTCCACTTTCCATCAACGTTTTAACCGAGTGTTGGGTAGGCTTGGTCTTTAGTTCGCCTGCAGCCGAAAGATAGGGAACCAAAGTCAAATGTATTACCAACGCATTGTCATCGCCAAGTTCCCACTTTAACTGACGCACAGCTTCTATATAGGGTAACGATTCTATATCTCCTACGGTACCTCCAATCTCTGTGATCACGATGTCGTATTCGCCGGTATTACCCAGAAGTTGAACACGTTCCTTGATTTCATTGGTAATGTGCGGAATGACTTGGACGGTCTTGCCTAAAAACTCTCCGCGTCGTTCCTTCTCGATCACACTCTGGTAGATACGTCCCGTAGTTACATTATTCGCTTGCGAGGTAGATACGTTCAAAAACCGTTCGTAGTGTCCTAGGTCAAGGTCGGTCTCAGCACCATCATCGGTGACATAACATTCGCCATGCTCGTATGGATTTAAGGTTCCGGGATCTACATTGATATAAGGATCCAGCTTTTGTATGGTCACCCGATACCCTCTGGCCTGCAGCAATTTAGCCAGTGAAGCTGCAATGATTCCTTTTCCTAATGAAGATGATACCCCGCCCGTAACGAAGATGTACTTAGTAGTGTTCATGAGTGACTTTGCTGAATTAGCTATACGGGATGCAAAGATACATTTTTATTATGGAAAGGAAATGGGGAAATTCTACTTTGTGGAGTATCGATACGCTAACTGTGACAAAGTTTTCAACTTTGTTACCGTTGTTTCTATCGTTCAATGAGTTTTATCAGTAGGTCTTCCAAACCGTTACGCTTTATCTCAAACATTTCTTCCATGAGTGTTCCCAATTTCCCGGGAGGAAATCCCTTTTGTTTGAACCACACATAATAGGGTTCGGGCAGTTTTACGAGGTATTGTCCTTTGTATTTGCCGAAGGGCATTTTATAATTAGCGAGTTCAATAAGGTGTTCGGGACTTGGATCGAAAAAGTTATCTCCAGGCATCGTAGGCTTTTAATTGTGCTGCAACAAAGTTTCGCCATACATGTTCTCCTACTTCATTCTTGGAATGATCAGACTCTGCATCGTAACGATCCTGCATTATCTTTCGTTCCGTTTCGATCGTCTCATAGATGCGGCGGATCTCCTCTTTTCTATTGTCTGAAAAATTGAATTCTTCCATGCGCTTTCTGAAGATTCGAGCGTGAAGTTCGGAAATGTCGAAATGGGTTTGTTCGTGTTTCAGAATATATTCTGAAGCAGCTTCGGGGCGATACCAAGAGAGCTTCGGATAGAAATTACTTTGAATAGTATACTCAAAAATGCGTTCTCCGTTTCTTTCAGAATATGAATACGAAAACGATAAACCCGAATTGGTACTGGCCACATAGCTGCTATTCCCTTCCGGAACACCTTGAAAATCGGCCCACGTCAATTGATCGGGTGCACGCCAAGGAATCTTTTCCGAATAATTTTCCGAAGAAAAAAATCCGAACAAAACAAGAAGTAAAGTCGTAAACAATTTCATATGCAGCTAACGTGAAAAATCTTTTTTTATTGAGTTTATCTAACGGTTAGGAAGTGATACCGTTCCAGTGAAATACAACCACCCGTTCAATGTCCGGGTGCAGACTATAGTGTACCGGGCAGGTATTGGCGGTTCGTTCCAGAATAGTCCGTGATTTATTGTCAATACCTTCCGGAAGCTGCATCGTTACCTCGATCTTTGCAATACGACGCGGGTCTGCCGCCATGGTCTTAGTGACCTGTGCTGTGGTCCCTTTGAGATTAATGCCAAGATCACGCGCCTTGATCCCCATCATGGTAAGCATGCAATTGGCTAATCCGGTCGCTATGGTGTCGGTTGGTGAGAAAGCTTCTCCCTTACCGTTGTTATCGAGCGGCGCATCGGTAATGAAGGTGTTTCCAGATTGCAAATGCTTGCATTCGGTGCGTAGATCCCCAAGATATGTTACCTTAGCGGTACTCATCTTACTTCTTCAAATTGAAGGTCGTTGGTATATTTAATTAGATAGACCGCCTGATTTTCGTAGCCTGAAAAAGGTTTTTTTGCATATCGAAACTTATTTTCAATGTATTCTGTCTCAACGTCCATCGCCATGGCTTCATAAAGATCGTCGGCTGAAGCCAAACGCAGCAGTACATCCAACGTCACATCAAATCCTCTTACGGCGTACCGATTTGGAAGTACTCCATAGGTGTTTTTGTAGGAGATTAAAAAAGCACTCTTCTCATTGTAATTGTAGCTTCGGTTTACAGAGGGAAAAGTGAATCCTAATTTTGCCAAGTGCATATTGGACACATCATGATAATCGTACGCTTCGTTCTTGTCCAGCGTAAAGAGTCGAACTCTGTTGCTTGCAGGAATACCGTTTAAAAGACCTACCACATTGCTCACCAATACAGGATCGGTCGATTCCAGAATCACCCAATTCTCCATGCCGCTTTCCAGCTTAGAAGCAATATCCCCTTGATATAAAAAGTTTCCTTTACGCGGACTTACAGCCCGTGCTCTTGGTATCGCCGTCATGATGATATTCTTTTGAGCCGATCGGGTTGCGTCACTCACCAAGATCACATTCTTATCGGCCGTATTCGCCATTATGTATTGCAGCATACTGTTTTGCAGTAATTCTTCTGTAGGCAGGGTTTGAAACAGATTTGGAGCGGTTTCGATCTGTTTATTACTAAGGGGCGAAAAGACCGGAGTCAAAGCAACTTTAAGATCGGCCACCGCCTTTTCTACGTTTTGTCGCAGTAGCGGACCGATCACTGCATCTGCTTCCTTTACATTGTTTCGTGAGATGATATTCCCAATGGTACTCGTACTGGCTTCGGTGTCGTATACGTCAAGTTGCACTGAAATACCTTTGTCCTTGGCAAACTCCGCCGCCATGAGTACCCCGCTGTAGAAATCGAGCGCAACACGCAGTGTTGCGTCACCTTTCAGCAAACCAATATTCACATCGGTCGAATCGCTCTCTGCTCTTTGTAATCGGAAGGGTAAAAGCACAGCCACTCTTTTTTTGCTTCGGTTTTTTATATAATTCTCAAGATCCACTTTTTCGGTCTTTGAACCGATCACAGCAGTACTTTGTTTTGGTACTTTTAGCACCATGCCCTCTTTGAGTCCGTCTTTTGCATACGGATTAAGCGCAATGATCTCTTCTTCAGTAAGACCCAGCTTTACCTTTAAACGATAGAAACCTTCTTTCGCCTGTACTTCGTAAAAATCATATTTCTCGTCTTCGATTACAGCCGATTCGGTAACAGGATCATTCGGCACTTTCAAAACCATTCCAACAGGCAAGGACTCCCCAAGTGATGGATTCAGCTTTTCCAATTCGGCTACTGAAATACCGTATTTTCGGGCAATTCCGAATTTCGTTTCCTTTGGCAACACTGTATGAGTGGCCGATTTGGAGGTTGTGCTCGTTTCAGAAGTATTGTTAATAACCGTGTTACTACTTGTTTCCGAAGCATAAGGAATACGAATCTTCTCCCCTTTTTTCAATTGGCGGGAGTACAATTCCTTATTGTATTTTTTAAGATCTTCTACCGGCACGTTATATAACTGAGAAATACTAAAGAGCGTTTCCTTTCGCTTCACCCGGTGCATTTTAAAAGAAGTATTCTCATTGCTGTTACTAAAAATAGAAGCTGTCGGCAGGATCAATACCGCATTTGTTTGAACTCCTTGTCGGGCATCGGGATTCAACCTATATATGTCAGCTTCGGTGGTATTGTATTTTTTAGCGATACTGTACACCGTTTCTCCGGGCTGCACGACATGCGTCTTGTATTGCTCCTGTTGGGCAGCCGTTCCGCAGCCAAAGCTTAAAAAGCAAACAAATGTAATATAGATCAATAGTTTCATATTATTCCCATTCTATAGTGGCAGGCGGCTTCGAACTTATGTCGTACACTACTCTATTAACGCCTTTTACTCTATTTATTATATGGTTGCTCGTTTCCTGTAAGAATGCGTACGGAAGATTCACCCAATCGGCGGTCATCCCATCTGTAGATTCCACGGCTCGAAGTGCTACTACTTTTTCATACGTACGTTCATCTCCCATGACACCCACACTTTGTACAGGTAGTAATATAGCACCTGCCTGCCAAACCTGATCGTATAGATTCCATTTTTTAAGTCCGTTGATAAAGATCGCGTCCACTTCTTGTAAGATACGCACTTTTTCGGCAGTGATGTCCCCAAGAATTCGTATGGCCAATCCCGGACCGGGAAATGGATGACGCCCCAGAAGTTCAGGGTCAATACCCAGCTCCTTCCCAACACGTCGCACTTCATCTTTGAATAACATTCGCAGGGGTTCCACCACTTTCAATTTCATAAAATCCGGTAATCCGCCCACGTTGTGGTGTGACTTTATAGTAGCAGAAGGACCTCCGGTAGCCGAGACACTTTCAATGACATCGGGATAGATGGTGCCTTGCGCTAACCAATGTACATCTTCTACGAGATTTGCTTCGTGATCGAACACTTCAATGAACGCATTTCCTATTGCCTTTCTCTTCGCTTCCGGATCACTTATGTTTTCTAAGGCTTTCAAGAAGCGTGCCGAAGCATCCACTCCTTTTACGTTCAAGCCCATATCCTTATACTGGTGTAGCACACTTTCGAACTCGTTTTTCCGAAGCAAACCATTATTCACAAAGATACAATACAGGTTCTTGCCGATAGCCTTATTAAGCAGGATGGCTGCCACTGTAGAATCAACACCCCCGCTAAGTCCCAGAACAACCTTGTCATTTCCAAGTTGGTTCTTTAAATTTTGAACAGTTTCTCCCACAAATGCTGCCGGTGTCCAAGTTTGGGGAACTTCGGCGATATGAACCAAGAAGTTCTCCAATAACTGTTTTCCGTGTGTTGTGTGATACACTTCAGGGTGGAACTGGATCCCGTACGTTTCCTCCCCATCTATAAAGAAGGCAGCATTAGCAACGTCATCGGTACTCGCAAGGCGTACACCGTTCTTAGGGAGTTTCGCAATGGTATCACTATGACTCATCCACACTTGAGTGTTTTCTTCAATACCCGCGAAGAGTCCGTCGCTGCTTATTATGGTCGATAATTTAGCACGGCCGTACTCCCGTATGTTTGACGGCTCCACGCTTCCGCCGTTAAAATGAGCGAGGTATTGCGCGCCGTAACAAACCGCCAACAGCGGTTTGTGACCTTTGATCTTGGAAAGGTCGGGATGCGGCGCATCCTCGGCGCGCACCGAAAACGGGCTGCCCGATAAAATGACGGCTTTATACTCTTCTAAATTTTCAGGAATATGATGATACGGGTGAATTTCGCAGTAGATATTCAGTTCTCGAACGCGTCTTGCTATAAGCTGCGTGTACTGCGACCCAAAATCTAAAATAAGGACGTTGTTTTGCATAGGCAAAAGTAAGGTAAAAATTCATTTTGACTAAAACGCTTCGTAAAAAATTTACAGGTTTTTACCGTTCTACCGAGATTTCATAAGGGAACGTTAGAGAACCTCATTTTTCAGTTAAAACTATGCTAAATCACATCCTTACGCAGGTCGCAGGTATTTAAATGTGGTATTTTTAGGGATATGATCGACGCACCACTCATACACAAAATCTGCAAGAATCTGGAAGACGAACTACCGGTGGACGAACACCTTCCTGAAAACGGACGCTTACATATCGATAAGCTCTTACCCTATATTTGCGTGTATCGTTATAAAAGGAGCGATCCGTACTTTTCGGGACTCTTAAAGACGCAGGCGTCTTATCTAATCGTTAAGGATACTGTTCGCATTTCAGAACTTATTGAATGTTTATCGAAAAGTATCTCCAAAAAACTCAATTCCTTCCTTATTATTGAAATGTGGCCCGTACGAGAAGACCATCAAGCCTCCTTTGAGATTTCGTGTCCCAAAGGGAAAGCTCCCGCAACCATCGCAGCTTTGGAGAATGGGATTAACGAATTGCGTGTGCTCTACCCGGAAATATCGGTTACCGTAACCGATACGGCACAGCGACACCCCTCACACTTATCACCGTTGCTCAATGTGGAAGAATCCAAGGCAACGGGAAGCCTTACGCTGGGTTTGGCGGTTCCCACCATCTATGAACGTCCTGAAGAGAACGCTGTCTTCTCTATTTTCTATCGAAAATTCGTATCACGCTTGTCCGAGATCATTAAGAGAGCCGTCTACGAATTTATACGTGTACAAACATCGAATCCGTATCATCATTACCTAATGTTGGGTAAAACCAATATTGACAGAATCACCTTGGAAGCAGATGAATCGCTAGCAGAAATAAGCGAAGGCATGTCCTTTCTGCTTCGAACCACACCGGTAAACAGCACCCAACAGTGGGAACGATTTAAAGAGAGTGGTTTTACGAAAGATCCGGCCTTTACGTATCGTTTGGTCGCTTTGGATCCCGAAAAAGAAAAAAGAAAATTGTACGACATTCCCATTGAGAAAATAGACGATCCTACCTTGGCATTCATTCTTAGGGATAAGCGATTGGAGATCGAAAAACAACTTACCATGCTTGAAGAGCGCGGTACCGACAATTTTCGGTTCATTGGCGAGAGCTTGTACGGAGGCATTGAAGAGAAAACTTTAAACACTGCCATGGCGTTGCTGAAAAAATTCAGAAATGGAGAACCCGATACAGCCATGGAACGCATCAATTGTCATGAATTTGCCGCACATGCCCAAGAAACCATGGACTATTATCAAGAAAGATTTCCGAAACAACAGCTTTCCATGGAGATACGAAAGGATGTGGCCGGGATCATGGTTTCAGAAACACGTTTGCTTATAAGCGATGAGTTATCCATGGATGCCAGCAGATGTGATGCACTTATACAACATGAGATCGCAACCCATATTCTTACCTATTGTAACGGAAAGAAACAACCTATCAAACAAATGTATGCCGGATTTGCCGGCTACGATCAATTACAGGAAGGTTTGGCCGTTTTGGCGGAATATTTGGTCGACGGTCTTACGATCAACCGATTACGACTCCTAGCGGGACGTGTTGTCGCGGCGCATTCCCTCACCCGAGGCGCCAGCTTCATTGAGACATTCACACTTCTACATAATACGCACAACTTTCCTGAAAAAACGGCCTATTACATAAGTATGCGTGTGTATCGCGGTGGCGGACTCACGAAAGATGCAGTCTATTTGTCGGGTTTGCAACATGTTTTGGACTACATTCAGGATGGAGGCAGGCTGGAAACGCTCTATACCGGTAAGTTCAATACCAATCATGTTCCCCTTGTGGAAGAATTGTTGCACCGCGAGGTGCTGCAACCTCCGGAACTACCGCGTTTTCTCGAAAGAAAAAGCGTACAAGAACGCATAGAACGAATAAAAAAAGGAATTCACATTACAGACCTCTTAAACTAAACACTATGAAAATTGCATTCATCATTAACGACCATACCACCGAAAAACCCAATTTTACTACTCCGGCACTGGGTTTTGCCGCTTACAAAAGAGGCCATGAGGTTTATTTTATCGGTGTAGGCGAATTGGCTTATGCCAGCGACGGTCACTTATCGGCTCGTTGCAAAACGATCACGGGTAAGAATTTCAAATCGCAGGAGACCTATTTCAAGGCAGTGCAAAAGGAAGAGTTCACAAAGATAACTTCGAAGGAGTTGGATGTTCTATTTCTTCGGAACGATCCTTCAGATGAGATCAACGAGCGCGATTGGGCTCAAAATGCCGCTTTCATTTTTGGCGAGATCGCGACACGAGATAATGTAATTGTTATCAACCACCCCAGCAGTTTGGCAGGTGCCGTGAATAAGATGTATTTTCAGCATTTCCCGGAGATCCTTAGACCAAAGACCATAATTACGCGTGATCACAAAGAGATAAAGGAATTCTTTAAAGAACAGAAGCAAAAAATGATACTTAAACCCTTACAAGGTTCCGGTGGCACCAATGTTTTTATGATGGATAAAAAGAACGAACACAATCTTGCCCAGACGATAGATGCCATTTGTCGTGACGGATTTGTCATCGCGCAGGAATATTTACCGGAAGCCAAAAATGGGGATACCCGCCTATTTCTAATGAATGGTGTCCCGTTACAGGCGGCAGACGGACAATATGCTATTATGAAGCGTGTCAATGCCAGTGGAGATATTCGCAGTAACATTCATGCGGGAGGAAGACCACAAAAGGCAAAAATGACCGACCAAATATTGGAACTGGCGGAGATCGTGCGCCCAAAATTAGTGCAGGACGGGATGTTTTTGGTGGGTATTGATATTGTTGGTGACAAATTGATGGAGATCAATGTATTTAGTCCCGGCGGCCTTAATGTAATGGGAGAAATGTATGAAACCGATTTTTCTACCGAAGTGATAAAATCCATCGAAAAGAAGGTTCATTATAACAATACATATGAGGACTATCTGTTTAACAGCCGTCTGGCTACTTTATAAGGTGATGATCGTGAATTCGGGGCGCAACGGATCCAGCTTTTCTTTTAGTTCAAAAAGCAAATTCTCACCATGAGCTAGGTAAAATTCAGAAAAATTGGTGTGTCGTTCTTGAAGGCTTTGCTGCGGAAATAAGTGCGACTGTAGTGTTGAAAGTCGGTACAGTGCATCTTCGAGTTTTCGTTTCTGTGCTTTAAGCAGTCGTTTCTCCAAATGATCCAATCCGTTGAGTTGTTTCTTTTCCTGCGCTGCCACAGCTCCAATGAATGAAGCATCGGTCTTTTCGGCAAGATCATAGAGTTCTTTAAACTGCTGTTGCAAATGCGCCCGCTGGGGCGAAAAGTCGATTTCGATATTTGAAAGTTGATGGGTATATTTGGTTCGTAACGCTGAAGGACTTTGAAAAAGATCCTTGATCGGGACGTTCATTCTAGTTAGTTTTTCTGAAAGTTGCTTCGGAAGAAGCAGTACCGAATTACGAAGGAGCAGTATGGGGAAAGAAATCTTCACCGAATCAAAATAATCCTTCAACTGAAACCAATACGCCAATTCTCCACCGCCGCCTACATAACAAAGATTGGGTAAGATTATTTCTTGATAAAGTGGCCGCAGCAATGCATTCGGTGAAAATCGTTCAGGGTGCGCGTGCAACTCGGCACGTAGTTCTTCTATATTAAAAGATTGCCGAGTTTCGTTTATAAAATAGGTTCCATCGCGTTCAATGATCCGTTCCCGCAGCCCATCTTTCAAATAGAACAGATTGATCTCTCGCGGATGCACTTGTTCGGGATAGCCAAGGTCTGTAAGTTTTCGGGTCGTTTCGGTAATGTGCCGAAAGGACTGATTTTGGGTTAGTTCCTTTTCAACATAAGGAATGAACTGCTTTTTTAGCTCAGCATCATCGCCATCGATAATCACCAAACCATATTGACCAAAAAGTGCATTCGCCAAAAATCTTGTTGCATCGGCCAAAGTAGGGTGTTGTGTATACGCTTCAGAAAACAGAGAAAGTAACTTTCTTCCGGTATCGCTCTCGCCCCAAGCTTCCTTCAGTTTTGGCAAAAGATCGCCAAGTCCTTCGGTAGCCATACGTCCCACAGCTCCCTTTGATGTTTTTTCCCACGCAACCTTCTTTCCGAAGAGATTAAAATAATTGATCTCTTCAAAATCGTGATCTTCGGTCGCCATCCAGAACACGGGTATAAAATGATCGTTGGGATGCGTAGCCGAAAGGGTTTCTGCCAAATTAATCACCGAGATGATCTTATATAAAAAATACAAAGGCCCCGAAAAGAGATTGAGCTGATGACCTGTAGTGATGGTAAAGGAATTCGACTCCTTAAGCATATCGATGTTGCTAAGCGTTGCCTGAGATAAGGGAAGGTCCTTGTATTGTGTTAAAAGACGGGTCGCCAGCACCTTGCGCTGATCGGTTGTGAATTGTGCTCGCTTTTCTTCCAGTTGTGCTTTAAAAGAAGATAGCGCTGCTTCCCGATGGTAGAATCCTTCAAGCGCAGGGTCTTTTTCAAGATAATCACATATAAGCGTTGAAAAGTAACCGGTTTCAGAATACGGAAGCGTAATAACGGACATAGGCGAAGTTAGAAAACTGAAACAAAAATAAACAGTTTAACGGGTTTATCTTTTAAAGATACGTTAATCTTAAAAAAACGAAATACGGAAATTGTAATTCGGAATAGTTTCTTAGCTTTAACCTTCAAATTAATCCAATTAATTCATGACACGTCTTCTTACGCTCTTACTACTCTTTATTTCTATATCCATTTCCGCACAACTACAATCCCCTTCAGACTTCTTAGGGTATGAGATAGGTACGCAATTTTCCAGACACGCCGATGTGGTTCGTTATTTCGAGCACGTAACAGCCAATAGTACTATGGTAACTTATCAAACCTACGGCAAAACAAATGAACGACGCCCGCTTACATACGCCGTAGTTTCAACAGAACAGAATCTGGCAAACATTGAAACCATACGTACCGATAACTTAAAGAATATTGGCATGCTTGCCGGAAGTGCTTCTCCTACTACCACCATCGTTTGGCTTAGCTACAACGTTCATGGCAACGAAGCTTCCAGTACCGAGGCTGCGATGCAAACCTTATACACGCTAATCACCGAAAAGAAAGACTGGTTGCAAAACACTGTGGTGATCATAGACCCTTGTGTCAATCCCGATGGTCGTGATCGATACGCAAATTGGTATAATCAAGTAAAAGCGACACCTTACAATACTGCACAAGACGCTACAGAGCACAATGAACCCTGGCCGGGTGGCAGACCTAACCATTATTTGTTCGATCTTAACCGGGATTGGGCCTGGGCGACTCAAGTGGAAAGCAGGCAACGCTTAAAGATCTACAACCAGTGGATGCCACACGTGCATGTAGATTTTCACGAACAAGGCATCAACGAACCTTATTATTTTGCTCCGGCGGCAGAGCCCTATCATGAAGTGATCTCTCCATGGCAACGAGAATTCCAAACCCAAATAGGAAAGAATCATGCACGTTATTTCGACAAAGAAGGCTGGTTGTTCTTCACCCGGGAGCGTTTCGATCTACTGTACCCTAGTTATGGCGACACCTACCCTACCTTTATGGGTGCCATAGGTATGACCTATGAGCAAGCGGGTCACGGAATGGCCGGATTGGGGATCGAGACCGATGAAGGGTATGTTTTGACACTGGTAGATCGTGTTGCACATCACACCACAACAGGCCTTTCCACCGTTGAGATCGCATCCCAAAACGCTGCAAAGCTCAATACCGAGTTCAAAAAATTCTTTAATAACAGTGATCTACGCTATAAAAGTTATGTATTGAAAGGCAATCCTGATAAGATACAATCGTTGACCGATCTTCTTGACCAACACGAGATACAGTATGGCTTTGCCAGTGGTGGTACGGTAAGCGGTTTCAGCTATTCAAAAAATGAAAAAGGAAATATGGATGCCAATGGCGCATTGGTAGTAAGTACCAATCAGCCCAAAGGAAAAATGGTAAAGGTCTTGTTTGAACCCGATGCAGCATTGAGCGACCCTTTAACCTATGACATTACCGCTTGGAGTGTCCCCCATGCCTATGGTTTGGAGACCATTGCCAGTACAACATTGGTGTCTGCCACCGGAAATGCACCGACTTCGAACGCATTAAATACCCCTGCACCTTCATCGGCCGGGTATATTGCCAAATGGAACAGCTTGCAGGACGCAAGTTTCCTGTCGGAATTACTTCAAGAGGGCATTCGTGTGCGTTTTACCGGAAAGGATGTGCGTTTTGCGGGAACAGCATTTGACAAGGGAAGTTTGATCATTACCCGAAGCGATAACCGCATGCATCAGGATTTTGACACCAAAGTGACAGAAATCGCTAATACACACAAACGTGCCCTATTTGCATCCCCAACCAGCTTTGGAGATACCAATACCGATTTTGGATCACCTGATGTAAAATTAGTAAACAAACAGCGCGTTGCCGTCTTGAAAGGTAATGGCACCTCCTCCTTGAGCTACGGGACCCTGTGGCATTTCTTTGAGCAACAATTAAAATACCCTATCACTTCCATAGATACCGAAGATTTCCCGCGAATAGATCTTAGAAAATACGATGTACTCATCCTTCCTGAAGGATGGTACGGACGGGTTTTCAATGAGGGTGTAATGGACGATCTTAAGGATTGGGTACGAGATGGCGGAAAGGTTATTGCCATGGGACGTGCGGTAAGCGTTTTCGAAGGAAAAGACGGATTTGATTTGAAGAGCAACGCTTCGGAAGCGGAAAAAGAGGATACAGTAAAGGGAAATCTCATTCCCTATGATCAGCGTGAACGCGAAAGCGTGAAGGATTTTATTACGGGTAGCATCTATAGAATCACAGTAGACGGCTCGCACCCTATGGCTTATGGCTATGGCGATACCTATTTCAGCTTAAAACAAGGAAACGAATCCTATCAATTTCTGGAAAATGGTTATAACGTGGGATATATCGAAGGGGATGCTGTGAGTGTTTCCGGATTTTCCGGTGCCGATGCCAAAGCGGGCTTAAAGAATTCCTTGGTTTTTGGGGAAGCGCGAATGGGACAAGGCAGTATTATCTATTTGGTCGACGACGTGCTGTTCCGCTCGTTTTGGGAGAACGGCAAGTTGTTCCTGGTAAATGCTGTGTTCTTTGTGAATAACAATGCATTTTCCCTCTAAGGATGGTACGGATACCAAAAGTCTGAAAACCTTTTAATACGTTTGTTGCGACGTACCTTCAGAAGGGAGGATTCTGGAATCAACTTGGAAATAATATTCCGATTTGATCACATGGCACAACCATTCCATATAATTGGCAGAACGGCGGGTAAAACGGTAGTTAAGTGCTTTTTCCATCTTTGTAAAGATTAAAAGCAGAAGCAGTACTGTACTATGTGAAGAATTAGGGTAAGAATAAATGTAGGATAAAATTTACATTTATAAACTATAATTGTAATCTTTTTCTTACTTATTCGATCAATGGAAGGTTCCTTAGATGTACTACCCAAAAGCACCCTTTATTCTAATACCACCTTTTTTTATTCTTTTTGGAAGCGACCGATTTACGGCCTTTTTTATGTTTACTGCCTTTTTTCTTATGAATGGGCGGCTTGGCCTTTGGGTCCAGCGGATACGGATGGTCTTCCACCACATGTAGGGCTCCTTGAATGATCTTTTGAATCGCTGTCACATACGTCTTCTCATCGGCTGCACAAAAGGAGTACGCCATCCCTTCAAGTCCTGCCCTACCCGTTCTTCCAATTCTATGAATGTAGGTCTCCGGGATGTTGGGCAAATCGAAATTGATCACAGCATCGAGTCCGTCTATATCGATGCCGCGAGAGGCAACATCGGTCGCAATAAGAATAGATGCTTGTCCCGCTTTAAAATCATTGAGGGCTAATTGACGTGCACTCTGTGTCTTATCACCATGAAGACTAATCGCGTTGTAATTATTCTTCAGCAGGGTTTGTTCCAATTTATCGACGCCATTTTTTGTTCTTCGGAAGATTAAGATAGTACCCTTAATTTCATTCCGAAGCAAATGCAAGCACAATTCAATTTTATTGCGCTTAGGCACATAGTATAGTCGTTGTGCTACTTGTTTCCCGGTAGCCCCTAAAGGGGTCACTTCCACTCGCTCCGGATCCTTCAAGATCGTTTTGGCAAGTTGCACTACCTTTGCAGGAAGGGTCGCCGAGAATAATAAGATCTGCTTGCTATCGGGACATAAACGTTCGATCTTTTGTACATCATCAATAAAACCCATATCCAGCATGAGGTCGGCTTCATCGATTACAAGTATCTCAACCTCGCTAAGATCTACGATCTCTCGTTTGCGAAGGTCCAGCAAGCGTCCCGGCGTTGCGATGAGAATATCGACCCCTTTGTTTAACATATCTTTTTGCGGTTCTAAGGATGTACCTCCAAAGACCACAGCCGAACGCAGATTGGTATATTTTCCATAGAGTTTGAATTCTTCGGCGATTTGCACAGCCAATTCACGTGTAGGACTCACGACCACAGCCCGCACCTTACCACCTCCTTTTTTTATATCCTGTTGGTGAAACAGCCGTTGCAAGATGGGTAAGGCAAAAGCTGCAGTCTTCCCTGTCCCCGTTTGCGCAGAAGCGATCACATCCTTGCCGTGTAAGACCAGCGGAATGATACGCTCTTGAACGGGCGTAGGAGTTTCATACCCTTTTTCATACAAGGCTTTAAGAAGTGGTTTGTTGAGAGCAAGCTCGGTAAAGTGCATGTGATGCGTTTAGGGTTGAACTGTAAAGGTAGCTGAAATAGTAGGAATACTTCCTATTGAACAACCGCTTATTTATCCATTTGGTAGCGCTTCGAATTTGAACGTATGAGAAGATATGGAACGCCTGTAAGGATTGCCGCAAACAATGCGATGGTTTCAATGATAGATTCTTTCAGCAGATAAGACAACAAAACCCCCAACAGAATAATGGCCGCCATAGTGAACATCACATTGCGAAACAGCGTAGCGATACCAATGATGTCGTACCGAGCTTTTTCCTCCTTGGACATAGTATTGTAGCCGGCGATCAACCCATAGGCCTTTCCATATTTAATAAGAATACCCAGAGCTATAAACAAGAGCGCCACAAAAATTAGCGTTGCCATAGATGCAATTTAAAAGAAGGTATTGAATTGTACAAATTTGTTCAAACAAAAAAATAGGACGGAGCCGATATATAAATAGTACGTTAAACAATCCTGAATGCTGTTACAAAGTTTTTCAGTCGTTAATAATCTTTCACGAGGGTGAGATTTAGCTTTCCATAACGTTGCAGTGATTCATTAGCACGGATCTTGTAGGTGTATTTACCTTTCTCTAATAGCGTTTCGCCTACGTAGTCTACAGGCTGAATGGTAAAAACACTTCCTTCAATTTCAGGTTTTACAAAGGCATACGGATATGCAAGCTCAAACTCTTTATAGGAACTCTCTTACATGGCTGAAAGATCGCCATAAGGAATCGGTCCCTTAGAAGTATTTACACAAATCCTCTTATACATATAATTACTTTTATTAGCCAGTCTTATACGCAATGTATCTTCAGTTTCTGTACCGGAATCATTATTACATTCAGAAGATAGAACTAATAGAAAAAGTAGATAAAGAGGTTCCTAATAGATAAAAGAATTACCATTCTCCTCCGCCAAACAGGATGATAATATAAAAGAGAGATAGGACACTTACAATATTCAATAGCACTAACGACACTATAATAGTGAGTCGAAATTGTTTCTTTTTAGCACGAATAGCCATAATAATTCCGGCCAGATTTAGCACTATAAGAACAAGGAGTATAAAAAAGATCATGCCGACGTTAATTGATATAAATATAGCACATTTGTATTCATAACATGTATTTCAATCTCCGGCCACTGGGGCTATAAAAATACCTATAGACAATTCAGCCCAAATCAATAGAAAGACCGCCAGAGCGGCAACACATAGAAGACCACGTTGACGCGTTTTTTGCACCTTCCGAAGGATTAATTCACAAATGAGTCCTGTTCCTAACAGGAAGATTCCCATGATCACAAAATCAAAGACCGACCAACGCACATCTGAGGTAAACTCCATGGCTACCAAGGGTAAAAGCAATAAGAAGATTGCTGATGTTACAATTATGATACGTCGTTTGTTCTTCATTTATAAATCTATAAATTTGGTTATTTCAAACGTTCCAGACGCCCTCTTCGTTTTACAATATTCTTATAGTCCCATTGAATCTCTTTCGCCTTCTGAAGCCATCGCGCCAACTCCGGCTTTTTAACTTCCTCCGGACTCATATACCTCGCTTCTGCTGCTTTGAATTTTCCTTCCGCTTTAAGGGATGTTTCTTCAAAACTTTGACCGCTCCAAAACAGTAAACGGATGCACCCTTTTAGTTTGCTATAGCCCACAACTGGATTTTCATTTATAAACCACACAGGATGCGCGTGCCATATCTTGGATGTTGCTTCCGGTACTTGCGTATCTATTTCTGAAGCAAGCATTTCACAAATCTGTCGGTCGCTCGGGGTCTGTTGTTCATTATAAGTGAGAATATCAGGGTGTATCATAAAGTTAAGTACGAGCTCCTCAATAGCGATCTATAAAAATAAGCTATGCTCTATTCCTTTACAATACCTAACACACTACCGCTGTTACAGTCCAACCGCAATAAATCTCCCTCTTTCAGGCCATACGCCAACGGTACGACTCGATAATCTCCGGTACCTTGTGCAGAAGAAACCAGTATGATCTTCGTACCATTTCTAGTATCGATCATGGGGCTTTTACAGGACATATTGTCCAAGACTACACCTTCGGCGGGTTCAAAGATTGTGGGTGTATCCTGTGCTTGTCGAAGTATTTGATTTGAATTACCGGCGGTTCGCGTTGTACCGCAAGACAAGAAAAGAACAGCGCATGCAGCACCCATGATACAGTGTTGAATCGTTTTCATTGTTTTAAAGATTAGTACTCATAAAAGTAGTAAAAAAACAATTTCGTGATTAAGTACCTTAAAAATTTATAGCATGCCTCTAGACCCTCATATAGCAATCTTTTAATCCCTATCTTTACCTTTCTTAATTGTTTTATATGAAACCACTATTTTTCTTTTTGGCCACTATCTGTTGTATGGCATGTAACAATTCAAAAAAAGAGAATGATCTCGTTTCCCCTCCCAAACAGGCAATGATCTCCGGACCTTCCTACGAAGCTATATCCCTTCTAGGGGACACGCTCTATGCGTCCTCTCCCTCAGCGGAACTACTAGAGCAAGCCAATGAAAAGAAAGAAGCATATCTGCAAAACCCCGATGCCATAGACAACATCATCTGGCACGGTCGTTTTACTGCGTATACCGGAAATTATAACGAAGCCATTGCCATCTATAGTAAAGGTTTGGAAAAATACCCCAACGAAACCCGACTGTTGAGACACAGGGGACATCGGTATATTACGTTGCGTAAATTCGACAAAGCGATAGCCGATCTCGAAAAAGCAGCAAAACTCATTGAAGGTACAAAAGATAAGGTCGAACCCGACGGTATGCCGAATGATAAAAACATTCCTGTGAGTACCCTGCACGGAAATATCTATTATCACTTAGGTTTGGCTTATTACTTAAAGCATGATTTGGAAAATGCTTTAGGCGCATTCAAAAAGGCCTTGAATACTTCGAACAATCCCGATAACGTGGTTTCCACATCGCATTGGTTGTATATGATCCATCGCAGGATGGGAAATGAGAGAGCTGCTGAAGCTGTTGTGGCACCTATTACCGATACGATGGAAGTGATTGAAAATGAAGCGTATCACCGCGCCTGTCTATTCTATAAGGGCGTGTTAGAGCTCAATGAGATCAACAACGATCCAAAAGCGCCCGGTGCGTCTCGATCTGCCTTATCCTATGCCGTGGGGAATTGGCTTTACTACACCGGAAATGCAGCGCAAGCCGAAAAGGTCTTCGAGATCATGATGGAACAAGACGATTGGGCCTCTTTTGGATATATTGCCGCTGAGAGTGAT
>NZTP01000062.1 GCA_002696485.1 Altibacter sp. | reverse complement strand
TTTCGCGGCCTCAATATCGTCCTCGTATCCTATTCCCACTACAAAATCAACACGGTAAAATCCATCGGCGGTGTAGTTTTCTACGGGTTTGGTCAACACATCGCTGTTGGGAATATAGATATCCCGACCGTCGGTGGTTTTAATATGGGTATATCTAAAGTTAAGCGCTTTCACTTTCCCAAACATAGATTCTATCTTGATGGTGTCATTGATACTGAAGGGTCTGTTGAATGCCAGAATGATACCCGCCAAAAAATTCTTCCCGATGTCTTGAAAAGCAAACCCTAAAATAATGGCAGCCCCACCCGCAGCTGTTAAAACTCCGGTTGCGATCCCACTGAGTCCGGCGACTTGTAGTGCGATCATGATAGCAATTAATATGAAGATGATCTTTATCGCCTGCGCTAGAAATCGTGCCATAAGCGGATCGGTGGCACTTTTTAGAATCCTGCGTCGATAGAAATTGGTAATAAGCTGCGCTATCAATATCCCTGCGACAATTATAAAGATCGCCAGGGCAATGCGCGGAAGCACCGCTAGAAATTTATCGTAATACGATTCTATGGAATTTGCAATTGTTTCGGCCGGAGACGTATCTTGTACTGTCATAAAGGATGGTTATTGGTTAAAGATACCACGGGATAAGCCTTGAGCGAAACTAATTTTCTATAAAATATTCTTAAAATTTATCTAGCTATGGGAGTTGCTGTATCTTTGCAGCAAAATAATAGCCGTGAACCTTTCAGTAAAGACATTTAAAATTATAAGTACGCTTGAAGCCATTTCATTTTTAGTTCTTTTAGGAATTGCCATGCCGTTAAAATACATCTGGGATCTTCCCCAAATGGTTCAGATCGTTGGAATGGCGCACGGTATCCTCTTCATCCTGTATCTAATTGGAGCGTACTATATGTTTGAAAAACTCCAATGGTCTGTACGAACCTTACTCATTGTCATGGGTTGTTCTGTGATCCCGTTCGGACCGTTCTACGTAGAAAAAAAATATTTATAATGGATAAAGAAACGATTATTGAATACAGTTGCTTGCTTCAAAATGTTTTCATCAATGAGGGCATGAATCCTGCATTGGCCACTGCACTCAATACGCTTATTAATATAATTATTGTAGGCGTTGTCGTTTTTGTATTGGATATTATTATTAGAAAGTTCATCGTTCAGGCGTTTAAGGCTTTCAGTGTAAAAACGAAGACCACTTTTGATGATTATTTGGTACAAAGTAATTTTCCAAGGTTTATTGCACATTTCGTTCCCTTGGCTGTTGTATGGTATCTTACTCCTATCGTCTTATTGGAATATCCCTTTATCCAAAGCATCGCATGGGTGGCGATCAATATCTATTTGGTCATTTTATGCGCATTGGTGGTACGAAGTGTTTTGCGTACCACACGCAACTATCTTCAGGGGAAAGAACGTTACAACGATAAACCGTTAGACAGTTATATCCAGGTATTAATGATCTTTGTTTGGGGTATCTGCTTGTTCCTTATCATCAATCAACTTACCGGTTATTCAGTTACAAGTTTGGCCACTTTGGGAGCCGCTTCGGCTGTGATCCTGCTTATTTTCAAGGATACAATTTTAGGCTTTGTAGCCAGTATCCAAGTTTCTGTCAATGATATTGTTCGAATTGGCGACTGGATCACCTTCAGTAAATACGGAGCCGACGGGTATGTTACCGAAATTAACCTTGCAACAGTTCGTGTTCAAAATTTTGACAACACCTATACAACAATTCCAACATACAGTCTTATAGCAGATTCGTTCCAGAACTGGCGTGGCATGCAAGAATCTAAAGGGCGTCGCATTAAAAGGTCTATCTACATCAAGCAAAATTCCATTAAGTTTCTTTCTGCCGAAGACCTTGAAGAACTTAAGAAGATTCAGCTTATAAAACCCTATATCGAACACCGGCAACGTGACGTTGAAAAATACAATCGGATGGTCGAAGCAGACAAAAGTTTGCTAGTTAACGGAAGGAATCAAACCAATCTCGGGATTTTCAGAAAATACGCAGATGCCTTACTGCACGAGAACCCGGCGATCAATAAGGACCTTTTCTTGATGGTGCGGCACTTAGCCCCTACCGATAAAGGAATTCCCATAGAGATCTTCTGTTTTAGTTACGATAAGAACTGGGAGAACTACGAACACATTCAAGCCGATATCTTCGACCATCTTTTAGCCGCGGTCCCCTACTTTGGTTTAGAGGTCTTTGAATCTCCATCGGGTAGTGATCTCAATAAAATCCTGTTAAAGACAACGTGATTTCAAGAAGGGTTCGGTATCTTTAAAGCAACCAACCTAAAATTGTATGTCACTAAAGTCCGTTCTCCAAACCTTTGGAGGTATTGCCGTTGTTTTAACACTCATTCCTTTGATAGCCATTGATTATTGGTGGATACGCATGTTCGACTTTCCGCACATCCAACTCACCATACTTACCATGGTGGCCCTGATCACTTATTTCATGCGATTCGATATAAAACGCTGGCAAGATTATGCCTTCGTATGTGTATTGACCGGTTGCTTCGTGTTTCAATACATCAAAATTCATTCGTATATGCCCTATGCTTCAAAAGAAGTTTTGGCGGCCACGACAAAAACCCAGGATCTGGAATTGAAGCTATATACGGCGAATGTATATCAGAAAAACAAAGAGACACACTTGCTCATGCAGGATATAAAGGATTTGGATCCGGATATCGTTTTGCTGGTGGAGACTAACCAACGATGGCGCAACGAGATCGTAAATGACCTCCCCTCAGACTACAATTATCGTGTGGAAGTTCCTTTGGACAATACCTACGGAATGCTATTATATTCCAAATTAAAGCTCTTAGGCCCCACAGTACGCTATTTGGTGGATGATAGTATCCCGTCCATTCACAGCAAGGTATTGCTTCGCTCTGGAGACACCATTCAATTATATACCATCCACCCTACGCCTCCCATGCCCCAGCACAATCCCACCTCATCAGACCGAGATGCAGAGATGATGAAGATTGCTAATTATTCCCGTCAATCGAGTTTGCCAGTGATTGTTTTGGGAGATTTTAACGATGTTGCCTGGTCTGCGACCACCGAACTGTTTCAAAATGTAGGAGAATTATTGGATGTACGACGCGGACGAGGCTTCTACAATACCTTTAATGCGAATAACCCTCTTTTTCGTTGGCCTTTGGATCATGTTTTCATCTCTTCGGAATTCCGGCTGAAGGAGATAAAACTGGGAGCCGATATCAATTCAGACCATTTCCCTACCTACACACATATTACCTTCGAGCCCGATAAAAAGGCAGAACAACAACCGAAGCCCCCTACAGATGAACAACTAAAACGTGCTAAGGAACAAGCGAGCGGCGTACAAAAAGTAGAAATAGACATGTAGCTAGAACTTTGTTTTAATCGAATCCATAACCGGGATGTGAAGTGACGTACCCAAACGCTCATTTGCTTTTTCAATAAAATAGGCAGCTAGTAACGGGGATGCTCTTTCCACATTTTGATGCAGAAAGAAGTATATGTTTTGCAATCCCATGTCGATCCAAGACTCCAACCTATCGATCCAATCATCCAATCGGGCGTAATCACTCTCATGGTTTGCGCCATTGTATCGAATAAACGCCGAATCGCTCGTCATTCGCATGTGCAGCAAATCACGCCGCCCTGCTGTATCTACAAGTATGTTCGTCACATCGTATTGCTCTAAAATGGCATACAATTCATTAGCCACAGTTATGTCATTAAACCAATCGGTATGCCTAAATTCGACAGCTATTTTTAGATCGTTAGGAATGGCTTCAAAAAAGGCAGGAAGCCGGTCGATATCCTTGGGTGAAAAATTATTGTGCATTTGTAAGAAGGGCATTTCTAATTTCTCTTTAAGATTAGAGGCATGCAACACATATTCGTTAAGATAGGCTTCAAAATCGTTGAGACGTTTCCAATGGCTCACTCCTTGAAAGATCTTCGGGAAGAATCTAAAATGCGAGGGTGTTTTCTCGTACCAGCTTACAAAGGTTTCAACAGGAAAGATTCGGTAGAACGTTGCATTCAATTCAATACTGTTAAATTGGGTTGCGTAGTAGATTAGCTCATCTTTAGTTCCTCTGGGATAGAATCCTTTTAAATCGGCACGGTTCCATTTCGCACATCCCACATACAGTGTTGGGATATCTCTGGGAGTGTATTCTGATAGTTTTTTTCGGGTATCTACATGATCGGCGGGCAGCATAAAATCAATCTCAGCAGGGTTTTGCACTTTTCCAAAGTTCATAATGAGGCTATTTTTAATAAAGATAGGGAATGTTTAATGTTAAAATTCAGAAAAAAAAGAAAGCGCTTGTAACAGAAGTGTGAGAATTGAGACTTACCTTTACGTAAACGTAAACCTAAAACAATCCACATGAAGACTTTACAACTTTTTATTCTTGCTTTTCTATTTGCAGCGGCTCCTCTTAGCGCACAGACTGCAGATGAAATTATTGCTAATTATCTTGAAAATACAGGAGGTACTGAAAACTGGGAAAAACTAGACGGTATCGTATTTGCAGGAAAATTAAATATGCAGGGAATGCAATTACCGATTACGCAAGTAATGACGAAATCCGGTAAACAATTAATGAAAGCCGATGTACAAGGTCAAACTTTTTACCAAGAGGTGTATGACGGAGAAACCCTCTGGGGAACCAACCAAATGACAATGGCTGCGGAAAAGAGCGACGCCGAAACGACCAATAACTTTAAGAACAATCTAAATGACTTTCCCGATCCCTTCCTGAACTATAAAGAAAAGATGTATACTGTAGAGTTGATAGGAAATGAAACCATTGAAGGCACAGAGACCTATAAAATAAAGTTGGTGAAGGAACCTATCATGGTTGATGGACAGGAGGTTGAAGATGTTAGCTATTATTATTTTGATACTGAAAATTTCGTTCCTATTGTCGTGGAAGAGGAAATTACGCAAGGTCCCGGAAAAGGGATGATCGCTCAGGTCAAATTTAGTGATTATCAAGAAGTGGATGGCTTGTATTTCCCTTTCTCTATTGTACAAGGCGTAAAGGATCAGCCTGGTATGCAGATCACACTTACTGAAATTAAATTGAACCCGGATATCGACGAAACTATGTTTTCTTATCCGGAAGAAAAATAACATGTAACCACATTTTGAAACCCCATCCTTATATGGGGTTTTTTTTTACCAAAAACCAACTTAAATGAAAAGAGTACTCATTGCATTATTAGGCCTTGCGCTTCTTCCTGTTGCTACTGAAGCACAGGAGATCGCGTTAAAAGGAAAAGAACTGTTTGGCGACATGAATGCGCGCCATATTGGGCCCGCCTTAATGAGCGGACGCATCAACGACATGGAAACACATCCTACAAATCCTAGGATACTTTACGCAGGGGCTGCCGGTGGCGGTGTTTGGAAATCCAGTGACGGAGGTGCGACCTTTGTCCCCATCTTTGATGATCATGTACAATCCATTGGCGCTATAGCGCTTGACCCGAAAAGACCCGATGAAGTGATCTGGGTTGGAACAGGAGAAACCTGGACCCGTAATTCGGTATCCATTGGAGATGGCCTGTATAAATCTACCGATGGAGGGAATAACTGGAAAGAAATCCCGGGTTTTGAGAACAGTGAACGTATTGCTTCCGTAGTGATCAATCCAAACAACACAGACGAAGTATATGTTGGAGTACTTGGTGCCCTTTGGAGCGATAGTGAAGATCGAGGGGTCTACAAAACGACCGACGGTGGAACCACATGGGAAAAGATATTGTACGTTAATACTTCCACAGGGGCCGCCGATGTTATCATGGACCCGAAGAATCCATCTACTTTATACGTATCTATGTGGCAATTCCGAAGATCCGGCTGGGGATTCAACTCGGGAGGAGCGCACAGTGCCCTGTATAAATCGACGGATGCCGGAAAGACTTGGAATAAGATTCACAATGGATTCCCTGAAGGTAAGCTAGGTCGCATTGCGATTGCCGTTGCGCCAAGCAATCCTTCCATCCTCTATTCGGTGTTAGAGACCGAAGATCCTAAAAAGAATGGATTGTGGCGTTCATCGAACGCCGGACAGAACTGGGAGCACTTGAACAATGATTTTGGGCTCGTAGTACGTCCGTTCTATTTCAGTCGTATAACGGTGGATCCTAAAAATCCGGATGTGGTTGTAAAAGGTGGATTGACAGGTTCCATAAGTCGCGACGGAGGAAAAACGTTTAAGGATCTTGGAAATATGCATAGTGACATACACGATGTAGTGTTCGATATCAACAATAGCGAAATTATGTATGCAGGAACAGACGGTGGAGTGTATCGTTCTTGGAACGGAGGCACCACCTTCGAGATTGTAGAAAATTTGCCACTTTCACAGTTCTACCACATTAGTGTGGACGATGCAGAGCCTTACAACGTTTATGGTGGGCTTCAAGACAACGGATCGTGGTACGGTCCTTCTTCGGCGCCGGGCGGAGTTACGGCTCGTGATTGGAATAGCGTAGGCTATGGCGACGGATTTCGAGTTCTGAAACACCCTACAAAGAATATCATTTATTCTGAAATGCAAGGCGCAGATAATGTGTGGCGATACGATGTAGACAAAAACAGAACTAAGACCATTCAACCCCTTCCGAAGAAAGGTGATGTAAAATTGCGATTCAATTGGAATGCTCCTATGGCCGTAAGCGCACATGTCCCCGATCGCTTTTATATGGGAAGTCAATTCGTTCATAAATCGGATGACATGGGAGATACTTGGACGATCATTTCACCCGATCTCACCACGAACGATCCAAAAAAGCAGGATCAGGCAAAATCCGGAGGGCTTTCCGTAGACAACAGCGGTGCAGAGAATCACACGACCATCTTTACCATTGCAGAATCGCCTTTGGACCAGAATATCCTGTGGGTTGGAACGGACGACGGTAATGTACAGGTAACCACCGATGGTGGAAAGAACTGGAACAATGTCACGCCAAATCTTACCGGGATACCGGCAAATACATGGGTCTATCATATTGAGGCAAGTGTTCATGGTAAAGGGACAGCCTATGCTGTCTTCGATGGCCATACTACCGGCGACATGAAACCTTATGCTTTAAAGACCACAGACTTCGGAAAAACTTGGAAATCTATTATCAGTGATGATATTCAAGAAAATGCTTTTGTGCGAAACATTCAAGAAGATTATAAAAATGAGGACCTGCTTTTCTTAGGTACCGAAATGGGTCTTTATGTTACTATAGACGGCGGAAAAAACTGGTCGCATTTTACAAACAATATGCCTCCGGTAGCGGTTCATTTTATCGATCTTCAGAAACAAACCAACGATCCTGTAATGGGTACCCACGGTCGGGGCGTGATTATTATTGATGATATCAGTCCGCTGCGAGAGTTGGATCAAACGGTGTTGGCAAAAGATGTACATTTCTTTAAAACCGAGCCGTTCACTATGACTGAAGACAGTGGATTCTCCGGTAGTTTCGGCGCAGAAACACAATTTGTAGGCGCTAACAAAAGTACCGCGGCACGCATCGTATACTATCTTCAGAAGCGACATACCTTCGGAAAAATGACCATGGAAGTTCAAGATATGGAAGGAAATACCATTACAACGCTGTCACCCGGAAAATCAAAAGGGATTAACGTGGTAAATTGGGGCTTCAATACAGTGGCTCCTAAAATGGCCGAAGGTAAAACACTTTCGTTTGGAGGGTTTACAGCGCCAAGAGTTCCTGCCGGAAAGTATAAGGTTGTACTTACCAAAGGTATGGATACCTATTCACATACTATTGAAGTGGCCTATGATGAAAACTCTCTAGGTACTATGGCAGAACGCAAAGAGCAGGAAGCGCTTACCAATACGCTGTATACGATGGTGGAAGATCTCGCCTATATGGTACATGAGATCACGGCCACCCAAGACAAAGCACAAGATGTTATTGCCAATCATCCCAAAGGAAAAAAAGACGCACAAAAATTATACGATGCATTGGAATCGCTTCGGAAAGACCTTGTAATTACCACCGGAGACAATTATGTGGCGTCTGCCGAGCCTGAACTTAGAGAGCGCATGGGTACACTTTACAGCAACGTGGCCACTAGTTACGATCGTGTTTCGGGAGCTTTAAAACAGAACTTCGAACTCATTTCCGAAGATTTTGAAGCAGCGAAGGAACGCTATGAAAACATCATGAAAAAGGAAGGCGAAAAGTTTATGAATTTTTTAGACAAGAATGAGTTGGAAAAACCTGCCATCCAATCAAAAGAAGCCTTCTTGAGCAAGGCTTAATTTGTAGCAAATGACAATTTAAAGCCTCACTTTTACGTGAGGCTTTTTTTATTTATTAATATAGATCGTTTTTCTATTGACAAACTCACGAATCCCATGCTCACTGAGTTCTCTGCCATAGCCACTCTCTTTAACACCTCCAAAAGGCAGTCTAGGGTCACTCTTCACCAATTCATTGATAAAGACGGCACCCTCATCAAATCGGTATGCGAGTTTTTCGGCGGCTTCAACATTTTTGGTGAATACAGAAACCCCCAATCCGAATTTTGAATTATTGGAAAGTTCGATCGCTTCATCGATTGAATCAAATGTAGTCACTGCCAAAACAGGACCAAATGTTTCTTCTTTAAATACTGTCATCTTTGGGGTAACATTCGAAAGTACGGTTGGCTCGAAATAGGCACCTTGCCGTTTCCCGCCAATTCTAAGTTGCGCGCCTGCATCAAGGGAGTCATTTACCTGCGTTTCTAAGTCTTTAGCCAGATCCTCCCGAGCTAAAGTCCCAATATAGGTTTCTTGGTTCGTAGGGTCACCACTTTTGAGTTCCCTTACTTTAACAAGTAATTTTTCGATAAACTCTTCAGCAATAGATGCGTCTACCAACAGTCGCTTGCCTGCGATACAGCTTTGTCCCGTATTCTGAAAGCGCGCCTGAACACAACTGTTAAGGGTAGCTTCCATGTCACAATCCTTTAAAACGACAAGACTGTTGTTGCCTCCCAGTTCCAGCACTGTCTTTTTAATGTGTTTTCCGGCCGTTGCTGCGACCGCCGCTCCGGCCGGGCCACTACCGGTAAGCGTGACTGCTTTAACAATAGGATTTTCAATAATATCTTCTATGGCATCACTCCCCACCAGTAAGGTGGAAAAACAGTGATTGGGATATCCTGCTCGTTGAAATACCTTTTCAATATTCAAGGCACTGCCAAACACATTGGAAGCATGTTTCAATACCGGTACATTGCCGGCCATGAGTGCAGGAGCGGCAAATCGGAAGACTTGCCAGAAAGGGTAGTTCCATGGCATTATGGCAAGTATTACACCTAAAGGTTCATAGGACACATAACTTTTTTCAGCATCTGTTTTAATGATCTCATTCGCTAGGTGCTTTTCAGCAGTTTCGGCATAATATTCGCAGACCCAGGCACACTTTTCGACTTCAGCAGTAGCTTGAGAAATAGGTTTCCCCATTTCCCTGGTAATCATTTCAGCATATTCATCGGCATTCTTCTTTAGTTCGCTTGCAGCGGCGTGCAGCAGTTTTTTTCGTTCTTCGATTGACGTTTCCCGCCACGAATAGAATCGATCATTTGCTTTTTTGAGTATTGAGGCAATTTCAGTTTTAGTATGCTTCTTATGCGTTTCAATTTTTTCTCCTGAATACGGATTGAGTGAGGTCACTGTAGCCATGTTTTTATTTTAAATGTATGGAAACCCTTGTAAAATGGGTAGCTGATTAAGATTACTTTAACTCGAAAATTGTTGAAAACCACGTTTATAACTATGGCTTTTTTCAGAAAATAGCTACAAAACAATCCTTATTTTTAATAAAACCCAATTTCTATGGAACCTCGCGATGCCGCCCTGCTGCAATTACGCCCTTTAATCAAATCGGCTCAGGTCTTACCCGGAATGTCCCCCGACGAATATTTTCAAAACAACACCTTGCGTCCTGTAGCCAAGCTTCAGAACGATCTATTGGTGGCTGTTTTTAAAAATTATGTTCAAAAACACAAGCGGGTCTTCTACGACCTTTCTATTGAAAAAAGACTGGATTATATTGAAAATGCCATTCACAAGGACATGAAATTCAGGAATTCTTTAAAAGGGATTATCATTGGACAATTCACCTTAGCAGAATACGAAAGTTATATCCAGAATTCTTCAGCTTTGAATAAACGAATGATGAATATCGTAAAAGAGCGCTTAAAAAGTAATATTCAGTTGTTAGAGTACGAGTACGCGCATTAGAAATCCTATAATAATCGTTAGGGCGAAACTCATGAGCGTTCCTATAAGGACGTATTCGGTTTGTTTTCGGGCGCCGCTCTTATTTTTATCACTAAATCTTAGAATAGATTTTGCCGCGATCAAAAATCCGATAGCCGAAAAATTATCGCTTAGGATAAAGGTGAGTACAAGAATTCGTTCAAAAATTCCAATGTATCGTCCTGCTTTCTCAAGACTGGTGCGCTCCCCTTCTTTGGCAATCTCTTCCTGCCAGCGTTGGGTTGCTTTCCCAATAAGGAATCCAACGGGATAGATCACAATAAGATATCCTGTAACAATCACCAATACATGTGTTGAAGTAAAAAAGTCTTCGATAAAGGGAACAACCTTTGAAAAGGAAGCTGTGAGCCAAAGCCAAACAAAAAGCAGTACCACCAAGTGTAAGATTTGGTCTATCACAAAGTAGGAAAGGGAATCTTCCTTTTGGTGCAATTTCCAAAGGTCTATAAAAAAATGAGTGACACTAATTAAGAGAGCCACATACCATAAAGACCAATCTTGTAATAGCAGATATGTGATCGCGCCCGCCAAGAAGGCATGTACATATAAAAAGGGTGCTTTTGCTTTTTTTAAACGTTTTTGTTGTATCAATGTACCCGACTGTAAAACGAAATCGGTGATCACATGGGCAAGTAATAGTTGTAATGCAAGAATAAGTTGAGGATTCATGAGAAGTACTTTTTAGTAACCTGTTGGTATCGCTGTAAAAGCAATTGGATCTCGTCCCAACCTGCGGCTTTTTTGCGTAAATGTATGGCAGCTTGGCTTCGGTCAAGTTCGTTGGCGATTTGTTGTTCTGTAAGCCCTTTCAGTAAATAAAATACTACTTCTGCCGAGGCTGTTGACCACCGATTTGTTATGGAATCCAGTAGTTTTAAACTTACCTTAAACTCATCGTTGATATCGGGATATGCTGTGGTCAATGCCATTTTCACTCCTTCGGCCTTCATAGCATCCAGGGTTCTTCCGGAGTACTGAAATGCCGGCCCGTTACTTTCGGCTAGCGATCCTTTTTGATAATCGGCCTCCCCTATTCCTATGGCGATACGAAGATCGGCCACCGGTGATTTTGCTTTTTTCGAAAGCTTTTCCGCAGTATACATATTTACTCCCGCTTTAAGTTGTAAAGCTACGGCCAATGCCAGTTCCGGCTGTTCTATGGCTCCTTGAAAACTGTCGCCCCGATATATAGAGAAGGAAATACCCGATTGTGGATATTGTGTTTCTAAGGATAAAAAAACCGTTTTGATAGCAGCGATCACCTCAATGAGCGTTCCCTTGGGATATTTGGAGGAATTAATAAGATCTCCGCTAAGTATGGCTATTCCCTTCATATGAAAAGGTATTACACTTATATAAACAAATAATAAGCTTTTAAACTTATATTTAGCAATAATAAGCCAATTAACTTATAATTGCAAGTAATTTTTGGTTTAATTCTACCTAAAGTAAAGAAACTCCATTGAGGTCGGTAGTTAGTACGTCGCTCATATAATTGAAATAAGGGCGTAACAGACCGTAATGATACAGTACATTTTCTTTGAAATCTGTTGCAAATACCTCATCGTCTGAAAAAGAATGCGTGACGAAATAACTTTTCAAGCGTATAAGATCTATATTGGGATCGTCTTTACTGAAGCCTTTTGGAGCGGTCTTTACAGCGTATTCCTGATTAAAACCTCCAAACGCTTTACTAAAGTCCTTTTGCTGAAGGATCTTGCGTATTTCTGAAGCATCCATTTCAAATTCTTTACGAATGCGTAATAGATCACTCGCATTTGGATCAAAAAAACCTCCTGCCATCAACGAGTTTCCGGGTTCCAACCGTAAATAATATCCACCGCGCCTGTTATCTCCAGCTCTGCTGAAGCTTACACTGCGGTGCACATTGTATGGCGTTTTATCATTACTGAAGCGGATATCGCGATTGATACGAAAAATTTTTGTTTTTGCGATCTCATCGTTCTTGTTCAACCCTTCCGCAACCGAAGCATAGAACTTTTTTAAGGCTTGTTCATTGCGTTGGTATTCCTTTTTGTGCTCCTGCATCCAATCCCGATGATTGTTTTCCTTTAATTGGGCGAGAAATGTAAAGACCTCTTTTGGTACCGTTGGACTCATCTAATTCTTTTTGAAATATAAAGATAAATTAAAATATGTACATTTATAAGGTTCAACCTTTAAACCAATTGATTATGACTACTCCAACCAAACCCAACACCGGCTTTTGGATCATTGCGATCATCGCCCTTATTTGGAACTGCATGGGTGTTTTCCAATTTCTCTCCATGAGTTTGATGAAAGAAGAACTACAACAAGCAATGACTGTAGAACAGATTGCGCTTGTAGACAGTTTGCCATCTTGGTATACCGCCGTGTTTGCCACGGCTGTTTTTGGAGGGCTGCTAGGGAGTCTCTTTCTTTTGATTCGAAAGCGATGGGCCATTCCCATGTTCTTAATCTCGTTGGTCGCCGTATTGGTTCAGATGCTGTACTGGCTTTTGGCAACTGCGGCTATGGATGTCTATGGTACAGGCGCTGTGGTCATGCCGTTATTAGTTATAATAGTAGCCATCTTTTTATATTATTATAGTAAGGGTGCAGCCCAAAAAGGGTGGTTGCGATAAAAGACTCGAATTCTTATACAAAAAAGGCTGGAACGCGTTTTCAGCCTTTTTTTACAACCATTTTTTTCGCTTAAAATAATAAAGCATCCCTATAAATACAAGGATCATCGCTGCCCATAAATAATAATAACCATACCTGAAATGAAGTTCGGGCATGTGCTCAAAATTCATACCGTAGATACCTGCCATAAAGGTTAATGGAATAAAAATGGAAGCCATAATGGTTAATACCTTCATCACTTCGTTCATTTTATTACTAATGGTCGTCATATACATATCCATGAGTCCCCAGATCATTTCACGATAGATATCCACACTTTCACTTACCTGTATAATATGGTCGTAAAGGTCGCGAATGTAGTTTTGTGTGCGATCTTCTATCAAATGCGTATCTGTCTTTTCCAATCGGTTAATGACCTCTCGTAACGGAACAACAGCTCTGCGAATACGAAGTATTTCCTTTTTAAGATCTTGAATATCTTGGGTAATATCATCTTCTATCTTCGATTCAAAAAGTAGATCTTCCAGATCTTCTATCTTTCCGCTTAAATATTCTATCACGCTAAAGTAATTGTCGACTACGGCATCAAGCAACGCAAACATCAAATAATCGGCCCCCGAGGACCGAATTCGACCCTTGCCATTTTCGAGACGTTCGCGCACACCGTCAAAGACATCCCCGTCTGCTTCTTGAAAGGTCACTACATAATCCCTTCCAATCACCATACTTACATGTTCATTTATAAATTCTCCATCATCGGTATAATGAAGCATTTTAAATACAATAAAGAGATAATCTTCGTACTCGTCGATCTTTGGTCGCTGATTAGTAGTAACGATATCTTCCTGTATAAGCGGGTGCAGATTGTAGTAATTTCCCAATCGCTCGATCTCGTCGGTATTGTTCAAGCCGTTCACATTGATCCAAGTAACATGATCCGTACCCTTGAACTTGAACGCGATCTCCACATCGGATGTGTCTATCTTGTTGTAATGATCCCTGGAATAATCAATGATCTCTAACTTGGTGATCAGGGCCTGCTTCTTACCCGTATATGTAACCGTTCCGGGAGCGGAATTCTGTACTTTTCTCGGTTTTACTTTCGGGATCCTAATCTTGCGTTTACGCTTAGCGGCCATATCAAAAAATTTATCTTTTTAAAGATAGGAAAACAATCGCATTTACAAATGTCGCTTTTTTAGGGTTTCTTCTATATCTTTCAGTCCAAACCCTTTTGCCTTAAGTAATATAAGATAGTGAAATAAAAGATCGGCTCCTTCATTTAAAAAAGCACGATCATCATCATCTTTTGCCTCGATCACTACTTCCACAGCTTCCTCTCCCACTTTTTGTGCTATTTTATTGATTCCGCTCCGAAACAAACTCGATACGTACGAGTCTTCCTTATCTACGTTTTCTTTTCGGTCTTCAATGATTCCTTCCAATGCACTTAAGAATCCGAATGTAGTCGAGTTTTCGGCTCCCCAACAAGTATCGGCTCCTGTATGACAAACCGGACCTATAGGACGCACCTGAATCAATAAGGTGTCGGCATCACAATCCGGCGTCATCGAAACAAGTTCTAAGTAATTACCCGATTCCTCTCCTTTGGTCCACAACCGCTTTTTACTTCTGCTGTAAAAAGTTACCTGCCCTAACCGCATGGTTTCTTCGTAGGCATTCTCATTCATAAAGCCCAACATTAAAACCCGCTGTGTATTAACATCCTGCACAATCGCAGGAACAAGTCCGTCTTTGTATTTTTGAAAATCTATTTTCATATCGCTATGTTTATAAGCGCATTGGAATACCGGCATCCCGCAACGCTTCTTTTAATGCCATGATCTCTATTTCCTTAAAATGAAACACACTGGCGGCTAAGGCGGCATCTGCTTTTCCTAACAGAAATGTGTCTCTAAAATGATGAATGTTACCCGCACCTCCCGAAGCTATAATAGGAATATGTACACTATTGGAAAGTGCCGCTAACACTTCATTCGCAAATCCATTTTTTGTGCCGTCATGTTCCATGGAGGTGAACAAAATCTCACCGGCTCCCAGTTCTTCGACATTTTTGGCCCATTCAAATAGATCAAGTTCTGTCGCTACCTTACCCCCTACTAAGTGAACTTTCCATTGTCCGTTAACTCGTTTGGCATCGATTGCTACCGTTATACATTGAGAGCCGTACACACCGGCAAGCTCCGAAACCAATTTTGGATTTTTTACTGCGGAAGAGTTCACAGCGATCTTATCGGCACCATTACGCAAGAGTAACCGAACGTCTTCCACCGATGTAATGCCGCCACCCACCGTAAATGGAATGTTGATCGCTTCAGCAATACGCAAAACCAGAGCTGCTAGCGTCTTTCGTGCTTCTTCAGTGGCTGAAATATCGAGAAAAACAAGCTCATCGGCCCCACTTTCAGAATACAGTGTCGCCAACTCCACAGGATCACCGGCGTCCCTTAAATTGACAAAATTAATCCCTTTGACCGTGCGTCCGTTCTTTATATCTAAACAGGGTATAATTCGTTTTGTTAGCATTGTAAATAGGTTTCTAATTGTGATAGCGTGATACGTCCTTCATAAATAGCTTTACCCAAAATAGCCCCCTCACAGCCTATTTCTGACAATTTCGGAAGGTCGTCGAAGGTACTAATGCCTCCGGAAGCTATCAATTGTATCTGTGGCGTTGCTGCAAGGATCTTTCGGTATAAGGAAAAAGAAGGCCCGGCTAACATCCCGTCTTTACTAATATCCGTACAGATCACGTACCGGATACCTTCAGTATTGTATTTCTGAATAAAAGGCACCACTTCTTCTCCCGAAGCTTCCTGCCAACCGTTGATGGCTATTTGCTCATTCAGCGCATCGGCTCCCAGAATTACACGTTGATCTCCATACAAACGCAACCATTCCAAGAACAGTTGAGGGTCTTTTACGGCTATGCTTCCACCGGTTATTTGCGAAGCACCACTGTTAAAGGCGATCTTCACATCCTCATCGGTTTTTAAACCTCCTCCAAAATCGATCGACAGCGAGGTCTTGGTCGCGATCTCTTCTAAAGTACGGTGATTTACGATATGTTTACTTTTTGCTCCGTCCAGATCAACAAGGTGCAGGTATCTTATCCCGTGTGCTTCAAACTGCTTTGCCACTTCCAAGGGATGTTCGTTGTAGATCTTTTTGGTAGTGTAATCACCTTTGGAGAGGCGTACACACTTACCGTCGATAATATCAATTGCAGGTATGATTCTCATATTATAATCTTAAGAAATTATCTAAAAGCTGTGCCCCGGCCTTTGCGCTTTTTTCGGGGTGAAACTGTACCCCGTAAAAATTATTTTTTTTAATGGCCGCAGCGTATTCGACACCATACTGAGTTAGTGCGGTGGCGGATTCGCAATGGGGCACATAATAACTGTGCACAAGGTACATAAACTCATTTTCGGGTATGCCTTGGAACAATCTTCCCTTTAATCTGTGAAGGGTATTCCACCCCATCTGAGGTACTTTTACAGTACTAGGGAATCTTATTACGTTCTCTGAAAAAATGCCCAAACCGGTGGTATTGCCTTCTTCCGAAGCTGCACAGAGCAACTGCATTCCTAAACAAATACCCAAGACAGGTTGGGTTAGTGCGGGAATTACTTTATCCAATCCGCTAAGCCGAAGTTTATCCATAGCACTCCCTGCGGCTCCTACTCCGGGAAAAAATACTTTATCGGCTTTACGTATCTCGTTCGCTTCTGTGGTGAGAACAGCTTCCACGCCCAACCGCTTCAACGCGAATTGAAGACTTTGAATGTTTCCTGTTCCATAATCTATAATGACAACTTTCATATTAAAGCATTCCTTTAGTTGATGGTACTATCATTTTTTCTGTATCTCTTTTTACGGCAGCCTTGATCGCTTTGGCAAATGCCTTGAAGATCGCCTCTATCTTGTGGTGTTCATTGGTACCTTCGGCCTTAATGTTAAGATTCGCTTTGGCTCCGTCGCTAAACGATTTAAAGAAATGAAAGAACATCTCTGTAGGTACTTGCCCGATCATTTCTCTCTTGAATTCGGCATCCCATACCAGCCAATTCCTTCCTCCAAAATCGATTGCTACTTGCGCCAAACAATCGTCCATAGGAAGACAAAATCCGTATCGTTCAATACCCAGCTTAGTGCGTAATGCTTCTGAGAAAACCTCGCCTAACGTTATGGCAGTATCTTCAATGGTGTGGTGTTCATCAATCTCAAGATCTCCATTCACTTGAATAGTAAGGTCCATCTGACCATGACGCGCCAATTGATCCAGCATGTGGTCGAAAAATGGCAAGCCGGTATTGATGATGCTCTTTCCGGTTCCGTCTAAGTTGAGTTCAATAGTAATCTTTGTTTCATTGGTGGTTCGATTCAAGGCTGCGGTACGATCCTTTTGAAGCAAGAATGTATATATCTGCTCCCAATCATTGCTTTCCAAAGCGATATACGGATCCAGCGCTTCTCGTCCTACTGTAATCTCTGTCGTACCAAGATTGGTCTCATCATTTATAAAGATGCCTTTTGCACCCAAGTTCTTTGCCAACTCAATATCGGTTAAACGGTCCCCTATCACAAACGAATGCGCAAGATCGTAATTCTTTGAAAAATAATCGGTTAGCAGTCCTGTAGCCGGTTTTCGTGTATTGGCATTTTCCTGTGGAAAAGTGCGATCAATAAAGACCTTACTAAAGATTACACCTTCATTTTCAAAAGATTTCATAATAAAGTCATGCACCGGCCAAAAAGTATGTTCCGGAAAGGCTTCCGTGCCTAGTCCATCCTGATTTGTGATCATTACAAGTTCATAGTCCAGCTCTTTGGCAATACGTCCCAATCCGCTAAAAACCTTCGGATAAAAGATCATTTTATCAAACGCATCGATCTGTTCATCTTTCGTCTCTTTAATGATGGTTCCATCACGATCTATAAATAATACTCTCTTTTTCATCTTACAAGGTTTTTATTACGGTAATAAAGTGTTCGTTTTCGGCCTGTGTTCCCACGGTAATACGCAACGTATTTTCACATAGTGGCTGGGTACTTCTATCACGCACTACGATCCCGGCATCGATTAATTGTTTATATCGCCCGGGCGCATCATCGACTTTAATAAGAATAAAATTAGCATCAGATGTATAGACCTGATTCACAAAGTGAACTTTAAGTAATTGTTTATATAAATCATTCTTATATTCTAAAAGACAGCTGATTTCAAAATCTACTTTATTTGTTTCAAGTAAGCGATCCTTGGCGCGTTCTTGGGTGAGTTCATTGACATTATACGGTGGTTTTATTTTATTTAATATGGTTATGATCGCTTCGGAAGCATAACACATTCCTAATCGAATTCCGGCCAAGCCATACGCTTTGGAGAGGGTTTGCACGATCACCAAGTTTGGAAACGCATCAAGTTTTTTCAACCAACTTTCCTTTTCAGAAAAGTCGATATAAGCTTCATCGATCACTACCAGACCATTAAAGGATTTCAATAGCTGAAGAATACTTTCTTCAGAAAAACTATTTCCGGTAGGGTTATTTGGAGAACACAAGAACAATAGTTTAGACCGAGTATCCTGAGCCGCCATGATTTCCTGTACGCGAAGTTCAAAATTTGCAGACAACAGCACTTCCCTGTTCTCAATATCATTAATTCCTGCTAACACCTTATACATTCCGTAAGTGGGAGGCACTATAATTATGTTGTCGACCCTTGGTTCACAGAATGCCCTAAAGAGCAAATCCAATACTTCATCACTTCCGTTCCCCAAGAGCATTTTATTAGTATCCACACCCTTTAACCGAGACAAAACCTCCTTCAGGTCTTTTTGTCGTGGATCGGGATAACGATTTACGCCATTGGGGTAAGGATTTTCGTTGGCGTCCAAAAAAACCATCTGTTTGCTTGCTCCTTTACATTCATCTCTCGCAGACCGGTAGGGCTCTAATCCAGCGACATTAGAGCGTAGAAGACGCGTTATATCAAAATTATCTCTCATCTTCCAAAGATTTTAAACGGATAGTTACCGCGTTCTTATGCGCCTGAAGGCCTTCTGCTGCAGCCATTTCTTCAATGGCACTCCCAAGCACCTTAATCCCTTCCTTAGAGATTTTCTGAAAGGTCATGCTCTTGTAGAAACTATCGAGGTTGACACCACTGTATTGTCTGGCATAGCCATTAGTGGGAAGTGTATGGTTGGTCCCTGAAGCATAGTCTCCTGCACTTTCCGGTGTATAGTTACCAATAAAAACCGAACCGGCATTCATGATGTTCTGTATAAAGAATGTCTCGTCTTCGGCAATGACTATAAAATGCTCAGGACTATACCGATTAATCAATTGAAGTGCATTCTCATTAGAATCCACTAAGATAAGTTTTGAGTTCTCAAGGGCTTTCAAGGCAATTGCTTTTCTAGGCAAAGCCGCCAACTGCAAGGTCACCGCTTCTTCGACCTGCTCCATAACGGCTTGAGATGTGGTTACCAAAACCACCTGACTGTCAGCCCCATGTTCGGCTTGACTAAGTAGGTCTGCTGCAACGAAAGATGGATTTGCAGTTTGGTCTGCAAAAACCAGCAGCTCGCTTGGACCGGCAGGCATATCGATAGCGATACCAAAAGATGTAGCCATCTGTTTGGCTGCAGTGACATACTGATTTCCGGGCCCGAAAATCTTGTAGACGTTCGGGATTGTATCGGTTCCAAAGGTCATTGCTCCAATCGCCTGGATACCCCCAACGGTGAAGATCTCTGAAATACCACACAACCCGGCCGTGTAGAGGATTGCCGGATGGACTTCCCCTTGCTTATTTGGGGGCGTGCACAGAACGATCTGTTTACAGCCGGCAAGGACCGCCGGCACCGCCAACATGAGAATGGTAGAGAATAAGGGCGCCGATCCACCGGGAATATAGAGCCCCACTTTTTCAATGGCTCTTTTTTCTTGCCAACAACTAACACCGGGGCAGGTTTCTACGAAAATCCTTTCAGTCTTTTGCGCCGCATGGAATTTAGTAATATTCGTCTTGGCCAATGCGATCGCCTCTTTAAGTTGAGGTGAAATATGTCGTTCCGACTGGGTGATACGTTCTTCAGATACACGAAATGTCTCGCATTCAACACCGTCAAAGAGTTGTGTATATCGCTTCACGGCAATATCCCCTTTGGATTTTATTTCAGAAAAAATTTCAGACACCGTAAGTTCGATCTCCTTTTGAGCTTGTGCGGGACGCTCCAAAATGGAATCCCATTGCTGTTGTGGCGGGTTATAAAAATGTTTCATCACGATATCATTTTTTCGATGGGACATACCAGAATACCTTCTGCTCCGGCCAATTTCAACTCTTCGATCACATCCCAAAAAACCTCTTGGTTTACCACCGAATGTATACTACTCCACCCGGTATCTACCAACGGAAGGATGGTTGGACTCTTTATTCCCGGAAGTATCTTTGTAATCGCTTCAATCCTGTCGTTAGGTGCATTTAAAAGTACATAGCGAAAGTCCCGTCCTTTTAATACCGACTGTATCCTAAATTGTACTTTTTTTAGAATTTCCAGCGAATCGCTATCGATTCTTGGGGAAGCTGCTAAGACTGCCTCGCTCTTAAGAATGACTTCCACCTCCTTTAGATTGTTCTTGAATAAGGTACTACCGCTGCTAACAATATCGCAAATAGCATCTGCCAATCCGATGTTGGGTGCTATTTCCACACTTCCGTTAATAATATGTAATTCGGCCTCAATACCCCTTTCCTGTAAATAGCGTTGCGTAGTGACCGGGTAAGAAGTTGCTATTCGTTTTCCGTGAAGATCCTCAATACAATCGTATTCAAAAATCTTCGCCACAGCCAGAGATACACGGCATTTAGAAAAGCCCAGCCGTTCTGCGATACGAATGCCATTCCCTTTCTCGACTAATAAATTTTCACCAATGATAGCACAATCGACAACCCCATCGATAAGGTACTGCGGGATATCACCGTTGCGTAAATAATAGATCTCCAAAGGGAAATTCTTGGCCGGTGCTTTAAGTTGGTCCCTTCCGTTGTCTATAGCGATTCCACAATCTTTTAGCAGCGCAATCGATTCGTCGTGAAGTCGTCCGGACTTTTGAATCGCAATTTTTAGTTTTTTCATCTCTACTTTTTTTCTGTTTATAACATTCCTTGCGTATAGGGCATAAAAAAACCCGTTTGATCTGCTCAAACGGGTTTTTGGATATTGTTAAAAGTTACAAATACCATATCACCTCGCGTGAGCGAAGACCGTGATATGATGATGTACATTTTGATTTCTCATTGTTAGGAACAAATATAGATAAAATTTTGTTCAAAATTCGTTGAAAAAGATGTGAATGTTTATAAAAATAAAGCCGATTAATTTTTATAGATTTGTTTAAGACCCATTAGTAACCATAATCCGTTGTAATACAGACCTCACCCCCGAAATGAAAAATTTTTTAATAGCCTTTGCTGTCTTTTTGGTGTGGTCGTTCTTTGGATTGTGGTTGTATTTCTGGCTGCAGCCGGGTAAAGAAACCGCTAAGGCGAACTTGAACACAACCTCTACTCAGCAACAAAACGCAAATAACGGCATCTCCAATGATTTGTATGAAGAGGGAGATTCCATCCTGCCCATACAGTCCATTAAAGATTCCATTTTCGTAACACAGGAAAATCTAAAGGAAATTTCGGAAGCTCCGTCGGGTTTAAAGGCGATCTCTAATGAAGGGGATATCATTTTCTTATTCCCGGAAGGTATTACCATCACCAAGAACAGTGCAGTTTTAAAGATTCCCCAAAGCGCTGTTGATTTTAAATATAAATTGAATACCTACTTTTTGGAGCATCCCAATAGAGAGATTCATATTTCTTCTCAATATAGTGCTTCAGAAGACATACAGTCGCCTAACTTAGGTATTCAGCGAGGACAACAATTGAAAGAAATTTTAATTAAAACAGGCATTCCTTCAGAAAGAATTGTTATTAAGCCGCACATCAAATCGATAGAATTTGATGCGAACAATTCATTTAGCAATAGCTTTACCTTTTTCTTTAAACCCTTAGATACGGCTCGTATAAAAGAACTTACAAGTAAAATTCCTGAAAGCAGGATCGCATATCCTAATTTTACTACCACCGGAATCTTAGTAAACGAAAATTTGCGAACGCTTCTTGCTGAAGTAGTTGCCATTGTAAAACAGAATCCCGACATTCGAATCGAAGTGGTTGGGCATACCGATAATGTTGGAAATGCTAATGATAATTATATTCTAGGGCTCCAATATGCGCGTCAAGTACGTTGGTATTTAATAAATAAAGGCGATATTAGTCCTACTAAAATTAAAGCTGTTTCCAAAGGCGAAGCAGAACCTCTCGATACCAACCGAAGTGATGCAGGTAGGGATGCCAACCGAAGGGTTGAAGTAAAATTTTATTTAGACAAATGACAGACACGGGCGAATTCTTAAACCAATTACCGACTTATAGCGGGATCTTTATCCTAATGTTAAGTACCTTTCTTATTGGTTATTTTGCGTCTTGGTGGCTAAATAAATCGAAGTATCGAAGAACGATAAATCGCTTGAAAAAGGAGGTTAATGCCCTCCGAACCCATTCCAACGTGCATGATATAGATACTATATTCACTGAAATTCGTCCGAAAATCATTGAAGTTGTCAAGGAAACACAGGAAGAGAATAAAATGGCTGCTACTTCGGCAGCTGCCCCTGCTCCCGAAAAGATCATGGAAAAGGCACGCACAAGTTATGTTACCTATACCAAAACGGTGCCTGAGCTTAATTTCGACAATTTTGGATATGCAGATGCTTCGGAACGAAACGATCTGACCAAAATCAATGGCATTGGTCCTTATATTGAGCAAAAACTAAACGAGATTGGGATCTATACTTTCGAGCAGATAAGCAGATTGGAGGACGAGGATATCCGTACCATAACAGAGCTCATTGATTTCTTCCCCGGCAGGATTGAACGGGATAATTGGGTTGGGCAGGCCAAAGCTTTAAAAGTATACTAATATGCAGTTAGCATCCCTCGATTGGATCCTTATCGTTTCATTCTTCGCTATTTTCTTATTGATTGGGATTGTCGTTGCGAAACGTTCGGGAAAGGATACCCAAGAATTCTTTTTGTCGGGTAGAAATATGCCGTGGTGGTTATTAGGGATCTCCATGGTAGCCACCACCTTCTCTGCGGATACGCCTAATTTGGTAACCGATATTGTACGCCAAAATGGCGTCTCCGGCAATTGGGTGTGGTGGACCTTTTTGATCACAGGAATGTTAACGGTATTTGTGTATGCCAAATTGTGGCGACGCTCTAAGGTACTCACCGATCTCCAATTCTACGAGCTGCGCTACAGCGGCAAAGAAGCTGCGTTTCTGCGAGGTTTCAGAGCTCTCTATTTGGGTGTATTCTTTAATGTGATGATCATGGCCTCCGTATGTTTGGCAGCGATCAAGATTGGAGGTATTATGTTCGATCTTGCACCTTGGGAATGTGTCTTGTATGCCTCTATTGTAACGGTATTGTATAGTTCTATTGGCGGATTGCGGGGTGTCATATTCACAGACTTTCTTCAATTCATCATAGCAATGATAGGCTCGGTATGGGCTGCCTACTACATTGTATCTATGCCGGAGATAGGCGGGCTTAATAATTTATTGGCGCATGAAAATGTTGTGGGAAAACTTAATTTCTTACCCGATTTTAGCGATACAAAATCGATTTTAATTTTATTGATTATTCCTATTGCCGTACAATGGTGGAGCGTGTGGTATCCCGGTGCCGAACCCGGTGGAGGAGGTTACATTGCGCAACGAATGCTTTCGGCAAAAGACGAAAAGAATGCCATAGGTGCTACTTTGCTTTTTAACGTGGCCCATTATGCGCTTCGCCCTTGGCCATGGATCATCATTGCTTTGGCGTCACTGGTGCTTTATCCGCAGCTTTCCGATATAGGAAATGAATTCCCGAATGCGGTTTTGGGACATGACCTAGGCTATCCGGCAATGTTGACCAACCTTCCCGCAGGATTATTAGGTTTGGTAGTTGCCTCCCTGATCGCTGCCTTTATGAGTACCATCTCTACACACCTTAATTGGGGGTCTTCATATATTTCATTAGATTTCTATAAGCGATTTATAAAACCGGAAGCTTCAGAAAAAGAACTCGTAGCTATTGGAAGGATTTCTACAGTGTTGCTAATGGCTTTTGCCGCATTGCTTGCGTTAGCGTTAAGTAGCGCTCTTAGCACTTTTCAGATCTTATTACAAATTGGAGCCGGCACAGGGCTGATCTTTATCCTAAGATGGTTCTGGTGGCGCGTGAATGCGTACAGCGAGATTACCGGCATGGTCGTTTCCTTTGTTATGGCCCTTGTTTTTGAATTCGTAGAGCTTGGGTTGGAAGATCATGAGAAACTTGTGATTGGTGTCGCCGTCACCACCGTAAGCTGGATCACTGTAACGCTGCTAACGAGGCCTACAGACACCCAAACACTGGCTAGTTTCTATAATGCAATTACGCCTTATGGAAAAGGATGGAGCCCTTTTAAGAAGATCGCAGAAGAAAAGAACATTCCTCTCAAGAACACAAAAGATGTATTCACGCGAGATCTTGCTTCCATGCTGTTAGGCATCTTGTTTGTGTATGTATCCTTGTTCGCGACCGGCTATGTGATCTACGGAAATACCATGGGAGCGGCCATTCTTATTTTGATTGCGGGCGTATCTGCATTCCTTATCTTTACTTTGTGGAAGCGAAAATAAAAAACCGCCCCAGTTCTGAAGCGGTTTGATAAAAAGACAAGCTCTTTCTATTAATTATTTCCCAAGATCAGTGGCAGACCACTTTCGCCGGAACCAACCACCACCACTTTCGCATTGGGGGATTTGGCCAGCTCCAAGGTTGCTTCAATTCCTTTATCCTGAAGGATCTTATCGGTTAATGAGGCACTTAGAATGCGATTCGCATCTGCCTTACCTTGCGCTTCAATGATTACTTTCTCGGCCTCTTTGGCTGCTGTTACCAGACGAAACTCATATTCCAAAGATTCCTGTTCCTGCTTTAATTTGCGCTCAATAGCGTCCTTGATAGTCGCAGGCAAGGTAACATCTCTTACCAATACTTCATTTAATTGTACAAATTGATTGTCCAAGATCTTCTTGGTTTCCGCAAAGATCTCATCTTGAATCACATCACGCTTGCTACTGTAAAGCTGTTCCGGAGTGTAGCGTCCTACCACACTACGTGCTGCACTTCGAATGGCAGGCTGTATCACACGTTGTAAATAATTTTCTCCCAAGGTTTGATGAAGTTTTCCAAGATCGCCGTATACAGGTTGAAACCAAGCAGAGGCATCGATCTGGATCTCCAACCCGTTGGAGGACAACACTTTCATTTGCTCAAACAACTCTTGTTGTCGCACTTCATAAATATACACTTTGTTCCAAGGAGCCACGATATGAAACCCTTCTCCCAAAGGTGACTCATCAGTGACCACACCACCTCCAAAGGTCTTGTAGAGCACACCTGCCTCACCTGAGCCTATAGTGACCGCCGACTTGGCAATGACAATGATCAAAAGAATAACAATAATAATTACGGGGATCCCGATTTTAGGTAATTTTTCCATGAGATATTTTATGTTTTAAATTAGATAAGTCCGTTGTATTTGCGAATAAACCATTCCGAAGCCAACAAAAGAACAATAAGACCCAGCAGGTATTTCCAATCGATCAAAGGTACTACTTTTAGTTCGCTTTTTTGAATGGATTGAAAACGGTCGTCTGCCAACAGGTTGGCGATCAACTTCTCAGTTTCCGAAGCGTAGAACCCACTACCCTTGGTATTAGTCGCAACCCTCCTTAGCTTTGTTACATCTGCATTGAGGAATTGTTGTTCTACATTAAAATCTAAGATTGTAAAAGTACCACTTCGGCTCATCGCCTCATCTTTTACGAGCACTGTATATTGGTATTCTCCGGCCGGTAAGCTATTAAGATCTACTTCATAAAAGTTATTTCGAAGCAACATTGGGAAGGTAACACGTGCATCCGTCTCTGTATTTAGAACCGTTATGGTGAGCGCCGCTCTAGGATCGAAAACAAAGTTCTTGTCGAAATACTGTGCTGTGATACGTATTGGGTTATTATTGTAATAAAAAGTTTCACCGGAGACTTCGAGGCGGCTTCGCCGTTTATTGGATGCGAGATACTGCACTAACTTGCCTACAAACTGATCGAAGGCCTGAAATTCGCTCGTAGCTAAATACGTCTCGGCCCGCCACTTCCACGATCCTTCTCCGTCCCATAAAGCTCCTCTCCTACCATTGATCTCAAAGGTTGCAAGCATGGGGTTTCCTGTAGTAAAGCCGTTAATGGTTTGCTCCAGCAATGTTTCATGCGGTACGCTCATCTCTAACAAGCCAAAAGAAGTAGTAAGAGGTCTAAACGAATCAAAGCCAATATCCTCGACCGCAAATGTGCCATAATTAGATTGAAGCATCCCGGATACGTCCTCGGCTTCGCTGCTTGCTTCCTTATTATAATTGTTCTGTACAGAATTTAGAAAATTCCAATCGGTTTGCATCCCGGTGATCACCCAAACATTCTTCTGAAGTCGCTCCAATTCCTGGTAGAGAGATGCAAATGATCTATCGGGCTGATAAATAACTACCAGCTGATGATCGTTTAGCAAGGAAACAGCGGCTTCAGGTTTCTTGACAGTGACCTTTCGTTGTTCGTTGGTAGTAATGGATTTTTGCAAGGCACCCAAATCGGGATGAATAATCCTACTTACTAGAAGTACATTGGTGGACTGATCGATCACTTCCACGGCAAAGCGTTTGCTGTTGTTCACCTTGTTGCGCTCTTCTTCCTGAGGAATTATTTGTGCCGTATATTTCTGAAGCCCTACACTGGAAGCCGGTAACGTAAAAGAAATGATTTTGGAATTATCGGTTTGAGAAAAAGTGACATTCTCCCTATATACAACAGCGGTGCCTTGTGAGACAATGAATTGTGTATTAAACGTGCTGTTCCCGTTATACACCAGAATGGCCTCCACAGGAAAATCATTCTTTAGAAAAGCATATCTGTTGGTATTGAGCTGCTCAATTTTTAGATCGGTGTAGGTAATGGAATCACCCAAAACTATCGGGAAGACTGGACTTTTTGTTGTCGCGACCGAAAATTCGTAATCGTTTCCAATCGTTTGATTCCCATCAGTGATCAATACGATGGGGGCGATATCGTTTCGGAACAATCGATCGACACCGGTAAGTGCCTTCGAAATATTCGTGTTCCTTTCTGAAAACGATAAAGAATCAAGGGTGGTAAAATCACTTCCGAAGCGATAATAGGAAATATCAAACTTGTCATTCAAAGCGTCGTTCTCCTGAAACAATGTTAATACCTCTGAAGCATTGGCAGACTGGTCCAATTGGGATATAGAACTCGAATTATCAATAAGGACAGGAAGTTTTGGCTTTACGACCGTATAGGTTTCACTTCTAAACTTCGGGTTGATCAATAGCAACAGGATCAAAAAAATAGTAAGAAACCTAAGAATGCCAAAGATCCATTTTAAGGACTTGGAATACGAGACCCTATACCCGTACATAAAAATTGCCGCAGCCAAAGCGATCACAGCGGCTATTACAATATAGAGTATGGTTTCTGCGGTCATAGAATTTTTAAGGTGTGCGCTTTAAAGAAATGCCTTTTGACAGCTTTCATTTCTTCCTGGCACGGTAGTGGTGTTCTTTTAGGTAAGCATTCCCCCGTCGACATTCAACGTTTGTCCTGTCACGTAGGCTGAAAGATCACTCGCCAAGAACACACATGCATTCGCAATGTCTGCGGGTGTACCGCCTCGCTTTAAAGGAATAGCATCGCGCCACGACTGTACGGTAGCTTCGTCCAGTTTTCCGGTCATTTCGGTTTCAATAAAACCAGGGGCTATGGCGTTACATCGAATGTCACGAGAACCCAATTCCAGTGCAACCGATTTTGTGAAACCAAGGATTCCGGCTTTTGAAGCAGCATAATTGGTTTGTCCGGCATTTCCTTTTACCCCGACTACAGAGCTCATATTGATGATAGAGCCTTTACGCTGCTTGAGCATTGCGCGTTGTACGGCTTTGGTCATGTTAAACACCGACTTCAAATTTACTTCGATCACCTTGTCGAAGTCTTCTTCAGAAATACGCATTAGAAGGTTATCCTTGGTGATCCCCGCGTTATTCACCAAAATATCGATACTTCCAAATTCCTCCAGAACGGCATTGGCCAGCTCTTGAGATTGATCGAAATTAGCAGCATCACTTTGATATGCTTTGACCTTTACACCTGATTTGGAAAGATCTGTTGCCAAAGCCTCGGCAGCTTCAGCCGAAGAGCTGTATGTAAAAGCGACGTTTGCCCCGTGTTGTACAAATACTTCAACAATTCCTTTCCCAATTCCGCGACTACCCCCTGTAATAATGGCTGTTTTACCTTCTAATAATTTCATTGTGTTATGCGTTTTTGAATACCTTCAAATATAGGAAATCACTTCGGCTTTGCCATAAAAAAAGCCTCCCAACTTTGTTAGGAGGCTTATACGTATATCATCAAGGTATTAGCCCATTACTTCGGCAACCTTCTTCCCTATTTCGGCAGGTGAATCTACTACATGAATACCGCATGCTCTCATGATCTTCTTTTTGGCCTGTGCCGTATCATCGCTTCCGCCAACAATCGCTCCTGCGTGACCCATGGTGCGTCCGGCAGGTGCAGTCTCGCCCGCGATGAAGCCAACAATAGGTTTTTTACTTCCGCTGTTCTTATACCAATTAGCTGCATCGGCTTCTAATTGCCCACCGATCTCACCAATCATAACCACCGCTTCTGTTTCAGGATCATTGATCAACAACTCTACAGCCTCTTTGGTTGTGGTCCCAATAATAGGGTCTCCACCAATTCCAATGGCGGTCGTGATACCCAATCCTTGCTTTACCACTTGATCTGCTGCTTCATAGGTAAGGGTTCCCGATTTAGAAACAATCCCTACTTTTCCTTTTTTGAAAACGAAACCGGGCATGATCCCAACCTTCGCTTCACCCGGCGTAATCACTCCGGGACAGTTTGGCCCAATTAATCGACAGTCCTTATCTTTAATATAATCTGCCGCTTTAATCATGTCACCAACAGGGATTCCTTCGGTAATTGTAATGATTACTTTGATTCCCGCATTGGCGGCCTCCATAATGGCGTCGGCAGCAAAAGCAGGAGGGACAAAAATAATGGTGGTATTGGCTCCTGTTTCCTTCACAGCTTCTTCTACTGTATTGAAAACGGGCCGGTCAAGATGCGATTGTCCTCCTTTACCCGGAGTTACACCTCCAACCACATTGGTTCCATAGGCTATCATTTGTTCGGCGTGAAATGTACCTTCACTCCCGGTAAACCCTTGAACAATTATTTTTGAATCCTTATTAACTAAAACACTCATGCTGTCTCTTACTATTTATGATTAAAAATTTGTTGGCGATCGATCTAAAAATCGATGGCAAAGATACTGTAATTCTCTACGATTTTAAAGGATTTTACACTTTAACCTTGTGATAGGATTCTGTGGTATCGTCTTTATCGGTTACCGGTTGGCTCACTTGATAACCACGATAAAGTTTGTCATCCTTTATCTCCCAGATTGCGATAAAATGGGCAATCCCTAATTCTTCATCTGGGTTTTCCATAGTACGGATGTAATATTTATATCGAATGGTAACGTGATTATCATCGGACAGCAAGTGGCTTACCTCAACACGTAGATCGTTATAAGACCGACGTACTTCCGAAAAGAAATTAACCAGATCGTCATAATGCATAATAGATAGGCCGTTGGAACTGTTCCAGATTAGAACGATGTCTTTATGAAAAAAACGGTCGAGAATGGTATCGTCATTTAATATATTGGAACGATAAAAATTTCGAACGATTTCTTTTGCTGCTTTACTCATTGTATTTTATCAAGTTTATCAATTATATCAGGAATAAGGCGTATGGATGCCAATTCCTTGTATTTTTTTCTGAATTCATCGGCTGGTGTACCGAAATAAGATTTATGTCCCGGCAGCGATTTGCTCACGCCGCTTTGAGCCGAAATAACCGCCTTTTCGCCAATAGTAATGCCACTTGTAATTCCTACTTGTCCCCAAATTGTTACAAAATCCTCAATAAGTACACAACCCGCGATACCCACCTGCGACGCAATAAGACAGCGACTGCCAATTACTGTGTCGTGACCCACATGGACCTGATTGTCTAATTTTGTCCCTTCTCCAATGATGGTAGAAGCACTTACCCCTTTATCGATGGTACAGAGCGCTCCAATGTCTACGTTATCCATAATAACAACATTGCCACCACTAATAAGCTTATCAAATTTTTCCGGACGGTTCTTATAATAAAAGGCATCTGCGCCTAGGACCGTTCCGGAGTGGATCGTAACATTGTTTCCAATGACCGTATGGTCGTAGATACATACGTTAGAATGGATGGTGCAATTATCACCAATTACCACATTATTCCCAATAAATGTATTGGGCTGCACAACAGTATTATTTCCTATAGATGCTGAAGGAGCAATAACCGCTGTGGCCGGCTTGAACGGTCTAAAATAATTGGTAAGTTTATTAAAATCCCTAAAAGGATCGTCTGAAATCAATAATGCCTTTCGTGGAGGGCATGCTACCTCTTTATTGATAAGAATAATGGTTGCTTGAGAATTCAAAGCTTTCTCGTAATATTTTGGGTGATCAACGAATACAATGTCGCCTGGACGCACCACATGGATCTCGTTCATCCCCAACACCGGAAAATCGGCGGGGCCAACGTAATCTGCACTAATTATAGCTGCAATCTCCTCTAAGGTCTGGGGGTGTGCAAATTTCATGGTGTTTTATTTTTTTTCTCCGTAAATGATCACGCGGGCAAATAAGAAGTGCATAAAAGGCACTTTCGATAAAAGCACATCTAATTGGTACCCAAGTTTATTGATCCAATTATCATAGTTTTTATCGCCATAGAGTTTTAATGCCACAAACCCAAAAATAACACTAAAAAAATCAAAAAAATGATGTTTGAAGGTGAATTTATTTCGGATAAGTTTAAAATCTGAAGATACCAGCGCATGTTCATCCGGCGTGCGTTCCTTCGGATTTAACTTGCGATAGACCTTGTAGAGCGGGTTAATGTTCAACGGCTCCGTAAATAAAATGTAACCGCCGGGTTTCAAAACACGATGAATGTGGTGCATAGCTTTCTCTATGTCGAGATGATGCAAGATCGCACCACCATAGACCACATCAAATGAAGCATCCGGAAACGTAAGGTTGTTGGCATCCATAAGGTGAAAATCAATAGGAAAGTCAACCTCCTTAGCATGTGTGGTTCCCTTTTGAAGCTCTACTTCAGAAATGTTGATGCAAGTTATCTTTTTTGGAGTGGTCTTATTCTTGATCCAAGCCATCCAAGAGTGAGAACCAATTTCCAATAGTTCTTTACCCTTAAAAGTTGCTACGATCTCTCGAAGAATGCCGGCCTCTCTCTTATAGGAATAATAAAAAGCATGCCTCCGAAGTTTCTTGATCTTCCGTCGGTCCAACTTATTTTCGTTCCAATATTCGGCTTCGGTTTTGGCAATCTCCTCAAGGCTTCTCTTCATGGTCACGTACTATTCTTTAATACGCTCCTGATATTGGCCTTTTTCAGTATCGATTCTAATTTTGTCTCCTTCATTGATGAATAATGGCACGTTTACTTCAGCTCCGGTTTCCACAGTAGCCGGTTTTGTTGCATTGGTCGCCGTGTTGCCTTTCACGCCGGGTTCGGTGGCGGTAACTTCCAAGATCACGTGCGCAGGCATTTCCACCGAAAGTGGTGAATTATCCTCGGTATTAATGATCACGGTTACAATTTCTCCTTCTTTCATCAATTCGGGCACATCCAAGGCGTCCTTTTGTAGTCTAATTTGAGAATAGTCCTCTGTATTCATAAAATGATAGGTTTCCCCTTCATTATATAAATACTGAAACTTATGCGTTTCCACACGTACGTCTTCGATCCTGTGTCCTGCAGAGAATGTGTTATCAATAACCTTTCCTGAAGTTACACTTTTAAGTTTAGTTCGTACGAATGCCGGACCTTTTCCGGGCTTCACGTGAAGAAATTCGATAATTTTATAGATATCATTGTTGTATCGAATGCATAATCCTTTTCTAATGTCTGAGCTTGTTGCCATATATACGATTTCTTTTTTCTGAAAATTAATTAGTTTGAACTGAAGTAGCCCTTCATGATCCCTCGTTTGGAATTCTTGATAAACTGAAGGATCTCATCCCGCTCGGGCGTTGCTTCCATCTCTGCTTCGATGATCTCTGCTGCCTGTGTATTATTATAGTTCTTTTGGTAGAGGATTCTGTAAATATTCTGTATCTCCCGAATCTTTTCAGGAGAAAAACCTCTTCGGCGTAAGCCAATAGAATTGATCCCTACATACGACAAAGGTTCCCGAGCTGCTTTTACATACGGTGGCACATCCTTTCGTACTAGCGACCCACCCGTAACGAAGGCGTGGTTCCCTATCATACAAAACTGATGTACCGCGGTCATTCCCGCCAACACTACGTAATCACCCACGGTAATATGTCCGGCGAGCGTACTATTGTTGGAGAAGATGCAATGATCCCCCACGATACAATCGTGAGCGACGTGGCAATACGCCATGATCCAGCAGTTCTTACCTATTACTGTCTTACCGCGATCTGAAGTACCTCTATTGATGGTCACATATTCACGAATGGTCGTTCCATCTCCTATCTCTGCGGTGGTATCCTCATCATTGAATTTAAGATCTTGTGGGATAGCCGAAATGACCGCTCCGGGAAAAATATTACAATTCTTTCCAATACGTGCTCCTTCCATGATGGTCACGTTGGAACCTATCCATGTGCCCTCACCTATCACAACATTGTTGTGAATGGTAGTAAATGGTTCAATGACCACGTTCTTTGCGATTTTGGCGCCCGGATGGACGTATGCTAACGGTTGATTCATTCTACGTTTTTTGTTTTGACAATTTGGGCCATAAGTTCGGCTTCAGTCACTAGTTTGTTATTGGCATACGCATTTCCTTGCATGTGCACGATTCCTCTTCTAATAGGCGTGATAAGTTCTAAATTGAAGATAAGTGTGTCTCCCGGATTTACTTGCTGCTTGAACTTTACATTGTTTATCTTCATAAAAAAGGTAAGATAGTTCTCCGGGTCGGGCACGGTACTCAATGCTAAAATTCCTCCGGTCTGCGCCATTGCTTCTACAATGAGCACACCGGGCATAACTGGCGCCCCGGGGAAATGCCCCACGAAGAAGGGCTCATTCATTGTAACATTCTTTAACCCCACTACATGCGTCTCTGATAGCTCCAAGATCTTATCCACCAACAAGAAAGGGGGACGGTGCGGTAACATTTCCATGATCTGGTTCACATCCTTCACGGGAGGAAGTGTCACATCGAACTGAGGTATCTTATTTCTGCTTTCTATCTTGATTAATTTAGAAAGCTTCTTTGCAAATTGGGTATTTACATGATGACCGGGCTTATTAGCAATTACTTTCCCGCGAATGCGTGTTCCAACTAAGGCAAGGTCTCCAATTACATCCAATAGCTTGTGACGGGCAGCCTCGTTGGGATAATGTAAAGTTAGGTTGTCCAGTATTCCATTAGGCTTTACAGATATCTTTTCTTTTCCGAAGGCCTCCCGCAATTTCTCCATGGTCTTTGGAGAAAGTTCTTTATCTACATAGACAATAGCATTGTTCAAATCGCCGCCTTTAATCAGTCCGTGCTCTAGTAGCATCTCAATCTCATGAAGGAAGCTAAAGGTACGCGCATCGGCAATCTCATCTTTGAATTCGGAGAGATGTTTCAGTGATGCATTCTGTGTTCCCAAGACCTTAGTACCAAAATCGACCATAGTCGTTACCTGATATTCATCGGCAGGAATCACTGTAATTTCGCTGCCTGTTTCTTCATCAAGATAGGAAATCACTTCTTTGACGATATATTCTTCCCGCGGAGCCTCTTGTTCTACGATCCCAGCTTCAGAGATGGCCTGCACAAAGAATTTGGAGGATCCGTCCATTATGGGAGGTTCAGAAGCATTCAACTCCATCAAGCAGTTGTCTACTTCCATGCCCACTAAGGCAGCGAGCACATGTTCGGACGTTTGGATCTTCACACCCAGCTTCTCTAAATTGGTTCCGCGTTGGGTATTGACCACATAATTCGCATCTGCCTCGATCACGGGGTTCCCTTCAAGATCCACCCGTACGAAAGCATACCCGTGATTCTCGGGAGCAGGTTTAAAAGTAATGGTCACTTCCTTCCCTGTGTGTAGTCCGACTCCTGTTAAGGATACCTCCTTACCAATCGTTCGCTGTTTTACCATGCAGTCAGTCATTGTTTATTTTTTTTTCAAAAGTATTAAATCGTTCGACAAATTTGGGAAGATTCTTGAAGTGTACATAACTTTTGTTGAAATCGCCGTAATTTAATGCGGGAGAGCCTTGTAAGGTCTCGTTATCCTTTACATTTCGTCCAATTCCGCTTTGCGCCTGTATTCGCACATTATCACCAATGGTAATATGCCCAACGATACCCACTTGGCCGCCAATCATACAATTACGACCAATCTTTGTTGACCCGGCAATGCCCGTTTGTGCGGCAATGACTGTATTCTCACCAATTTCTACATTATGGGCTATCTGTATTTGGTTATCCAGTTTGACCCCTTTTCGAATCACCGTAGATCCTAAGGTCGCACGGTCTATGGTAGTACCTGCTCCAATATCCACATTATCTTCCAATATCACGTTACCCGTTTGCGGTACTTTAGTGTACTCTCCTTTATCATTAGGTGTGAACCCAAAGCCGTCTGCTCCCAAGATCACACCGCTGTGTATTACACAATGATTTCCAACGATCGATTCAGAATAGATCTTAGCACCGGCAAAAACTACCACATTGTCCCCCAAAGTAACATTGTCTCCTATATATACATTAGGATAAATCTTCACGTTCTCCCCTATAGATACGTTCTCTCCAATATAGGCAAAGGCACCCACGTAAATATTTTCTCCGTAAGTAGCACTTTCAGAAATAAAAACCGGCTTCTCAATGCCCGTTTTATTCATCTTCACCTGATTGTAATATTCTAACAACTGTGAAAACGCTTTGTAAGCGTTCTCCACGCGGATCAATGTTGTTGAAATGGAATTTTCAGCAACGAAGCCCTTGTCCACTATGGTAATGGAAGCATCGGTAGAATAGATAAAATGTGTGTACTTAGGATTGGCTAGAAAGGTAAGACTTCCTTCGCTGCCTTCCTCAATCTTTGCAAGTTTCGAAACTTCTACGTCTTCATTTCCGTCAACTTCACCATTAAGAATTCCTGCGATTTGGGCTGCTGTAAATTTCATTTAACGAGTTGTTACTGTTCTTTGGCTGTGCTTTACGACATAAATCCTTCAAAATCAAAAATTAATAGCGCATTATTTTTGATACCCATGCAAAAATAGAAAAAAAGGATTAGTATTTCGGTTTTGGGTAGCACAGATAATATTTCACTACGGTTTTAGATAATGCTTTTAAGTTAAGTTGATCGCTGGCCTTAGCCACATCTACCACTTTCCCTGTTTTTGTAAGCAGGTAAATCGCATCTTTATCCATTCTATAAGCCAGATTCTCTATTTCCCCGTTAAAAACAAAATATTTGGCTTCAGCGTCACTCAAATTGTACTTTTCTTTTAATGCACTCCTCTTTTCTTGAATCTGTATTTCTGAAAAAGGTTTCTTTTTGATCTTGATCTTGAGTAGGTCTCTGTTTAAAAGCATTTCAGCTAAATTGCGGAGTACAAAATCGTCGTGGGTCATCCAGGATTTCATCGCCGAAACAATATCGTAATCGTCCAGTTTTGCAAAAGTGTCCAAGACTTCCTTTGAAAATTGAGCTTTATCGATAGGGTTCTTCAGAAAAAAGGACAAAGCTTCGCTGGCCGGTAATTGGTGACCCCTTTGTGTTAGTTCTTTCGCACGCTTAAGAAGATTCATTAACAATTGTTCTGCAACGATACCTGTTTTGTGTAAATAGACCTGCCAATACATAAAACGACGTGCAATGATGAATTTTTCAACCGAATAAACGCCCTTCTCTTCGACCACTAAGGTGTCCTTGTGAACATTCAGCATCGTAATAAGACGCTGAGAATTAACGGTTCCTTCTTGAACCCCTGTATAGAAGCTATCGCGACGCAAGTAATCCAATCGGTCCATATCTAACTGTCCAGAAATAAGCTGATGCAGGAATTTTCGGTCGTATTCATCCTTGAATATTCGTATCGCCAGCGTTAATCTGTTGTTAAAGTTTCGATTCAATTCCTCCATAAACAAGAGAGAAATATACTCGTGGCTTACATTTTCAACGATGCTGTGCTCCATAGCGTGGGAGAAAGGTCCGTGTCCAATATCGTGTAAGAGAATCGCAACACACAACGCCTCTTCTTCATCGTTTGAAATGGCAACACCCTTTTGCCGCAGGACTTGAACGGCCCGTTGCATAAGAAACATGGCGCCCAGTGCATGGTGAAAACGAGTATGGTGCGCCCCAGGATATACCAAATACGACATCCCCATTTGAGAAATTCGACGCAACCTTTGAAAATAGGTGTGCTCGATTAATTGAAAGACCAAGGTGTTAGGTATGGTAATAAAACCATAGATGGGGTCGTTTATAATTTTGAGTTTGCCTGTGGAATTCAAACTTTAACTTTTAATTAGTAATGAAACGCACTTCTGTGCGTGACTTTGGAATTAATTTTGAAAGGTACGTAGAGAATCTCTCAACAACGATTCCAATAATAAACAAATATACATATATGAGCGACATTAAAGTACTTTGGGTAGACGACGAAATTGATTTGCTAAAACCCCATATCATTTTTCTTGAAAATAAGAACTATAAGGTAACTACGGCACAAAGTGGTACCGAAGCGCTCGTTGAAATTAAGAATCAGAATTTTGACATCGTCTTTTTGGACGAGAACATGCCCGGACTTACCGGTTTGGAGACGTTAGCCGAGATCAAAGAATATCAGGCTGCCCTTCCCGTGGTAATGATCACAAAGAGCGAGGAAGAGTACATCATGGAAGAAGCCATTGGATCGAAGATCGCCGACTATCTTATCAAGCCGGTAAATCCCAATCAGATCCTTCTTAGTTTGAAGAAGAACTTGGATCATTCGCGCTTAATTTCAGAAAAGACCACTTCCAATTACCAACAAGAATTCCGTAAGATCGCCATGGATATGTCCATGATCAATACGTTTGAAGGTTGGGCCGAACTGTATCAAAAACTTGTGTATTGGGAATTAGAGTTGGAGAACATAGAAGATACCGGAATGTTTGAGATCTTGGAATCTCAGAAGATAGAGGCTAACAGCCAGTTCTGTAAATTCATCGACAAGCATTACCCGGCTTGGTTCGAGAGCGGCAATGATGCTCCTGTGATGTCGCACACCTTATTCAAAGAAAAGGTCGTCCCACAGCTAAAAGATCGACAACAGACCCTGTTTGTAGTCATTGACAACTTGCGCTACGACCAATGGAAGGCATTTGAACCCTTTTTAAAGAGTAGTTATAAGAAGACGCACGAAGAACTGTTCTACAGCATCCTTCCAACAGCGACACAATATGCCCGTAATGCCATTTTCAGCGGGTTAATGCCCAGCGAAATGGAAAAACTGCATCCGGATTATTGGCTCAACGATACCGAAGAAGGCGGCAAGAACATGTTCGAAGAGCAATTTCTAGAAGCACAGTTAAAACGCCTGGGGTTGCAAGTAAATTGGAGTTATCATAAAATTTCCAGTTTAAAACAAGGAAAGCGACTTGTGGAGAATTTTAAGACGCATAAGGATGAGGATCTTACGGTAGTCGTATATAATTTCGTGGATATGCTTTCGCACTCCAAAACGGAAATGGAAGTGATCAAAGAATTGGCTTCCAACGATAAATCCTACCGTTCGCTTACACAAAGTTGGTTTAAGAACTCTCCCCTCATGGAGATTATCCAGCAAGCAGCCCAATTAGGCTTTAAATTGATCCTTACCACCGATCATGGCACTATCAACGTGAAAAATCCTTCTAAAGTGATTGGTGATAAGAATACCAGCCTCAATTTACGCTATAAGACAGGTAAGAGTCTTACCTATGAAGATAAGGATGTATTGGCCGCCAGAGACCCTAAAAAGATACACTTGCCTACTATAAATATGAGTAGTTCATTCATTTTTGCAAAAGGTGATCTATTCTTTGCGTATCCCAATAATTACAATCATTACGTGAGTTATTATCGCAACACGTATCAGCACGGCGGTGTTTCTTTGGAAGAGATGATCATTCCCTTTGCCGTATTGGAACCTAAATAATTTGTAGGAATTTTCTTATTTAGATACAGATAATCGATATTTTTTGTTAATAATCGAGAAATTATTCTATATTTGCTCGCAATCTAGTGACATGCAGTTGACATATACTCTCCAAGACATTCCGGCAATAGCCGATCAACTCTTGTTGGCAGCCCCCACCAAGACCTTACTATTTTATGGAGATATGGGTGTAGGAAAAACTACGCTTATCAAGGCACTTGCAGAGCACTTAGGTGTGACTGATACAGTTACGAGCCCAACATTTTCTATTGTGAATGAATATATGCTGAAAGATGATATGTTATATCACTTCGATTTTTACCGAATCGAGAGCAATGAAGAAGCGATGGATATAGGAATAGAAGATTATTTTTATTCAGGTCATTGGAATTTTATTGAATGGCCAAATAAAATTGAAAAATTATTACCAAAGGACAGTACAAGCATACAACTAACAAAAAACCAAAACGGAAGTAGAACGTTAAAAATGATGCCGGTGAAATAAATTGCAACGAAATTTCATAGTAAACACAAGGATTCTTAATCATGCTCGCCCCAAATCGCAGTAGTTTTAAGCAGGACTTTTTTTGGCTTAAGGTTAACTTATAAAGATACGGCGAACATACTTGAAATACTTGTTTTTTTTCGTGCTAGGTTTGTATGATAAACCTCACAAAAACAAATATTATGAAATTAACAAAGTACTTTTTAATCGTTGCAATTTTCGGGGCTGGATTATTTATCTCTTGTACTCCGGAAAGCATAGAAGATGGACAAACACCACAACAAGTCGACAAAACACTTAAGCCCCTCCAAAACGGGTAAAAGATCATTAGTTGTAGGTGGGTTAATTGTATTACTAGTAGCAATTTCCCCCTTCTTATTTTATTCCTACAAAAGTTTCCCGGACACTCAAGTTTGGGAAACTTCTTTTTTTACAGCTACTACAAGTTTTCCTGATTGGTATTCGTTTGCTTGGTATTTTACTGGCAAAGCCATACCATTGTACCTTCTATTATTATGGTTCTTTACGTGTCGTCATTGGTGGCACTGGATCATCCTCGTTCCTATTGCCATGTATGCCTTCCAATTGTGGGGGGTAATCAATGAAAGTAATAATTTAGACGAACTGGAATTAGTTTACTTGGTACCGCTTATGCTTATTATTGTTCCTGCGGTTTATCTAATTCGCGCTAAGCTTTTTAATCAAGTAAGGGGTAATGACCTTAAATCATTTGAAGAAGATCTTATGGCAAAGAAATCCACCTTTGAACAAATCAAAGACCTATTTCGCTAATCGGTAAGTTTTACATTTTAAATTAAATATGTACCTTGGTACTACCAACCTGTAGCACCTATGGCCACATCCAATTCACCGTTCACCAAAGCCCAACTGCTTCCCCAAGAAGAGAAACTGGAAGTCTTCAAACAACAGGGAGAACTGTTTATCGGAATTCCGAAAGAAACCTACTTTCAAGAAAAACGCATTTGTTTAACACCCGATGCCGTAGGGGCCATCGTAAATAACGGACATCGCGTTCTGCTGGAAGCGTCTGCCGGAGACGAGGCCGGCTATTCCGATCAGCAGTACAGTGAAGCCGGTGCGAAAATTACCAAAGATCGAACGCAAGTGTTCGAATGTCCAATCATTCTCAAGGTGGAACCCCCCACCCTGGAAGAGATCGAACTCATCAAGCCTAAGACGGTGATCATTTCTGCCTTGCAACTAAAAACACAACAAAAAAAGTATTTTGATGCCTTGGCTAAAAAGAAGATCACGGCTTTGGCATTCGAATTCATAAAGGACGAAGACCACAGCTACCCCGTGGTTAAAGCTTTGAGTGAGATCGCAGGAACGGCATCGGTATTGGTGGCGGCAGAGATCATGGTCAATGCCAAAGCAGGGAATGGCTTGCTGTTCGGCAATATTAGCGGTGTGCCTCCCGTGGAAGTCGTGGTGATAGGCGCCGGCACGGTAGGTGAATTTGCGGTTCGGTCAGCTTTAGGGCTAGGAGCGAACGTAAAGGTTTTTGACAGCTCCATCACTAAATTGCGCAATCTGCAGTGCAATGTCGGCAGAACCCTGTATACCTCTACCCTACAACCTAAAAATCTTATGAAAGCCCTGCGTCGCTGTGATGTGGCGATTGGTGCAGTACGCGGAAAAGACCGTTCCCCTATCATTGTATCCAAGACCATGGTGGAGAATATGAAGAATGGCGCGGTGGTTATTGATGTGAGTGTGGATATGGGCGGCTGCTTTGAAACGACCGAAATGACCTCTCACAAAGAACCGACGCAAATTAAATACGGAGTGATACATTATGGGGTGCCCAACATTCCGGCACGTTATCCGAAAACAGCTTCTATTGCGATCAGTAATATTTTCACGCCCTACCTATTGGATATTGCCGAATGCGGCGGACTGGAAAATGCCATTCGATTTGACAGTGGTTTGCGAAATGGGTTGTATTTTTACCGCGGCATACTTACAAGTCAGTCGGTAGCCGAATGGTTCGATCTTTCCTACAGTGATATCAACCTACTTATATTTTAAACAAACATGAAATTAGCACATCGTATCGCCTATTATCTGGGAGGATTCAGTATTGGTATCGTTATTTTACTTTTTTTTCTAGGCGGAAAACGCGCTTCCTGTGATTACGGACCCAATGCCCGCACCTTAAAGAATATCAGGCTGAAAGAACGAACGATCTCAGATGCTGCCATTCGAACATTGCGTAATCATAGTATCGACACCGCTGTTGTTAGTGTCTTACTTCAAGAGGGGAATGTGCTTTTTTCTGAAAGCAATACGACGCTAGATTCCTGCAAACAGTACACGATTGAAGGAACTGTTAACTCAAAGGAATTGAAGATATTCGTGGAAAATTGTGAAAAAAAGGCCACTGTGCTTTCGGCAGAGGTACAAGAGGAACCCTAATTGGCAGACTGCTTCTTCTCCAGACTTTTAAGATAATAGGAAGGATAAATTCCAAACTTTTTATAAAATGCCCGTGAAAAGGATTCCCCTGTCTTAAAACCGCACTCGTTAGCGATCGCTTTTATGGTAAACTTTCTAAAGGTGGGGTTTGCCGCCAGTTCTTTAAAGGCATAGGTGACCCTTAGATCATTGATGTATTGCGTGAAATTCTTATCCTTCTCCAAATTGATCACTTGCGAAAGGTACTTAGAATTGGTATCAAACCGTTTGGCCAAGTACCCAAGGGATATCTTAGGTGAGAGGTATTCTCTTTTACGTTCAAAGTCTGAAAGATTGCTAAGAATATTTTCAATTAGTTCTCCTGAAGGTTTTGTTTGAACGCTCGACTCTCCCCTCTTATGATTTGTTCCATTCTCCGAATAGACAACCAACTTCTCAAATCTTCTTTTATAAATTAATTGCCTTTTGAAGTAATAAAAAAAACCGAGTGTACTAAAAAACAGCAATCCTACGATGGCCCATTTAGATGTATTGGCGGATTTGTTTTTAAGTTGGAGTTCATTAATTAACTCTTCTTTTTCTGCCAATAGTAAAGGAGTTTCATAATTTTTAATTAGTTGAGGATCGAAATATTGGTACTTTATTTTAAAAACACTATCTAAATAAATTAATTTAGTAAGATACTCTATTCTTTTCTCAGTGCTATCTGTACTCTCATAAAAACTTAAGAGTTTTTCATATAAAACTCTATCGAATGGTCTTAATAGTACTTCAGAATTATCTACTATCGAATCGGCAGATTTAAGAGATTCAATTCCTTTTAATATATTATCGAGTTCTAAGTTAGCCAACCCTTTAAATAAAAATAAATTGAATAATGTAAAATCATCATGTTCTTTAGCTTTGAGTATACTATCAGCCTGATTTAACGCCTTAGTGTAATTACGATCCCTATAATGCAATTCCAATTCTGTCAACTTTAACCAGTTTAAATGAGTATCTTTATTTACCCAATTATATTTATCCATTTTATCATAAACTCTTTTAAAGTATACTTTTACTGAATCTAATTTATTCAGATTCATGTAACAAAATATATAATTTTCTAGGGCAACTATCTCATCTTCTATGAATAACTGCTCGATATCAATATTTGCTCCCTTACGCGTTGCTTTTTTTATTTCATTCTTATAATTTTCACTTTGCAAAATGTTAAATCTTCTATGCTGAAGTTCAAGAGCGTCATTTTTATTACCCCAAATTGATTTTGCAAAGATTAAGAGGTCCATTATAAAAACTTGCTGTTGAATATTTTCTTGTTCAATAGCAATCTCATATGCCTTTAAATAAGCAGTAGTCGATTTTGTTAAATCTCCAAGTAAATAAAATTGATTTCCCTTAATAATATACCCCAACGCAGGATACGTTATATGTTTCATATCCTCAGTTAACGCAATGATACTGTCCGCAAACATGATGTTCTTCTCGTGATGAAAGATACGCGCCAGGCGATCGTAGCCGCGCGCCATTTTAATAGTGTCTTTTTCTTTTCGGGCTCTGTTTAAATAAGTGCGTGCAACGCGCTCCTGCGCAATCGAATCCCCATCCATTTCATTAAATAAAGCCAACAATTCCTCATCTCCCAATGACAGCAGGTTTTGCGGCAGCTTAGATTGTGCCTGTAGGGCAGAAAGACTTCCAAAAAAAAGGAGTATGTAGACAAGGTAGCGCATGAAAGAAATCACTTACGTTCTAAAGTTATAAAAAAATAACCTTGTACTCTTCTATTTGTGAACGATTGAAGAAATCCGGACGATGTAATTATAATTAACTGCCTGCCAATTATTTACGTCCGTGTGGTGTGGTCGTGATTCGTGAATAGAGACTGGCTATTCAAGAATGGCGTTTGTGTTGTGTTGCAATTGAAGGAAAAAACCTGAAAATTTACAGTGTTAATTTCATTTTATTTACCTCAGCTAAAGGCTTTTACTTGAGTAAACTGGGGAGTTGAAAAGTAAAAGCCCTTTAGTTGAATTTCAAGAGACAATACTCCCTATTAATTGTTTTCATAGTTGGTTAGTTTGATTTAAAAAGCACGATACGGTTCGTGCTTTTTACGAATACAGTGATCTACAACTACAATTTCCGTCGTTCCTTCTCGCGCTTTAGTAGCGTAAGTTCCCTGCTGGTTTGACCGGCAACCGAAGTATTCTCTTCGGCACGCCTTATTAAATAAGGCATAACGTCTTTTACCGGACCAAACGGTATGTACTTCGCTACATTATAGCCTTCCTTTGCAAGGTTAAAACTAATGTGATCACTCATCCCGTACAACTGTCCAAACCATATTCGGCCGTCGCTCTTGGACAAATTATTGGTCTCCATGGTCTCCATTGCCAAGTAGCTGCTCACTTCGTTGTGCGTGCCTAAGAACAGGGATATTTCACCTAAATGGTTTAAGATATAGTCGGTTACCGTATTGAAATTCTCATCGGTTGCGCTCTTACTGGCACAAATTGGGGTAGCATACCCTTTTTCTTCAGCACGGTCGTGTTCCTTTTCCATATACGCGCCGCGCACTACCTTAAAACCTAACAGAAAGCCTTTCGCCTTTGCGTGTTTATGAATCTCCTTTAGATACTCTAAACGGTCCCAGCGATAACACTGTAATGTATTGAAAACGATCGGTTTTTCCTTATTATAGGTTTCCATCATTTCTTCACACAATGCGTCGGCTGCTCCCTGCATCCAGGATTCTTCAGCATCAATCAACAATGCGATATCGCATTCTTGTGCCACTTTACAAACAGCGTGATATCGCTGCTTTATACGCTCCCATTCCCCCAATTCGGTTTCCGAAAGGGTATCGCCTTCGGTTACTTTTTGCCAGATCTTAAAACGACCCAGCCCTGTTGGTTTAAAAACAGAGAACGGCATAGCCGATTTGTTCTTGGCAAAGCGGGTTAATTCTATGATCTTTTCGAGGGTAGCATCAAATTGTTTCTCTTCTTCTTTCCCTTCTACGGAATAGTCCAACACCGAGGAAACACCGGCAGTTTCAAGGCTATCGACCGTAGACATACAATCTTTTTCATTCACCCCTCCGCAAAAATGATCGAATACCGTTGAGCGTATAAGACCTTCTACCGGAAGGTGCATGTTTAACGCCAGTTTGGTAGCAGCCGTTCCAATGCGAACCAAGGGTTCGTTAGCAATCATTTTAAAGAGGAAATAGGCGCGTTCTAATTCTGAATCACTTTTAAGAGCAAAGGCGGTTTCAGTATTATCAAAAAGGGATTTTGATACCATAAATTGAAAATAAAGTTCACAAATATAGTTAGATTTGGTGTCTATTTAAACAACAAAACGGGTTTCATGACGAATAAAATAATTCATAAAGAGCGCGGATCGATCTACGCCACTAACAACCTTTCCGCCTACCTCAAAAAAGTGCTGGACGACTTGAAACCTTCAAGCATCTTCATACTTACCGATACGAACACGCTTGCGTTTTGTTTACCCAAATTCCTGTCAGAAAATGATTATTTGGATCAGCCGGAAATACTTGTCATAGAAGCAGGTGAAGCCCACAAACACATTGATACTTGTGTTGCTTTGTGGGATGATCTATCCAATCGTGGCGCCGACAGAAAGAGCCTGCTCATCAATTTAGGGGGCGGCGTGGTGACAGATATTGGCGGATTCGTAGCGGCCACCTTTAAGAGAGGGATTGAGTTCGTACACGTGCCCACTTCCCTACTCGCTATGGTCGATGCTTCGGTAGGCGGTAAGAATGGTGTGGACCTAGGTGTCTTAAAAAACCAGATCGGTGTTATTAGGGAGCCATTGGCGGTCTTTATTGATCCTGGCTACTTGAATACTTTACCCAAAGAACAAATTACTTCGGGATATGCCGAAATGCTTAAGCATGGTCTAATTCATTCCGAAGAATACTGGACGAAGGTCCAAGGCTTCAATCCGAATCAACGTGAGGAAACAGCGCAGCTTATCTGGGATTCTGTACTGATAAAAAATACCATTGTGCTAAAGGATCCGCTGGAAAAGAACGAACGTAAGACCTTGAATTACGGTCATACATTGGGGCACGCCATTGAATCGTATTGTTTAGATGCTTCAGAAAGACCCGATTTGCTACACGGTGAGGCTATTGCCATTGGAATGATCTTGGCTACCTTTATTTCTTCGGAACTAGAAGGATTTCCTTCAGAAAAACTTTCAGAAGTGAGTCGTATTATTCTGAAACATTTTCCGAAGACAGCCTTCACAAAAAAAGACATTGAGAGCATCTTAGAGTTGCTTGTTTATGATAAAAAGAACAGTCACGGGAAGGTTTGTTTTGTACTTCTTACTAGCATTGGAAAGCACAAAATGCGCTGTGATGTTCCTAATGAGGTTATTTACAAAGCATTCGATTACTATAAAAATTTTTGAAAATTTACATTGAATTCATTTGTTGCTAACCATTTTTTAGTAGTTTTAAAACCCAAACCAACTTGTGACGTCAATGTATGAAACGCATTATTGTAGACTATAGAAAACTAACTCCTGAAATTCTCTCGCTGCTTGTAGAGAAATATCCCGACGGGTATGACGACGATCATGTGATTGTCTTCAAGAATGCGAAGAACGAAACCGTTGAAGCGGTCGAAGTCCGAACAGAGGATACTATATACCTCGTCAAGGTTAGCTCCCGATTGGAAACGACCATGGCTAATTTTGATGAAGAAGATTATGCCGAAGAAGATTTTACTGAACCAATCGTCGAAATCCCGGAAAAGAAAATCCTAGACGATGAAGAAGAATAAAAAAAAGAGGCGAACATCGCCTCTTTTTTATTGTATTGAATCGAAAGATTAGGCATGCTGTAATTCATGCTTTCCTTCTTTAATCTCCTCAATAAGTTTTGAGTTGAATGCGGGAAGGTCGTCCGGATTTCTACTCGTAACGAGAGCTTCATCCACAACCACTTCCTTATCTACCCAAAGCGCTCCGGCATTCTTTAAATCGTCTTTAATCGAACTGAAAGATGTCATCGTTCTACCTTTCACAACATCGGCACTAATTAGTACTTGCGGGCCGTGACAAATCGCTGCCACCGGTTTCTTCTGCTTGAAGAAATCTCTAACAAAAATTAAAGCATCTTCATTTCTACGTAACTTATCAGGATTGATGACCCCTCCAGGGAGCATAAGAGCGTGATAGTCTTTGGCTGATACCTCACTAAGTGTTTTATCTACTTTATATTCGTTGCTCCAATTTCCATCGGCCCAACCTTTAATGGTTCCACTTTCTTCACTTACGATGTCTACGGTAAATCCTTCATTTTCCATCGCCTCTTTTGGAGATTTCAACTCCGATTCTTCAAATCCGTTGGTCGCTAATATTGCAATTCTCTTTTCCATAATCTTTTTTTTAATTTTTATTACTAATTTTTCTATACCCAAGTATAGCAGTAATAACGGGCAATTCAAAAGATTTGATGCTAAGATTTGTTTAAAGTTAGTTAAGGAATTGATAATGCTCCGTGCGCATTTACAAATAGCGCTCTTGGATCACCTGTACGTGATGAACGGCATGTCCGGCAATGAGAAATCCGAGAGCTCTTACAGACACTTCCGCATTATTCGCTTTCCCTTTTTGCAGCAGCGCATCGTTAGAAAAACTCTTAAATAGAAGTACTGTGGACGTACGCACAGCGACGAACTCATCCAACAGATCATTCATAGTACGTCCATTAGCATGTGAGTTCGATGCAAATTCATTCTCGTCGAATCCCGGTAATTCGGTATTACGGGCTCTTGCAAAATGTAGCGCTCTGGAACAGAAGACACGTTCAGAATCTATAAGATGCAGCAGGATCTCTTTCGGGCTCCATTTACCGGATGCATACTGATACTCGTGTTTTATCGTGGGTATCTCTTCAAAAAACTCCTGAGTTTCTATCAATCCGCTTGTTAAGCCTTCCATAAGTGACTTTTCCCTAACACAGCGGATGTAATGCTCAAAATAAGGATGATATTCAGATGGCGAAAGTTCAACAGCCTTCATATCATTATTTTTTAATGTTCTGAAAGATCGAGTGCATTAAACGTTTTTTGTCATTAATGCTCTCTTCCAAAGAGATCATGGTCTCGGTACGCGTTACCCCCTCTATATCATCTATTTTATAGATAATCTCTTTCGCATGGCTGGTATCCTTGGCTCTAATCTTGCAGAAGATATTGAATTTTCCGGTGGTAACATGGGCCACAGTTACAAAAGGGATCTCGTTAATGCGTTCCAGGACGAATTGTGTTTGCGAGGTCTTGTTCAAGAACACACCTACGTAGGCGATAAAGGAATAGCCCAACTTCTCGTAATCTAAGGTAAGGGACGATCCAATAATGATCCCGGCTTCTTCCATCTTCTTCACTCGCACATGAACGGTTCCTGCAGAAATTTTATGTCGCTTCGCTATATCGGTAAAAGGAGTTCGCGTATTCTCAATGAGCATATCGAGAATTTGATGATCTGTTTCGTCTAATTTAAACTTTGCCATGACAGTAGGAGTTTATTACTATGGCAAAATTAATATGTTTTTAGTAGTCTAAGGTCAAATTTTCGGAATAAATAATACAGAATCATCTGTTTTATTAGAAATAATTGAAACCTGCTGTCCTACGTTGGTGTTTTGCTGAGAATTAACCAATACGGTACACCCTTCTCCATCTACCTCCCAATGTCCTCTGTAATTGGAAAGATTTCCAAGTTCATCGATGTACGGCATAAAATCGATCTGTTCATTTTTTAGTACTTCTGAAAATTGAATCCCAATATCCAACGGGTTCGCATTGTTGTTGAACCGAACATTTCGAATAATAACATCTTTGAATATGATTTGGTTTTCCGGAATAGTAAAATATTGATTCGTGTCTGAAGGGATTTCTGAAGCTCCGTGCAGCCCAAAAAGCTTCGAAAATGCCAAGAAAATAAATTTTCTAGTGATCTCACGTTCGTAATCATTTTGAAAATGACCGGCCTCAAAGAGAATGGTGGGCACTCCTGCCTGTTGAAACGCATCTCCAACACAATTTGCATTAAACGTATCGTCATATCGCCCCACCTGATGCGAAATGAAAGGCTGCAAGAAGGCATTCAGCCCTACGATCTTTTGCATGGCAACCTCACGCGCCGGAGTGACCGTACGTTTTGAGTCGGCTGCGGGGGCTAAAAATGATATGGTCGCCGGCTTACCCGTAGCTAACCCGTAGATTGTTCGTTGATCGTGTAAATTTAAACACAGGTGAGGTTGTATTTCATTAAAAAGCTCTCTTAGCACTCTACTTTCGGCCTGTGACTGTAGTACGGCGTCTCTATTGAGATCTACACCGTTTGCATTTTCACGTGTATATCGTTCGGCACCATCGGGGTTGAGTATAGGTAGGACATATAAAGTATACGTATGTAAAAAATGCGCAATCGCTTCTTGAAAGTCGTCTTTTTGGTCTATAAACCGAAATAAGTCGAAAAGTGCTTTGGTGGTTGTCGATTCATTACCGTGCATTTGTGACCATGCAAGAATGATTTTCGGACCTTGACCTATTTTAATAAGGGGAATCTTTTTACCCAATTCGGAACTTCCCGGATACGAAATTTCGAGTCGATTACCGTAACTGTTCAGTAACGGATTAATGTGCTTCAAACTAAGATATCTTCCTCTTAAACGGGATTCAAAATGGGCGGCATACCAAGTGGATACATTCATGCGGATTCTGTGTGATTACAAAGGTAAACAAAGCCTTGTTTACAATTGTAAACATAAAAAGATTGCTTGTTCGGGTACTTCTGTAAACAAAAACCACTGGCAAAAACACCCTTGTAAATAATAACAGGGATCTCAAACACTTTTAATTATCAATTTATTATATTTCAGTATTTTATATATTGTTATTTAAACTATTAATTATATATAGATATGAAATATTTACCTGTTTTATTGGTGTCTGAGATAAAATATTTTACATTTGTAAACGTTTTATAGCAAACGTACTTGTTACAATGGTAAACAGCAATGATTTTTCGAAAAGACTGGAAAAAATACTCGATTATTACGGGTTATCGGCTACTGCTTTTTCGGATGCGATCGACTTTAACAGGTCTACCATTTCGCACTTACTTTCGGGTAGGAACAAGCCCAGTTTGGATTTTGTGATGAAGGTGATCCAACAATTTCCTGAAGTGGAATTATACTGGCTATTAAACGGTAAAGGTACGTTCCCTTCTGAAAAAGAAAATAGTTCGATTCCTTCTGCCCCACCTTCACAGGAATCGGCTTCAGAAATTAGAGAAGCCACCAAGTCACTTTCTGTTACTGCTAAAAGTCCTTCAGAAACAAGTCCTGCTTCAGCAGCCATAGAACGAATAGTAATTTTTTATGAAGACGGTACTTTTAAGACCTACGAAAACTAACAATTCTCCTTAAAATTTCAGAAATTCGCATAAAATCTATAAAAATGCGCTTCTGCTATCTTTTTTCTATGCTGTTGCTTGTTAGTTGTTATGAGCCGGAAAGAAATTGCACCGACTTTAAAACAGGAACCTTTGAATTTGAGGCAGTTGTAGGTACTGAAGTACTTACGACCACCTTTGTACGAAACGATTCCATAGAAATTGATTATTTTAGAGGTAAGGCAGATACTTCCACTGTGCGTTGGATCAACGATTGCGAGTATATTGTTAAAAAGAAAAATCCGAAGAACCGCTCTGAAGAAAAAGCCATTCACATGAAGATCCTAACTACCGGTGCGAACGAATATCTCTTTGAATACAATGTTGTAGGAGAAGCGAGAAAACAAAAAGGAACCGCTAAAAAAGTAAAATAATGTTTGAAATCTTAAGCTCTCCGGATGCCTTGGTGGCATTATTAACTTTGACTTTCCTGGAAATTATTCTGGGGATCGACAACATCATTTTCATTTCGCTGGCAGCTAGTAAACTCCCGGCAAACCTTCAGAAAAAAGCCACCAACATAGGACTTTTTCTCGCCATGCTCATACGGGTCGTATTATTGTTTGGTATCTCGTGGCTTGTCGCTATGGAGGCCCCTTTTTGGAACATACATTTGTCGTGGATTGAAGCAGGTGTAAGCGGGCAAGGTCTTATTCTATTTATCGGGGGATTATTCCTCTTATACAAAAGTACAAGTGAGATCCATGAGAAGGTAGAGGATAAAGGACATGATGCACGGGTAGTGAAGAAAAGTCGAGCCACCTCCTTGAGCAAAGCGATCGTTCAAATAAGCTTGATAAACATTGTATTTTCATTCGACTCAATATTAACTGCGGTGGGTATGACCAACGGTATTAGTGACGATCCTAACGACGCACTTGTCATCATGGTGATTGCCGTAGTAATTTCCGTCCTCATCATGATGATCTTCGCAAACCCGGTAGGCCGTTTTGTGAACAAACATCCTACTGTTCAACTGCTGGGACTGGCCTTTTTGATTCTCATTGGATTTATGTTAATCGCAGAGGGAGCTCACCTATCCCATCTAGTTGTCTTTGGGAATGAAATTGGAGTGATACCAAAAGGATATCTGTACTTTACCATCGCATTCTCTTTGTTCATAGAGTTTCTCAACATGCGTTATCGCAAAACAACCAGCGAAATCGTTTCTACCTTACCTGAAGAAGAATTAGATAGCTAAACATTACAAGACATGGATAAACCCACAGCACGACGCAATGCATACTTAATGTTAATAACCGGATTGATTTTTTTAGGGTTTGGCATTTATTTTATTGTCGCCGATTTTAAGGCTCAAGCTCCCAATTGGTACTATTGGCTGGGATTAATAGTAGTTGGCGACCTCTTCTTGATTGCCGGTGTACGGCAATTAAAACGAACTGAAAAGTGATGAAAAAGTTTATGGGGCCGCTAGGTCATGAACTTTTAGTACTTAGTAAGCGGTTTGTAGAAAACTGCTTGTTCAAAATCCTAAATAACTCCTCTTTATTAATGGGTTTGGTGAGGTAATCACACATCCCCGATTCTCTACCGTTTCTAATAGCCTCTTTTGTGACATCTGCCGACAAACCTAGGACCACAAGGTCGTCTTGTATTTGAAGCAATTTCTTAGTGGTTTCAAAGCCATCCATTAAGGGCATATGGATATCCATAAAGATAAGGTCATACGTACCCTTTTTCACCTTTTCCACAGCTTCTAAGCCGCTTCCTACACTTTCCGACCGTATACCTACTTGCAGTAATATATTGTACAATATCATTCGGTTAATTCGATTGTCGTCAACGATAAGACTTTTTAAATGCGGTAGTTCCAAGGTTGTTTCATTGATAGCACTAGGCTCATCAGCACACACCGGAAAAGAGATCTCCACCGTGAAGCAACTTCCTTCACCTAATTTACTCGATACAAATAGCTTTCCTTCCAAGAGTTGAACCAATTCTTTAGTGATCGCTAATCCCAAACCGCCCCCTTCGTGACGCTTTCTGAAACCATTTTCAACTTGAACAAAGCGATCAAAAATGGAAGGCAGCTTCTCTTTGGGAATACCCACACCCGTATCGGAGACGGAATAGGATATGAACAACCGATCTTTCACGATGCTTTCGTTATAGTCAATCGTGATAGTACCAGCCTCGGTAAACTTTATAGCGTTGGTAAGTAAATTGGTGAAAATTTGATTGAACTTGGAGATATCCCCCAACACAGTGTGATGAGAACGCAATGAAAAATCTTTTATTACATCCAATGCTCTTTCCTGTAATTGAGGCTTATATGTGTTGATGATTTTCTGTAACTGATCGGCCGGTTTAAATCGATCTTCGGAAACTTCCATTTTTCCGGATTCGATTTTTTCCATATCCAAAATGTCATTTACGAGTACTAGAAGTGTTTGTGCCGAATTTCGCATTAATTTCAAGTATACGCGTTCCTTCTTCAGCAAGTCCTTTGTTTGAAGAATATCGGCGAAACCTAAAATGGCATTTAAGGGTGTTCGTATTTCGTGGCTCATATTTGAGAGAAAATCCGATTTTGCCGACGAGGCTTTCTGAGCTTCTTGTTTTTGTTTCTCCAGCTCTGTATTTAACTGTGAAAGCGTCGTATTAATCGTTACTTGGTGCGCTTTAGTATGCCTGGATTTCAGAAAAAGAAAAACGAGTAAACTAATGACAAAGGAGAGTAGAAAGCCAAAGAAAAGTCCGATAAGTTGAATCAATTCACGTTCTTTATAGATCTCATTGTCATGGTACAATAATTGGAACGACCAGTTCTTTCCGGAAACACCAATAGGCTTCATTCCTGTCTCAAATTGACGTTCATCCGGAAAATCTCCAGGATTTGGGTCGTTGAAGGAATAGAACGCTGTGCCATTTTGATCTGTGATTAAAATTGAATGGTCCTTTAATGATTCACTGATCTCATCAAACTGTGCGCTAAAATCCATTCCCGCCGTAACTGTACCAAAGAATTCGCCTTCAATGTAAATAGGCACATCCACTAAAAATGCCTCCCCTTTTTGAGTCAAGGGAATCCAAGGTGTCATATTGGTGCGATCATTCCTACTATTGGCGATCCATTCTGAATAGCGATACGCTAATGGCTTAATATCTAATAATAAAGCTTTCTCGTTGGATTTCAGAGGAACAATTTGACGAATAATCCCTTCACTATCAATAAATTCGATGAACCGAAACGATGGATGTTGTAATATGATTCGATTGGCGTCCGATTCGAAGTATTTCATGAATGCTCCATCACTCTCCTCTATCCGATCCTTCAAATTCTCTAAGGAATTTATGTTATTTCGAACGGTTCGCTCAAAATCTTGTACAGATAATCGTCCTACGGTCTGGATCTGGGCTTTATATTCTTTATCTAGTTGTTGCTTTGCTTTTCCGTAGATGACTAAACAGGTAATGCCAATAGTGAGCATAATACCAAAGGAAAACCAATAGTAACGTTTGGGGATAGTAACCATTCTTTTAAGACAACCTATAAAAGATTGTGTGTGTTTTTGTTAGAGTCAGCTATTTAAGAATTATCCTACAAACCTACAAGAATTATTATAACTTTTTAGCCCGATTCTCCAGAATTGTGTTTTGATGTTCTATAAGACGTTCAATATTTGATAGCAGTTCTATATCCTTGGGTGTAGGCACTTCTTTATTCTTTGGGTCTTGCGATCTATTCTTGAAGCGGTTAATGAACTTGATGACAACGAAAATTGTAAAGGCGATGATTGTAAAGTCAATCAATACCTCTATCAACTCACCATAACCTATGGCCACTTCTTCGGCTGTATCTGTCCCTTCTCGTAAGACATGTTTTCTATTCGCAAGATTTACGTCATCTGTAAGTAATGAGAGAGGTGGCATCACTACTTTTTTTACCAAGGTATTAACAACATTATTGAAAGCAGTACCTATAATAATACCTACTGCCATATCGATCATGTTGCCTTTAATGGCGAAATCTTTAAACTCTCTAATAAAACTTCTCATGGATTGTAACTAGAATAATAGGGTTTGACCTTCTTCATCGGTAGGAGGTTCTTTTTCTTTTTCTTCTGAAGTATTTTCAGGAACAACAGCTTCTTCATCAACAACTTCCATATCTTCTGTAGGAACCGGCTTTGGCGGGTCGTACGGCAACGGTGACAATGCGTTGATCTCAAGCACCTTATCCTTAGTCAACTGATTCCCCATAGCAGTAATTCCTTTTACTGCGATAAATTCTTCCAAATTCACCTCTGCATTATCCTTTCGCTCCTTGCCACGTTCTTTGATAAAAACAACCTCAGCTACCGGACGATGGTCGGTAAAAACACGTTCCAGATAGGACTTAGGATGGTCTGTGATGATCAATTCTTCTTTATCCTCATTCTCTATCAAGAAACGTTTTACATAGAACAATTCCTTTTCACCTTCCCAATAGATCACCGAAATGGGCTTGTTGGGTTCCCATTTCTCCAAAACGATCATATCATCATCAAAACGAAGCGTTAGCTCGGGGATGACGGTCTTTACGATGCCCTTCTGGTTAATGATTAGCAAACGATCTTCCTTTTTAAATTCACCCAACAATTCACCGCGTTCGTCCACATTGAGACGTTGTACGGTGTCATCGAACCATATCTTTCTGGGTTTAAGGGTAGATAGTCCCTTTTCTTTAAGCTCTATGCGCTTTACAGCGTATTTTGTTACAATATTGCCTTTAGAAGCCCGTCCTTTCACCAACTGATCGGCGAAATCAAGATCGAACTTAAGTTTCTTGATACTTCCCGTTTGCCGAAGCAGGACTGTGACAACTTCGGCCTCCCCATTGGGATTTGCTGTAAAGTAAAGCACTTTTGAGCCGGAAGTTCCCGCCGTGAGATCGTATTCTTTATCCCGTGTTATAGACGTCACTGCGAAGCGTTTTACATAGGTTGCGCCACGCGGACCATCCTTGTAAATCATGTTGTAGATAGTACGTTTGTCTTTTTTCTTGAAGACGGCAACATGTAGGATATTCTTTCCAACAAAGGTCTTTGCGTCCACCTTGGTAACCATCATCGTCCCGTTTTCGGTAAAAACAATAATATCGTCAATATCGCTGCAATCAGTTACATACTCGTCTCGCTTGAGGCTGGTTCCTACAAATCCTTCTTCCCTATTAACATATAGTTTTGTGTTGCGGATCACCACTTTGGTTGCTTCAATATCATCGAACACGCGTATCTCTGCTTTACGCTCTTTGCCTTCGCCGTAGTCTTTCTTGAGCCGCTTAAAATAATCGATGGCGTACTCAACTAAATGTTGAAGGTGATGCTTCACTTCGACGATCTGATCTTCCAGCGCATCAATCTTTTGCTGTGCTTTATCAATATCGAACTTTGAAATGCGCTTAATGCGAATTTCCGTAAGTCGAACGATATCCTCTTCCGTAATGGCTCGCTTTAAATGTTTAATATGAGGTTGCAGACCTTTGTCGATCGCTTGAATCACTCCCTCCCAGGTTTCTTCTTCTTCAATATCACGATAGATCCTGTTTTCAATGAAGATACGCTCCAAAGATGCGAAGTGCCATTGTTCTTCAAGCTCTTCCAACTGTATCTCTAATTCGCTCTTAAGGAGTTGCACGGTGCGGTCGGTCGAACGACGAAGCATTTCAGATACACCAATAAACAGTGGCTTATTCTCTTCGATCACACAACCCAAAGGTGAGATAGAGGTCTCACAAGCTGTAAAGGCATACAGGGCATCAATGGTCTTATCGGGTGAGATTCCCCCGGGCAGATGGATCATGATCTCTACTTCAGCTGCGGTGTTATCTTCAATACGTTTGATCTTTATTTTCCCTTTTTCGTTGGCTTTAAGGATGGATTCTATTAAAGAAGTAGTTGTCGTGCCAAAGGGTATCTCACGCACTACCAGTGTGTTCTTGTCATGCTGTAAGATACGAGCACGGCTCCTCACCTTTCCTCCACGCAGTCCATCATTATAACCGGTAGCATCCATGATTCCGCCGGTGGGAAAATCGGGTAATAGGGTAAATCGTTTGCCTTGTAAATGCTTGATGGAAGCATCGATTAATTCTATAAAATTATGCGGAAGAATCTTTGTAGACAGACCTACAGCAATACCTTCGGCTCCTTGTGCCAGTAACAACGGAAACATGACCGGAAGGTTTATAGGTTCCTTCTTTCGACCGTCATAAGAGGCTTGCCAAGAAGTGATCTTTGGGTTATATACTACGTCCAATGCAAATTTGGACAAGCGTGCTTCTATATACCTCGATGCAGCTGCCCGGTCACCGGTTAGGATATTTCCCCAATTCCCTTGGGTGTCGATTAGCAGGTCCTTCTGACCTATTTGCACCATGGCGTCGGCGATACTCGCATCTCCATGGGGGTGGTATTGCATGGTATGCCCTACAATATTGGCTACTTTGTTATATCTACCGTCGTCCAAATCCTTCATGGAATGCATGATCCGTCTTTGTACAGGCTTAAAACCATCCTCAATGGCAGGTACGGCTCGCTCCAAGATCACATAGCTTGCATAATCCAAGAACCAATCGCGATACATTCCGGTTACTTTGGTAATGGTATCGCCACTGGTATCTTCGTGTTCTCCCAAGTAATCGGGGCCGGTATTCTTTGCTTCTTCGTTATTTTCTAACTCTTCGCTCATTAAAATTTAATCCCTTTAATAAAATAAAATGCTCGTGCCATCTATACAACAATGTGTACAGCGGAACAACTGCATTAGGCTTCAACCTTGTCCAATTCAACTTTTAAATTATCGATGATGAACTCTTGCCGGTCCGGCGTGTTCTTGCCCATGTAGAAGGACAATAGTTCCTCAATGCTCATGGATTTGTCCAGCATTACCGGGTCGAGCCGCATATCTTCTCCTATGAAATGAACAAATTCATCGGGGGAGATCTCACCCAAACCTTTAAATCGAGTGATCTCCGGCTTTGGTCGTAGTTTTTCAATCGCCGCCACGCGCTCTTCTTCGGAATAACAGTAAATAGTTTCTTTTTTGTTTCTCACGCGGAACAAAGGTGTTTGCAGGATGTACAAGTGCCCTTCTTTTATTATTTCGGGGAAGAACTGAAGAAAGAACGTGATAAGTAACAGCCGAATGTGCATCCCATCGACGTCGGCATCAGTAGCGATCACGATGTTATTATATCGCAGGTCTTCCATGGACTCTTCAATATTGAGGGCTGCTTGTAACAAATTGAACTCCTCATTCTCATACACGATCTTCTTTGTTAACCCGTAACAGTTTAAAGGCTTACCTTTTAAGCTGAAGACCGCTTGGGTATTGACATCTCTACTTTTAGTGATGCTTCCGCTGGCCGAATCTCCCTCGGTAATGAACAAGGTACTCTCCAGATTTCGTTCGTTCTTGATGTCTCCGAAATGAACACGGCAATCACGCAGCTTCTTATTGTGTAAACTGGCTTTCTTCGCACGGTCCTTAGCGAGCTTCCGGATTCCGGATAGCTCCTTGCGCTCTCGTTCGGCCTGCATGATCTTTCGTTGGATCTTTTCGGCTATGTCGGTATTTTTGTGCAGGTAATTATCAAGCTGCGTTTTAACGAAATCATTGATATACGTTCGTACCGTAGGCAGCTTCCCTCCCATGTCTGTAGAACCAAGTTTCGTTTTCGTCTGACTCTCAAACACAGGCTCCAAGACTTTAATACTGATGGCGGATACAATCGATTTACGCACATCGCTGGCGTCATAGTTCTTTCCGAAGTACTCACGAATGGTCTTCACAATACTTTCGCGGAATGCCGCTAAGTGCGTTCCTCCCTGCGTGGTGTTTTGTCCGTTGACAAAGCTGTGGTATTCTTCGCTGTATTGGGTTTTACTATGTGTGAGAGCGATCTCAATATCGTCTCCTTTGAGGTGGATCACCGGATATAACATATCTTCCTTAGACATGTTATCTTCCAACAAGTCCTTGAGCCCATTTTCCGAAAAGAACTTCTCACCATTAAAATCGATGGTCAATCCCGGATTAAGGTACACGTAATTCTTGAGCATCTTGGCGACATATTCGCTTCGGAATTTAAAATTCTTAAAAATGCTCTCATCCGGTGAAAAGATCACCTTTGTGCCTTTGCGTTTTGAACTTTCTTCTATTTTTGAATCTTCCGTAAGCTCTCCTTGACTAAACTGCGCATACTTTATTTGATTGTCTCGAACCGATTCTACACGGAAAAATGAGGACAATGCATTAACAGCTTTGGTTCCTACCCCGTTGAGCCCAACCGATTTTTTAAAGGCGCGCGTATCATATTTTCCCCCGGTGTTCATCTTGGAAACCACATCTACTACCTTTCCCAGTGGAATTCCTCTTCCATAATCCCGCACTTTCACTTCCTTGTCCTTGATGCGTATTTCAATAGTCTTTCCGGCACCCATGACAAATTCGTCAATACAATTATCTATGACCTCTTTCAGCAAAATGTAAATGCCATCATCGGGTGACGAACCATCTCCCAATTTCCCAATATACATACCCGGGCGCATACGAATATGCTCCTTCCAATCCAGCGAGCGTATGTTATCTTCTGTGTATTGTGTTTGTGACATGATTTTTCTTGAATGTGCCTAAATATAGGGTTTCAGCTACAAAAAGGAAACCTTAAAAAGGGAAAGTAATTAACAATAAATGCAGGGTCATTGTTAAGAAAATAGTGCATCAACACGCTCATTCAAAGGTGTCATTTTCAATCACTATAAATTTTTTTAAAACTTGGGATTCTTATAAAGGGTGATGAACACTCCGCAGTTATCGATGCGCTTTATCACCTGCCAATGCTGCTGAAGCTGCCGTATCTCTTCGTCTGAAGTAGCATTTTCGATATTGGACAACAAATAGTAGGAATTCGCCTGCAGATCCGGGTTTGCAAAATAAAGGTCCTGCACATGGGAAGCATCGGCCGCGGCGATCTTTCTAAAGTTCATGCGAAGCTGGGTACCTGTTTCAGTAATGGGAATATCCTCCTTTGATATGAATTCCAGCATTTCGGCTTCTACACTATCGTATCGTACATAGGCCAACGAACTGTCCCAGGCTTGTGCGATCGTGGGCGGATAGATCCAAAAGTGTCCGCTTACATAGCCAATCATTATTACTACCAAAAGGCTTCTGCGTAGTGATTTTTGTATGGATAGGTCATACATAAGTCTTATGAACAGGACCCCTGCCAATAAATAACACACCATTAAATAACGGGGGCCAATTGGGTTGCTAAACGGTACAAATCCTAAGAAAAAGGTAACCAGAAAAACCGTTAAGATCAACAGCATCGTACGTATGGAAGACGACAGCGGGGTTTTTCTTCGGAAAGATCGCCATAACAGCAACAGCAGCGGTATCCAAACGAACAACCGTCCGTTTTCCAATATATTTTTTATAAAGACTACCGTGTTCTTTAAGACGCTACTCACAGGAACAGCTTCCCTATGTCCTGAATAATGCGGATTTGGCGTAATGATCACCCAACCTAAAACAATATATTGATAGACCAGGAATGCTATGAACACTAAAAGTCCAAGACCGTAGGCTATTAGCATCTTGCTTTGATATACCAGCAGTTGCTTTCTAACTAGAAAAAAATGAAGTGCCGCAAGGGCTAAAAAAATATAAATGCCGCGCAAGTTGGTGAGTAAAACGCCGCTTAAGGCCAATGCATACCAATTCCATTTGTTCGTAAGAAGGGTATTCAAGCCAAACAACGTAAAGAACAAAAGCAGCATGTCATTATTAAGGCTTGTAGTTTGAGCAATAAAGGTTGGCTCCAAAAAAACCAGAAATACCAGCCACCACGGCAATTCCTTTCCGAAAAAACGAGATGCCAAGATCCAAAGTTGGTAGCACACTCCCAAGTTCACAAGAAGCAATAGCAATCTCGCAGACCAGATCGCTTTTCCGAAGATCGTCCAAAACAGAGCGATCCCTCCAATCCACAATGGAGGATGTCCCGAGTTCAGCTCGGTTGGAACGACCAACCGGGAAAAATCATTCCCATACAACCAATTAGCGCGTTGTGCTTTGGTAAGTGCATCCCAAAAAAAGGGACGATCCATGAAAAAGAAGAATTCTAGTAATAAAAACGAGAATATTACTCCTAATACCCACCACTTCTTACTTTCCGGGTTGAAACGTTCCATGAGCACGAAGATATCATTTCCGAATCATTCCCTAAAATTCAACTAAGGAAATGTTAAATAGAAATCAAGCACCCTATCGCTTCGGTATATTTGAGAAACCAAATGTCTTTAAAAGTACATAAGAACCGAAGGTGGTACCAAGACATTCCATCTTCAAATTTCTCAGAATTTTTATAACGAATGAAAAAAATAACAATCTTTACCTCCTTACTACTGTGTATCTCTCAACTAACTTTTGCGCAAAAGAGTGACTCTCCCTACGAATGGGATTGGACACGCGATGGAATATGGACCGGAGTAGGTCTGGGAGCGAGTGCGGGAGGTCTTTTACTTATACAGAATAAGAAGGATATAACCGAAGAAGAACTGCAAGAGATTCTTGCCAACCAAGACAATATTAACTTTTTAGATGAGTGGGCAGTGGGGAACGATTCTGAAGATGCCAACATGATTAGTGATATCCCCTTTGCCCTCTCATTCGCTACACCCTTTGTTCTGCTATTTGACGATGAGACAAACGACCACACCGGACAGATATTAGGGCTCTATCTTGAAAGTCTTGCGACTACTGCCGGAATGTATACCATTACGGCCGGACTGGTAAACAGGTCCCGTCCTTACGTATACAGTGAGGATGTGGATTTGGGCAGAAGACTGCGCAATAATGGTCAGCGATCCTTTTACTCGGGCCATGTTGCAGCCACTGCTACGGCTACTTTCTTCGCAGCAAAGGTATTCTCCGACTTCAATCCGGATGCTTCAGGGAAGGCCTGGGTTTGGACCGGAGCAGCTGTACTGCCTGCTGCTGTAGGATATTTTAGATTGGAGGCCGGGCAACATTTTTTAACTGATGTTTTGTTGGGCTATGGATTAGGTGCCGTAACGGGGTACTTTGTTCCCGAGCTTCATAAAAAGAAGAATGAGAACGTTACATTATATCCTTCCGCAGGTGTCAATAGAATGACCGGGGATGCCTATAAAGGAATGGCCTTACGCGTTACTTTCTAGCGCAGTCACGAAAAAAAAGCGGCAGCCGCTTGGCTGCCTTTTTCATTATACGTTAAAGCGGAAATGCATCACGTCACCGTCTTGTACGATGTATTCCTTTCCTTCCACCCCCATCTTTCCTGCTTCCTTCACTTTCGCTTCGCTGCCAAAGGCAACATAATCGCTGTACTTAATAACTTCTGCACGAATAAATCCTTTTTCGAAATCGGTATGGATCACTCCTGCCGCCTGCGGTGCCGTCGCCCCCACCGGAATGGTCCAGGCACGTACTTCTTTCACACCTGCCGTAAAATAGGTTTGGAGGTCCAACAATTTATAAGCGCCACGTATCAACTTTGCCGACCCGGGCTCTTGTAATCCCAGATCTTCCAGAAACAACTGTCGTTCTTCAAAGGTTTCTAACTCTGTAATATCTGCTTCAGTCCCAACAGCCAATACAATGACCTCGGCGTTTTCATTGGCAACTGCTTTTTTAACTTGATCTACATAATCATTCCCCTGAGCAGCCGAATTCTCATCTACATTACAAACATACATGACTGGTTTATCGGTAATAAACTGCAGGGGTTTTACATATTCTGCGCGCTCCTCGTCCGACAGATCTATAGCACGAACCGAAATACCCGTTTCCAATCCCGATTTTATCTTTTGAAGCACAGCTTCCTCTTTAACAGCTTCTTTATTTCCTGTGCGAGATGCTCTTTTAACCTTTTCCAGCTTTTTTTCGACTGTTTCAAGATCCTTTAGCTGCAGCTCAATATCTATGGTCTCCTTATCCCGAATAGGGTTCACGCTTCCGTCCACATGGACGATGTTATCATTATCAAAGCATCGCAAAACATGTAAGATCGCATCGGTCTCACGAATGTTTCCGAGAAATTGATTACCCAACCCTTCTCCCTTGCTGGCACCTTTCACCAAGCCTGCAATATCAACGATCTCCACAGTAGCAGGTATCACGCGCTCTGGTTTCACCATCGCTTCCAGTTTTACCAACCGTTCGTCGGGCACATTCACAACACCAATATTGGGTTCTATGGTACAAAACGGAAAGTTCGCACTCTGCGCCTTGGCATTTGATAAACAATTAAAAAGAGTGGATTTCCCTACGTTTGGTAATCCTACGATCCCTGCTTTCATTATAGTTTGTTTTGAGGGTGCAAATATAAGGTTTCAGAAAAAGAAATTGGAAGAATTTTTAGCGGAACTTTATTCAGAAAAAATAGGAAAACTTTGACTCATAATTGGCAGACTTTTAACAAGCCCTTCGTTACTTTTACCTTTATAATCTAAAAAACCGAATCATGAAAAAATTAATGGGATTACTTTGTGTGCTTGCGCTAGGGACATATACCCTACAAGCACAAGAGAATAAGGATGTACAGCAAAAGACCATAGTTAAGAAAGTAACAATGACCGATAATGATAAGGTGGTTACTAAAGTAGTAGAAGAAACAAAGGCTGATATCGACGTAATCGAAGTGGAAGAGAATGGAGAATTGAACCAAGAAGCCAAGGTAGTTACCAAAAATGCTGACAAAACAGCAGTAGTAGCCGAAGCTAACGAAGAAAACACGTCTAACAAGGCCATGGTTGCTGTAAAGAAAAAATCCTTGGAAAACGACATGGAAGCCTCTAAAAAAGCAGAATTGGAAAAAGCAGAAGCTGAAAAAGCTGCACTAGAAGCAAAAAAGAAAGAACTGGAGGCTCAAATGCTTGAAAATAGAAAGAAGTTAGAAAATCGCCCAAAGGGAATGGCCAAACTTAAGAAGGATAATTAGTTAGGCCTATACTTCATAAAAAACCCTCGAAACATCGGGGGTTTTTTAATTAAGCACCTCAGCAATAGCAGCGTGATATTCGGCAAACTCCACGAGATTGTTGTGGGCGCCCTGCGCTATGGTAACAAAAGAAACCAACGCTTCGGGAAATTGAAGCTCAAGGTCTTTTGCAGAAGCATACGGAACCACCGCATCATTTGTTCCGTGAAGTATTAAGATAGGACACTCTATCTTTCCCGCAAAAGAATAGGTTGGAAAATTGAACTTCAGTAAATATTTAATAGGTAAGATTGGGAAACGACGTTGAGCGACATCGGTCATGCTGTAAAATGGTGTTTCTAAGATAAGTTGCTTAGGGCTGTTCTTTGCCGCAACATAGGTTCCCAATGTGGTTCCCAATGAGCGTCCGTAAACCACGATGGCATCCTCAGTCCATTGTTTTAGGAGGTGCTCATACCAAAGCTGCGCATCTTCATACAGTGTCTCTTCAGAAAGTTTTCCCGTACTTTTCCCGTAAGTGCGGTAATCCATGACCAATACATCATACCCGAAAGGAAGAAAATAGGTCGTGATAGCTCCCCATCGCGAAAGATCGCCGGCGTTACCGTGAAAATAAAGAATAATACCCTTGGGAGCAGTTGCTTTAAAATGAAGGGCATTAAGCCTCGCTCCGTCAGTCGTCTCCATGAAAAGCTCTTCAAACGGTGCTGAAAAGGTGTAGGTATAATCCTCTGACAGCTTTGTGGGATGAAATAGAAGTTTTGTTTGCATGGCGTATAGTAAGGTAAGAGACAGTACGACTACAGATAGAACGACAATTAATGTCTTTTTCAAATATCCCATCCTATTTTTTGGCTGAATGTTTAACATGAAGACTCGTGGTGGAAAGATCTATATTGTAATCTTTGGCAGTAAGGATCTCTTCTAGAATTTTGTGGTATTCTTCAAAATTATTGAGGTTTTTATGTCCCCCGCCTATTACCGGGTACAGTCGTGTTTGCTTTGGTTTTATCTGTGAGAGTTTTACACTGCTGCTAAAGGGTATAAGATTGTCTTGTGTACCATGAATGATGCGCACCGGGCAATTTACATATTTCAACCACTTATAGGTAGGCAGCGGATAACGCATAATAATGGATAAAGGCATAAAAGGCATAAACCTTCCTGTGACCTTTGAAAGACTGTAATAGGGAGCATCAAGTATTAACAACTTGGGGTTGTTCATGGATGCTAATTTGGTAGCAAAACCGGACCCAAGGGATCTGCCATAGAGGATTATATATTTTTCGTCCACACGTTCTCGAATGGTATTGTAAATATATTGCAGGTCATTCTTAATCGCCTTTTGTGAACGTTTTCCGGTACTTTTTCCAAAACCGCGATAATCTATCATGATCACATCATACTTGTTTCTGGTAAAATCCACCGCAAACTTCCCCCAGCCTTTAATGCTTTTTGAATTACCTTTCAAATAGAGCACGACCCCGCGCGGATTTCTAACTCTAAAATGCAGCCCATTGATGGTCGCACCGTCTCGAGTTTCCAGATTGTATTCTTCAACGATCTGGTTATCGTAATAGAATTTGAAATCTTTAGGTAATTTTTCGGGCTTGAATAAGAAATATTCCTGAAGGTAATACAGTGCTATACTAATACCAACATATATGGCAAGTACCGTTATAAGTATGTCCAACCAAACAGGCATGTGTCTAAAGTACAAAAAAGTATGCATTTGATACAGGCGACGCCAACAATCCCTTAAAAGCCCGGATTTTAAGAAAAATTATGATAAATTAACTGCTCTTCTTCAAAGTTTAGGAAAGTCTTATCATGCTGTTATCGGTATTTAACATTCATCTTCTGTACTTTTAATTCAGTATTAATCAAAACTGAAACTATTATGAAGAAGATATTAATGGTATGTGCACTAGCAGCGTGTACAACTGCGTTTTCGCAGGTAACCCAAAATGAGAACGAAAAAACGACTACCACAGTAACGAAAACAACCGTTAAGGATAGCAAAGGTGTAGACGTTACAACGAAAGAAGTCACGACCAAGCAAAGCCAAGATTTGGCATTGACAAGTTTCGATGGAAAACACAACTTTAGTACGGTCATGGAGCCTGTAAAAGTGAAAACAGACGTAAACTATTCCAACGACGGAATATCCTATCGTTTCGAACCGCATTCTACAAATGGTTTCCAATTAATTACTATGACGGAAGACGACACTAAGCCTGTAGAATATGCCGTAATTCGTCCGTCGTCGCAGAAAGGATATTATATAATGTCTCAAAATGGTAACAGTTCATTCGGTTATTTTAATCAGAACGGACATTTTGTAGTAGAAAGTTACGACCCTAAAACCGATTCAATCGTATATACATTGTATAAATTGGACCCGGCCGAAACAAAGGTCATGAAGAAAGATAAAATGTAATTAGAGGCTGTAACGCCCCCGTATAAAAGGAAAATGTCATCCAGAGACTTCCATGATGGAACGAGGATGACATTTTTTTTGTTTATATATATCCTACTTGTGATGAAGGAAGGCTTGCTTGCCTAATAATTCTGCTTCACTTTCTACATGGTCCTCATCCGGCACACAACAATCCACCGGGCAAACAGCTGCACATTGTGGCTCATCATGGAAGCCCTTACATTCGGTACACTTATCGGGAACGATATAGTAGATCTCATCACTAATGGGTTCTTGCGTTTCGCCGGCATCCACAGCTTTTCCGTTGGGAAGTACTACATTTCCTTCCAGGTCTGTTCCATCTGCATAGCGCCAATCATCTGCTCCTTCGTAGATCGCAGTATTGGGGCATTCCGGCTCACAAGCGCCGCAGTTAATACATTCATCTGTAATTATAATGGCCATCGGTATTTCTTTTTCTAACTTTGCCGCAAATTTAAGGTCTATAAAGGGCAACTCCAAACTTCGTATGCAATTACAACAAAGAATTAACGCATTTAGTACACTAGGCAGGTTTTTAGGGCAGTTTGGTGAGGAAAATGCTGAAATGAAGCAAGATATACCGTTTAATTCTGAATTTTTCTTCGGAATGAAGGATCGATTGCAGGCAGCACAACACCACAACGGTTGGTTCACTCCCGAAAATCTTCGGTTTGCCTGTAAAAGTTGGTCTGAAGCACTTTCCGAAGCACATATAAAAACCTGGCTATCTGCCTATACAATCAAGGACACATCCCCCAGTACCGTTGCCGTTATCATGGCCGGGAATATACCTTTGGTGGGCTTCCATGATTTTCTTTCGGTTTTGATCTCAGGACATCGTTTTCTCGGTAAGCTTTCCTCAAACGATAGACAACTCCTACCCTATCTCGCATCTTACTTGGTGGCTGTAGCACCCGAATTTGAAGATATGATTGCCTTTTCCGAAGAAAAACTGCAAGACTTTGATGCGGTGATTGCCACAGGGAGTGATAATACGGCGCGATATTTTGACTATTACTTTGGAAAATATCCTCACATTATTCGGAAGAACCGAAATGCCGTTGCCATGCTTACAGGTGATGAAACCCCTGAGCAATTAGAGCTGTTGGCTAATGATATTTTTAGGTATTTCGGACTAGGTTGTAGAAATGTTTCGAAGATCTATGTGCCCGAGGGCTATGATTTCGACCCATTCTTCAAGGCGATGTACTCTTGGAAAGACATCATCAATCATACAAAATACATCAATAATTACGATTATAACAAAGCTGTCTATCTCATGAGTGGCATGGACCTTTTAGACAATGAGTTTCTTTTGCTGAAGAAGGATGAAGGCTTCTCCTCTCCTATTTCGGTGGTTTTTTGGGAATCCTACACTGATGCTTCGGAAGTACGCGCAACTCTAGCCGAACAACGGGATCATTTACAATGTATAGTTTCTATAGATGACATTCCTTTTGGTGAGGGACAAACGCCTCGTTTATGGGACTATGCCGACGGTGTCGATACACTCTCGTTCCTGTTGAAATTATCTTGATAAATTATCAATATATTAACCCCAAATGCTGTTAGAATTTACATCTTTGTATCGCAAAACATTCAATTTCAATGAAAAAACATAATTTTAGCGCCGGTCCTTGTATTCTTCCGCAGTCGGTAATGCAAAAAGCTTCAGAAGCAGTTTTAAACTTTAACGGTTTGGATCTGTCACTCATAGAAATTTCACATCGCAGCAAAGATTTTGTGGATGTAATGGACAAGGCGCGTGCCTTGGCCTTAGAACATTTGGGACTTCAAAATAAAGGATACCAAGCCCTATTCTTACAAGGTGGAGCAAGTTTAGAATTTCTGATGGTGGCTTATAATTTATTGGAGAATAAAGCGGCTTATTTAAATACGGGTACTTGGAGCGACAAAGCTATCAAGGAAGCAAAGTTACTTGGAGACGTTGTTGAAGTGGCATCTTCTAAAGAAAGTAACTTCAACTACATCCCAAAGAATTATGAGGTTCCTTCCAACGCCGATTATTTTCATTGTACCAGCAACAATACCATCTTCGGAACGCAACTGCAAAGTTTCCCGGAGACCAATGTACCTATCGTTTGCGATATGAGCAGCGATATCTTCTCAAGGCAACTGGATTTTTCAAAATTTGCACTTATATATGCAGGTGCTCAAAAGAACATGGGCCCGGCAGGAACAACCCTGGTGGTCGTAAAAGAAGATATTCTAGGAAAGGTTTCAAGAAAGATTCCTTCTATGTTGAATTATCAAGTCCATATTAGTAAAGAAAGCATGTTCAATACGCCGGCTGTATTCCCTGTATATGTGTCCATGTTGACTTTAGAATGGTTGAAAGACATGGGAGGCGTTGCTGCCATTGAAAAAATCAACAATCAAAAGGCAGCGTTGCTTTACAGTGAAATTGACCGTAATCCGCTGTTTGAAGGATTCGTCCCCAATAAGGAGGATCGTTCTAAGATGAACGCCACATTTAATCTCACGGACAACAACCAAAAGGACCGCTTTGACAGCCTTTGGAAAGCGGCCGGTATCAATGGTTTGAATGGGCATCGCAGTGTAGGAGGATATCGCGCATCCATGTACAATGCTTTGCCTTTAGAAAGCGTACAAGTCTTGGTAGATGTGATGCAAGAATTGGAACGATCTAACTAAATACATCTCTAGCGGTATCAAAGGAACAGTTACTTCTTGAGTATCTAACAGGATCCAACATAGTATATTAAAGAATTAAATTTAAAACGAATTATGAAAGTATTAGCGAACGACGGTATTTCAAGATCAGGAATTGAAGCGCTGGAAAAAGAAGGTTTTGAGGTAATCACCACTAAAGTCGCACAAGAACAACTCATTAACTTTATCAATGAGCACTCCATTGACGTCATTCTGGTTCGCAGTGCTACACAAGTACGCAAAGATGTAATAGACGCATGTCCCTCTGTAAAAGTAATTGGCAGGGGTGGTGTAGGCATGGACAATATAGATGTAGCCTATGCCCGTGAAAAGGGAATTGAAGTGATCAATACCCCGGCGGCATCTTCATCATCGGTAGCAGAATTGGTATTTGCGCACCTCTTTGGCGGTGTTCGCTTTTTGCATGATGCTAACAGAAACATGCCCTTGGACGGCGATAGCCGTTTTAAAGATTTAAAGAAGAACTATGCCGGCGGAAGTGAATTACGCGGAAAGACCATTGGCATCATCGGATTTGGGCGTATAGGACGTGAAGTTGCAAAAATCGCCTTAGGGTGCGGTATGAAAGTAATTGCCAGCGATAGCCATGTAGGTGAAGCAGATATCACATTGAAGTTTTACGACGGACAAGAAATTACGTTAAAAATAAAGACCGAACCTGTTTCAGAATTAATAAAACACAGTGATTTTATCACTTTGCATGTTCCTGCACAAAAAGATTACATTATTGGACGAAACGAAATAGAACAAATGAAGAATGGCGCTGCCATAATCAATGCGGCACGAGGAGGTGTTATCGATGAAGTAGCGTTAATAGACGCCTTGGACAGCGGAAAACTTTCCTTTGCGGGTCTGGATACTTTTGAACAGGAACCCACACCTGCTATTAAGGTCCTTATGAACGAAAAGATCTCACTGAGTCCACACATTGGTGCAGCGACCGATGAAGCGCAAGATCGAATAGGCACCGAGTTAGCAGAACAGATCATAGCGATTTTAAAACCTGCCACGAGATAATTGTGTAATTTTAGAATTATATTTTATAAACCAACTATATGGCAAGTTTAGTAGATTTAATCCAAAGTGATCTCGGGAGACAAATTATCAACGGAGTAAGTAATGAAACAAGTCAACCGGAAGATAAGACCGCAGCAGTCGTCTCTATGGCAATACCTCTGTTAATGGGTGCTATGAAAAGAAATACTTCAAAATCTGAAGGAGCTTCAGGTTTAATGAATGCGCTCAATGCGAAGCACGATGGTAGTATATTAGACAACCTTGGAGAACTTTTTGGCGGTGGTGTCAATGAAGAAGTAAAGATCGATGGTCTCGGGATTTTAGGTCATGTGCTGGGTGGTTCACAAGATAATGTAGTAGCTGCCATTTCGAAGAAATCCGGTGTGGACAGTAATTCTGTAATGCAGATCCTAGCTGTCCTCGCTCCTATTGTTCTAGGGTATCTGGGAAAAGAAAAACAACAACAGAACGTACAATCGGAGTCGGGATTGGACAGTTTACTGGGTGGTATGTTGGGAGGTGGTCGACGTCAACAAAAGAGACAGCAAAGCCTCATTGAAACCTTGTTAGACGGCGATGGTGACGGCAGTGTTGTCGATGATATTGCAGGTATGGTATTGGGAGGCGGCAGCAAATCAAAAAAAGGAGGTCTTCTGGGAAGTCTCTTCGGAAGATAATTAAAAGATAACCATTCGTACAACCACGCCCTGCGTGGTTTTTTAATGTTAAAGCCCGTTAAAATCGGTTAAACGAAGAGGAACCTTTTGTAATTTTATAAAAATCTTCAGTATGAGAGTATTATTCGTTTTATGTATCCTCGCTCTTAGCATCTACAGCTGTGAATCCGGTAAGTCTGTTATGAAGGGAGACACGGCAACAGGCAGCACGTCTGATACGATTCGCATCGCTAATGACAGTTTGGAATATGAGATCCTCATTATTGAACCCGGTTTTGATGCGTGGCTAATCACGCAACCCCCACGTTCTTATTATGAAACGACCTTCCTGGAGAACCGAAATTATTTCTATGTATTAGAGTACAATAACAGGGTTCGCAATTTGTCTTTTTCAAGAGCATTATATCCACAGGAGATCGAATATAGATCGGATATCGATTATGGGCATGAGGTCAATTATTTACTCTATAATTATTTTCAATTCTTCGAACAAAAATATAGGCAGCGGCTACGATGAAGCGTTTGAAAGAACGTTGGAATATTACTTCTAACTGGCAACTTTTTGTTATTTTTGTGGTGTTCGCCATTACCGGTAGTACAGCCGCAAAATTTGCAGGCCCCATGACAAGTTGGGTAGGCATCACAAGAGAGATGGGTTGGTTGCTTTATTGGACGACACGTATTGTGATCATTTTTCCGCTGTATCAGGTCCTTCTCGTCCTATTTGGATGGCTATTTGGCGAATACACCTTTTTTTGGGAATTTGAGAAAAAGATGCTGCGCGGTATGAAATTGGGATTTTTAATTGGAAGCAAATAATGTTAGTGAAAAGCGATATTAGGCAATATATCATAACACCGTTCTTGGTGTTCGCCTTGCTGTTCCCTTCTGCGTTTCAGTTCTCCCATCTTTTTGAAGGTCATGATCACAAACCCTGCAATGATGTTCTTACCCATATTCACGAAGACAAGTTAGATTGTTCAATAAACTTCTTTTTCTTTTCAAAAATCTATCTTTTTCATGAAGGAACTCAAGAGATCTTAGTTACGAAAGTTGAAAAGAAAGCTTCAGAATATTTCATAAAACGACTGCATAATAACACATATAGGTTTAAACAATTGAGAGCACCCCCGGCGTATATTTAAAGTTCTCTTTTGTCCATTCTAAACCTTTTAATATGCGCATTTTATTGCTTGCAATTTTTGTAGCGAGTAATTTTGTTTGTACGGTCTATTCTCAAGATTGTAATCTAAAATTTACTGGTACTATTCGCGATTTCCATGATAGTTCACCTTTGATAGGTGCCACTATTGTCATTGCAGGAATTGATGCAGCCACTCAAACCGATCTCGATGGTACTTTCGAGTTCAACTCCTTGTGTGAGGGCGATTATAATTTACAAATTTCCCACCCAGAGTGTAAAACCAAAGTGGTTTCAATATCCATAAGTGATGATGATGAGAAAACGTTTTACCTAGAGCATCATATAGATTCTTTAAACGAGATCGTTTTATCGGCTAAGGCCTACACGACTAAAACAGAAACTGTTTTGGAGAATACAATAGATAGGGACATGCTGGAGAATTACAGTGGCCAAAGTTTGGGAGACGCAATACGAAACTTAAGTGGGGTTACTACACTCAATACTGGAAATACAGTGGTGAAACCGGTGATTAATGGTTTGCATAGCAGCAGAGTTTCAACAATTAATAATGGCGTTCGCATGCAAGATCAAGAATGGGGTGTGGAACATTCTCCCAATGTCGATCTAAATACTGCTAGTCGAATTACGGTTATAAAAGGGGCGTCAGCATTGCAATATACCGGTGATGCCATTGGCGGAATAATTGTTACTGAGCCGGTTCGCATCCCCATAAAGGATTCGCTATTTGGAAGGAGCATTTTCACCTTTAGCAGCAATGGTAAAGGTGGATCCAACACTACATCTTTAATTAAAAGTTTCGAAAGTGGCTGGAATGCTCAAATTCAAGGGACTTTTAAGCGGTTTGGGGATTTCGAATCTCCGGATTATGTTCTTTCAAATACAGGAAATTTTGAAAGGGATTTTTTATTAAAATCAGGTTTAAACAGGATCAACTGGGGCGTGGATATTCTCTATTCTTATTTTAAAAATGAAGTAGGGATCTTAAGAGCTTCACATTTAGGAGGTGCAGAAGACCAAGTAATTGCCATAAATAGTGATCGCCCGTTAATTATTGAAGACTTTACTTACGAAATTGACCAACCCAGACAGGAGGTAACCCATCAAATCGGAAAAGTAAATGTTTTCAAAAAATACGAAGGCTTCGGAACTGTGAAATTCCAGTATGACTTTCAATTAAATAACCGATTGGAATTTGATGTTAGAAGAGGTGACAACAGAGATACACCTTCGGTAGATCTCGAATTAACCACACATAACTTTCAAATGGACCTGGAAGAGGATAAAGGAAATTTCTCTTTTAAAACCGGCTTGGCTTTTAATTACCAAACAAATTTTGCGAATCCCGATACCGGTGTTAGAAGACTTATTCCCGACTATGACCAATATAAGCTGGGAGGTTTTTTTATAGCCGATTATCAATTTAGTGATCGTCTTATAGGAGAAGCAGGAATTCGTTTTGACCACACATCCATGGATGTACTAAAATTCTATAGAACTTCATTTTGGGAAAGTAGAAACTACGACGAACTCTTCCCCGAATTGGTTGTGGAAGAATTTGGAAATCAGATTTTAACTAATCCTAAGCCGAGCTTCAACAATGTAGCTGCAACGTTGGGAGCGAGTTACAACTTGAAGGATGATTGGTGGATTTTTAGCAATTTGGCACTTTCACAAAGAGCTCCAAATCCTTCTGAATTGTTTAGCGAAGGTTTGCATCACAGTGCTTCCCGTATCGAATTGGGCGATCTAAGGTTTTCTTCGGAGATATCGAAGAAAGTTCTTTTGGCCATTCAGAAAAAAGGGAACCTCAGTTTTTCGGTACAGCCCTTTTACAATCATTTGGACAATTTTATCATCATTGAGCCTACAGGGGTTCAGCAAACCGTGCGTGGCAATTTTCAAGTATGGGAATATCGCCAAGTTCCGGCAGCGATTTTTGGTGTCGACGTAGACTTTGGGTATAAAATTAGTGAGACCTTGGATTTTTCGCATCAGTTCTCTTTTTTGAAAGGATACGAGCGAAGCAACAGCACCCCTTTAATAAATATGCCTCCGGTAAACCTTTATAATACCTTGGCATACACAAAAGAAAGTTGGTCTTTTTCTGTCAAACAGCAATACGTATTTAGACAAAATGAATTTCCAAACAATAATTTTGAAGTTTTTTTACCTGAGACTGAAACTTTTGAAACAGTAGACGTTAGTACCCCACCCGATGCATACAATCTCTTTGAAATAGCCGGAAACTATACGTTCGTTTTGTTTGAAAAAACTAAGGCTGCCATTGGCATTCAGGTACAAAATCTTTTTAATCAATCGTACAGAAATTATTTAAACCGCCTCCGTTATTATGCAGATGACTTAGGAAGAAATTTTTTAATAACAACTAAAATAAATTTTTAAAATGAAAAAATCATATATATCTATTTTGCTTTTCACGATCGCAGGCTTGTTTGTAGCTTGCTCAAATGATGACGATAGTACCGAACCTGTAAATGAGGAAGAAATAATAACAACCGTTATCTTAACATTTACTCCTGATGGCGGCGGGACAGCCGTTGTGTTGACTTCCAGAGATTTGGACGGTGATGGGCCTAATGCGCCTGTAGTGACTGTATCCGGTGACTTTGCGGCAAATACTAACTATAACGGTACCGTACAATTTTTAAACGAGACCGAAAATCCTGCCGAAGATATAACGGTAGAGGTTAATGCCGAAGCCGAAGAGCACCAAGTTTTCTATATTCCAAGTACAAATTTGAACCTAAGTTTCCAATATGAGAATGTAGATAGCAATGGTAATCCGCTTGGCACTTTATTTTCTGCCATGGCAGGAGCTGCAAGTACAGGAAGTCTTAACTTGGTTTTACGTCATGAACCTAAAAAGCCTAATGATGGCACATTGGGTGATGCAGGTGGAGAAACCGATGTCTCGGTAAATTTTCCCCTCACAATTCAATAAATAATGATAAAAAAAAAGCCCCGAACGGGGCTTTTTTATTCGTTTACTTTTACTTCAATAGGTTGCGGTTGTGGATGTTTTTTTGTTGAAAGTACAAAGGTATATAACCACATAAGTGTAAAGGTAGGGATAAAGTCACTTATGGGTAGAATTTCTTCAATGAATACGATCACCGAAGCTACTTTTCCGGAAGTACCTGAATACATATCATTCATTTTCTTTGCAGCGTAAGGCGCCCAAAGGAGGTCAAGAAAAGGGCCCACAACGGGGATCGCCATAGTGATCATCCCCACCGCATCAAAAAGCAAACCTTTCCTGAGTAATGTATATTTAGATTGTTGCATAGTTTTTAATTTAATTCACTAATTAGAACGCAATAAAGGTGCCAAAATTATGCAAGATCACTGCTAATGAGTTTGAGAAACTCACTACGTGTTTCTATCTTTTCAAATTGTCCTCGAAAACCCGATGTGGTAGTCACACTGTTTTGCTTTTGTACACCCCGCATCATCATACACATATGCGATGCTTCGATAACCACAGCGACACCTTTGGGTTTTAATGTTGTATTGATACATTCTAAGATATCATGCGTGAGGCGTTCCTGCACTTGGAGTCGGCGTGCGAAAATATCCACGACCCTGGGGATCTTGCTAAGACCCACAATATGGCCGTCGGGTATGTAGGCGATGTGCGCTTTTCCGAAGAAGGGCAACATGTGGTGCTCACATAAGGAATACAATTCTATATCCTTGATGATGACCATATCGTTATAACCTTCAGCAAACATGGCACTGCGCAACACTTCTTCCGGGTCCTGACAATGACCGGATGTAAGGAATTGCATGGCTTTGGCAGCACGTTCCGGTGTTTTTACAATACCCTCCCGCGTAATATCTTCTCCAACACCTTTCAATATTTCTGAAAAGTTATTGCGAAGATCGTCGGTCACTTCATGGTTGTATTCTTCAAAGAATTTGTAGGATCCCATTTATGTTGTCTTTAGTTTTTCTGAATAGAACTTCTTGATCTTATCCACTTTTGGCGATATGATAAACTGGCAATAAGGCTGTTGGGTATTATCATTGTAATAGTTTTGATGATCTTCTTCGGCTTTATAAAACACCCCTAATGGCGTCACCTCTGTGACGATAGGTTGATCGAACACCCTGTTATCTTCTAACAGTTGTATAAAAGCCTCGGCTCGTTCTTTTTGTGTTTCGTTAGCGTAAAAAATCGCGCTGCGGTATTGTGTACCTTTATCGTTTCCCTGTCGGTTCAAGGTCGTAGGATCATGTGTGGCGAAAAAGACCTCCAATAAAGTATCTAAGGAAACTATGGCAGGATCGAAAGAAACCTGAATCGCCTCGGCATGCCCCGTCCTTCCTGTACAAATTTCTCTATAAGCCGGATTTTTGATGGTTCCACCGGTATAGCCGGAAACAACCTGCTCTACGCCTTCAATACGCTGAAAAACGGCTTCGGTACACCAGAAGCACCCTCCCGCTAACACTATTTGTTCTAAGTTTTTATGCATATATTAAACAATATTACAATTTAAAAGTCGTGCTTTTCTTTCTTCGACGGCATTTTAACTTTTTGTTAATACTTCCGGCGCATCTTGTACGTTAGCTTTGCCGACGATCCCTTTGTCATCAATCAAAATCACAAAATGGGCTATACATCCAGAAGCTATTCTATTCTATTACTTTGTATTCTTTTTTTAAGTTTTCTGAAAAGTTTTTCTCAAGAAAAAAAAACCATCGAAGCAGTCCGAATTGAGGAACCACCCCGTATCGACGGAATCTTAGACGATCCCGTTTGGCAATCATTACCCGCTTACGGGAATTTTTTTATGTACGAACCCGGAAATGAAGGTATGATACCTGAAGGGTACGCTTCCGAAGTAAAGATGGCCTACGATGATAAAGCGGTATATGTCGCAGCATATCTCTACGATCCGCAACCCGATCGAATTTTAAGTCAGTTCTCCCAAAGAGACGAGGTTTTTGTTCAAGCCGATTATTTTTCGGTAGCTCTTAATACCTATAACGACGGCATCAATGAAACACGGTTTTACGTGACCAGCGCAGGAACCATTGGAGACGCGATACGAGGGCAAAACAACTTCGATTTCAGTTATAATGTTGTCTTTGAGTGTAAGATCTCGAAGGATGACAAAGGATGGTATGCCGAATTTAAGATACCTTATAACGCACTTCGCTTTCCCGAAGTTGCTGTGCAGGACTGGAGTGTAAACTTCTACAGGCGTCTCGTACGTGAAAACCAAACTCACACATGGAACTTTATCAAGAACAGCGTGGGACAAGAAACGCAATATAATGGATTAGTTACAGGGGTACGAGATATCAACCCGCCTGTGCGGCTTACATTCTTCCCCTTTGCACAAGGAGTGATCACTAATTTTGATGGCGATACAGACGCGAACCTCTCTGCCGGAATGGACGTGAAATACGGGTTAAGTGACAGTTTCACGCTGGATGCTACGCTCATCCCGGATTTTGGTCAGGCATCTTTTGATGAAGTGAGATTGAACCTAGGCCCTTTTGAACAAACCTTTGGAGAGAACCGGCAATTCTTCACCGAAGGAACCGATCTCTTCAATATTGGGCGGATCTTTTTTTCACGGCGTGTGGGTAGTGGCCCTACAGGCGATGTTGGAACGCTTGACGATACAGAGATCGTTGAAAACTATCCCGGCAAAGTAAACTTATTGAATGCCCTAAAGATCTCCGGAAGAACAAAAGATAAGTTGGGTATTGGGTTCTTTAATGCCGTAACAGAAAAAACCTATGCCACCATTCGAGATACGGCGGCAGGCACCACCCGAGATGTGCTGGTAGAGCCGCTTTCCAATTACAACATTGTAGTATTGGACCAACAGTTTAACGGAAATTCTTCGGTTTCACTTATCAATACCAATGTAACTCGCGAAGGACACTTTAGGGACGGCAACACCTCAGCCTTTGTATTTGATGTAGCCGATAAAGACAATAATTTTCGAAGTTCCGGCAGAGCCATCGTTAGCAACGTGAATAATTTTGATGGTACAAAAACGGGATTTCTTTCAGAATTAGACATCTTTAGGATCAAAGGTAAATTTCGATACCGTATAGGGCACGATTTTTCCAACTCCACCTACGATATCAATGATTTGGGATTGAATTTTGAGAATAATTTTAACAACTTCGTAGCGGGTGCTTCGTACCAGATATTCGAACCTACCCAATGGTTCAACAACTATCGTTTTGAACTTACTGCCAGACATCGCAGGCGCTATCGACCGGATGTTGAAATTGGCAACACATTGAATCTTAATACATTCTTCGTCTTAAAAAGCAGGTTCGCTTTTGGAGGAAATATAAGTTATTTTTCGAAAGACGATGACTATTTTGAACCGCGGGTCCCCGGACGTTTTGTTGCATTTGGCGCCAGTCTTGGCGGAAATGTTTTCGTATCTTCAGATTATCGCAAGAAGTTTGCTTACGATATTAATTTCGGATATCGCTCCTATTTCGATACCGAAAGCAGACAAAACACATTTTTCGATATTGAACCCAGATATCGCTTTTCAGATAAATTTTTAATGATCCTCTCTTCTGAATTTTCCTTTCGGGAGAAAGATTTTGGATATGTAGACAATACGGAAACTGAAATTTTCTTCGGGCAACGGGAGCGTGTCAATATTGAGAATAGCATTCAGGCGAGTTATAATTTCGATCCGTATAAAGCAGTCGACCTGCGCTTCCGAAACTTTTGGAGTACCGCAGACTATACCGAAGATGTATTTTTTACACTAAATGAAGATGGCACCCTTACCAATGCGGATTACGACATTTCAGAAAATGACCCTAATGCCAACTTCAACATTTGGAACTTGGATCTCAGTTTTCGCTGGCGTTTTGCACCGGGTAGTGAAGCAACCCTTTTATATCGCAATCAGATTTTTAATTTCGACTCCCAATCAACCCTAGGCTACGGAGAAAGTCTTAGAAACCTTTTTGACCAACCGCAACAAAACACCCTGTCCCTTCGTATTACCTATTTTGTGGACTACAATAATGTGCGAGGATTATTAAATAAGGACTCTTAGTTCCCATTTTATGAAATTGTAGTATTTTCATCACTAACAAAAACCACAATGATCGAAGCTCAAAACATCCACAAATATTATGACGACCTTCACGTATTAAAGGGGGTAGATCTTCATATTTTGAAGGGGGAAATTGTTTCCATTGTAGGCGCTTCGGGAGCAGGAAAAACAACGCTCCTTCAAATTCTGGGAACTTTAGACGGGTATGAAACAGCTCAAGGATCCTTACACATCAACACTACCAACATAGCCACACTTAAAGGGAAACAGTTGGCAAAGTTTAGGAATGAGAATCTGGGATTTATCTTTCAGTTTCATCAATTATTACCCGAATTCACCGCACTCGAAAATGTGTGCATTCCTGCTTTTATAAAAAATACTTCACGGGCACAAGCAGAGATAAAAGCCAAAGAATTACTCCATTTCTTAGGTCTCTCACATCGGGAAAGCCATAAACCCAACGAGCTGTCCGGCGGGGAACAACAACGGGTGGCAGTGGCAAGGGCTTTGGTGAATGATCCCGCCATCATTCTAGCCGACGAGCCCAGCGGAAACTTAGATACCGAGAGCGCAGAGAACCTCCATCAACTCTTTTTTACCCTGCGCGATACATTTGGACAGACCTTTGTGATCGTTACACACAATGAGGAGCTGGCTAATATGGCCGACCGCAAGTTGACCATGCAGGATGGTAAAATCTTAATATAACTCCATGAACCGGAGCGAGCTAAAGGAGTTTCTGGACGAAAAAGCAGCTTTTTACAATAAGCCAAAATTCATCGAAACCGATCCCATCCAAATTCCTCATGGTTTCACAAAAAAAGAGGATATAGAGATCGCTGCCTTCTTAATTGCTACCATTGCATGGGGGAATAGAAAAAGTATCATTACAAATGGTGCGCGACTCATGGATCTCATGGACCATTCCCCGCATGAGTTCGTGTTGCATTTTACTGAAAATGACACCGAACGCTTTGCCGGTTTTGTACATCGTACCTTTAATGAGAAGGATCTTATTTATTTCCTGAAAGCTTTACAGCACATCTACCAAAATCACGGCGGACTCGAGCAGGTATTCGTGAATGCTTCGGAAGGGAAAACCCTGCAAGAAGGCATACATCACGTTCGAAAGATCTTCTTTGCATTGCCGCATCTCCCCAGAACTGAAAAACATTTTAGCGATCCGCTGAAGAATTCTGCTGCCAAACGCATCAATATGTTCTTACGGTGGATGGTGCGAAAGGATGCTGTTGGAGTAGATTTTGGAATATGGAAAGGCCTCTCCCCTGCTCAACTTTCCTGTCCGCTGGACGTGCACAGCGGGAACGTGGCCCGAAAGTTAGAATTGCTCACGCGTAAACAGAATGATGCGAAAGCATTGGTAGAACTGGATACATCCTTACGGCTCATGGATAGCAACGATCCTGTTAAATACGATTTCGCGCTGTTTGGCTTAGGAGTATTTGAGAAATTCTGAAACAAAGCAGATATGAAGGTTTACGCGTTAACTTTTTTGTGTAAAATGTTAACATATCACTTTCGGTTTTACGATATTTGTAGGTCAACTAAACAAAAAAGAACCTTACATTGATTTCACCAACGCTTCCGAAGAATGAACAAGAGCGCCTTCGCGCAGTTAAATCTTATAATTTGTTGGATACGCTTCCGGAGCAGGATTTCGACAATATTACGGCGTTGGTAGCAAGTATCTGTGACGTGCCTATATCGTTGGTTACATTGCTGGACGCCGATCGCAATTTCCTGAAATCGCATTACGGCATTCCTTTTAATGAGTCGCCGCGTGATATTTCTTTTTGCGGACATGCTATTCTGGACGAATCGAACATATTTATTGTAGAAGACGCCAGAAAGGACAAGCGCTTTAAGGACAATCCCTTGGTGACCGAACAAGGGGCCATATTCTATGCCGGCGTTAGACTTATAAATCCGCAGGGCTTTCCACTTGGAACACTTTGCGTTTTCGATGTAAAGCCGCGCACGTTAGACAGTAAGCAAAAAAAGACCCTCCTCGCTTTGGCGCATCAGGTGATGAACTTGTTTGAAGAACGAAAAAAGAACAAACAACTTGAATTGCTTCAAAAAGAGCTTCAGAACAAGAATGAAGAATTGAAAAATTTCGCAGGCGTCATTTCACACGACATGAAAATGCCTTTAGCGAATATGATCTTAACGGCAGATATCCTGAAGGCAAAATATTCAGATCAATTAGATACACAAGCTCAAAAATACATTTCCTACCTCAAGCAATCGTCATTCACACTAAGCGATTATATTTCGGGCTTATTAGCGCACTACGAAAGTGACAAACTCACCTCCGGCTCACATGAGACATTTGACCTCAACCAGCTTTTGGAAGAGATTGTAGACTTATTAAACATTGATATAGATTGTGAGATCAACTTCCCGGAAGATAATCTGGAACTATCCTGCAATCGGGCTGCGCTTGAGCAGATCCTGCTTAATTTAATTGGTAACAGTTTAAAGTATAACGACAAAGAAAAGATCGTTATCGACATGACGTGTACTAAAATAGATGATGTGTACCGTTTTGTGCTGTCTGATAACGGCATGGGAATACCAAAGGAGAAACAAAGTGAGATATTCGATTTGTTTACCACGGTGGGAAATTTAGATCGGAATGGTAAAAAAGGCCACGGGATTGGACTCTCTACCGTCCAAAATTTAGTCAAAGGTATGGGGGGCGAAATTAGTGTTTCCTCTGAATTGGGAAAACGTACCACCTTCGAGTTCACTTTTAAATAAAAGTACAAACGTCATCAACTTTAGTACTTCCTTAACATCCGGGGGCATCGATTCTTACGTATATTTCTAGTACTAACAGTAAACTATGATTTCCCCACAACCCCCTCATAATGAGGCCGAACGTTTGGCTGAGTTATATTCTTATAATTTATTAGATACGCTACCCGATGTAGATTACGACAATATTACCGCTTTGATCGCCTCAATTTGTGATGTGCCCATTTCATTAGTAACCCTAATGGATAGGGATCGTAATTTCTTAAAATCCCATTTTGGATTGGACATTCGTGAATCTCCACGCGATATCTCGTTTTGCGGCCATGCCATTTTAGATGATAAGGAGCTGTTTATTATCGAGGACGCACGGACGGACGAACGATTCCATGACAATCCCATTCTTGATGAATACGGCACCGTTTTCTACGCCGGCGCTCCCCTTCTCAATGAGAATGGTTATGCATTGGGAACACTTTGCATCTATGATGTGAAACCACGGGTCCTTACAGAAAAACAAAAAAAATCACTCGTACTGCTTGCAAAGCAGGTAGTCAATCTTTTTGAGCTCCATAGAAAGAATGAACGTTTGCTTGAATTTCAGGCAGAACAAAAGCGGCGAAATGAGCGCTTGCATTCGTTCGCTCATGTGGTTTCCCACGACCTTAAATCGCCCTTGGCGAATATCACCAGTCTAACGCGATTGCTTCGGGAGGAGAATGCAGGAACTTTGAACGAGACCTCATTAGAATATTTAGCATACATAGAAGAATCTTCGCTTACCCTGAAGGATTACATCAACGGGATCCTAAGATTTTACAGGGATGACAGTCTTTCAGAATCACAAAAAGAAGATGTGAGCTACGTTGAGTTCTTTGAAGCTATTAGAGAAATGCTCATTTTAAAGGACTATGAATTTTGCTATCCCACCAACGGAGTTTTTATAAACATCAACAAGGCAGCGTTGACGCAGGTAGTGCTCAATCTGGTGGATAACGGCCTTAAGTACAATCCAAAAGACGTGTGTACCGTAACAGCTGTGGTGTCAGAAAATGACAGCTATTACACCTTTCAAATTACCGATAACGGAAGAGGGGTTGAACCGGAAAAGCAGGAGGAGATCTTCCAATTGTTCAAAACTGCCGGGATAAAGGACCGAACCGGGAAAGAAGGAACCGGTATTGGGCTTGCTACGGTAAAGAGCCTCGTCACCAAGTTAGGTGGCGACATTCATCTCGAATCGGAGTTAGGCGTTGGAAGTACTTTTACGTTTACCATTAAGAAATAGCTCAAAATCGGATGCATTTTATATCTTTGGCGCCATAGGAAAGCACCGGATTTAAAACTGAAGCGAATTGGCTTGGTTATACTTCTTGCATTGCTTCCGGTTGAGATGAAAAATTGTTCTTAGAATGCAGTTTAAACACCCCGAAATACTTTATGCCCTTTTTTTACTGCTCATTCCAATTATTATTCATCTTTTTCAGCTTCGAAGATTTCAGCGAATAGATTTTACCAACGTGGCTTTTCTTCAAAAGGTCACCATCCAAACCCGAAAAAGTTCACAGCTCAAAAAGTGGATAACGCTACTCATGCGATTGTTGGCATTGGCCTGTATCATCATTGCTTTTGCCCAGCCGTTTACAGCATCACGATCTGCCCTCAATACAAAAAAGGAGACGGTTGTTTATGTAGATAATTCATTCAGTATGCAGGCGAAGGGACCGCAAGGTCCATTATTACAACGCGCCTTGCAAGATGTATTCCAACAGAGCGTAGGAAGTGAACAAATTAGCTGGTTCACGAATGATCTGGCCCGAAGAAATGCCTCTGTACAAGATTTTAAGAATGAATTATTAAGTGTGGGCTATACCGAAAAACAACTCACTCCTGCTGAAGTTCTTCTAAAAGCGCAGCAATTATTCTCAAACGAACCTGATGCAACACAACAGCTTATTTACATTTCCGATTTTCAGCGACAAGAAGAATTTCCCGAGATCCCAAAAGGCATAAGTATCGACGCCGTACCGCTTCGACCTGTCTCTACAAATCACATAGGCATTGACACCGCCTACATCGCTTCAAAGTCGGTGAATACGATACAATTAAAGGTGGTCGTTTCTGCTTCGGAAACCCGCGCACAGCCTGTTTCTGTCTCACTTTACAAATCGACCAATCTCATTGCGAAATCTGCAGTAGATCTTTCTGAAAAAACGTCAGAAACCATTACATTCGATGTAGAGAATACGGGTGCAATTGTGGGATATGTAACCTTAAACGACCCAAATATAGTGTACGATAACACCCTGTTTTTTAGTAGTAATGCTCCTGAAAGGATCAAGGTGCTAAGTATAAATGAAGCCAATGCCAACTTCTTGCAACGCTTGTTCGATCAACCTGAATTTGAATATACGCAACAGGCACATGATGCGGTGAACTACAATACGATACCGGACCAACATTTTATCATCCTGAACGAAGTAGGCAATTTGCCTTCTTCCCTTGTTACTGCCCTGCGCTCGTTTGTTACGAATGGAGGTAGTCTTTTGATTATACCCTCTACAACAGCCGATCTAAGTTCCTACAACGCTGCATTAGGTCTTTTTAATTTGGGAAGTTTTTCGGCAGGTGTAAATCAAGAACGGAAGATCACACAAATAGCTTTTGATCATCCGCTCTATGAAAATGTTTTTGAAAAGCGGGTCGTAAATTTTCAATACCCTAAGGTAAATGCATACTACCCACTCACTTCCAATGCTACCTCGGCCCTATCTTTTGAAGACGGCAAACCATTTTTAATAGAACAAACCGGAAGTTATCTTTTTACGACGGCAATTAATTCTGAAAATTCAAATTTTCAAAATTCACCGCTAATCGTCCCT